>JANQNW010000022.1 GCA_028279375.1 Phycisphaerales bacterium
CGGCCTTGCTTCTCAAGCGTTTTGCGTGGGACCGCATGATGCGTCTGCGACTCGCGCGCAAGCTCGCGCGCCGTCTTCGAATGCTCCATCGCGATCCGATCTCGCTCGCCGCATCGCTGGCGCTGGTCCCCGTCAGGCGACGCTCGCGCGCCGATCTGCCGCTGGAGCGTTCCGCCGACTCGCGCATCGATCAGCTTGAGCGTTTCCGGCGCGTGCTCGCCACCCTCGGCTTCACAAACGTCGTCGTTGTGCTCGACCGCATTGATGAGCCGACGCTCGTCTCCGGCGACCCGGAACGCATGCGAGCCATCATCTGGCCCATGCTCAACAGCAAGTTCCTCCAGCAGGAGCGCGTCGGATTCAAGCTGCTGCTGCCTGTCGAGCTCCGCCATTCGCTCTTTCGTGAGTCAAGCGCCTTCTTCCAGGAAGCCCGACTCGACAAACAGAACTTCATCGATCGGCTCACATGGACGGGCGCCACGCTCTACGACCTCTGCACAGCGCGCCTCAGAGCATGCTCCACCGAGGAAGAAAACGGAGACGCATCGAAGCTCGCGCTGACGCAGCTCTTCGATGAAGATGTCTCGCGCCAAGACATCGTGGACGCCTTGAATCAGATGCATCAGCCGCGCGACGCCTTCAAGTTCATGTACCAGTGCATTCAGGAGCATTGCTCCAACGTCACGGAAGAGCAGGCGGCCTGGCGCATTCCGCGTCTCATCCTCGAGACTGTGCGAAAGCAGCAGGCAGATCGCGTGCAGGAACTCTATCGGGGTGTCCGTCCAGCCTGATCAGCTGCACGCGTCCGTCATTCACCGGGGATGTACGAGATCACGCCTTCCCACGGGGAACTCGCCGTCGCGTACTTGCGCTTCGCGATGCGGCCGGCCAGGTAGGAAGCCCGGCCCGCCTCACACGCCTGTCGCATAGCGCCAGCCATCAGCACAGGGTTCTTCGCGTGAGCGATGCCCGTATTGAGCAGGACGCCATCAGCGCCGAGTTCCATCGCGACGGCCACATCGCTTGCGGCGCCGACGCCCGCGTCAACAATGACCGGATATGAAGAGTCGCCATCCTTGAGGAGCTCCAGGCACAGCGCGATATTCGCCGCATTCAGCACGCCTTGCCCTGAGCCGATTGGAGATCCCGCTGGCATCACGCTCGTGGCCCCCGCCTCTTTCAATCGAAGCGCTGCAATCGGGTCATCGCTGGAGTAGCACAGCACCTCGAATCCGTCACGAACGAGCTCGCGGCAGGCTTCGAGTGTGCCCATCGGATCCGGAAGGAGTGTCTTCTTGTCGCCAAGCACTTCGAGCTTGACCCAGTCGCGACCGGGGTTCTCGAGTTGGTCGAGAATCTCGCGACCGAGGCGAGCCACGCGCACGGCGTCCTCTGCGCTGAAGCATCCGGCGGTATTCGGCAGGATCGTGTAGCAGGAGGTGTCGATGAAGTCGAGCAGATTCTGACCCTGCTCATTGACAAGTCGCTCACGCCGCACCGCGACTGTCACCGCCTCTGCGCCGCTCGCTTCGAGGGCATGCTGCATGCAATCGAAATCCGGATACTTACCAGTTCCGACGATCAATCTGCTCTCGAAGCGACGACTTCCGATCGCAAGCGAGGACGATCTTGTGCTCTTCGCCTCGATGGTCTGACTCACGCGCTCAGGCTCCTTCCCGTGCTCAGTGGCCCGCGTCGGCTTCAGCCGCCGCCGACCAGCGTGACGATCTCGATCAGATCGCCCTCCTGCAGATGGTGCTCGCCGTGGTGGGCCTTCGGGACGAGCGTCCGATTGACCTCGACGGCGCACGCCATCTCTCCGAGTTTCTTCAGTGAGAGCAGATCGGCGACCGTCAAGCCGTCGGGTCGCTCCTCCGGCTTCCCGTTCACGACGATTCTCATGGGGCCATTGTAGATAGCGCGACTGCGAGCCGCCGGATTCACTGGCTCCAGTTGCCGAGAAGCTCAGCGAGATCCTGTGCGTTCACCTGGTAGTCCCCCGTGAGGTCGGCGGACGCATCCCCTGTGCCCCATTGCCCGATGAGTTCGGCGAGATCCAGGGCGTCGACAACGCCGTCGATCACGACATCGCCCGGCGTCTGGCGCTCGACCACCCGGATCTTCTGATTCATCGAAGGCGGCGTCAGCGTTTGCGTGAACCCTGACGGCCACAGAATCTCGACACTTGTGATGCTCTCGGCCTGCCCGAGCCCGAACTCGACGATCAGCGACTCCTGGCTCAGGTACCCGGACCCGCCAGAGACCTCGCGCATCTGTGTAACGCCGCCGGCGACAAGAAAGACCCGAGCGCCGATCGCGCTTCGGTTCGAATCTGTTCCCACGAGATCGAAGTGAATCCAGTGATTGCCGTTATTCAGCGCATTCTGGAAGAGCTTGTTCTCGGCGTCATTGACGATGTAGAGATCGAGGTCCCCATCTCCGTCGTAGTCGCCCCACGTCAGGGCCCTCGTGTTCCCGAGATCGCCCACGACGCTGTCTGTCACATCCGTGAAGACGACCTGTCCGCTCATGTCTTCACCGTCGTTGCGCCACAGACGATTCGAGCCGACGTTGCCGAGGTAGAGATCGAGATCGCCATCGTTGTCATAGTCGGCCCAGGCCACGCCACGCCCGAGAAGGGAGTCTCCGAGCGGGGTCGGCGTGACGTTCGTGAAGACGAATCCGCCTTCATTCCGAAGGAGCCGATTTGGCGCCGCGCCGCGATGCGAGATGTAAAGATCCATGTCGCCGTCGTTGTCGTAATCACCCGCCGTGACGCCGCGTCCATCGAGGAGCCCGTTGGCGGGCGCCACCGTCGCATCAGCGAACATGCTGTGTCCGAGGCCCTGGAAGAGGACGTTGTAGTTGATCACGCCGCCGGGTGGCCCGCCGTTGACGAGGTAGATGTCGAGGAGTCGATCGTTATTCAGATCGCACCAGATGACGCCGCGGCCCACGCCGGCATTATCGAGAGGAGCGCTTGTTTCGTCGACGAAGGTCCCGAGCGCGTTCCTATAGAGCACGTTCTCCGCAGTGAAACTGCCAGCTGCTTCGGTCGAGAGATACAGATCGACCCATCCGTTTCCGTCATAGTCGCCCCACGATCCACCGCGACCGAGGCCGCGATGATCAAGCAGCGGGGGCGTCGCATCGACGAAGACACCGCCGCCGTCATTTCGATAGAGCTTGTTCGAACCGCTCGCCGTCATGTACGCATCGACATCGCCGTCATTGTCATAGTCAGCCCACGCGATGGACTGGCTCGCCCCATCGTCATTCATCGGCGGCGCACTGACATCAACGAAGACTCCATCGTCATTGCGAAAGAGCTGATTGGCCGCCAACCAGTTCGTGATCGAAAGATCGAGATCACCGTCTCCGTCGTAGTCGACCCAAGCGCCCCCGCGCCCTTCGACGGGACTGGACAGGACCTTCGGTGTGACATCAATGAAGCCGGATGTGCCTGGTTCGCCAGCACGCGCAGATTCAGATGGCGCGCCGGCAGCGATCGCAAGGGCTGCGGCTACAGGAATCACAACGACGATCTTTGCTCTCAATCCTCTCATGGACCCGCGCGTGCTCCGGCAGGTGAAGCCGCAATGCAGCGTAGCACTGAGGTCGTCCGGGGCAAGAGAATCCGCGTCATGGGCCCTCCAAAAAACAGGGACCAGGACCGGAAAGGCCTCGGTTCAGAGCGTCCAGTTGCCGATCACGATCGCCAGGTCCGCCGCATCGACGTTCCCGCTGTCGTTCTGGTCAGCCGCCTCGTTGTCCGTTCCCCAGAAGCTCAGCAGCGTCGCGATGTCCAGGGCGTTGACGACGCCGTCGCCGGTGATGTCTCCGAGCTGACCTGAGTCCGCCACGAACAGCGCCTCGACGACGCCGTTGCTGATCTGCACCATGACGTCGAGTGTGCCGACGGCGCCATTCAGCGTCACATCATCGAAGTCGCCCGAGATGGAACCATCCGTCGTGAGGATCACGCGCTTCGTGCCACCGGGCGGGAGATAGGAATCCAGAAGCTCCACCCGCAGGTCGCCGGCGAGCGTCACATCGCCGGTCACATGCAGAAGATCCTCTCCGGATTCATTGATCTCTACGACCAACTCTCCAGTGGAAGCCTGTTCATACGCGCCATCAATCGTCAGCGTGTCGAGATCCTCGGCGATCGCGCCGGGCGAGACGGTTCCGTTGTTGACGACAGGCGCCATGAGCATGGAGTCACCCGCGAGCGTTGAGGCGCGGCCGATGACGGCGTTCGTCGCCGAGCAGATGCCTGAGTCAGTGATCAGGAGCGACGCGGTGCTTCCACCAAACTCCTCGCCGATCAAAAGGGGGCCTGACCCTGTGAGCGTCGAATCCATCCCGGACACGAAGGCCTCGGCGTTGGCGCCCGCCATGCTCGCGAGGCTGGCGCTTGTGACGAACGACACACTGGCGCCGTTGGTGACAGTGATCGACGCCTCTCCGGACCGCCCAACGATCAACTCGTCCGAGACGCTCAGCATCGCGCCGGCGCCATCGACAGTGAGGCCAGCTTCGCTCAAGCTGCTGAATGCGAGCAGGACATCGGGCGCCATGAAGACGCCGCCCCGGATCGTCAGGTCGGACATCTGGCCCGTCGTCGCGGACATGAGGAGGCTCAGAACCGGATTCAGGACGACGAAGGTCGCGCCGTTGAGTTCGAGGGTGACAGCGCCGGCGTCCAGGCGCATCTGATCGAGCGCTGCGGCGCCCGCGAAGTTCACTGAATACGTGCCGAACTGGTTGAAGCGGGCCTGGTCACCGCTCGTCGGGGGCGCGCCCGTCGACCAGTTCATGCCGTCCGAAAAGTCGCCTCCGAGCGGATTTGTCCAGTTGACAGGATCACCGGCGCTCGCGCTGGCGCACGCGAAGCCGACGGCCAGCAGCGTCCCGACACCATGTTGTGCCCATGCCTTTGACATGACTCTCTTTCGCGCTGCGAAGTCGCTTCGGAGGCAGGTGGCCCATCAACCAACACAGGACCCCGCACGCAGCCTCCTGCCGCGTCTGGCCCAAGACGACTCCTGGTCCCTATGTCTACATCTGATTCGCACACCGGGCCAGAATTGTTCGCGCCTGGCCCACGAATCACGCGATCGGAGGCCGCAATCGCCGTTTTCAGACCTCCGCAGGTTGACGCTGTCGATGGGGCATGCGAGGATTCCGCCCCGCTCGGAGAGGTGGCAGAGCGGTTGAATGCGCTGGTCTCGAAAACCAGTATGCCCTCCGGGGCATCAAGGGTTCGAATCCCTTCCTCTCCGCTTGAACGAGATGGACGCCCTCCACGTTTGGTGAGGGGCGTTTTTTCATTGACTCGCAGAGCCGTGTTCCAGACGTGTCCCAAGAATGACCCGCCGACGCGCCTCGGGAGTGTTCCAGCGTCCTCTCCGTTGCGACTGAACCGACGTTGAGCACTGGCGTGATCCGAGAATCAAGGAAACAGGCCGCCGACGCATGATGGCGTCGGCGGCCTCGTGTCTTCAGGACGGGCGAGGTCACGCAGGCGAACTGACTACGAGCAGCCTCCCCACACTCCCAGCAGGACTGAAAGGTCCGCGGCGTTCACCACGCCGTCCCGCTTGAGATCCGCCGCACCGAATGCGCCGACCGGTCCCCAGGCGCCGAGCAGGCCAGCCAGGTCCTGAGCGCTGACCTGACCGTCGCCGTTGAGATCGCCAAGGCAGACGACCTGCAGGCGCACCTGCTGGGCGTTGACGGCGACGCTCCAACCCAGGCCGTCAGGCAGCGCCGGAAGTGACTCGCTGGAGAACGCGCCGAAGAGCGCGCCGGTCGTCTCGATGACGGTGAACGCGTCGCCGCGGCTTGGAACGAACCCGTTCACGAACTCCGCCGCGAGTTGACCGCCCAGGAAGACGTCAGCCGTGCTCTGCACCTGATCGTGCTGGGTCCCGGGCGTCACGCCGCCGATCTGGAAGGTGGTCACGCTGCCGCCGCTCAGTCCGAGGGTCACGCCAAAGTTGGTGATGCCGACCTCCGAAGCCAGCCCGGGATTGAAGGCGCCGCGGAAGTCGGCGTTGCCGCCCGCTCCGCCGCTTGGGGCGCTGACGCCGGCGCCGGAGAAGGACCCGAGAACCAGCAGCGTGGAGTCGGCGACAACGACGATGTCGCCGGTGTTGATCAGGTTGTCGCGAAGGATAGCGGTCGAGAACAAGGAGACGTTCAGCGAACCGTTGTTGGTCATGTCGCCCGTGATGGTGGCGGACGCGCCGCCGATGTCGATCAGGCCGTTGTTGATGAAGCCCTGAGAGGTCTCCAGGTCGGAGCTGCCCCGCATGAACATCGTGGCGGCCGCGTCGTTGGTGACCTGGCCGAACACCGTCAGATTCGCAGGCAGTTCGGCGCTGGTGAGCGTCTGCAGCTTCAGATCGCCCATGTTGATCACGCCGGTCGTGGAGTTGATCGTCATCGTGCGCGGCTCGAAGAGGCCGGTGTTGACGAACCCCGCATCGGCGACCAGCGTGCCGCCTCCAGTGAAGCCGACGCTGGGCTCGATGACGAAGGGCCGCTCGACCTGGATAAGTGAGGAGGGCGCCATGTCGAACGTGGTGCGTCCGTTTCGTGCGCGCACCAGCAGTTCCTCGCAGGAGAGCGCTCCGGTCGGTCCGTTGATGCTCACACCGAACTCGGTGTCGATGTTGATCCGGCCCCGCGTCGGCGACTGGCCGAGACGCCAGTTTGAACCCGTGTCGAAGTCGCCGCCGGCGGAAGAGCTCCATTCGTTGGCGAAGCGCCCGTAGATGACATACGTCTCGCCCGCACTGCTCCGCCCGAACGGATCACCACCAGGCGCGCTCACGATGAGATCGGACAGGCTGTCGCCATTCACGTCGCCGGCGCCCGCCACCGATAGCCCCAGCTCATCGAAGAGATCGGGGGGGATGGAGAGGAAGCCGTTGCTGCCGTTGATGGAGGCCAGTTCGAGGAGACCCGCCCCGGCGACGTTGTCGCCGCCGTACACGACGTACATCGTGCCGGTGGAGCTGCTTCGCAGGCGCGCTCCGATGATCACGTCGTCAAACCCATCGGCGTTGAGGTCGCCGAGGCCACCGACGGAGTTGCCCGTGTCGGCCCCACCGATGCCTCGCATGACGAAGCCGTCGGCGCCGTTGAGCGTATCAACGCTGATGGTCCCCGCTGAGCCCACGCTGGATCCACCGTAGATCAGGTAGGCCTCTCCGTTGAAGAAGCCATTGGCGTCCACATCGCTGACGATGATGTCGTGGAATCCATCGGCATTGAAGTCGCCCGCGGACGCGACAGAGGTCGCCAGACTTTGCCCCCCCGTCGTGACGACGGTGAAGCCGTTGGCGCCATTGAGTGAGGCCGTGCTGATCGGTCCGCCTGCGCTCAGATCCGCCCTGCCAAACACCACCCAGGCGCGACCCAGGCCAGTCCCGTTGCTTGAGCCGGCGATTTCGCTGCCCAGCAGAATGTCGGCGAATCCATCTCCATTCACATCACCAGCAGATGAAGCCACGCGGCCAAGGGTGTCGGTGCGGACGCCACCGATGATGATCGCCCCATCCGCAGGAGAAAACGCCGGCGTGGAGAGGGAGCCAGACGAGCCCAGTCCAGCGCGTCCGAAGATCACGAACGCGCGTCCGGCCGAAGGGAGGCCGGGAGCACCCCCGTCCTGCTGTCCCACGAGAACATCATCAACGCCGTCGCCGTTCACATCGCCAAGACCGGCGACGGATGAACCCAGGGCTCTGAAGTCGCCTGGATCCGCGAGAATCTTAAATCCGTTGGCCCCATTGAGAGCCCCCAGATCAACGGCGCCCGTCGATCCGACATTGGGTCCACCAAAGATCACATAGGCTCGCCCCTCGTCGGCTCCTCCTTGGAGATCAAATTCGATGGCGCCGAGGATGATGTCGTCGAAACCATCCGCATTGACATCTCCGGCCGCCGCAGCAGCTCCTCCGAGTTCGCCGCCGAACTCCGCGAACTGAGGAATCTCGCCGATGATGCGAAATCCGTTGGCCCCGTTCAGCGCGGCGAGGTCCACAGGATTTGCAGCGCTGAAGTCCGGGCCGCCGAAGACAACCCAGGCCTCACCGACATTAGCGAGACCGCCCCGAAAGACGCGCCATGATGTGATGAGCACGTCGTCGTACCCGTCGCCGTTCATGTCGCCGGCTGAAGTGACGACGTCGCCGCTGCGGTCACTCACCGCGGCGCCAGCGATCTGAAAGCCGTCGACGCCGTTCAGCGTGTTGAGTGGGAACGGATTCGAAAACGTGCTCTGTGCGGCGACGTTGCTGGCGCCGGAGATTGCGATCAGAGCGGAGATGGACATCGTGCGTGTGAATCGCATGGCGATCCGTCCTTTCGAAGTGGCGCTCGGCGCCCGCCCGGTGCGAGCGACACGGCGCGGAGTTGACTTACTGGTGGGAGCTGCGACACCGGCGCGCCGCCACAAGACCGAACGCGGCGAGCGCCATGGCGCCCGCAGGTGCGGGAACGATGCGGTACCGACCGATCACGGCGCCGCTGGCCTGGAAGTTGGCGAAGATCTCGCCGGTCGAGCCAACCGGCGCGAACACGGCCGAGGACAGGTTCGCCATCGAGGCGCCGGAGAAGGCGGGCGTTGACTTGCTGAACAGCTGGAAGTCGCTGATCTTGGTTTCGTCAGGAACGAACAGGCGCAGATCAGACTCGCCGCCGTCGGTGACGGCGAAGTAGGCGAACGATGAACCGGCGGGCGTGAGGTCGCCGCTGAGTCCGAACCCCGAGCCGAGATTGAATCCCGGCACGAAGAGGTTGGACAGCGTCACGCCCGTCACGAGCGGGATCGAGACATCAGCGCCCGCGTTCTCGCCCGTGGACTGGATCGAGACGGACGTGGGATCCGTGATGTCGATCTCGATCAGGACGTTGTCGATGCCGGCGTCGGCCGTCGAGGCGAGCGCGCCGGCGGCGCAGATGATGAGCAGGTTGGTGCGTGACATGCTTCTCTCCGTGGCGGCGGCCGCCAGTCTTCGAGTCCGTCGAAGGCGGCGAACACATCGCCGCTCTCATCTGGACCGCGAGAAGCAGGCCTCGCGCCATCGGGCGAGATTGGGATTTTCTTCGTCCAATCCCCGGCAGACGACAACGCCGCCGGCGCGTCACGGGGCCGGCGGCTCGTCCTGGAGTTCGCTCAGCCGCTCCACCGCCCGCTGGGTCAGCGGGTGGTCCGGTCCGAGCGACTCCGTGCGGCTGGCGATGACGGACTCGAAGTACGGGATCGCCTCATCGGTGCGCCCCTGCGCGGCGCGCAGGCGGCCCACCAATTCGGTGGAGTAGATGGTCCCGATGTGCTGCTCGCCCAGCGCGGCGCTGTGCTTCTCCAGCGCCGCCAGACAGTAGGGCTCGGCCTCGTCGATCCGGCCCAGATCGAGCAGCATGTTGCCGAGGTTGTAGAGGGCGTTCAGCGTGGAGGGATGCTCCTCGCCGAGCACGCGGCGGCGAATCTCATAGGACTCCCGAAACAGCGGCTCGGCCTCGTCGCCACGTCCGAGCGTCAGCAGGCTGTTTGCGAGGTTGCCCATGGCTGTCAGCGTGCCCGGGTGCTCTTCGCCGTACAGCGCCTTGAACCGCTCGTACACGTCGGCCCGGATCTCCACCGCTTCTTCGTGCCGCCCGAGCGCTCCCAGGTTGAAGGCGAGGTTGCCGGCAGCCGTCAGCGTGTGCGGGTGATCCTCGCCGCGCACACGCGTCATGCGATCGAGCGTCTCTCGATACAGCTCATTGGCTGCCTCCGATCGACCCAGGTCGTCGACGACATACGCCAGGTTGTTCAGCGCTGACAAGGTGCTCGGATGGTCGCGCCCCAACTCGGACTCCCGGCGCTCAAAGACATCGCGAAAGAGCGGTTCCGATTCCGCCAGGCGGCCCTGGCCGGAAATCGCGAAGGCCAGCATCTGCGTGGCGCGGAGCGTCTCGGGGTGATTCTCGCCATACACCGACCGCGCCGTGTCGCGCGCCTCTCGCGCAAGCAGTTCGGCTCGCTCATTCCTGCCAAGATCGGACAAGATCTCAGAGACGTTGATTTTCGTCACGATCGTCGGCACAGCGCTGTCGCCGAGCGTACGCACCCTCGCCTCAAGGGCGGCCTCTTGGAACGCCAGCGCATCTTCCGCGCGGCCCACTTCCGAGAGAATGGCCCCGAGCGCCGCCTTCGCGCGCAACGTCGCCGCATGATCCGGGCCGAGCGTGGATTCTAGATCAGCGACCACCGGCTCCATCAACTCGATGCCTTCGTCGTATCGCCCCAGCGAATACAGCGCCTGGCCGAGTTGAGTCGAGATCTCGAGCGACACCTCGTGCAGTGGCCCGAGTTCCCGGTTCGCGACCTGTTGCACATACCGATAGTGGCGCTCGGCGTCTTCCAGCCGCCCCGTCTCGATCAGCGGCACGCCGATGAACGCCTCGATGCGAACCGCCTCTTCATCGATTGGTCCGCCAGCCGCTGATTGAGCGTCGTGCGCGCTTCGGGCGGCCTCGAGCGCAAGGTCATCAAGACCGACCGTGTTCAGGGTCATGGCGAGCGAGTGCAGCAGGCGGGCGCGGACGAGCGGTTGGTCCTGGAACTGGCGTTCGATGTCCTCGACGTCGTCGTCGAACACCGAAGCCTCCAGAGACTCAAGCGCGACCGTCGTGAAGTTGACCGGCGCCAGCGCTTCCTGAAGCGCAGCGCGCTCCTCCTCACGCGCCGAAGACAGAATGGAGGATCGAATTGAGGAGCCCACGCCCTGCAGGCTGAGATCACTGAATCGCTCGGCCTGAAACGCCGTGAGCTCCTGAAGCTGCTCATTGCGCTCCGTCAGCGACTGATTCGTGCGATGGGCCGCTGCAAGTCCGATCGACGTGCCGACCACGCCCACCACCAGCACCACGATCGTTGCGGCGACGCCTCCGACGAGTGTCTTGTTCCTCGCCGCGAACTTCGCCAACTGGTACGCCGCGCTCGAAGGACGCGCCGCGATCGGCGCGTCTGTCCGGAACCGCCGAAGATCCTCGGCCAGCGCCGACGCCGACGGGTAACGACGCTCAGGGTCCTTCTCCAGCGCCTTGCCGACGATGATCTCAAGGTCGCCACGCAGTGAGGGATCCACCGAGCTCAGCGACGTCGGCTCCGTCTCCTGCAGGATCCGTGCCGCCTGCGCCACCGGCTTGCCGGACAGATCGAAGGGCTTCTCGCCGCTCAGCGCCCGGTACAGCATGACGCCGATCGCGTACACGTCGCAGCGCGTGTCGATCGCGCTTGGATCGCCGCTGAGCTGCTCCGGGCTCATGTACTCCAGCGTGCCCACCAGCTGACCCGAGTGCGTGTGCAGCGTGCCGTCGTGCGTCTCGGGGTCCGCGAAGCGCGCCACGCCGAAGTCCAGGATATTCGGCTGGCCGACGCGGTCGCTGACTTCCCCGCTGGCGCTCGATGAGATCGTCGTCCCGTCCTCACGCACCAGGATGTTCGATGGCTTCAGGTCGCGGTGAATGACGCCCTTCATGTGCGCGTGCTGCACGCCGTCGCACAGACGCTCGAAGAGCAGCAGGATCTCCCGTCGGTCGAGATGCCTGTCTCTGATGTGCGTGTCCAGAGGATCGCCCTCGACGTACTCCATCGCGAAGAACGGAACCACGTCGTTGCCGACCTGCTCCGTCCCAGCCTCAAAGACGCTCGCCACGCACGGGTGCTGGAGCTGACCCAGCAGTTGCACTTCACGCCGGAAGCGTCGACGCGTCTCCTCTGAGACCGCCGCGTCCCGGATCACCTTCAGCGCCACACGACGCGCAGGATCGTCCTGCTCCGCCTCGTACACCACACCCATGCCGCCCCGGCCGATCTCGCGGATGATCCGGTACCGACCGATCCGTTGCGGCAGCGACGACGAACCCGCCTCCGACAACTGACGCGAGATCAGCGCCGCCCCCGCCCCAATGTCCAGACTGCTTCCCCTCGTCTGACGCGCATCCTCCTCCAGCATGCGCTCCACGGCGGCCCGCAACTCCGGGTCATCTGCGCAGCGCGCATCGAGCGCCGCCTCGCGCTCCGCCGCCTCCAGATCGCAGATCTCGTCGAACAGCTCAAGAGCCCGCAGATGCGCGTCATGACTCATGATGACTCTCCACCCAGATGAGACTTGATGAACGCGCGACTTCGACGCCAGCGTCGCTCCACGGCCTGCACGGACAGATCCATGACGCGCGAGATCTGAGGATGCGTCAGACCACCAAAGAAGCGCAGTTCAACGATGCGCGCGCCTTCGGGATCGACCTCCGCCAGCGAGGTCAGACAGTCATCCAGCGCCAGCGCATCCATCGTGTCATCCTCATCCGCCGCGCCGATCTTCGTCAGGCTCTCGCGATTGCGATCGCCACCCCGCTTCTGCGCCCGCTTGGCTCGCGCATGGTCGGTGAGGATCTGGCGCATCGCGATCGAGGCCACGGCGCAGAAGTGCTCGCGACTCTCCCAGTCCTTCCCGGAGTCGTTGATCAGTTTGACGTAGGCCTCATGGACCAGCGCCGTAGGTTGCAGCGTGTGCTCCGGACGCTCACTCCGAAAGAGCCGACCCGCGGTCGAGCGGAGCTGCTCGTACACGATCGGAAGCAGCGCTTCCGCCGCGCCCGGATCTCCGGACTCCAGACGACTGAGCAGCAACGTCGCCTGCCCGACGTCGAGGCCGAATGACTCGCCCTTCTTTGGAGGTTCCTCGGCCATGCCGCGAGTCTACGTGGTCTTACGGGCCCGCAGCCGACGCAGCGAGCCAAACGGGTCGAACACCGGGAGGTAAAGAACTGCCGATTCATCCGATGGGCCACGCCGGGGATCTCGCGGAGCAGGTGACAGCTCACCTCTTTCGCAGGAGTTCACGCCATGCGTCCCCGTCAACAACTATCGCAAGGGCGACCCAGGCGCTACTGATCCGCTGGTCCCCGCCGACATGGATACTCAGCGCGAAGCCCTACATTTCGTGCTCGAACACTCATTCCGCGATGACGCGTTCGGGATCACCCCCGAGCTCCTTGCCAAGCTCGGTCACGACAGCTGGTTTGACTCCGGTTACACCGCGATGAGGGATTTCCCGATCCACGACCTGATCCTGAACGTACAGGCCGCCACCATGACGAATCTGATCAATCCGACACGGCTTCGCCGAGTACTCGACAACGAGGCCCGCGTGCCGGCGAATGAGGACGCCCTCACCGTCCCAGAGATGCTTGAAACGATCCGTATTGAAGTGTGGTCTGAACTCGATTCGCCCAACGGACGCTTCACCGACCGTGAGCCAATGATCTCGACCACTCGCCGGAACCTGCAGCGTGAGCACGTCAGTCGACTAATAGACCTCACACGTGGCAACGGCTGGGGCAACGCGTCAGGTCAGGTCATCCGTCAGCTCGCCCGCCAGGAACTTCACGAGATCAGAGATGCGATTGAGGACGTCAATATTCGCGCCCTCGATCCGTACACAAGCGCCCACTTCGCCGACTGCGTCGAGCGTATTGACAAAGCCCTCGACGCCAACTTCCTGCAGATCGATTGACTCACTCGCCGGCCCCTAGCATTGCATTCTGATCACATGAATGAGCCGTCCCTCGGGGCGGCTCATTGTTTGCGCAGGTAGTAAAGGGTCATCACGATGAGTAGCGAGAAGCACAACGATCTCGCCGTTGTCTCCAATGCTTACAAGCTCAAAACGTCTATCGCCGCTTCAGTGTCTCGCATTTGCTCTCATTTAACCTGTTTGGGGTGGGCCAGGAGTTTGTGCGCCTAGCTAGGCGGCGTCCAAACGCCGTTCGGTCACCGCAATGACTCGGTAGCAGAGCCTGGGATCGCCACGAACGCAACGGCGCTCAAGCTTGATGATGGGCTCGATTGCGCTTCTCTGCGTGTAGCGCGCAGGATGCTAAAGCAGATCACCGTGCTCTGCTTCCTGGGGTGTCGAGATATCATGGGCGGCTTGCGGTCGGAACGAATTGTGCCAGATTCGATACGCCTCGAGATGGGCAGTACAGCCAGTCTCCGTGAAGTCAGCTCTGCTCTGAATCAACCCCATCGAGCCCTGGTCGACGCGAATGTCTCTCGTGCGCAGGGCGTTCCACGCCGTCCACCTCGTCATGGCCGTCCCGATTTGAGGCTGGACGTATCCGATTATGGTCGGCGTTCCGGTTGCCGTGCTCGGCGGGCTCGGTGGGCTCGGTGGGTTCCGCGTGCCGCTGCGGCGATCTGCACCGAGACCGTCGCGCCATCGTCGTGAGACGCTTGCCCATCTGAACTGCGTCTACACTTCTGCTCGTTCCTGTCGATCTGAGTTCCACCTCTGCAATCCCCGGCCACCATCCGGCCGAACACGCGGAAGCGGATGTAGACGCGTCCGGTCTCACCACCACCTGAGTGACATCGAAGGAGAGCCCAATGCCCGATGGACTCGTTCGTCGTTTCCACACCCAGTGCATCGGCCTTGCAGCCAGTGGTGTGGTTCTTCTGCTCAGCACTCCAGCCTGCGCCAAGCCGAGCGGCCCGGTGACGCCCACGGGAGAGACCGAAGCGGAGACAGGGTGGCGACTGACCGAGATCACACGCGGCTTGATGCGTCCGTGGGGCGCAGCGTGGCTTCCGGGCGACGAAGGCATGCTCGTCACCGAGCGAGAAGGTCGACTGCGACTCGTGCAGGACGGTCGGGTGCTGCCGGAGCCGATCACAGGACTCCCGAACGACATCTACTCCAACGGGCAGGGCGGCCTGCTCGACATCCAGTTGCACCCACAGTTCGATGCGAACAGGCTCGTGTACCTGACGATGTCGACAGGCACAAACAGCGGGAACCGTACGCAGCTGCTGCGTGGCAGACTCAGCGAGGATTTGACGTCTCTCGAGAACACCGAGGTGATCTTTCGCGTGTCGCAGGACAAACCGGGTGGACAGCACTTCGGCTCGCGGATCCGCTGGCTCAATGACGGCACGCTGCTGCTCTCGATCGGAGACGGCGGCAACCCACCGATCCGACTCGATGGAGATCTCATTCGAAAGAGGGCGCAGGATCTCTCGGCGCACTTCGGCAAACTCCTCCGTATGGACGAGGACGGCGAGCCTGTCCCCGATTCGCCATTCGCCTCGGACGACGACCCTGAGACGGATCCGTACATCTACGCCTACGGACTGCGGAACGTGCAGGGCATCGCTCGACGACCAGGTACGGACGAGATCTGGGTCACCGAGCACGGCGCACGCGGTGGAGATGAGGCCAACCTGATCTCCGCAGGCAGCAACTACGGCTGGCCCGAAGTCACCTACTCCCGGGAGTATTCCGGTCCTCGCATCAGCAACCTCACCACCCGGAAGGATGTCACCGCCCCCGCCGTTGTGTGGACCCCGTCGATCGCGCCGTCGGGTCTGACCTTCTATACCGGCGATGCGTTCCCCGACTGGCGAGGCGATATGTTCGCCGGCGGGCTCGTGACCCAGCAGATCCGCCGGATCGACTTTGAGAACGGGCGCATCGTCGGTCAGACGACGCTCCAGTTCAAAGACCGTGTCCGGTGGGTCGAGATGGGGCCTGACGGCGGCTTGTATGTGCTCACGGATGAGGTGGACGGCGGTCTGTACCGCATCGATCCGGAGTAGAAGCCGTGCCGACGACGAATCCACGCGCTGGAGCCGGAGAGAGGAGCAAGCGCGCTCGCAGGCGCCGCTCGCCGTCACGCGGCGTTACGTTGATTGAGTTGCTCGTGGTCATAAGCGTCATCGCCCTCCTGATCGGCATCCTGATCCCAACGCTCGGGGCCGCCAGATCGGCCTCCCTCCGGGTCGCCAGCATGAGCAATCAACGCCAACTCGCGATCGCGATGGTGCAGTACGCCAGCGACCATCAGGACCGCGTCCCGCTCGGTTTCAGCCTCGGCCCGGGAGAGGGCTGGAAGCAATACAACTACTTGCTCCGCACGAACCCGACCGGGGGCTCCCCTTCCATGCGTTGGATGGGCCTGCTCTACGAGCACGGGGCATTCGGGTCGCCGGAGGCGTTCTACTGCCCGGCAGAGCGAGACCCATTGATGCAGTTCGACACCGAGCGCAACCCGTGGCCGCCAGACGAGTCAGCGCCACCGGGAAAGAGCACTCGGATCGGCTTCGGGACGCGACCGATGATCGGATGGCCATTCCCGTCCGGCTCACCTCAGCCAACAGGCCTCCCGCTGTTGAGCGAACTCGAACCGAGGCTCGCCATCCTGGCCGACCTCCTGCACAAGCCCGAACGCCTCGCGTGGCGTCACCGAGACGGAGTCAATGTGACACACGCGGACTCTTCTGTCCGCTGGCAATCCAGAGACGCGTTGGACGGAGTCACCGTCGACGGGATGTCTTGGCAGGACACCGACAACACCGGCTTCGACACGGCGTTCAATCCACTCTTCCTGTCAACTGATCCGGAGACTGGGAACGACCGAGGGATTTGGGCGGCGCTCGATCGGAGATGAGCAAAGAACTCCGCGCGCGATCGATATCTGATGTTGGCCCATTGGAGCGTGCTCCTGGAGGTCATCGCGCCCATGGTCCTCGTGTACGAGGCGGAGCTCGGCGATGGTGTCGTCCAGAGTCGGGTAGTGCTTGCTCGGCGAACTGAACTGATCGATCGCGGCGCACTTGTGCTCTGAATCCGAGTGGATGGCGATCCCGTAGCTCTCTGCCGCGAGACTCACGAGAGACAGTTTGTCGCACCGGGGATCGCCCACTTCACGCATAGATAACTTGAAGCCCGACTGGGAAACCGCGCCGACCTAGCGCGCGGTGACTCGCACGGAGATTGAGATCTCAGATCCAGCACGATTCACGACCGCAACAACCTCCTGTCCCGGTGAGAGTTCCTTGAGGATCTGCGAGAATGCGCGGAGATCTCTAATCTCGGCGCCGTCGATGCGCATGAGGATGTCGCCAGCTTCCACTCCGGCCTTGGCGGCCGGGGAATCCGGCACGACGGAGTCGATCTTGACGCCCGGACCCGGGAACTCGAAGTTCGGCACCGTTCCGAATGAGACGCGACGTCCACCGCCGCTGCTGCGTTGCTGAGGTTGCGTCGCAGAGACACCCTCGATCTGCACATTCATCGGCGCTTCACGTTCGATGAGATAGGACAGCGCCTCTTTGACGAAGGTCGCGACCTTGACAAGACCTGCGCCGTCGATCTTCTCCGGCGTATCCGACGGCCGGTGAAGATCTGCGTGAGCCCCGGTGAAGATCTGCACTGCCGGAACGCCCGCCTCAATGAAGCTCTCCTGATCGGAGCCGCCGACGCGAGCGGCGACATTCTTGCCTCTGACGCCGGTGACGAATCCGACTCCTCTGAATATGTGCTGCCACTCATCGGCCGTGCCCGTCGCATGGACATTGATCTCACCGTCGAAGAGTCGACCGACCGTGTCGAGGTTGATCATGCCGCGCATGCCTGTTACCGGGAATCGCGGATTCGATACGTAGTGCCTTGAGCCCAGGAGACCGGCTTCCTCGCCGGAGAACGCGACGAAGACAAGATTGCGGGAGCCTCCTCCCTCGGAGGCCATATTCCGGGCGAGTTCGATCAGAACCGAGACTCCGCTCGCATTGTCATCCGCCCCGAAGTGAATCTTCCCTTCGTCACCAGAGCGCACGTCTGGCCAGCCGCGGCCGAGGTGGTCGTAGTGGGCGCCAACCACGATCGACTGCTCACGCCAGTCAGCACGCGCGCCTGGCAGCACTCCGACGACATTCATGGCCGACACCGGCGCGCCGTCAGGCCCATTGGCCACTTCAAATCGCTGGAGCCACGTTCCATCCTCACCGCCCGGCTCGAGACCCGCTGACTCGAACTGCTCGGCGATGTATACGGCGGCGTCTGAGAGTCCCACCGATCCGAGGCCTCGACCTTCGCGCTCAGGGGCCGCGAGCCAGTCCACGTGCTCCATCAGCTTGCGCTGCGAGAAGACGGGTGGAAGCTCGGCAAGCGCGCTGCGCGGCTCGACCTTGAGTGAGGCCGCTCCTCCCGTCTCGAACTCGAACACGAGAGGTGAGTCCGTTGTCTCCCACTGTCCCTTGACAAAGTTCGTCGGCTCATCACCCTCGAAGGCGAGATACGAGTATTTGCCGTAGTGGGGGAGCTTCCGAGCAAATCCGTCGAATGCCTCAATCGGATCGACTGAGATCCATCCGATCGCTTCTTCGGCATTGGCCGCATTCCGGCGAATCACGACGATCGAATTGCCAACCGTCTCAA
Source organism: Phycisphaerales bacterium (assembly GCA_028279375.1). GTDB lineage: Bacteria > Planctomycetota > Phycisphaerae > Phycisphaerales > UBA1924 > JANQNW01. The sequence continues at coordinate 18,276 of JANQNW010000022.1, forward strand.
CTTGCTCGCCTCCGATACGCACAGTGTCAATCGAATCCGCCATTGACGACGTCAGCTCGCGCTTGAGATGGTCAGCGGCGAATCGATTGCTTCGGCCAAGGAGCCAGACTCCACGGTCTGATGGCAACGCGTCAACCTCGCTGTCGAGCATGAACTCGATCTCATGATCCTCGGTGCGCCATCGTTCCATGAGCGCGCGGTATTCATCGACGGGACCCCTGGAAGGGAGTATCGCGAGCACGCGCGGCTCACCGAACACCTGTCCTATCGAACTGGGCGTCTCATGGGGATCAAGCAGGCGAAAGACATCGAATGAAGGATCAACGGCGATCGCTCGCGGCCGCGACTCGAACTCCAGTTCGAACCTGGTCTCCCTGCTCTTGAGGTCCACCCTGGCTGATTCCTGACCAGACTCTGTAGCAACCACGACTGGCGTCGAAAGCGCAAAGGGCGGCGCGGCCTGTTCCTGCAAAATCGCACCTGTCACGGTGAAGACGCCTGTGGCGGATGGGCCGGCCAGATCGACATCGTGAAGCGCCAGGCTTGGCGCGCCGGCGCGACTGACCCATTGATCGAAGAAGAGAGTGAGATCCTCTCCAGTCGTCGAGTCGATACTCGCCTGTATGTCGCTGAAGCTTGCCCGTTCGCCCTTGTTCTTCCGGTAGAAATCCGCCATGGCGGCGCGGAAACCGTCATCGCCCACATCCTGTCGAAGCATGTGGAAGAGCATCAGAGACTTGCCGTAGCCGACGGCTTCACTCGCCGCGCTGTGACGGCTGCGGAACTCACTCAACGGAAAGTCCCGGCCGTCTTTCACGAAACTCCGGTACTTCTGGAGTGTGTCCCTCCGATACTCTCGTCCTCGACCACGCTGCTCCTGAATGAGGTGATCAGCCATGTACGCGGTCAGACCCTCGCACCAGTTGCCGGACTCATAGTCAACGAAGACGGAGTTCCCCCACCAGTTGTGCAATATCTCGTGGGGATAGGAGGAGTGGAGAATGAACGGAAGTCGAATGACCTGCTCGCCGAGGAGCGTGAACGAGGGCATTCCGTATCCGGTTTCCCAGAAGTTCTCGACAAGCGCGAACTTGTCGTAGGGGTAGGGTCCGATCAGCTTCCGGTACATCTCGATATACCGCGCAGTGGCGTCCAGATACTTCCGGGCCAGCGCATCATCCATCTCGTGCAGGTAGACGAGCGCCTCGACGGATCCTGCGGTTTCGCGCGCAATCTCCAGCGGGCCGCCGACGAGATACACCTGCTCAAGGTCCCCTTCGGAATTCCAACGGGCAATTCTCGCGCCGGCAGGCGTCATCCCTGCGTCTGAGGTCCCGCTGCCCTGGCTGATGACGTGCCAGTCTGGAGGAGATTCGATCTCGATGCTGAAGCGCACCATTTCATCGCCGAACTCCGCGATCCATCCCGAGCTTCCGCTGAGATACACTCCCTCCGGCCCGACGATGCCGTGCGTCGCGCGGAATCCCTTCGAGTATTGCTCCTTCTCGGAGGCGAGGCCGAAGTTGATAGCGCCGCTGTAGTGGAGGCGCAACTCACCGTCAGTGGACGGAGAAACCAGAGCGTAACGACGCCGTGAAGCGCCATCATCGCTCTCGACCACGCCGACGCTCTCGACCGGAGGCTGGCTCTCGAGGATCTCGAGTGCGCTGCTGAGCGTGAACTCCGCTCCGGCGTGACGAACAGCGGACGGCAGCAGAATCGTGTCATGGACCTCGATGGAGTTCATATTCGGATTGAGCAAGACGCGCAACGTGTGATCGACTGTTCCGAGCGGAGGGTCAATCGCGCTCGCCCCGACTGGCAGTTCGGCGCCGCCGAGTCCCGGCGTCCAGCGCAAGGTCATGGTGTCGGAGACAGCGCGCGTCCTGCCCTCCAGATCGCGCATCACCTCTGCGTCGGCGTAGAAGACAGCTGGGACAATGAGCACGTTCTTCCGGCCCTGCCCCTTCAACGTCTGCAGCATACGCACCAGCGAGCGATCGCCTGCCTCGTCTTCTGCCTCGACGATTCTCACGCGATGAAACCGACTCTTCTTACTGAGTGGATCGTTCTCCTCGATCGCCATCCACGCCTTCTTATCCGCCGTCGTCAGTTCAGTTGGCAGAACGAGAACCGTGGTTCCGCCAAAGGGGCCCGGGCACCGGGGTATCGCCGCCCCGATCGTCTCGGGAGATACGACCTCGGAGAGCGCGATCGACGCACGCTCCTCTGCGCCTGCTGCATTGACAAGGGAGACCGGTTGACCTGTCGATGCGGTATGGCGGAGCGCATGCAGCCGCGCCCAATGTCGGGCGCGCGGCGCATCAGCCGGGATGATCATCTGGATTGGCGGCGCGGAGAAGGCCGCAGCTGCCGGAAGTTCGAGTGACTCGCGGAGGGCGCCTTCCTGACTCGCATCTCGTCCGAGGAGAGGCGCATCCTCGATTCTGACGAACCTCGTATCCAGACCGGCGCCGCGATACGCCGCCAGCTCATCATTCCACCATGATTCGACCTCCGCAGAGCCTGAGACGACGAGTGTCGACTCTCGATCGGGCGCCGTGCCGTCATCGGAGATCGGGAGCGGGAAGTCCTTGAGTTTGGCGTAACGAGATGGATCGAAGGCGATCACGTCTGGATCCATACGCCTGCTGAACAGAGCGATCGCCGACGCCACGGTCGCGCCCGTGCCCTCGCCTGCGATCAGGACCCGATGCGGATCGACGGGATAGTTGCGAAGGATGTAGGCCCATGCGCGCTCGGTCGCTGAGACAACGGATCGAGTGTCGCCACTGAAGGTGTCGGGCCAGAACCACCGGCCACCGTCGCTCTTGTCGTCGTTCAGCTCTCGATAGGGGGGTTCGAGTGCGGCGATCGCCACGTCCTGACCAAGGCGAGCCCGCCAGAGGTCCATGCCGTCCTTTGACGTCAAGCCCGAGTCTCCGAGCCAGATGAGCAGCGGCGCCGGATTCGAATCCGTCGCGCTCTCAGGAATGTGGAGTCGATATTCGAGGGCTCGATCGAGCGAGACGGACCATGTGCCGGCATATTCATCCTGGGCGCGCGATTCGGCCATCACGACGAAGTCTGCGACCGCCTCGCCGCCGAGCGTGGCGACGGAGGGATTGCGTGTCGAACGAATGTCAACGGTCAATGTCTTCGCGCTCGGACTCCTCAGAGCGAATTGCCGCACCGTTCCATCCCAGTGCAAGCTGTGGAATGCGCCATTGATATGCAGGACCATCGATCCGGGATGATCTTCGAGCGCGAGCGCACAGGACTCGCCCATCGTGTTGTCCCAAAGCGTCTGCGTTGATGAGAGGCGCTGCTCGTCGCCCGGTCGTTGCATCATGCCCGCGTGGCTCCGCGTGGCATTGTCAACTCGACGCCAGTACGCGGGCGTATTCGGGAAGATCTCGGCGGGCGCCAGTCGCCGTTCTGCAGCGTCGAGCGATTCGAGGACGTCGAGGCCCTCCATGGCGATGCGTCGTGTGATCTTCCGGGGAATATTGGAAGCGACGACGGGATGCCCACCTTCTCGAGCGCGCTCGATCAGCGGTCGATACGCGCTGCGATATTGCGACCACGGTCGCGATTCCGCAAGAAACTGGCGTTCGTCGATTTCGCCAGCGACGTAAGCGTCGAGCGCCGACTGCACGTCGCGTTCGAACATCTCCATCGCGAGGACGACGTCGCCGTCGCGTCTCTCAAGCAGGCCTTCATAGATCGCGAGTTCGACCCGATGCGTCGTCTCATCGATGTGCATCTCGCCGAGGAACACGGCGTCTGAGTCAGCAAGGCGGTCGAGCATCTCCTCAAATGGAATGAGGGCGCCGGTCTTTCCGTCGTACACCCTCGCGGCTCGCTCGAGCGGCGGCGCCTCCCATGGCGTCGTCGATTCCTCAAAGCTCGCACCGACCCTCAGGGGACTTCGATCCGCGCTTGACTCAGGTGCACTCGCACACGCCCCAAGAAGAGCGAGGCCGCAGAGGATCGAGAGCAGTCGGATAGTCATGGAGCGTCTCCGGAATCTCGGGTATTGAGACGATAGCCGCTGAGCTTCGTCCGCTGTTCTGCTGGATCTCAGGAAACCGACGACTCGCGCTTGTGGACTGATCTTGCGGCTTCGCGGACAGGCGGTAGAGAGTGACGCCGGATTTGCGACTTCGAAGACGTCTCCCCCGGGGGACCGCTGCAATAATCCCTCTTCCGACTTATCGAGTGAGCGATTCTCGCCGACTCGACCGTATGGCGACTTCAGATCTGTCACTTGAGGTCCTTCGGATCGAAGAAGCACTCGAGAGCTCATCCGCTGGCTCGTGTCCGCGCGGATTATCCGGCGAGCTCGAACCGGCAGAGCGAACCAGAATCGCGAAGCAGTGTGACTCGTGTCCCCACCGCGACGGGGTGGCTGGTTGTGAGTCCTTGCGCGAGACGTCGCTGCAGCAGGCCGCCTGAGTTGAGAGACGCTCGGGATCCGGGATTCGCTTGACATGCCAATTCGCTAGGGGCCTGAGAGCGTCCCCTGTCGCGGGGCGCTTCGAAGGATGCGCACTTGAACTCTGGGATTCTCGGTGCTCTCTGAGTTCGCGTTCAGTGTTGAAGCCCGCAGTTGGCACATGACGACCGGCTCGCCTCCGAACTCACAGCCAACGCGGCCATCCACTCCGAAGACAGAGCTGAAGATCCGAGGGCAGAGCACATCAGCCGGCGCGCCATCCGCAGCGATCAACCCCTCCTTGATCACCACGACCCGGTCCAGGAATCGCAGCGCCAGGTTGAGGTCGTGCAGCACACAGAGCACGGTGCGCCCCTCATCCTTGTTCAGTGAGCGAAGAAGCTCAAGAATCGAGAGCTGATGCTCGATGTCCAGTCCGGTCAACGGCTCGTCGAGCACGAGCATCGGCGGATCCTGGACCAGCAGCGTCGCGAGACGGACGCGTTGTCGCTCGCCACCTGAGAGTTCATCCAGCTTGCGTCCACGCAGATGCGAAACCTCGCACACGCGCATCGCGCGCTCCACGGCTTCGCGATCGTCCGCCGTCCATCGCGCGAGCCAACGTCGACGGGCGTGCCGACCGAGCCCGATGTGTTCGTCGACGGTCATGAGCTCCGGCACGACCGCCGATTGCGCGATGAATCCGAGTTTCGCAGCTCGCTCCCGATGCGACAGGTCGCTGACGCCGGCGCCGTCGATGCGCACATCGCCCGCTGACGATCTCAGCAGTCCGGCGATCGTGCGCACGAGTGTCGATTTCCCGGAGCCGTTCGGACCGACGACGCCGACCATCTCGCCGTCGTCGATGCGTAGATTCACTCCCCGCAGAGCCTCAACGCGTCCGCGACGAACGCGCAGATTGTCAACATGCACGCTCAACGCAGCCACCCGGATCGATAAAGCAAGAAGATGAAATAGGGTCCGCCGATCAATCCCGTGACGACTCCAACAGGGAGTTCGCTCGGCGCGAATACGGTTCGCGCGATCAGGTCGGACCAGAGAAGCAACGCGGCGCCGGCGAACGCGGACACCGGGAGCACGAGACGATTCGAGCCCAGCATCAGACGCACCAGGTGCGGCACGACCAGACCGACGAAACCGACGAGCCCCGCCACGCTCGCAGCCGATCCCGCAAGGAGCGAGGCGGCCGCAAACGCGACCAAACGCGTCCGCTCAACGCGCACGCCCATGGCGCTCGCGGCGTCGTCGCCCAACTCGAGGACACGCATCGGACGACGGACTGCAAAGGCGATGAGGATCCCGGCGATCGAATAGGGGGCCATGAGGCTCAGGTGGCTCCAGCCACGCCCGTTGAACGAGCCGGTGGTCCAGAACATCACGGCAGGAATCCGATCAGCGAATGCGGTGATGAGGAGTCCGATGACGGCGCCCAGCACAGCGTTGACGGCCACGCCTGCGAGGATCATTCGAACCGGCGAGGCTCCGCCGCCTGGTCTCCATGACACGACATAGACGAAGATTGAGGACGCCATGGCGCCCACGAACGCCGCGACGGGCAGGAGCCCCGCATAGTCAGGGAGCACAGCGAGCACGATCGTCGCCGCGACGCCGGCGCCCGCGGTAACACCGATGAGTCCGGGATCGGCGAGCGGATTCCGAGTCACGCTCTGAAGAAGGACCCCTGCGACGGCAAGGTTGCACCCGGCGACAATCGCGCAGAGCACGCGCGGGAGTCGCGCATCAAGCACGATTCGCCGGTGCGCCTCGGAGACCTCGCCGCCTGCGATCATCGCAAGAAGATCATTGAACGGCACGGACACGGCGCCGAAGCAGAGCGACGCAACAAGTCCCGCGCTGATCCCAATCGCGGCGAGAACGACTCCGACGCGCTCGCGTCGTCCACCAGAGCCGGCGAGATCCGGCGCACCCGGGATTCCTCCGGCCAGCGTCGTCACCTACGGCGCTCGCGCACGCCGTCGAGAATCGCCGCGATCTCACGTGCGGCGCGAGGCAGCTCAGAGCCCGGTCGCATTGCGTAGAGATCGTCGGTCAGGAATGACACCTCGCGCTTCTCGATTGCGGACAGCCGGGACCAGAGTGGATCCGCATCGAGCATCGCCTGGGCCGCAGCCTCAGGCCCGTGGAACACCACGAGGATGTGATCGGGATCTCTTGCGATCACCGCCTCCATGCTCAAGGGCGCCAGTCCGCGGAAGACGCCGTGCGACTTCATATCGTCGGTGATCATCTCGCCCCCCGCGTGCGCGACGAGATCGCCGAGATAGCTGCTCGGGAGGAACGCGTAGAAAGAGTGTGGAGTGCCGAAGACCGCGAGCACGCGCACCGGTGCTCCGTCCGGCGAATTCGTCTCCAGTTGAGCCTGGACGTCTGAGAGCACCGTGGCGGCCTCGGACGTTAGCCCGGTCAGTGCGCCGAGCCGCTGAATGTTCTGCTCAACCTCGGAAACTGAGTTCACGTCCATGACCTCGATCGTCGCACCAGTTGATTGTTCGATCGTCGCCAGGAACTGCGCGTAGACGGCGCTCGTGATCACGATGTCGGGATCGACGGCGATCAACTGCTCGAGATTCGGACCGGCGGAGTGATCGATGGCGATCGTCGGTATGCCCTGCCATGCGGGAGGCGTCTCGCCGACGAGACGCGCAACAGCAACAGGCTTGACGCCCATCTCGATCAACTGGTCAGCCGCAAATGGCAGAAGCGCCGCGATCCTGGGACCCGAGGTGGAGCCGGGGAGGCCACCAACTTGCGCGAGCGGGCTTGTGTTGGGATCGATGGGCGCTGCGCCCACGATCGCCGGGCCGTTTCTCAAGAAGACCACGCCAAGCGCGACAATGAGCAGAAGCGTCAAGGTCGTCAGCAGGATGCGCGCATTCGAACCGTTCGAAGTGGTGCTCGTCGATCGCTCCGTCATGGTGGGGTCGGTCTCCATTGCAGTCTTCGATTGCGGCGAAGAACGCGCCGGTGCGCGCTTCGTTGACTCGCCAGTCCCCGCGCGTGACTGGTCCGGCTGGACCACGCCGCGACGGGTCAGTAGGCTAGCCCAGTTGAGACTCAGTCTCAACTAGCGATGAAGTCGGCCAGGAGGACGGGAGAGCAGAATGTCGGCAAGCCACACGCCCAACGAAGAGCCGCACCTCAGCCAGCGGCGCGCCAATCGACTCTGCCGCGCCGCGTCGGCCGCCGATTACTCCATCGCGCAGGCACACGCCTGTCGCACGGGAGAACCCGCACGGATCCCGCGCCATCTCAGCCCGCTCGGGTCGATGCCTCGAGTGTGCGAGTTCAGCAGGCAGGAAATCGAGGAAGCCGAGCGATTCCTGCTTCGATTAGGAGTCATACGCGATCTCTGATCAGCGCAGGATCCCTGCAGCATCGCAGAGAGCCTCGGGCCCGATGACCGTCCGTCGCGCAGAGCGCGCGAGCCGCTCATGATTCCTCGGTCGAGGTGTCAGTTGCCAGGCGTCGGCCGTCCCGGAGTCCACGGCACGCCGGCCTCCTCGAGCTTCTGCTCCAGCATTGGAAGTTCGGTCAGGACAATCCGATTGAGTTCCTCTCTCAGGTCATCGAACTGACGTTGCGCAATGTTGTACGACTCAAGATGTGTCGCGGTCGGTCCCTGAAGACTGAACTGCGTGCCGAATTGCACGACCATGAGTCTTCGAGAGATCGAGACTGGCCCCTGGTCATTCGCCATGCCCCGTCTCTGGTTGCCGGAGAGCGTTTCCTTCATCTCCGCGACCCGGCGCTCCATCGCCCTGACCTCGTCGCCGAGATCGACGCCATCGACTGTCGAGCGGTCGAGCGTCTTCCGAATGGCCCCGAGTCGTGTCCCGGTCTCCTCGAGGACGCTCCGAGCGCCGGCGACGGCCCTCTGCATTTCAGCGAGGTTCTGATTGAAATCAGCAAGGTCGCTGGGTGAGGCGCCCGGCAGCGTGCCTCCATCGCGCAGTGGCACGACATTAAATCGTTGTGACAGTCCACTGTCAGTCAGCTTGCCGTCTTGGCGCGTCGCAAGATGCACCGTGTACTCGCCGGGACCCACGAGCACGCCATCATCCCACTTCCGGATATTGAAGCTTTCCTCCTCGCCGGCGCCTTCTCCCGGCCTCCAGGCCGCGGTCGACGGCGATGTAAGGCTCCAGCTCACCCGATGAATGCCCTGCGTGGCTGGTCCGGTGATGTGTCGAACAACACGACCGTCCGCATCGCGCACGGTGAGCACAACAGCAGGGGGCTGCTCGAGTTCCTCCTCGCGCAGTGCGTCCCAGCCCGGTGTCGGTGTGTCGCCTCCCTCCTTGGCGATCTCAGCCTCGCGCTTCGTCCGGGCGTCCTTGCGCGTCTGCAGGGATTCCTTGATGTAATAGGTGAACGTGGCGCCGAAGGGTGGGTTCGGGGCCACGAAGAAGGCCTCGCCCTGTGAGGCCTTCTGGCCGTAGCCCAACGTGCGCCGAGGGATGTACCACCATGCGTCGCGCACCGGGAAGAGCTGCATCTCCTCCTCGAGCGCCTCTTCCGAAACGTCGCGGAGCGGCGAATAGTCATCGAGGATGTAGAACCCGCGTCCGAACGTCGCGCCGACCAGATCGTTCTCGCGTGTCTGAATCGCCAGATCGCGGAACGGGATATTCGGCACGCCGCCGGTCAGCTTGATCCACTGTTCCCCGCCGTCCACAGTGAAGAAGACGCCGAACTCCGTGCCTAGGAAGAGCAGACCCGGCATGACGTGATCCTGCACCAGGCGCCAGACAAGATGTCGCTCAGGCAGATCGCCTGTGATCGAACTCCAGGTGCGACCACGATCAGTGCTCTTGAGAACGTACGGCGCGAAGTCGCCGGCCTTGTGATTGTCGAGGCAGACGTACACGGTGTTCGCGTCGTGCAGGTCAGCCTTGATGTCATTGACGAAAGAGAACTCCGGCACATCCGGGAGAGCGCCTGCGGGGCGCCAGTTGCGTCCGCCATCCTCGGTCACGTGGATGAGGCCGTCGTCGGTTCCCGCATAGATCAAACCGGCTTGTTGTGGCGACTCTGAAAGAGAGGTGACCGTCCCGTACTTGGACATCGCATAGAGGTCCCAGATGGCGTCGAAGCTCCAGACGCGATCCATCATCGGTTGCTTCAGGCGGTCAAGACCGCGCGAAAGGTCGCCGCTGATCGGCGTCCACGAGTCGCCGCGATTATCACTCCGCCAAACGCGCTGGCTCGCGAAGAAGAGCGTGGACGGGTCATGCGGACTAATCAGAATCGGCGCATCCCAGTTGAATCGATCCGTCTCTTCATCAGCGCCAGGCTGCGGCTGGATGTAGATGATCTCGCCGGTCTTCCGGTCGTGGCGCACGAGATTCCCCTGCTGCCACTGTGAATAGATGATGTCGGGATTCGTCGGGTCAATTGCGGGCTGATGACCGTCGCCGAAGACCGTGATCATCCAGTCCGAGTTGCGGATGCCGTGGATGTTGTCGGTGCGCGACGGGCCGTGCTGCGTCGCGTTGTCCTGCGTGCCGCCGATGACATTGTAGAACGGCTCGTCATAGTCGATTGCGACTTTGTAGAACTGCGTCACTGGTAGATTCGCGATATATCTCCAGGTCTCCCCGAGATCCCAACTCTCGTACAGACCACCATCGCAACCGGACAGGAGGTAGTCAGGGTCGTTCGGATTGAAAGCGAGCGCATGATTGTCGCTGTGCTTGTGCGCCTCCTTCATTCTGCGGAATGTCTTGCCGCCATCTTCCGTGACGTGCATGCGCACATCCATCTGATACACGCGGTCGAGCTGGTGCGGGCTGGCGAAGATCTCCTGGTAGTAGTGCGGACCGGTGCCGCCGGAGATGTACTCGGCGCCCTTCGTCCACGACTCGCCGCCGTCAGCGCTGCGGAAGAACCCACCCTTGCGATGCGCAAGCTCGATCGTGGCGTAGACGATGTCCGGATCGATCGGAGATACAGCAAGACCAATCTTGCCCTTGTCCTCTGCTGGAATTCCATTCGTGAGCTCGCGCCAGGTGACTCCACCGTCAGTGGACTTATGGATGCCGCTGTCCGGTCCACCGTTGATCAGAGCCGCGACATTCCTGAATCGCTGCTGCATGACCGCGTACATCACATCGGGATCACGCGGATCGAGGTGCACCTCGTTCACACCGGTGTACTCGCCTCCGCCAAGGATCTTCTCCCAGGCAGCGCCGCCGTCGGTGGTCTTGAAAAGGCCGCGCTCGCCGCCCGGAGACCACAACGGACCCTCCGCAGCGACAAAGACCGTGTTGGAGTCGCGCGGATCGATCGCGATCATCCCGATGTGCTGGGAATCCTTGAGCCCCATGTTCTCCCAGGTGGCGCCGCCATCCCGGCTTCGATACACACCGTCGCCATAGCCGACGTGACGCCCGCCCACGTTTTCACCGGTTCCGAGCCATACGGTCTCCGGGTTGTTCGGATCGAGCGTGACGCATCCGATCGAGTAGGAGCCCTGGTTGTCGAAGATCGTCTTCCAGGTGGTTCCCGAGTTCGTCGTCTTCCACAGGTTGCCGCTGCCCACCGCGACGTACCAGGTGCTCTGGTCATTTGGATGGATCTCGAGATCGGACACGCGGCCTGACATCAACGCCGGGCCGATCGACCGAAGTCCCATCCCGGCGAACGTCTTTGCGCTCATTGGCGGAGCGGGTTCATCAGCCGGAGTCGTTGATTCCTCAGTCTCAGCGTGGACCGCATTGACGAAACACGCGAGGGCGGCGACGAGTGGAATCAGACGGGAGAACATCCAGTGGCTTGTCATTGATATTTCCGGAGTGATGGGTCGTGTATAACTGCGTAGTTCGCGGGGTCACCATAGGGAAATCCAAGGTCTCGCGGGGCCGATTGTAGCCCGCCGGGAACGCACATCGACGGCTTGCGCGCGCAGAGATCGAGTGTGAGGCGCCAGCGACTCGCCCGCGCGCCGTCTCAACAGTCCGCGAATATGGTCTCACGGGTATGTTCCATACTCACTGGTATACGTGCATCTGGCCTTCGGCCCTTGCGCTCCAATAAGAACTGAAGCGGCGTCCGATTCGTGCTGACGGATCCCGCGTTCGCCCCCGCTCTCGACGGTAAGCCCGCCGCAGACGGCAGACCGCGCAGAGTCGCTTGAAGACACGAACTATGGGCTGGTCATTCATTGCACTGGATTCGACGGTGAGGGGATGTGTTTCAACGCTGGGCGGGTGAACGCCCGGGTTGATCCGCGTGCTACAACCTGTTGAGCCAAGGAGGATCCCATGGCCGCCATCGATCGCTCTGCGCTCCGGCGCTCTTCCGTATCCCTCGTCTCCGCATGCGCGCTCCTTGCTGGAGCAACGCCCCCACCGGCGACCGCAGGAACAGGCTGGGGAAATCCGATGGTGGCGCAGGGACTCCTGAACTTGCTTCCGCCCGGCGCTGAGACGATCGCGGCCGTTCAGAGCGGGCCCTGGTCAGACCCCGCCACATGGGGCGGCGCCCTTCCGGGTCCCGGAGATGACGTTCTCATCCCGGCAGGCGTAAGCGTCAACTATGACGTGCTCGATGAAGGCGCATCCACGCGTATTCGCTACCTCAGGGTCGATGGCGAACTCCACTGGGCCACCGACCGGGACACGCGCCTCTTCGTTGACACGCTCTTCAGCGCACCCGCAGGCCTCATCACGATTGGCAACGAGTCGGCGCCGCTGCCTGCGCAGCATCGAGCCGAGATCGTAATCATCGCTGATGAGATCATGGACTTCACCCGTGATCCCGGCCAGGTCGGACGCGGGTTCATCCCGCATGGCGCGACGCGCATTGTCGGCGCTGACAAGACCGACTTCGCGGCGCTCGCGTCAGATGTCTCCGCCGGCGCCACGACACTCATGCTTCGGGCCGCGCCCATCGGCTGGCGCCCCGGCGACAAACTCGTCCTCGCCGGTACCTCCTTCGATGAGACGGGATCCAATGAAGACGACTCGCGATTCCACGACGAAGTGCTGTCGTTGACCGCCATCAAAGGCGTCCAGGTTCACTTCACGACCGATGCGACTGGCGAAGGCCTGAGATTTGACCATCACCGACCCGACGGCGCCCACTTCGATCCCGAGGATCTGAACCTCTACGTCGCCAATCTCACGCGCAATATCGAGTTTCGCTCGGAGCTTGATCCGAATTCTCCGCAAGCGGATGCGCCGCAGATCCTCTTTCCTGGCGGCGAGGAGACCCCCGTCGATCCGGCGAACTTCCAACGCGGCCATGCGATGGCCATGCACAATCCTGACACGACCATTACGAACGCGTCCTTCATCGACTTCGGGCGCTCATTCAAGGACAAGCTTGTTGACCAGCCGGGTCAGAATATCGACGGCTCACCTGGAGCAGGCGCGAACCAGCGCGGCCGTTATGCGCTCCATCTGCATCGCAATCTGCCGCGCGACAACCAGCCTGTGCCGCTCGAGTCCGCGACACCGGCGCACATCGCTGGCTGCGTCGTCTGGGGAAGCCCCGGATGGGGTTTCGTCCACCATGATTCATATGCGGTCTTCGAAGACAACGTCGCGTTCGAGGTCCTCGGGTCCTCATACGTGCAGGAAGCCGGCAACGAGATCGGCGCCTGGCGACGGAACATCTCGATCAAATCCACGGGTGACGACAACCCCGAGATGACGGTCGAGCCTTTCGGTGAAGGCGCCGGCCGTGTCGCGCGATTTGATTTCGGATTCAACGGAGAGGGCTACTGGATCCAGGGCGCGAGCCAGGTGGTGTTCGAGGACAACGTCGCAGTCAGCGCCGCCGGCGGGGGGGCGCAGATCTTCAGCCAGGTCGATGGTCTCGGCAGCCAGCGCGACAAGCAGGTCGTGCCGCAAGCGCATCTTCGTCCCGAAATTCAGCACATCGTCACGCGAGAGGACGGCCTGATCGACGTCTCTCATACCCCCATGCAGACGTTCCGAGGGTTCGAGGTCTCCAACAGCGACTTTGGACTCATCACCTGGGGACACATGCGCAACCAGGGCAACTGGATTGGATTCACCTGCCCATGCGACGGCATCGCGCATCGTGAACGATCCCGCGTCGAGGAATTCTCGTTCTGGAATATCTACGGCCAGGGCGTGCATATGCAATACACCTCGCAACTCGACCTCGTGAACGGGATCGTCGCCTCCTCCGATCTCGCAACTCCTGCCGACGACAAACCGGATGTGAGTCTTGGCATCAACGGTGAAGGGCGCGGCTTTGGCATCGGAATGAACGGTCCCGCCAAGCGCCTGCATATCGAGAACGTCGCCGTCGAGGGATGGCGCTACGGCGTTCGAACACCGCTCGAGGGCCAGATCAACGAGCTTGACGATGGTGTCGGCACGGGCTCGGAAGGCGCCGTCGGACTTCCGCTTCGCGCATCGCGATTCGTAGACCTGAAACTCGCGAACAACGATCATCATCTCTATCGAAGGCAGAATGGATTCACCGATCCGCAGCCCTTCTCCAACTGGCTCAGGATCGACGGCGGCCACTTCGAGAGCATCCTCGGGAATCAGCCGCCTGTCGCCGACTTCGACGTGCAGCCAATGGGACGCCTCGGTGTCGTACGTCTGAGCGGCGCGGCGTCATTCGATCCGGATACGCCGACTGGCGCATCGAACGGATACAACGTGGTCGCTGTCAGTGATCCGAATGACATCGTCGCCTATGCATGGGATCTCGACGCCGATGGCGAGCACGATCGATTCGGCGAGATGGCGACGTTGCGCCTGCCGCGTGGAGTGTCAACGAGCGTGACGCTGACAGTCTGGGATCATCAGGGACTCACATCCTCGATCACGAAGCAGGTCAATCCTCCGTCCGTTGACGCTGGCGAGGTATTCCTCGATGGCGGATTCGAGATTCCCGGCTATGAAGGGGGCATCTATGCGCTGACAAGCGCCGAAGCGGGGACCGGCTGGTTCGACGCGCGCGCGACGGTCGTGGCAGGCCGTGCGAGACTCGCGGGTCAGTATCGCTTCTCGTCAATAGCGCAGGCGGTCTATGACGACTACGCCCATCGCGATGAGCACCTCTTCAGCTTCGACTTCGAGAGCTCTGAGGCCGAAGACGGTTCACACCCCAATGAAGTGAACCGCGTGACGGTGCGTGTCTTCGGAGTCAATGGCGAGTTTGGCTCGGATCACTCGGGCGCGTTCCCCGAGCAATACAGCGCGATCCCGGTGGAGATCACACTTCTCTACGAAGAGGAGTTTGTCGGAGCGCGCGAGTATCAGACTATTCAGCGCGAGATCGACCTTGGCGCCGAAGGATTCCAGTACCTCTACGTGGGCTTTTCGGGCTTCGGCGTCACCAATGAGATCGCGTCTGACTACATGACCATCGACAATGTCTCGCTTCGGGCGGCGCCGCTCTGCCCCGCGGACCTCAACGGGGACGGGGAGGTCAATGCGCTCGATCTGTCCATCGTTCTTGGGAACTGGGGCCAGCAGGGAGCCGCCGACGTCACCGGCGACGGGTTCATCAACTTGCTCGACATCTCGACGATTCTCAGCGCATGGGGTCTCTGTCCATAGAAGCGAGGAATGCCGAGTCACGCCGACCGCATGACCGACTCCGCTGCCTGAAGAAGCCAGATCGCGATCACGGCGCGCATGCTCCACGCGGCAGTCCGTATCCAGTTGCTTCGAACCAGCCGGCTGTGCGTCTCTGCTTCGAATGCGCGCAGCAGACGCTGGTGCGCCGGTACCTGGAGCGTCGCCGTTGATATCCAGATGACGAGGAGAAGTCCTGCGCCGATCCAGGACAGCGCGACCACATCCGTACTGACAGACGACCTTGCTGAAACAGTCACGATCACCGCGATGAGTATCGCGCTCGCCGCCTCAATGAGCATCGCCGGCGCCACGACCCATGTCGTCCGGCGCATGTGTTGCTCCTGATACGCCTTCCACGAGTCTGATCCCACCCGCGCCATCAAGGGGTAGTGCACGATCTGCACGAACCAGATCAATCCCGTCATGAAGAGCGTCGAGGCCGTGTGCAGCAGCATCAGGGCGTGCAGGAGCGTCATGCGCTCGGGAGCTCACACGCCAGGGATCCGAAGTCCGGACGGTCCGCCGCCGTCTTGTGCCGGAACGCACGAACAATACGGCCATGGTGGATCACGAAGGCGCCCGCAAGCTGGAACCCGTCGCCGTCGAGGCGTCCGATCCCGTTGCCACGAAGCGCCGCCTTCAACCCACCCAGGAAGACGCGGGGCCCAAACAGTTGCAGGAAAGTTCCGCGCTTCAACTCGAGTGCGCGATATACCCGCCGCTCGGGATCACTGATCCACGAGGCATCCTCGAGACCAAACTCCGACGCGAGGGCAGCGTTGGCGTCATCCGACGACATTGTCACGATCGCGAGCGAATAGCCACGTCGGTGCGCCTCGTCCTTCCGCGACGACAGATCACTCAGCATCTCGCGGCAGAACGTGCAACCGGAGTGACGCATGAGCGAAACGAGAACTGGCGACTCGTCATTCAGCGAGAGCAGCGACACTCCGTTCTGATCGAACGCATTCGAGAGCGCGTCCTCGAGAGACGGCGGCGGTCCCTCAGGCAGCTCGCCGCGACTCCGCGCCGCGTCCCACAGCATCATGGAGAAGGGAATCCACCAGATGAGGTCATTGGTGATTATCGTCAGCCCGAAGACCGGCGGAAAGACGTCACGACCAAGAGCCATTGCAAAGCCGATGGGTCCAAGGACCTTTCCGAGCAGACCGACAAGGACGATCGGCCAGTGTCGCCGATGATCTCCCGATGCGATCAGATAGCCCACGCCGTAGACGCCGACGATCATGCCGACGCACTGCCAGATCTCCGGGTAGAGCATTCGCTCCATGCCGAGGAGATCAAAGAGCCAGTGGGGGGCGATGATCACAGCCGCGCCCCAGACGAGATTGTAGATTCCCGCCGCGATCAGCCAGTTCGAAGCCCATCTCAGATTCTCGTTTCTCTCAATCACGCGCTGCTTACTCTGTTGACCGGCCGAGCAGACGCCAGTCCACCATCGACGCCGAGAGTCTGGCCTGTGATCCAACTGCTCGCGGGATTCAGCAGAAACGCGATGCAACGCGCCACTTCGTCGGCTTCACCAATGCGTCCGAGGGGATGCATCGCAGTCGAAGCTCGCAACGCTTGCTCATTCGATGTAATGCGTGAGGCCATCGGCGTATCGACCAGTCCCGGAGCTACGGCGTTGAATCGTATCGCCGAGGAGGCATAGGTGGCTGCAGCCGATCGAACGAGGCCCTCAACGCCGGCTTTGGCCGCTGCGATCGCCTCATGATTTGCGAGGCCGACGCTGGCGGCGCAACTGGACATGAGCACCACGCTGCCGCCGCCGCGACGCATCGATTGCGTGGCTCCGCGAACGACTGCGAATGATGTTCGGAGATTGAGACCGATCGTCTCATCAAACTCGCGCTCGCTCGTGCTGTGGGCTGGCTTCAGCAGAATCGATCCGGCGAGGTTCACAACGCCGTTCAGTTCTGGATGCCGCTTGAAGACACCAGCGACCGCTCCGAAGTCCGTCGCGTCGAGAACCTCGGCTTCTGCGTCGAACTCGTCGGAGACCGTCCGAAGCGATTGCTCAGTCCGCCCGGCGACAACGAGGCCCCATCCGTCAGCCTTCAAAAGCGGAAGGAGCGCGCGGCCGATGCCGCCTGCGGCTCCAATCACGAGGACGCGTAGGTCCGATCTTTCGCTCGTCATGAGAACTCGTCCGTGGTGAATTGAGTGTCGGCGGCACGTCGGCCGCCTGAGAGAAGTGTTCGAGCACCAGGGGATGTCGGATTCACGCCGCAGGAGATCCGCGTGGGGCCCTCCGCAGCCTCAGGGCATTGCTGATGACCGAGACCGAACTCAGACTCATCGCCCCGGCCGCGATCATCGGACTGAGGAGCACGCCCGTAACCGGGTACAGCGCTCCCGCGGCGATCGGCACGCCAAGCCCGTTGTAGAGGAACGCAAAGAGCAAATTCTCACGAACATTCCTGCGCGTCGCCCGCGCCAGAGAGACCGCTCGCACGAGCCCGCCGAGATCACCGCCCATGAGCGTGACGCCGGCGCTCTCGATCGCCACGCCCGCGCCGGTTCCCATGGCGATGCCGACATCCGCCGCCGCGAGCGCCGGCGCATCGTTCACACCGTCGCCTGCCATCGCGACAACCCTGCCCGCACGCTTGAGCTCTCGGATGCGATCCGCTTTCTCCGTCGGCAGGAGTCCCGAAGAGACTTCATCGATGCCCGCGGCGTCGCCGATTGCTCGCGCCGATTCCGCGCGATCGCCCGTGAGCATGATGACCTGCAGCCCCGTCGATTGAAGGACGCGAATCGATTCCGCTGCATTCACCTTGAGTGTGTCTCGAATCTCCATTGTGGCTGCGAGCTCTCCAGCGACACTCACAAAGACGTCGGCGCCGACGGAGGCCTCTTGTGGCGAAGCCTGCGACATCGAGCCACCGGCTCCGATCTCCTGCATGAGCGCCGCATTCCCGACGGCGACCTCGACGCCATCGACACGTGCGCGCACGCCGCGCCCCGGAATTGACTCAAAATCGTCGGCATTGAGAGTGGTCCCATCCGGCTGTCTCAGATCGCGGCAGATCGCTGTCGCGAGCGGATGTTCACTCCCGCGCTCGGTAGCCACGACGAGATCCCGAATGCGATTCTCCGCGAACCCATGGCTGATGACGAATCGCGACACTTCCGGCTGGCCTTTGGTCAGTGTCCCGGTCTTGTCGATCGCGATCGTGTCGACTCGCGCCAGTCGCTCGAGCGATGCAGCGTCCCTCACGAGGACCCCTTCTCGCGCTCCGCGCCCCGTCGCAACCATGATCGACATCGGCGTCGCGAGTCCAAGAGCGCAGGGACAGGCGATGATCAGCGTCGAGACTGCCGCCATCACGCCATGCGCCAATCGCGGCGACGGCCCGACCAGCGCCCAGGTCACGAGCGCAACGACAGCGGCCAACAAAACGAGCGGCACGAATACCGCAGCGACGCGATCAGCCAACTCCTGCACCGGCGCCCGCGAGCGCTGCGCCTCCGCCACGACCTGCACGATCTGAGAGAGCACCGTCTCCTCGCCGACGCTCGTGACGCGCATGGTGAAGGTCCCGGCGCCATTGACAGTCCCTCCGACGACCTCGTCGCCGACGCCCACCGACACGGCGAACGCCTCGCCAGTCAGCATCGATGTGTCGATGTCGCTCGCGCCATCGAGCACCTCACCGTCAATCGGCACGCGCTCGCCGGAGCGCACACGCACGATGTCGCCGGGATGAAGATCCGACGTCAAGACCTCTTCGTGACCGCCATCGGCGTCCACGCGGATCGCACGTTCTGGCGCAAGCTCCAGCAGACCCCGAATGGCGCCGCCCGTCAGCCGTCGAGCGCGAAGCTCGAGGACCTGCCCAACGAGCACGAGCGTCACGATCATCGCCGCCGACTCGAAGTACACGTTGACGGCGCCGCTCGCCCCTCGAAATGAATCCGGAAAGAGCCCCGGAGCGATCGTGGCCAGCGCGCTCTGGCAATACGCGACACTCACGCCGATCGAGATCAGCGTCCACATGTTGAGCCGCCGGCTGCGGATGGAGCGAACACCGCGCACCAGGAATGGCCAGGCGCACCAGACCACAACCGGTGTCGTCAGCGCGAGCTGAATCCACGCTGACAACTGCTCCGGGAGGACCTCGCGAATCGACGAGGCGATCATCGGTCCCATGGCGAGAATGAACACCGGCGCAGTGAGCAGACTCGAGACGAGCAGCCTGCGACTCATCGAAGCCAGTTCGCCGCCGTCATCCTCGACACTCGCATCAACAGGCTCGAGCGCCATGCCGCAATCCGGACAGTCGCCGGGACCAACCTGACGCACCTCCGGATGCATCGGACACGTATAGACCGCATCCGCCGGCGCTGGTTGGGGCGTCGCCTGCGCCCCCAGATAACGCGACGGATCGTCACGAAATCTCGAAGCGCAGTGCTCGCAGCAGAAGAAGAAGTCCTCCCCGTCGTGACGAACGTGCGGCGTGGACTCCGTCGGCGTCACGGTCATGCCGCACACCGGGTCCCGAAAGGTCGTCGGCTCGCTCACCACGATCCCAGCCCCAAGACTCCGCCGACGTTCTCTAGAATGTCAGCTGGCGCGAGATTCGGACGCAGTGCCGGTCGCGTGTTCGGAAGGAGACACATGTCGCCAGAGCATATCGAGCCGTCGACGCCCGGGCTTCCGGCGACCGGTGTCCCGCTTGAGGTGACCGCGCCATTCGACGGCGCGCATCTCGCCACTGTTCAGACGCTCACCGCAGAAGAGGCCCGAAGCGCGCTCGGCGTCGCATCAGACCTCGCGCGCGATCGCGACGTCTGGCTCCCGCGCGCTGAGCGCATTGAGATCCTCGCGCGAGCCGCGGAGTCGATCGGTGCGCGCCGAGAGGGGCTTGCGCTGGCCGCTGCGCGTGAGGGCGGCAAGCCGCTTCGGGACTCACTGGTCGAAGCCGATCGGGCCGCCGATGGAGTCCGATCCTGCGTCGAGTTCCTCCGAACGCAGCGCGGATCGGAGATCCCGATGGATCTGAACACGGCTTCAGCGAGCCGTTTCGCCTGCACAACGCATGAGCCCATCGGCGTGACGCTCGCATTCAGCGCATTCAACCACCCGATCAATCTTGCCGTGCATCAGATCTGCACGGCCATCGCTGCAGGCTGCCCGATCGTGATCAAACCCGCGGAGGCGACTCCGATCTCCTGCTATAGCGTCGCGAGAGTCCTGGCTGAAGCGGGCCTGCCGGGAGGCTGGTGCCAGGTCATCAATGTTGACTCCCACGAGTCTGCCGGCGCACTCGCGTCAGATCCGCGCGTCAACTTCTTTTCGTTCATCGGAAGCCAGAGCATCGGGTGGGGACTCCGGAGCACGCTGGCGCCCGGCGCGCGCTGCGCGCTTGAACATGGAGGTGTCGCCCCTGTCGTCGTCGCCGCCGATGCCGATATGGACGATGCGCTTCCGCTTCTCGCCAAAGGCGCGTTCTATCACGCAGGCCAGGTCTGCGTGTCCGTCCAGCGGATCTACGCCGAGCGCGCTATCGCCGACGAGCTGGCGTCAGAGCTTGCGAGGCTCGCGACGGAGTTGACTGTCGGCGATCCGCAAGATCCAGGGACCGATGTCGGCCCGCTGATCAGACCGAGCGAAGTCGTTCGCGTGCATGAGTGGGTCGAAGAAGCCGTCGACGGCGGCGCCCGCGCCCTTTCCGGTGCTCGCCCCGTCACCGATACCTGCTACGCCCCGACGGTGCTGTTCGATCCGCCTGCTGATTGCCAAGCGAGTTCGGAGGAGATCTTCGGCCCCGTCGTCTGCGTGTATCCGGTCGATTCAATCGACGATGGAATCGAGCGCGCCAACGCGCTCCCGTATGCATTCCAGTCTTCGGTTTTCACGAAGAACATCCACGTCGCCGCACGGTGCGCTCGCCGTCTCGACGCAGCAGCTGTCATGATCAACGACCACACGGCCTTCAGAGTCGACTGGATGCCCTTCGGAGGTCGGAAACTCTCAGGCCTCGGCGTCGGCGGCATCGAGTACGCCATCCGCGATCAGCAAGCGGAGAAGCTCGTCGTCATGAGATCTCCGGAGCTCTGACCCGAATACGGAACACCGCGCGCAATACGGAGCGATCCTCGTGACAAGAACTCTCTACCTCACCCTCTGGATTGTCATCCTTGCTGGTGTCATCGGACTGTCATTCGTCTGGAGCCCGATCCTCTGGTCGTTTGCCCTGCTTGCTCCGCTCTTCCTGCTCGGTCTCTGGGATTGCCTGCAGACAAGCCACGCGGTGCTTCGGAACTTCCCGGTGGTTGGCCACTTCCGATATCTCTTCGAGATGGTCCGTCCAGAGATCAACCAGTACTTCGTCGAGTCGGACACCGATGGCCGGCCCGTCAATCGCGAACACAGATCGATTGTCTACCAGCGATCCAAGAGCGCGCTTGCGACTCTGCCCTTCGGCACGAAACTCGACGTCTACGCCACAGGCTACGAATGGATGAACCATTCCCTCGCGGCACGATCACCCCTCGATGAGCATCCGCGTGTCCGGATCGGCGAAGGACGATGCGCTCGTCCGTATGACGCCGCGCTCCTGAATATCTCAGCAATGAGTTACGGCGCCCTCTCAGCGAACGCGATCCGCGCGCTCAACACCGGCGCCCGAATCGGAGGTTTCTATCACAACTCAGGAGAGGGCGGCCTCAGCGAGCACCATCTCGAACCAGGCGGCGATCTCGTCTGGCAGATCGGAACAGGCTACTTCGGATGCCGCGATGAGCATGGCCGATTCGATGCAGACAAATTCCGCGAGCGCGCGGCGCACGACGCCGTCCGCATGATCGAGATCAAGCTCTCCCAGGGCGCCAAACCGGGGCATGGGGGAATACTCCCGCAGATCAAGATCACGCCCGAGATCGCGCGCATCCGTGGAGTGCCGACCGATCGGGATGTCATCTCCCCGCCGACACACAACGCATTCGACACGCCGCGCGGCCTGCTCGAGTTCGTCGCTCAACTCCGCGATCTCTCTGGCGGAAAACCGGTGGGATTCAAACTCTGCATGGGACATCCATGCGAATTCCTCGCCATCTGCATGGCGATGCGCGAGACCGGCATTCGACCGGACTTCATCACCGTCGATGGCGGCGAAGGAGGCACCGGCGCCGCGCCGCTGGAATTCTCGAATCACCTCGGAGCGCCGCTCTCGGAAGGGCTGTTCATTGTTGTCTCAGGACTCATCGGCTTTGATCTGCGAGATGAAGTTCGCGTCATCAGTTCAGGCCGGATTATGACCGGCACGGACATGGCCATCCGCCTCGCCTACGGCGCCGACCTGTGCAACTCAGCGCGCGGGTTCATGCTCTCACTCGGCTGCATCCAGGCGCTTCGATGCAACTCCAACTTGTGCCCGACCGGCGTCGCGACGCAGCGACCGCACCTCGTCCGCGGCCTCGTGGTGGAGGACAAGAAACAGCGCGTCGCGAACTTCCAGAAGGAGACTGTGCAGGCGTTTCTCGAGATGCTCGCCGCCGCCGGGCTCGAGAGCCCCGAGGATCTCAGACCCTGGCACATCTACCGACGTGTCTCGCAGACGAAGATCAAGACGATCGACGAGATCTTCCCGTACCCCGAGAAGGGCGCCTTGCTCGATGACAAACGCCATCCGTTCTTCTCACGCTGGCTCGATATGGCGTCTCCGGACTCGTTCAAGGCCTGCGATCCGGCGCGCTCGCGCACGGCTGGCTGAGCGGATTTGTCATGACGCCATACGCCTCCCGTCGATCTCGATGCAACCGGATGAGCCTGCGCCCTGGCGGCGCCAGGAGTCAATGCGAATGACACCGCAGACCTCGACGACTGCTCGATCAGTCTCCGAAGCCGACAGACGCGCGTACTGGCGCGCCAATATTCGCTATGTCCTGACGCTTCTCACAATCTGGTTCATCGTTTCCTACGGCGCCGGCATCCTCTTCAAGGACGCGCTCGACTCCATCCGGATCGGCGGCGCCGGACTCGGATTCTGGTTCGCCCAGCAAGGCGCCATATTCGTCTTCGTGCTGCTCATCGCCGTGTACGTCTTCCTGATGCGCCGTCTCGATCGTTGCTTCGGTGTGGAAGAGGAGTAGGAGCGCACGATGGATCAGTCCGCCTGGACATTCATCATCGTCGGCGCGTCGTTCGCGCTCTACATCGCGATCGCAATCTGGTCGCGCGCAGGATCTTCGAAGGAGTTCTACGTCGCCGGCGGAGGCGTGCCGCCCCTCGCCAACGGCGCCGCGACCGCAGCCGACTGGATGAGCGCCGCCTCCTTCATCTCGATGGCCGGCATCATCTCCTTCCAGGGCTACGACGGCTCGGTCTATCTCATGGGATGGACCGGCGGCTATGTGCTCCTCGCGCTGCTGCTCGCGCCTTACCTCCGTAAGTTCGGCAAATACACCGTCCCAGACTTCGTAGGCGATCGCTATTACTCACAGTTCGGGCGCATCGTCGCCGTCATCTGCGCGCTCTTTGTCAGCTTCACGTACGTCTCGGGCCAGATGCGCGGAGTTGGCGTCGTCTTCAGCCAGTTTCTCAACGTTCCGATCACGCTCGGCGTCATCATCGGCATGGGCATCGTCTTCATCTACGCCGTGCTCGGCGGCATGAAGGGAATCACCTACACGCAAGTCGCTCAGTACTGCGTCCTCATCTTCGCCTTCATGACGCCCGCCATCTTCATCTCAATCCTCCTCACCGGGACGGCCGTGCCCCAATTCGGATTCGTCGGCGATCTCGGCGGAGACGTCGGCGCTCAAATCGCTGAGAATCCCGTCGTCGCGCAAGGGGCTACGGCAGGGGGCGTCGCTCTCCTCGAAGCGCTCGACCGACTCAATGTCGAACTCGGATTCAATCAGTACACCGACGGCAGCAAGTCCACCATCGATCTCTTCATGATCACGATGGCCCTCATGGTCGGCACCGCCGGACTGCCGCACGTCATCATTCGCTTCTACACCGTGCCGCGCGTCCGCGATGCGCGCATGTCCGCATTCTGGGCGCTCCTCTTCATCGCGATTCTCTATACGACCGCGCCGGCCGTCGGCGCCTTCGCGCGGACGAATCTCATCGACACGATCAACGGCGCCTACTACTCCGAAGAAGCCGCAATCCAGGCCGGCGCCGATCCGACTGACGCGCGCATCGCGCCCGAGTGGTTCGCCAGCTGGGAGGACATCAATCTCCTCGCGTGGACCGACAAGAACGGCGACGGCCGCATTCAGTATCGCGCTGGCGCGCCCTTCGCTGGTAAACCGAGCTTCATCGCCGGCGCCGACGCCACGACAGATGAAGGCCGCGGGTCATTCGGTCAGCGATTGATAAGCAACGAACTCAGCGCAAGCGCGAACGAACTCTTCGTCGATCGCGACATCATGGTGCTCGCCAACCCGCAGATTGCGCGCCTGCCCAACTGGGTCGTCGGTCTCGTCGCGGCAGGGGGATTGGCCGCAGCGCTGTCCACCGCCGCCGGCCTGCTGCTCGTCATTTCCACCGCCGTCAGCCACGATCTCCTCAAGCGCGTCTTCATGCCGAGCATCACAGAGAAGCAGGAACTCTGGGGCGCTCGAATCGCCGCCGCCTGCGGCGTCGTTCTCGCCGGCCTCATCGGGATCTACCCGCCCGACTATGTCGCCGCGATCGTCGCGCTCGCATTCGGCCTCGCCGCCTCGAGCTTCTTCCCCGCCATCATCCTCGGCGTCTTCGACAAGCGCGCGAATAGAGAGGGCGTCATCCTGGGCATGATCGTCGGCATCAGCTTCACTGGCGCCTACATCCTCATGTTCAAGTTCACAATCCTCGACGCCGTGCTCCAGGCGCTCACAGGCTGGGCGCCCGGCGCGCCCAAGACCGACTTCTGGCTCTTCGGCATCTCGCCCGAGGGCATCGGAACCGTCGGCATGCTCATCAACTTCGCACTTGCCCTCTCGGTCAGCCGGCTGACGAAGCCGCCGCCGAAGGAGATCCAGGACCTCGTCGAGGAAATCCGCCTGCCGCGCGGCGCCGGCGAGGCGCACGAGATGCAGGTGCCGCCCGCGACCATCGAGGATCTCTGACCTCATCAGGCGCAGGACACGCTTCATTCAAGACGCCCCGGCGGACGGCCCGAAGGTTGATTCATGGCCGCATCCCCCGCGAGCGTCGAGCCCGCACAGGCTTCCGCTCCCGAGGCGTTGGCCCAAGCTTGGAATGTGCTCGCGCGAGCTGGTCAGGCGCCGCAGGACGCCGTGGAGAAGGCGCTCGCCGACCTCGGATTGCCCACGGATAAACGCGCGCAGTCGGATCGCTGTCTGTCGCCGCAGACCAGAGCCGATCTACTTGAACTCAATTGCAACGCGCTCCTCGCGCGCACCGCCCTGACCGCGGATGTCGCTGCCCGTCTCATTGAGCATGCAGCAGGTCGCTTCGAGCGCGAGGAAGCGCTTCGCGCTGTCGACGGCAACATCGTCCTTCGCCCGGCTGCCTCTTCCGATCCAACTTCATGGCGACGCCGCCTCGATCTCTCCACCCTCTCCGATGATCTGCTCCAGTCGATCGAGCAGGAGGCGAAGCAACCGCAGGCGCCGCTCGCTCACATCGGGCTCCTCTCACCTGTACAGGTCGAAAAGGTGCACGCAACGATGCGCCGGACGGAGGAGAACCCCGTCTTCCGCCGTCAACTGCTCGTGGTCGAGGAGCGTGAGGAGCAGATCGTCGAATCCCTTTCGCTCATCGATCTGACCGAGCTGATCTCCGACGACGCCACGACGTGGTTCCTGGGCGCCTCAGCGCTCGATGCGATGCGATCCTGGATCGACGAGAGAATCGATCAGCGACTCCCCGGGCGGTTGATTGCGCCGCCCGGAGATGAGGGCGCGGTCGTCACGGCTCAGCGCGTGGCGGCGCTGCTCCAGAGCGCCAGGGAGAAGCAGGTCGCCCTCGTCACGCAACTCACGGCGCGTGCCGAGGCGATCCATCAAGAGGTCACACCCATCTCGGCGCGCAAACGCCTCGCAGACGCCGTGGCCGGTCTCGATATGCTTCGAATCGTCCTCTGCACCTCTCGACACTCGACATACGTGCGGCATTCCGTTGACGACCTCGCCGAGGAGCTCCGAGATCTCGGCCACGAGGTCGCGATCGTGTCCGAGCCGAGCGCATCGAGCGTCATCACGAAGATCACCTACCTGCGGGCCTTCGCCGATCGCCAGGCGGATCTCGCGATCATCGTGAACTTCACGCGCTCTCAACTCGGCGGCGCAATCCCAGCGCAGATTCCCTGCGTCTGCTGGATCCAGGACGCCCTGCAGCACCTGCTGACCCCGGAAGTTGGCGCGGCGCAGACCGACCTTGATCTGACAGCGGGCAACACGATGCCCGAACTCTTCACCAGCTTCGGCTACTCGCAGATCAACGCGATGCCTTTCTGTGTGCCCGCCAACTCGAAGAAGTTCCACGCCGGTCCGATCGCAAAAGCTGATCAGAAACGATTTGACTGCGAAATCGCCTTCGTCAGTAATCACAGCGAATCCCTCGCGCACATGCGCGAACGCCTCCTCGAAGAGATTGGACGCTCAGAGGCAAGCGAGCGACTCATGCGCCGGGCAGATGAGCTCGCCGCGCTCTACGTGAAGGACGCCGCGACCGTATCGATGGAGGACCGCGCGCGCGACGACGCGAGAGACGCGTTTCGGAAGACGATCGGCCGCGAGCCGGCAGCGCAGGAACTGGCCGCCCTCATCCATCGCATCATCGAACCCCTGACCGGAAGACTCTTCCGTCATCAGACGCTCGATCTCGTTGCGAGAATCGCCGAGGCGCGGAACTGGCGCCTTGCGATCTACGGCCTGGGCTGGGAGTCCCATGCGACGCTTTCGAAATACGCCCGCGGCCCCGTCCACCACGGCGAGAGCCTTCGGGCCTGCTACCAGTCAGCGCGTGCGCATCTTCATATCGATCCTGTCACCGCGACGCATCAGCGCGTCTTCGAATGCGCCTTCTCGGGCGGCTTGCCGCTGATTCGATTCCATCACGACATGCTGGGCCCGGCTCATCGTGCGACGCAGGATCGTCTGGTTGAATCAGCCGATCCGGAATCGATCGCTCCGAATGGTGATCGCCTGTACGCCGAATCGTCATGCGAGCAGGCGGGTCAGTTTGCCGCGGCCCTTCGCGCGCTGGACATCGATCCCCAGCCGACGTTTCGCGTGCCCGCTGATTTCGAATGCCAGGGCGCCTACTACCGAGAGCGCATGGCGGCGCCATTCAACGTGCTTCGCCTCTTTGGCGATGTCAGTGAGATCGTCTTCAAGGACGCAGCGTCCGCCGAGCGCGTCCTCGAGAGAGCGATCGAAGGCGGTGCGTTCCGAGATTCGAAATCGAATGAGCTTCGGGAGCGCATGCTGCCGCTCGTGAGCGTCCATTCCTTCGCGACGAATCTCCTGCGCCATGCCGGGCGCGTGATCGGCTACAAGGAACTCATCGACTGGTGCAACGAGGGCCGACCCGCCGACTGGCGCGGAACGAACATGCCGTCGACCTTCGACGAGACCTTGCGTCTCTCAGGCATCTGTCAGGAGTTTGAGGGCGCGCTCGTGGAGCAGCTTCGCGGCTATTTCTGATCCGCGACGTCGAACGCTTCGAATTGCGCATCGAATCGACGCCGGAACCGACGCCGTCGCCAGTGCATCACCCATCGCGCGAGCGGTCCGAACTCCTCGGGATGGCGTCGAAGCCAGCGCGGAAGCACCTGCAGACTCTGACGATCGATCACGCTCTGATGCCACATCAGCGTGACATTGCCCAGCGGAACGAGTTCTCCGCACGAAGTCTGAATGAGAAACGTGCGATAGTCGGGGAGACCCTGCGTGAGCCGCTCGATTGAGCAGTCCGCAAGCCCCAGATCCGCGAAGCGCTCGCGCTTGACGAAGATCGCATTCACCTCCGTCACCGCTGCAAGTTCGTACCCCTTCGAGTCGGCGAGCTCAATGACCGCTGCGAGACTGCATCCATGTCGCTCACCCGGGTCATACGGCGGCACATAGACGTGCTTGTATGGAATCGTCGGGTTGTATTCGATCACGACGATCGTCGCCTGGTAATCCCGCAAACTGCTCCAGATCCAGTAGTCGTGACCATCGACATCAATGCTGAGCAGATCCGGCCGCTCGACGCAGTCAGCTTCCTGCAGAGTTCGAAACAGCGAATGCGCACCGCTCCACGTGATCATGCGATGAATCGGACGCACGCCTGCGAACGCACGGCAGTTCTCCTCAAGCTCTCTCGCCCGCGCTTTGTCCCCTTCAATGAGTATCGCCCGTGCGCCGCGCTCCTCAATCAAGCGCCGTGTATTGCTCAGGTGCTTCCCATCCCACGCCCCGAACTCAACACAGAAGAGCGACCCCGGCGCCTGCTCCCAGAGACCCAGCCGGCGCAGGATCTCCTCGATGATCCCGTCCTCGCCGAACTGCGAGTAGACGTTCTCCCTGTGCTCCGCGAGAGCGGTCTGGCTCATCGTCCCAGGCACAGCGACAGCGGTCGTCATGCAGATCTCATCGATCCGTATTCGATCGCGCGATGAATCTTCCTCGCTCAGCCGGATCCACGCGGCCTCAGCCACTGGAGAAACGCCAGCGCGACACCATCGGGATCCCGCACCAGGAACAGCCGGGCCCCCCAGCTCGTGTCCACCGGCCCCTCGCCAGGTCGCCCCTGGCGCTCCCATTCGCTCATCACATCATCAAGCTCGAAAACCAGATGCACGCGATCGCCCGGCGATCCGAGTTTCAGACCCTCGGACTCCCGTGTCGCATCAAGAACCTCAATCTGAAGACCATGAAGCTCGACGACTCGGCCGCGTCCCGTCTCCCGGTCCCAGGAGCGGACGCACCGCCCTCCAAGGTCATGCTCGTAGTAGGAGGTACACGCCTCGAACTGCTCAGTCGCCAGTGCGATGAAGCTCACGTCTCGGTGAATCCGTCCTTATGGAATCGCCGTACTCCTGTTCGCGGCGATCCCCGTCGTTCGATCCTAGACTGCCCGATAAGACCATGAATCGACCGAAGCGAATCATCGTGGGAATCGCCGGCGCCAGCGGCGCCGCCTACGCCGTGCGCATGCTCGAACTCCTCCGCTCAATTGAGGGGGTCGAATCGCACCTTGTCCTTTCCTCCGCTGGCAAACGCACGATTACGCTTGAGACCGAGCGCACGCCGCATCAGGTCGAAGCGCTGGCCCACCGAGTCCACAAGCTCAACGACGTCGCGGCGCCCATCGCCTCGGGCTCCTATCCGATCGATGCGATGATCATCGCGCCCTGTTCCGTGAAGACGCTCTCCGGCGTCGCCAACGCCTACGCCGACAACCTGCTCCTCAGGGCCGCCGATGTCACGCTCAAGGAGCGCCGTCGTCTCGTGCTTCTCGTGCGGGAGACGCCGCTACACGCCGGCCACATCCGGCTTATGCAGCAGGCGACCGAGATGGGCGCCATCGTCATGCCGCCAGTGCCCGCCTTCTACGCCGGTCTTGAGTCCATCGACGACATGGTGGACCAGACCGTCTGCCACGCCCTCGCGCTCGCAGGAGTCGACCCGCCGGAATCTCTCTACAGGCGATGGGGCGCCGAGCAGTCCGACGACGCGCTCCTCCCCGACGAGTCCAACTGAAAAGGCGGCGCCCATCGTGGACGCCGCCTTCGATCATGTCTCAGTGCAGTCTTGCTCGACTCAGAGCTCGTCGTCCTGCCAGAACTTCGTGCCCTTCAAAGCGACGCGAAGAGCCAGCCCGGCGTCTGACAGAATGTAGACGGCCATGTCATCGTTGAAGACAGCCGCGCCGGCCGCGGCGCCGCCCGTGTCATCATCCGCCTTCGCCTCCGCGTTGGCGTCCGCGCCGAACTCAAAGCCGTCATTGACGAATGCGTCCATCGCGTCCTGTTCACGGAAGACGATGACCATCCGAAGGCTGCGAAGCCCAACGCCCAGACCGGCCCCCGCCTCGAACATCTTCATGTACGTCCGCTCGCCTGAGCCCTTGTCGACCACAACGCCGTAGCCGTTGCCGCTCGTCAGAATCAGCAGCTGCGTGCTGACGTTGCTGAAGACGGCGTAGCCCGGCGACTCCGCGATCAGATCGCGCACTTCGGGCTGCTCTGCGTAGAGATCCTCGAGCGAACGAGCCGCCATGTCATCGGCGTAGTCCTGGCGCTCCGCTGGCGACTCACCCTCAGGGCTCGAACAGCCCACCGGCGCCAACAGGCCGATCGCCGCGACCGTCAGAATCATCAATCGAATCATGCTCCGAACTCCTTTCGATTCCCTGGTGGCCGGCCGCCGATCCGTCTTCCCGGATGGCGTCTCGCCCACGAGACCGGGAGGGATACCACACCCACTTGGGGGAGGCAAATATCCAATACCGGAGGAGGGACTCGAACCCTCAAGCCCTTGCGGGCAGCGGATTTTGAATCCGCCGCGTCTGCCAATTCCGCCACTCCGGCTCAGAGAGCCAGTGTAGCTTCGGGGCCACCCGGAGTCGCTGGTCGAGGGCGCCCAGTGTCGGTCAGTCTGTCATCAGGGACCGGACTGGTACTCGCCCCAGTAGCTCAGCAACTGAGCCAGGTCATGAGCGTCGACGATGCAGTCCGATGTCAGATCCGCTTCGGGATTCGATGAGCCCCACGCGCCGATGAGGTGCGCGAGATCCGCTGCATCGACGAAGTAGTCGCGATTGACATCCGCCTCTACCGGCGGCGCCGGAAAGAGGCCTTGGAGATCGAAGACGTGTCGGACGGCAATACCCCCATCTTGCTCCGCAGGCGTCCAGATTTGGAAGGACCCTGAGAACAGGCGCTGCGTGCGATCTTCTGCGGACTTGATGACCGTGTCGCCAAGCGCGTCAGGATCGGCGCCCAGGCTCTGTGTATGAGTTGGCTGCGGGTTGTCGCCTTCGCACCCGAAGACAACGGTGATCTGAGCCAGGAGAAGCCGCGCGAGACCGTCCTCTGAGACCGACGGAGTTCCGAATCCGAAGCCCGGGGCGGAGACAAACCACGCACCCTTGAGTTTCTCAACATCTCCGGCCGTATCTCCGTCGAGCCACTCAAGGTGATAGAGCGTGATCCTGCTCGCATTCTCGCTCGTGACGAATGAGGGACCAAGCGTCACATAGGAATCCCATTGTGCCGAAGGATCGATGTCCCACACCATCTGATTCGACGGGCGGTCTCCGCCGAGCGGGTTTTGGTAGATGCGCGCATTCGGGTGATCATTGTCGTCATCGACTCGAATCGGATACGGGAAGTCGGTGTCGGCCTGGACGACGCGATCGTAGTCAGAGACTCCGTCGAAGACCGCATAGAAGCGATAGACACGCGCGTCAGATCCGATCGCCGTGGTCGCGCTCTCGTTCCATCCCGAGTCTGTCCGGACTTCCAGGCCGAGCGCCTCGCCGGATGATGTCGATGACAAAAGAGCGGCGACCGCCACCAGGAATGTCATTCGCAAGACGCTCATCTCGTCGTCCTTCCTGATCAAAGGCTGATGAGAGATAGGTTAAGCCAGGAACGGGCTGCGTCATCCCCCGAATACTGGAATCGGCACAGGATTCACGAATGAGTTGTCACGGCGCCACCGGCTCCGCCTCCCAGCCGCTCTCGGCGCGAAGCAGCGCCCGCCGCTGCTCGCTGCCCACCGCCTGCAGCCAGTCGATCCGATCCACCTGTGTCTCCAACACGCCGAAGTTCCCGAAGCCCGCGCCCTGCGAGCCCTCGTCCACCGCCGCCACCATCGCGCTCGTCCGTGGATCATTCGGCGCCACTGGCTCGCCAGGCGCCCGCTCTGAGTTGTAGAGCACCTGCACAGCCAGCACGAGTTGGTCCCAGTGCTTCTGCGACGTCTCGTCATCCGTGCACACGCGCACGCGCCCGAAGATCCGGAGCTGAACGCCATCCCGATTGTCATACGCGAGAGCGCACAGCCTCGGTCGTGCGCGCAGCTCCGCAAACTTCCGGCTGCGCACATCCGTGTGATGCCAGAGCGCCCGACTCGATTTGTCCGCGCCGCGGAGAATCAGCAGACGCACACTCGGTCCGCCCTCGTCCGTCGTCGTCGCGACGGACTGCAGGCGCATCGGGTGCTGCGTGTCGTTCGCCGCCACGCGCAGTCGCCGCCAGGCCTCGGCGCCCATCTGGTGATACGGGATCAACTCGCCGCTCATCGCTGATCCTCCTTCTGGCTGTTGGGCCCCGTCGCATCCCATGCGCTCGAGGCCTGACGCTGATAGACACGCCAGTCGAACGTCTCGATCAGCCGGTCGATCGTCTCCTGCGTTGGCGTCGGAACGCCGAGTTCGCGCGCCTTCATCAGGATCTGCCTGTTGAGCTGCCCGACCTCGCTCTGCCGACCGCGCCGGATGTCCTCGACCATGCTCGGCACGTGATCGCCGCCCGCTCTGTAGACGCTCATGATCCGATCACCCAGATCAGCCGGAAGCTCAATTGCGGCGGCATGGGCTACCGAAAGACCCTCGCGCAGCAAATCCTCGACCACCCCCAGGCTCGGAGACGCCATCACCTGCCCGATCGAGGCGTTCACCAGCGCCGCCACCGGACTCATGCACGCGTTCGCGAGCGCCTTCGTCCACACCTGCGGCTCGATGTCCTCCACATACTCCGTCTCGAATCCCGATGCGCTCAAGAGACGCGCCAGCCCGCGACACTCCTCACGCATCGAGTCCGTCGCGCATCCGATGTAGTGGGGGGGCGTGTGCAGGCCGACCTCGACGACGCCCTCCGGCTCCCGCAGCGCGGCGCCGTAGTTCAGCACCATCCGCATTACGCGCTCGTAATCCAGCAGACGCATGATCTCGCGTCCCGGCTCGATACCGTTCTGATAGCTGATGACGAACGGCCCCGCATCGCTCTCTCCGACGTCGGTGAGCACCGGCTTCAACTCAGCGCACACATCCGGAATCGCCGTCGTCTTCGTCGCGATGAAGAGCGCTCCGACTCCCCCGACGGACGCGAGATCCGCGACGCTCTGCACAACGATCGGCCGCGCCGACCCCTCGAGGAGCCCGCGCATCTCCACACCATGCCGAAAGAGCTGCGCTGCCCGCTCCGGGTTGCGGCACACCAGCACCACCGGCCGCGCTCGCGTCAGCAACGCCGCCAGGCTCGCCCCCATGGCGCCCGCGCCCACGATCCCGATCCGGTGCACGCTCCCAGTTGTCGAATCGTCAACCATGGCCCGTCCCGACAATAACTGACATACGGGTCCATTATAGCGAGTCGGCCTCGCGGGCGCGTTCAGGCGCCGTCGAGGAACTCGGCGAGAAGCCTGTGGAAGTGATGCACGCCCTGTTCGCGCGTCGGCGAGAAGCGACCGCGTTGATACAGACGCGAGCGCACGCCGCGCTGGACGCTCTCCACCACTTCCTCGTCCTCACGTTCCACCCGATCGAGCCCGGCGCCCGCGCCCTCATCGAGCTTCGAGGCGTCCGACACATACGTAAGGAATGACACTTTCGACCGCTGCGGTCCCAGCGGCCGCACAACGTTCACGCTCAGACCCCATGGGTAGAAGTTCAGCATCAGATTCGGGAAGAGCCAGTAGTAATACGCTGCAATCGACTCGCCGTGATCCGGCGACGACTTCGGAAGCTCGAAGACCGCATCGCCGCCCTTCGTAGTCCCCAGCTGCAGATTCGAATACCGGAAGACCTCCGCGCGATAGTCGCCGTAGTCGAGCACCTGATTCAGACTTGCATGCACGAATGGGATGTGGAATCCCTCGAGATAGTTGTCGCAGTAGAGCGCCCAATTCGCATCCACGAGGTAGTCGCGCGAGCGCGACGCGTCGAAACGCAACGCCTCGAGATCCAGCCAGCCCAGCCGGCGCTGCACATCCTCGAAGAGCTCATCAAATGCGAACTGCGGCTTGAGCGCACAGAAAACCAGCGGTCCCCATTGCGCCATCTGCACTCCCGGAAGATCGTCCGCCTCCGTCGGAAACCCCTTCGCTTCCTCGAACTCCGGCATGTCGCGAAACGTGCCTGCGAGATCGAACCGCCGCCCGTGGTACCGACATCGGAGTTGCGAAGCGTGCCCCGGATGATCGCACACCAGAGCCCCCCGGTGCGTGCACACATTCGACATGCAGTGCAACTGATCGTTCTCGTCCCGCGTCAGCAGCAGCGGCTCATCGATGCACCCCTCGAGAAACGTGAATGGAAACACCTGCCGGGGCGTCCGTACTTCCTCGGCGCCGACCACGAACTGCCAGCTTCGCGCGAAGATGCGCTCACGCGCAGCCTCATACACCTCCGCAGAGCCGTACGCCCAGCCCGGAAGCGTGTGCGCCTTCCGAATGTCCTTCTCGATCGAGATCTTCGTGCGACCCACGTCAGGCTCCTGCAGCGCCCTCTGGCGAAAGCGACAACGATCCACATGAGGCGAACGCCGCGCCCGCCGCCGCCACTGTACCGGAGGCGCACAGGCGCGGGCGACGCCCTATCCTCAGACGGCTTCCCAACCACGAACACCAGGAGCACGCGCATGTCCGATCGCCACGATTCGCAGTCCGGTCCGGAGACCTCACGCCGCCAGGCGCTTGGCGCCATCTCCTTCCTTGCCGCCGCCGCCGTGGCGCCCGCCGCCGCCGCGCAGGCCACCGGCGCAGCGCGCCAGGCTGCGGCCGCCACCGCGGCGCTCACCCTCGCCGATCTCGGCTTCAATCAGGAGCGCAACGAATACACCCTTCCGCCGCTTCCGTATGACTACGACGCGCTCGAGCCCTTCATCGACGCCGAGACGATGCGCATTCATCACGACAAGCATCACGCCGGCTACGTCCGCGGACTCAATCGCGCGCTCGCAATGCTCTCAGAGGTGAGGCGAACCGGAGACGCCAAGCTCATCAAGCACTGGTCGCGCGAGCTCTCCTTCCATGGCTCCGGCCACGTCAATCACACGCTCTTCTGGATGACGATGGCGCCCAAGTCAGATGGTGGAGGCCGACTCCCCTCCGGCGAACTTGAGAACGCCATCCAGGCCAGCTTCGGCTCCTTCGAAGACTTCTCGATGCAGTTCCAGGCCGCCGGCCGCGCCGTCGAGGGATCCGGATGGGGCTGGCTCGCCTTCGAGCCCTTCTCTCGCTCGCTCCTCGTGATGCAGGGTGAGAAGCAGCAGAACATGCTCATGACGGGCGTCGTCCCGATCCTCGGTGTCGACGTCTGGGAGCATGCCTACTACCTCAAGTACCAGAATCGGCGCGGTGACTACGTCAAAGCGTTCATGGAAGTCGTCAACTGGAACAAGGTCGCCGAGCTCTACACCCGAGCGCACTCCGTCGCCTGACCGTCGGCGCTAGAGCGCGTCAATCTCGGGCTGGACGTGCTTCGCATAGCAGTCCGGGCAGACGCCGTGACTGAACTCCGCCTTGCTCCGAGACGCGATGTACTGCTCGACCGAGTGAATGTACTCGTCGCCTTCGCGAATGCGCTTGCAATAGGCGCAGATCGGAAGCAGCCCCTGGAGCTCATCAACACGCGCAAGCGCCTCCTCGAGCTCCTTGACGCGCGACGCCAGCTGTCCCTGCAACTCCAGCACGCGACGCCCGCACGCGAGACGCGCTCGCAACTCATCCGCGTGGAATGGCTTGTTCACGTAATCATCAACGCCTGCGCACAATCCCTCGACGATTTCGTCCTGCTCCGACTTGGCCGTCAGCAGCAGGATGTAGTACGACGCGCCATGGTCGAGCAGACGAAGCTCACGCGCCACATCCGGCCCGCTTCGCCCCGGCATCATCCAGTCGAGCACGAGCAATCGCGGCGATTCCTCGTGCCGGGCCAGCTCGAACGCTTCGTCGCCCGTGGACGCGACGTCAAGCTCATATCCCCATTTGGGAAGCAGACGCTCCAGCAGACGGCGTGAAACAGGGTCGTCTTCGGCGATCAGCGCTCTCATGACTGGCCATTCTCCGCGATGCGCTCGATCTGCGCAAGCACCGTCCTGAGCTCGGCGCGAAGCGCCTCCAGCGTCGAGCGCGTCGTCGCCATGTCCGCCTGCTCACACGTCCGCTCGAGTTTCTCCGCCACGGCCGCCCCGCGCGTCGCCGCGATCTGGCTGAGCGCTCCCCGCAGCCCGTGCGCTGCGCGAGCGACCTCCTCGATTGCGCCGCCCTCCAGCGCCGACTCGATCTGACCGAGCCGTGATTCGCAATCATCACGGAAGAGAAGCAGCGCCTCGAGGGCGAGTTCGCGATCGCCCCCAAGCCGCGCCGCCACCTCATCGAGATCGAGCGTCGTCTCGCCCTCGACGCGCGTCGGAGGCTGCGCACGCCCTTCGCCGGCGCCCAGAACCCGAGCCATCTCCGCATGCAACTCCGACGCATGCACGGGCTTCGCGACATATCCATCCATGCCGGCCGCCAGGAAGCGCTCTCGGTCGCCGCGCATTGCGTGCGCCGTCAGCGCGATGAGAGGAAGCCGCCGCTCCGGATGCTCTTTCGATCGAATCATGCGCGCCGCGTCCTCACCGCCCATCGTCGGCATCTGGATGTCCAGCAAGGCGACGTCGAACGCGCCGGAGAGCGCGCGCTCGACCGCGACCGCGCCGTCGTCGACGATCTCGACCGTGTGACCCGCTTTCTCCAGAAGTCGCCGAGCGACACGCTGATTCACGACGTTGTCCTCGGCGACAAGCACACGCGCCGGCGCCGCCATCGCCTCCATGTCGATCGTGTCGTCAGCGCCGATCAAACGCTCATGCGCCAGCGATGCGCCATACACCTGCTCGACGAACCGTCCGATTTCACCCTCCCGCACTGGCTTGCGGAGCGGCCGACCGAGTCCGTACTCCTTCGAGACAAGATCGGCCTCCGCGCGATGCGCCTCCTCCGTCAGAAGTCGCACCTCGGCCCCAGGAGCGATCTGCGCGCGCGCCTCGTTGATCGCCGCGCGTGTCTCATTCGCCACAGGC
The DNA here is from genome assembly GCA_028279375.1 of Phycisphaerales bacterium. Lineage (GTDB taxonomy): Bacteria > Planctomycetota > Phycisphaerae > Phycisphaerales > UBA1924 > JANQNW01. The sequence goes on from JANQNW010000022.1 coordinate 55,316, forward strand.
CGAAGACAGACGATCGCTGATCGAATCTCTGAAGACGCGACGGCTCCTGACGCCGTCCCGACGCCGTAGCGCGCCAGCCGATTCGAGAGCGCATCCGTCGTCAGCGAACACGATTCGTCCAGCAGCGCCCACCCGGATGAACCCTCTTCCGGCACGGGATCCGAACCCGAGGTCGATCGCAGCACGACCGTGAAATAGAAACGGCTCCCGGCCCCCGGTGTGCTCTCGAGCCACATGCGCCCGCCCATCAGCTCCACCAGCCGCTGGCAGATCGCAAGGCCAAGACCCGTGCCGCCGAACCGGCGCGTCGTTGAGCTGTCCGCCTGACGGAAGGACTCGAAGATCACTTCCTGCTTGTCGGGCTCAATGCCCATGCCGGTGTCGACCACGCATACCTGCAGGACATCCTCACCCTCAGTCGGCGCGCGCGACACGCTGATATGCACGTCGCCGTCGTCCGTGAACTTGATGCCGTTGCTCGTCAGATTCGAGATCACCTGCGTCAGGCGGACCGGATCGCCGAGAACACACTCCGGAACATCCGGCGCCACGTCCACGGCAAGCGCCAGTCCCTTCAGCTGCGCCTGCAACGAGAGAAGCGCCAGGGCGTTGTCAAGCGTTTGACGCAGGCAGAACTCACTCTGCACGACCTCGAGTCGCCCGGCTTCGATCTTCGAGAAGTCAAGAATGTCATTGATCACGCGCAGCAGCGTCTCGGCGCTCGATCGCACCATCCCGAGTTGCTCGCGCTGCTCCTCGCTCATCTCCGAATCGAGCAGCAGATCGGTCATGCCCAGGATGCCGTTCATCGGCGTCCGGATCTCGTGACTCATATTCGCCAGGAAGTCCGACTTCAATCGCGCCACATCAAGGGCCGCGTCCCTCGCGCGCTGCACCTCCTCAGCGGCCTCGCGCTTCGTTGTCACATCCGTGCCGACGCCGGCGAGTCGCCATCGGCCTGGGCCGCGAGCCTGGACGTCCACCTCATCCGCGATCCAGCGCGTCGAGCCATCCGCAAGGCGCACGCGATACTCCAGCGAATACGCGCGCTCGCCGCCAAGCAGCGCCTCCCGCATCCGCTCGCTCGCCCGACTCGCGTCCTCCTCGACGATCGATTGTCTCCAGGTGTCGGCGTAGGTGCCTTTATCATCGACCTCGAGCGGAAAGACGCGCTGCGCCGCGTCCTCGTCCTGCACCTTGATCTGCAGATCGATGCAGTCGCCCTCGCGCTCGCGCGCCTCCGCTGTCCAGAGCAGGCACCGCGCATTCTTCCCGACGTAACGCAGCGCATCCTGCGAGAGCTCCAGCGCCTCGAGCGTCCCGTTGATCGTCGCCGCGAGTTGTGAGAGCTCATCCCGACCCGACACGCCGACGCGCCCGCGTCCCTCTCTCGACGACCCGATCGATTGCACCTTCTCGCTCAGTTCGGACATTCGACGAATGACCAGGCTCTCGAGCAGCCCGACCGTGACGGCGCCCACCGCAATTCCGATCGCCAACACCGCAACCAGCAGATAGAGCAGCGCCTGCCGACCCTCCTGCATCACGGGGCGAGGCAGGCGAGCCACCATTTCAGCCACCGGCTGATCGAGCGCGTCTGGCACGATCACGCTGCCGTCGATGCGATTATCGCTGATCGGCTGCAGCCGGATCGCGCGCCACGTGTCTCCCTGGAAGGACCCGACGATCGGCGTCAGCGTGAGGTCAAGCAGCGTCGTCTCCGCGAGGCGCGCTTTCTCGTCCTCATCAAGCAGACGCGCCATGATCAGCGTCCCGCGAATCGGACCCTCACGATCGCTCGTGACAATCGGCTGCGAAGAAATCAGGTAGAGCTTCGCCTCGACCCAGAGCAGTCCCGAATGATGCGACATCGTCGTCGCGAACGATCCGAGCGTCGGACTCGCCTCCAGAAGACCGGTCAGCTCCTCAGGAGTCTCGATGGACTCCGCCGTCTCAAGGTCACGCGTGTACTGCCGCACCGGTTCGCCGAAGCGGTTGTAGAACAGGATTGAGTTGACGCGATTGTCAACGAACGTCGTGTGCGTCAGATTCGAATCCGCGTACGCCTGAGAGCCCGTCTCGATGAAGTCGTACGTGTCCGTCCACGCGGCGTAATCGCTCGCAAGAAGCGTGAGCTGCTCGATCTCGCGATTCAGCGCGCCGACCGCGCGCTCCACGTTCTGAATTGCCTCCGCGCGCTCCAGTCGTCCGAATCGCTCGAGCAGAATCAGTCGCCCGGCGGCGTACGTCAGCGCCACACCGCTCAGAACCGTCATGAAGATGATGATGAGCGTCTTGCGTCGCAGCGTCATGACAAAACCGCTCCCCGCGTCCCGCTCATCCCGCGATGATCTCGCGCGAGAGCGTCCCGAGCCCGGTGAGCTCGACCTCGATCGTGTCTCCCGGCTTCACCCGCGAAGGCGCTGTCGCCAGGGCCCCGGAAAGAGCAGGGGGCAGCACGACATCCGCCGCCGTCAGCGGCGCCCCGTTCACCTCGGTGAGCAGTCGACCCAGCGAATCCTCCTCCGGAGGAACACTGACTTCGCGAGCGCGATCGCCGTTGATGCGCACAATCAGGGAAGAGCCCGCCGGAATTTCGTCCGCTGTCGCCACGATCGGTCCGAGCGCCCAGCGCGTGCCGAGCTCCGAGCGAACCACGAAGGAGAGTGTGAGCCCGACGATGCTTCGAGCCGCAGATTCGACCGACTCTTTGTTCACCGCCATCCCGATGACGATCGCCAGATGCGCCGACGCCTCGCCGCCTTCTGCGCTTACAGGCAGTCCGCCAGGCGACTCGACGAAGGACGCCTGGTCGAGATCGCGCGTCTGACGCACGCCACCTGCCTGGCGCGAATCGCCGCTGACCACCTCGACCGCTCGGTGCGGTCGCAGAGGAGATCGGCGGTCGGTCACCTCCACCGGCGCGCCCGCATCCTCGAAGCTGCTCGACAAGGGCTGCGCTGAGCCACGAATCGCCTTGCAGATCTCGTCAACGAGTTGCTGAGGGGTAAACGGCTTAAAGAGCGCCGCCGAGAGCCCGTCCTTCGACGCGCGCACCAGTGAGTGATTCGGGTCGTAGCCGAAGCCCGTGATCAGCACCACCGGCATCCGCTCGCTGCGATTCCGCGCAGCGCTGAAGACCTCATACCCGTTGTAATGCGGCATCGCGATGTCGGAGACCACAAGGTCTACCTGCTCGCCCTCGATCGCCGACAAGGCCTCGGCCCCGTCGCGACAGGGAAGCGTCTCGCAGGAGAACTTCTCCAGCACGCGGCAGACGGTCTCCCGCATCCCCTCGTCGTCGTCCGCCACAATCGCCCGGAGACCACTCAGACGACGACCAAGCAGCGCTGTCGCCGGCGAGCCGTCAAGAAGGCCGAGCGGGTCCGACACCGGCGTCGCGCGCCCGTCGTCGAGCTCGCGACCCAGGGACTCCTGCCCATCGGTCGATACGAACCGCGTGATCCGCATGCCGTCGCTCCGTGACGCCATCCCGCCCTGTGCGGCCAGCGTCACTCATACGATACCCGCCCCGGGGCCGAATCCGAAGCGCGGGCCGACATGGGAGCAAAAACGCCGGCGGACCTTTGCCCGCCGGCGCCTGTTTCAGATCACGCGAGAGGCCGCGATCACGACGGGCAGGGTCCCCATTCCCCGATCAGGATCGCGAGATCCCCGGCGCCAACGACGCCATTCAGATCAAGATCCGCGTTCGTGCCGATCATGCCCCAGAGGCCAAGGAGGATCGCAAGATCCGCAGCGTTCACATCGCCGTCATCATTCAGATCCGCGATGCAAGGTATGTGGCAGCGCTTGCACGTCTCCACGTCCAGCGCGTCGAGCCCGAAGTTCGACAAATCCTCCAGAGGCTGACATGCGCCGAAGAGCAAATCGAGATTGCCCGCGACGACGTACCCCTCGCTCGAGAGCACGGCCCCGTCATCGATCGGACCGAGATTTGTGTCTATGAATCCCTCCTCGGTCGAGAACCACACCTCACCCGTTTCGAAGATGTAGAACGCATCCAGCCCGTAATCCGCCGGGCAGGGTCCGAGGCAGAAGGGGGAGAACGCGCCCATCAGACTCTGGTTCGAACGGAACACCCAACCATCTTCGTGCAGGATGTCGCCGTGCCGCACCGGGCTCGCGAGCGTCTGCGAGAAGAAGTCGACTTCCGTCGAGAAGAAGAGCCCGCCGTTCGTCAGCGCTGTGAATACGAAGCCAAGATGAGCGCCGTCGAGCCCGACATCGCCTGTCACCGGCGCGGGACTGAATGCGTCAATGAGCTCCTGGTTCGTCCGTACAACCACGCCCTCACTCGAAACGAGGTCGCCGTGACGAACCGGGCCGTAGATCACACTGAACTCATCCACTTCCGTCGAGAAAAGAACCGGGCCGTTCACGTGCGTGAGCGCATCGAGCCCGACATCCGGCGCCACGGGCTTGAACCCCAGCAGCTGCGTCAGCTCGTTGTTTGTGGCGACGACACACTCGCCGACGCTCAGCGCATCGCCATTGCTGACCGATCCGGTCACCCCGGTCGAGTTCTCCGTCGTGAATCCAACCTCGGTCGAGAAGAAAACCTCGCGACGACATTCGATCTCCCGCGCCTCGATCACGATCTCGATGCGACCGTCCGCCACATTCCCGTTGTCGCCCGAAAGCGAAAGCTGACCATTGGTGAGCGTGCCTGTCAGGATGATCGGCAAGCCCACAGGAGGCGGGAAGTCCGGTGTGAACAGATTCACAGTCAAGCCGATGGTCCCGCTACCGGGATCCCACGCGCCGGCGATCGGCGTCGCTGGCTCGAGGCGGAAGAGGAACGGATCATCCAGCACGTTCAACTGCGGCGTCCAGTCCGCGGCGACGAGATCATTGGCCCCGATTGACACGTTCACAGCAGGGGGCGAGGTCGGGAACACCGGATCGCCGAGTCCGAGCGTCAAGCGCCCATGCAGAGGCGACGAGCTCGAGCCGACGAACAACTCAACCGCCACCGAACTCGCTTCGGCATCAAGCTCGAACGTCGCGCAGCGCGGTAAATCGAGGTCCTGTCCACTCGCGCCGGCGCTCGCGAGCGCTGTCACACCGATCGCCGCCGCGCAGCCCCGCCAGATCTGTCTCATGCCGTGCATGGGTCTCTCCTTGGAAGGCGAGACCGATCGATCGGATCGTCACAGAGCCCGATCTATCGCCCGCCGAGAGATGTCATGCGAATCGCATGCCAAGCGTCCCTGCACCGTAGCACGCGCTCAGCAGTCTCCAAACGACGCGCGCGGAATATCCACCGGCGATTCTTCGCCGCCTCGGCCACATGCTGCCAATAAGAGACGTCGGATCAGGGAAGCGGACCCCACGAACCGATGAGCGTCGCCAGGTCCGTGGACCCGATCACACCGTCGCCATCCAGGTCGCCCGGGCAGTCCACACAGGGACCCCACGTGCCGATCATGATCGCCAGATCGGATGACCCGACCTGACCATCGCCATCCAGATCCGGCGTCCCGTTGCACTCGAGAAATGACAGTCGCACATCGTCAACACCCGCCTCGACGATCGAGCCGGCATTGAGATCCCGCGCCACGAAGCGCAACACGATCTGATCCGTCGGCGTGACGAAATCCGAGACCAGGAATGACCGCTGCACCCAGACGCCGGTGTTCTCTGACACATCCTCGAGCAGCGTCCACGTGAACCCGCCGTCATCGCTGATCGAAACCAGCATCGAGTCTTCGAACGGGTTGCTCCCCTGGTCATTCGAGAACCAGCGGAAGTAGCTCAGTGTCGCGTCGCCGCCCGTCGCATCCATGACCGGCGACAGGAGCGTCGTGATGCCGTTGTCCACGTCATTGGCGCCGATGCCCTGACCGGGCGCCGCATTGCCCGTCACGAAGCACAACGTGCCGGCGTCCGTGTTGTCATTCTCAGGCTGGGCGCCCGTGCCGACCGGATCGACGCGCACCCACACCCCCGTCGTCGCCGTGTCCTCATCCGTGCCGACGCTCCAGCCCTGATCGAGCTCGAGATCGTCGTCGAATGCAAGCGTCTCCGTCGAAGCGATCGCCGCGGTGAATCGAAGCGCCGGCGCATTGAATGGCTCGAAGACCGCAACATCCTCCGGCGTCTCGGCGCTGGCGAAGAACGTGACCGGAGTTCCGCAGTCGCCGCCAGGAATGGTCGCCTCGAACTCATCGGCCGAGACCTGCGTCGTCGGGAGCACAACGTCGCCCGCGCCCAGATCAACGGTGAGCGTCACGCTTGCAGGGTCGAGCGTCTGCCCGTTGAGCTCCGCCACGCGAACGCGAATCGTCGTCCCGAATGGAGACAGCGTCGCCGGAGCGCCATCCACGATCTCCAGCGCCAGCGGCGGGCCGCCGATCAGAGCGTACGCCGGGTCGAGCATGAAGAGCCCGCCCTGAATGTCGCTCAGCACCACGTTGCCGCTCGGCAGGAATGGATACGCATTCCACGCGCCATCGAACTCCGCCGCGTCAGGGCCGTTGAACGTGTCGAAGTAACCGGCCTCGACCGTATTCCCGATCCCGCCGCGCACATCGAAGATCCGCATACCGGATCGATAGTTCGCCTCGTAGACGAACCCATCCTTGAAGTACAGGTTGTGGTCGATCGCGAAAATGCCGGAGGTGAAGGAGTCCACGAACGTCGGCGAGTTGATGTTCGAGACGTCGAGCACACGCGTCAGTGTCTGTGAGACGGCGCCATTGAGCTCATCAAGCTCATCGTTCATGTAAACGAGTTGGTTTTCCTTGTCGAGCCAGCCCTGGTGCGAGTAGTTCAGGCCCAGGTAACCCGTCCGCGAAACGCGGAAGATGTTCCCCTTGTCCGTCACATCAACGATGTCGACGCCGAAGCCGCCATTGAAGCAGTAGGCGATCTGGCGCCCGGCGAGAGGCCCCTCGGTGTACGTCACGATCTGCGCGTCATGCACGTACGAATCAATCGTTGTCGCGACCAGCGCCGGCGCTGCCGGATTCTGCAGGCTGTAGACGGCCAACCCGAACGTGGCGATGTTCGAGCCGCAGAGATACGCGTAGCCGCTGTCCGTGTCGATGGCGATGTTGTGCGCCGTCGCCAGACCATTCGAGAGTACGCTCGGAAGCTGCGTGATGATCCCGTTGTCGATCTGCGAGAGATCGACCACTTGGATGCCGTCCCCTCCGAAGCCGTCCTCATCGTTCACGATGTACGCAAACGACTGATACGTCTTGACGTCGCTCCACAGGCTCCGCGGATGATCGACGATGCCGATGATCGCCGGATTGACCGGATCCGTCACCTCGACGAACGCCACGCCCGTGTTCATGCCCATGATCGCGTACTCGCGACCGGAGGGAGACACGTATCCCCAGCTGTCCGTGCCCTGCGTATACGTCGGGCCGAACTCCGGCAGGCTGATGCGGCTCAGGAGCCGAACGTTGTTCGAGTCGAACCCGCCCACGCCGCGCGGAAGAGCGCTCCGCGTCGGACTGCCGCAAGCGCACCCCGCGCCGCAGGCGCATGACGTGCAAGCGCAGCGATAGTTGTCGCTGACTTCGCTGCAGTCGCTGCCCTCGCCCGAGGGGTCAATCCGATCAACCGTGAACTCCTCCAGGTCCTTGCCGCTCTGCGCCATCGCGCTCGGTGAGAAGGCCGAGGCCATCGCAATCACGCTCGCCATCACGACGAGAGCGGTGATGCGCAGCGACGAAGTTCGCCCGAGGGCGCCATTCCGGAAACTCGATGTCATTGAAGATTCCGCCAGGACTGAAGCAATTCAAGAGGGATTTGTGGCCACGACAGCCGCCTTGAGGATAGCCGCACAGGGGCCGAACCTCCAGAAGAATCCCGGCAGGGGGGTGTTCAGACCATCACGCAAACTGGGCGCTCTACGTGAGCCAGGCGTCGTCGAATCGCATCCCCGGACTCGGCGTTGCGCCGTCGCTCGTCTCCAGCAGACTCGCCACCGGATACGCGCAGTAGTCCAGGCTGAATGACCCCGCCGGACGGTGATTCCCGGAGAAGCCCAGTCCGCCGAAGGGAAGTTTCCCACTGGCGCCCGCAGTGCCCGTGTTCACATTGACGCAGCCCGCGTTCGCTTCATGGAGAAAGCGCGAAGCCGACTGCTCGCTCGCCGTGAAGATCGAAGCCGCAAGTCCATATCGCGTCGCATTCGCTTGCGCGATCGCCTCGTCAACTGTCTCCACGACGCTCACGCGCACCACCGGTCCGAATACCTCAATGTCGCAGCCCGCGTCGCTCGTGTCATCCGTCACGCGGAATTCATCGACACGCACGACCCCCGGTGAGATGAAATGCCCATCCGGGCATCCCGCAGGCGACAACGCTCGCGGAGCCAGCGCAACCTCGCCGCCGGCGCTCTCCAGTCGAGTCGCAAATGAGAGCGCCGCATCCCGCGCATCAGCGCTGATCAGGGGCCCCATGAAGACGTCTGACATCGGATCGCCAATCACGAGCTCCGCCGCCGTGCGCGCCAGGGCCGCGATGAATCGATCCGCGACGCCGCGCTGCACGATGATCCGCCGCGTACAGGTGCAGCGCTGTCCCGTCGTCGCAAACGAAGCGCGAGCGCACTCCAGCACCGCCTGCTTCAGATGCGCATCGTCGAGCACGACGCTCGGATTGTTCCCGCCAAGCTCCAGCGCCACGATCCGCCCCGGGTGATCTAGGTTCGCTTCGAGAATCCGTCGCCCGACCGGCCATGAGCCTGTGAACAGGATCCCGTCGACGCCATCCGCCGTGACGAGCGAAGACGCCTCACGCGCTCCGCCCTGCACGACATTCACCACACCCGGAGGCGCTCCGACGGAGTCCAGCGCTTCGATGAACGTCTCGCCGAGGAGCTGTCCCACCGCCGGCGTCTTGTCGCTCGGCTTGAACACGATGGTGTTCCCCATCGCAAGCGCCGGCACGATATGACCATTCGGGAGATGCGCCGGGAAATTGAACGGCCCGACGACCGCCATCACACCATGCCCGCGAAAACGGCACACGCCGCGACGGCTCTCCGTAATCGGCGTCTCGAACCCTGCAACGCGCGACATCCCGCTCCCGGCGCCCTCGGCGAGCGTGATATCCACCTTCCCGCCGAGTATCGATGCCTCGCCCTTCGACTCCCACAGCGCCTTGCCCGTCTCGGCGCAGATCAGTTCAGCAAACTGATCCGATCGCTCGCCAACGAGCGACTGATACGCCCGAAGCGCCTCGACCCGCTTGTCCAGCGGAACGGCGCGCCACGCCGGCAGCGCGCTCCGGGCCGCCTGCACCGCGTCGTTGACATCCTCGAGTGTCGGCGATCCCGACCACACCACGCGCTCCGGACGCGCCGGATTGCGAGACGTGATCCCATCCCCGGAGAGCGCGCGCGTCTCGCCGCCGATCATGTTCGCCGGCGTCGTCGCTGCGCCCGTGCCGCTCATCGCTGGCTCCTGCTCTTCTTCTTCTTCCCGCCGCTCGCCTTCTTGCGCCGTGGCTTCGTGTCGCGCGCGGCGCTCTTCGCACTTCGGGTCCACTCCGGCGTCGGGGTGATCCCGACCTTCTGGCCCGGCGACGCCCCCAGCGTTTCGAGCACACGCTTCGGGACCGAGACGCTCTTCCCGCCCGGATTGCGTCTGAACGTCGCATGCACGGCTCTGAACTCCGATCCGTCCACGCCGCCATCGAAACTCACGAACCCGCTTTCCCGCGCGTCCTTCTGCGTGCACGAATCCCCGAGCTTTATCGACTCGCTCGTGCGAATCATCTCGATGTCATTCGTCTTCGCCTCAATGTGCGGCCCGCCGTCGAAAGGATCAACCCGATCCGTCGGATGGAACCCCAGCGCCTCGAGCATCGCCCGCGCCGGACGCGTCTCCGGCCGCACCTGCCCGACCAGCGCCCGTGCCTCCGGCGGCAGCAGGGAGAGATACAACTCCTCGCGCGGCAGAAGCGACAGCATGAACTCGCGTGAATGCGCGCTGAACCGATCCGCTTCCATATAACTCAGATTGATGAAGCGCCGCCCGAAGTACTCCCAGAGTGTGCTGTGCGAGTCATCCGTAATCGCGCCCATCATCTCCGCGAGCAGATCATCTTTGAATCGTTTTCGATGCAGTCCGATGTAATGGAATCGCACGAAGCTCAGCTGCTTGCCCAGCTTCTCCTTGTGACCGCGATAACCCGGCGCCAGGATCAGCCCGCCAATCTCCGTCGGGCCGTCATGGTCCAGTGTCAGCTGCGCCGTCACGTGCGAGTGACCGGATTGAAGCTCCTCGCTGAAGAAGTCGCGCTTGCGCAGACGCAGGCACAGGTTCGGATTCTCCTCGTCACCCATTGAAGCGACAATCGAACTCGTCCCGATCACATTCCCCGTCTCAGGATCTTCGAGCACGAACATGTACGTCGGCGAATGCTGCGGCCCGCCTCGGAAACCCGGATTCCCCGGAATCCCTGGGCCGTTCACGCCCTCGCGCGCTTCCTTGAAGCACTCGCGACTCCGCCGGATCTTCGTCTCGATCACAGGTCGATCCGGCGGCAGATTGATGAAGTGCACCGACCGCGCGAGCTTCAGAAGCGTCGGAGCGTCCGTGATCTTCGCCTGTCGAATCAGATGCATCACGCCTTCCCTGCGCTCGCTCAGACCATGGAATCCGCGACAGAACTCAGACCCCGTTCGATGATCTCGAACACGTTCGGCCACTCCTCCACACGCATCACGCCCAGCGGAGGCAGGAAACGAATGTGGAATGGACCGTGTCCGCAATACAGCGTGATCACGCCCTCATCAAAGAGCGCACGGCACGCCTTGTTGATCGCGCCCTTCACGCCGCCGAATGGCGACAGCCGCATCATGCCGCCGTAACCGCCATACACCTCGTCGCATCCGGGCACGCTCGGGAACCACTCGGGATGCTCGGCGACCAGCGCTTTGCACATCTTGTCGAACATCTGCCGATGCCGACTGATGATCCCGCTCTCGCCGTAGTACCCGCCGTCGCGCAGTCGCTCAACGATCGCCGCCCCGACGTTCAACGCCACGGAGCTTCCCAGGAACGTCGCCGACAGCAGCCCCGGCTTCGGATTCAACTCCGGCGTATAGAGCGCCGCGCACACCTGGCTCATCTTCCCGATCGTGCACATCTGCACGTACTCGCCGAGTTGCAGAGAGTCGAAGGCGAACATCTCGAACGTCCGCCCGAATGTCTGCACCTCGTCGAACCACACGACAATGTCGTGCTCCCTGCACAGTTCAATCAGCGCCAGGAAATACTCACGCGGCGCCGAGTTGAATCCACCCTCGCCCTGCACGATCTCCATCACGAATGTCGCATACTGCGCCGGATAGCGCGACAGGTGATCTCGCAGACGCGCCACACTCTTGTCGATCGCCGCCTGCGTGCCTTCGCTCGCCGCGACGCTCTCGTCATAGAACGGAACGTAATCGACATCCATCGTGATCGGCACGCCGACGCGATTCCCCGCGGAGTCGCCAAGCTGGCTCATCGCGATCGAGCGCCCCATGAAGCAATGCTCGAACGCCAGCACGCGCGTCCGCCCGGGTCGCGCCTGGTAGATGATCTTCAGCGCATTGTCATTCGCCATCGCGCCCGAGTTGCAGAGAAACGCGTGCGCGAGATCGCTGTTGCGACTTGCCTCCTTGACGATCGTCTCCATGAACGCCACGGCGTCACCATTCTGCTGCAGGTAGCCCTGCATCGTCACATCCGACATCGCCGCCTCGAGCGCCACGCCCATCAGCTCCGTGTCGGAGTGACCGAAGAAGTTCGGCCCGATGCCGCAGATCATGTCGTACTTGATCGAGCCATCCAGCAGCTCGACCAGCGCGCCTGAGCCGAACCCCGATCCGAGATACGGATACAGACACCCGCGCCCGCGCGCCGCGTCGCCGCGCTTCATGAAGTCCTCGAGATTCGTCCGCAGATCGCCCACCGGGCCTTGCACACCCGCAATCTCCGCCTGACGCTCGCGCACTTCCTGAAGAATCGCCTGGATCGAGGCGCGCACGCCGCTGCTGTTGCGAAGCTGCGCGCCAATCGTCCCCGCATTGCTCGTCGTCATCGGCATCGCAGTCAACCCTCTTCCGTCAGCGTCCGAAGCGTCAGCGCCATGAGCTGGCTTCGCTCCACCAGACTCGCAAGCTCGATCCACTCCCCGTGCGTGTGCAGCCCGCCGCCGCGCACGCCCATCGTGTCGATCGTAGGAAGCCCCGCAGCCTGCAGGATGTTCCCGTCGCACACGCCGCCCGTCGAAGCCAGCGGCAGCGACTGCCCCAGCGCCTCCGCGCAGCGCGACGCCACACCCGCGAGCTGATCCGTCGCCTCAATCCGGTTCTTCGCCGGCCGGTTGAAATTGTGCTCCACGATCACCTTGGGAAGCGCTCCGTCCGCATCGCGATTGACCTGCACGCTTTCGAGCATCCGCCTGATTTCATCGGCTGTTTCCGCATCCGGGAAGCGGACGTTCCCCCACGCAAGAGCCCGATCCGGCACCGCGTTCGTTGCAGATCCACCAGATAGCGGACCCACGCTCATGATCAGCCCGCGTGAAGGATCCACCATCTCCGATAACGCGCACACCGCCTGCGAAAGCGCCGTCACCGCGCTTACGCCGGCCGTGAAATCTCGCCCCACGTGCGCCGAGCGTCCCAGCGCCTCAATCCGGAACTGCCCACTCCCCATGCGCTCGATCGCAAGCTCGCCCCCAGGAAGAGCCGGCTCCGTCGCGATTCCGAAGTCATGCTTCTTCGCCTCGCTGATCAGCGCTGCATCGCTGTGGTATGACCCTGTCTCTTCGTCGCTGTTCAGGAGCACCGTCCACCCGACGTCAACGCCCGCCTCCTCCAGCGCCTCCAGCGCATGAATCAGGATCAGCACCCCGCCCTTCATATCGACGACGCCCGGGCCCACCGCCGTCGCGCCATCGCTGCTGATCGCCATGGATCGGAAGGGCCCGTCCGGCGCAAAAACCGTATCGATATGACCTGCAATCAGAATTCGCGGTCGTCCTTCGCGGAGTCGCCGCGCGATCAGCGTCGGTGGGGGAGCCCCATGATCAGCCCCGAGCAGCCACCTAGGTTTCGGGTCCCCAGGGATCAACTCGATCTCGGCGCCCAGCGCCTCCAGCCGCTCGCGCAGGATCCCGCGATACTCATCCAGCCCCGGTGCGTGATTATGCCCCGTCGGAATCGCCACATGGGAGCCGAGCTCCTCACACATCCGACCTTCACGCGCGCTCAGGAACTCGCACACACCCTGATCTACTGCTGAAAGCGACGACACCGACACATGCTCACCTGCTGATTAAGGAATAGGGAAGACAACGCGAACCGGAGTGTATCACTCCCGCACGACCCCCGATTCCGGCCTTGAATCGCCCGTCGTCCCGCGAACCGGGTGATGCAATTGACCGGCCCGACTTCGGAACAACCACCATGGCGCACCCGGAGTCGCCCGTGAAAGGATCGCCAGCATGACCCGCAATCAAGCACACATCCTCCTGGCTATCGTCGTCGCGGCTCTCACCGGATGGATCGCATGGACCGCCGCCCCGCGCTTCGCCGAGCCCGGTCGCGTCAACATCATCGGACCGCTCTCGACAACAATCGAGATCACCGACCCTGAGACAGGAACCCCGGTCCCCGTTCAGCTCAACATCGACGCCGATATCCGCGAGGACGGCCGATTCTGGACCTACAAGGAGATCGCCATCGCCAAGGCCGGATTCTCCGCCGCCGAGAACATCCCCGCCGACGCCAGCCGCGACGAGATCAACACCAAGATCAAGGACGTCTTCATCGCCGAGACCCCGGAACACCCCGGCCTCGCCAGCGTCGTTCCCCCGACATTCGACGCCGAAGACGACCTGAGCGCAGAGCAGGTCAGCGTCACGAACAACGTCAACTGCAAAATGATGAGCGCGAACTACGGCGTCTCCATCGCCAGCGGTGTCCTCCTTGGCGCGCTGTTCTTCGGAATCCTCCGCGCCCTCACCGGAGGAAGCTCCATCGCGCCGCCGACCGCCTGACACGCCTCAGCGACAGCATCCCACATCCTCCTCCAAGTTCGGCGGCCGGGCGAAGACACGCGCCCGGCCGTCTTCTCATTCATCCGCCCCCACGCCGCGTCATCTGCACCGTCCACGAAGGACTCCACGTCTCGCCGCTGTCCTGCGACTCCTCGAGGACCCAGGTGAACGAGTCATCCGTGATGTCGAACCAGCGCACACGCTCCTGCTTCATCGCGTGACCGTCAAACCCTTCCTTGTGCCCGATCATCTGGCTGCCGTCCCAGCGGAAGAAATGCACGTTGTGCAGGCCGCGATTGTCCACCCACATCTGCTTGAAGACGTTCTCCTCCTTCAGGAAGATCGTCAGGCTCTGCCCGCTGAACTCCTCCTGCGGCATCTCATACCGCCCCTCGATCACATGCCCGTTCAGAATCCGGCGCACATAGTTCGAGCCGTGCCCGGCGGGGGACTCCGCGTGCCAGTCGCCCAACCAGAAGTCAAAAGCGCGCGCAGCCTCCGAGAGCTTCGCATCGGTCACCCGATCCCGCTCCTGCGCGATCGCCGCCGCGCACACGCCAACCGCCGCAAGCGCCACCGCACATCGCGTGGAAAGCCTTCGTCGTCTCATGATTCGTCTCCATCTCGATCCCGGGTGGCGGCTCACCCCGGCCCGTTGATCAGAAAATGCGTCCCGATCGCCGCCGCGTATCCCAGCAGGATCACCGGCGCCCATTTCAGATGCGCGATGAAAGTGTAGCGCCCGCGCGCCACGCCCATCAATCCCACGCCCGCCGCCGAGCCGATCGAGAGCATGCTTCCGCCCACGCCCACGCTCAGCGTGATCAGCAGCCACTGGAACTCACTCATCTCCGGCTCCATGCTCAGGATCGCGAACATCACCGGAATGTTGTCGATGATCGCAGAAGCGACGCCCGCGATGATGTTCGTCGCCGTGTTCCCGAGATTGCCATACAGCGCCATCGACGCCCAGTCGAGATACCCGAGAAAGCGCAGGCCACCGACGCTGAAGATCACGCCGAAGAAGAAGAGCAGCGTGTCCCACTCTGACCGCGACACCTCGCGATAGATGTCATACGCGCCGCCGAACCCAACCGGGCCCGTCATCCGGATGTAGTACGTGCAGATCATCAAGAGCGACAGGCCCGTCATCATGCCCAGGAACGCCGGCAGCGCCAGCGCCTGCTCAAAGGTCACGGCAAGCCCGATCGTCACCAGGAACAAACCGCACGTCCGCCGCGCCCCGCGCTTCATCTGCACCTCTTCCGTAAACGCCTCCGGCTGACCCGGGCGAATGAAGAAATGCATGATCGAAGCCGGCACGATCCACGCCACCACCGAAGGAACGAACAACGGGAAGAACTGGAAGAACTCCAGCGTCCCCGACTGCCACACCATCAGCGTCGTCAGATCCCCGAATGGCGAAAACGCACCACCCGCATTCGCAGCCACCACGATGTTCACACAAGCAATCGTGCAGAAGCGCGGATTGTTGCTCCCGACCGCCACGATCACCGCGCCCAGCAGCATCGCCGCCGTCAGATTGTCCGCGATCGATGACCCGAAGAACGCCATCAACCCCGTGATCCAGAAGAGCTGATGCTTGCTGTACCCCCGCTGCGTCAGCCACACCCGAAGCACGGCGAACACATTCCGCTGATTCATCGCGTTGATGTACGTCATCGCGACCAGCAGAAACAGAAACATCTGCCCGAACTCGGTGAAGTTGTGCAGCACCGCCTCATGCAGCGACTCGTCCGTCACCCCCAGCGACGTCGCCCCCATCCCGATGACGGCCCAGATCAGCCCCGCCGCCAGAATCGAAGGCTTCGACTTCCGCATGTCATGGAAGTCCTCCGTCACGATGGCGACATACGAGATCGCAAAGATCACCAGCGCCGCAATCGCATACGGACTCGACATCACATGATGCAGCGCCGCCCCATGCTCACCCCCCTGAATTCCCACCGCCGCCATCACCGGCGCAGCCAGCAGCGCCACGAGCGGCGCCATCAGAATGAGCTTGCGAGTGGTCATCGAATGAGATGAGCCGGGCCAGTCGAGAATGACCGCGCCTCACCCATCTACTTCGTGCAGGCTCCCATGCCCGCGTGAGGTTTCGTATGTCGCCGATTCCGTCGATCGTTTTCGCGCATCGCGCTCCCCGATGCGCAACATCAGCGACATGCGCCGGTTTTCCCTTGAGCCGTATGTGCCGCCTCATACGCTCCGGGAATGAACCAAACTCCACTCCTCAGACTCCTCCTCGATCCTCAGGTCTCTTCGCTCGACATCGCAGAGTCCCTCCACTGGGACGCCGCCTCCATCGAGGCGTTTCTCGATGACCCCGCGACCATGCAGGTGCTCCAGGCCGTCGAGCGCCTCGAACACCTCCGCCAGCGACTCGTCGCCATAAGCAGTCGAAGCGCGGCTCTCGCCAGCCTCACGTGCATCGCCCAGCTCAACATCGAGGCCCGCCCCGAAGCCGCGCGCAAAGCCGCATCAGCGATCCTCAACTTCAAACTCGACGATCTCGAACTCACGGCGCCGCCATCGCCGCCCGAGACATCGCCAGACCCCGAGCCTGACGACCCATACCCAGGCGACGAATACGAAGACGATTTCGATCAAGACGAGTACGAGTCGCAGCCCGCGCACGACTTCAACGACCACGTCGCCTCTCCACCCTCTCCCGCCGCAGCGGGAGAGGGCAGGGCGAGGGCTCCCACCTCAATCACCCCTCCGACCCTCGACGACCAATCACCCACGCACGACACCGAAGACTCACGCCATCGCCTGCGTCCGAATGCGCCGATCGTCGAACGAAGCCCGCCCGGCTTAGACAGGCGCGCAACATCAAGCGCGCATCAACGCGCTCCGCCTTGCCCTCTCGATGTCCTTCAATCCGCGCCGACCTACTCGCAGCCCAGACCCCACTGACCAACAAGCTGCGCAAGATCGATCGAACCCACCACGCCGTCTCCATCAAGATCCGCCCGACACTCCGCCGGCGCCGCTGCGCAGGGACCCCACGCGCCAATCAGCGCCGCAATATCCGCTGCGCCCACCGCGCAGTCGTTGCTCACATCAGCCGGTACCTCGCACAACGGCGTCGCGTTGATCAGCACCGAAATCATGTTCGTCGACTGCCCGGCGTTGATGATGTCGAGCAAACCGTCCCCGTCAAGATCCGCCACTGCGTTGTACGTCCCGGAGCCGCCGACCGGAAAATCCACCGCCTCCGCGAACGATCCCGTCCCGTCCCCCAGCAGCACCGACTGAATACGAATCAGCCCGATGCTCCCGACCACCAGGTCGATATGCCCGTCGCAATTCAGATCGCCATGCGTGATCGAATGCGGCAACACGCCGCTCGCCATCGTCGCCGTCACGCTGAATGTCCCGTCGCCGTTGTTCGAGTAGATCTTCGTGATGTGCGTCTCAGTCGCCTCCGTCGTAAGTCCGAACGCGACCGCAATGTCCTGGTCGCCATCCTCATCAAAGTCCGCAACGGTGTGATCGCGCGGGAACTCCGGCGCCGGATACGTGACGCCGGCGCCGAAGCTGCCGTCGCCGTTGTTCATGAAGACCTCGATCTCATAGTCGAACCTGTTGCCGACCACGACATCGAGCCACGTGTCGTCATTGAAATACCCAAGCGAAACGGAGCCCGTCACGCTTCCCGCCGGATACGTAGCTGGTGACTCGAAGGCGCCCGACCCCATGTTCATCATCACGGACATCGAGTTCCCGTCCCGGTCCGCCGTCACCAGGTCCATCTTCCCGTCGTTGTTGATGTCGCCCGCCTCGATGAGCCGCGGCCGCAGCCCCGAAGTCACCGAATAGAAAAGCGCAAACGTGCGATCGCCATTGTTCAGAATCACCGAAACCGTCGAGACGCCAACCTCGGTGTTCGCAATCGCAAGATCCGGGATGAGGTCGCCGTCGAGATCAGCGATCGCCACGCCGCGCGGACTCGGCCCCGTCGGAAGCGACAGGCTCGTAGGAAACTCACCGGCGCCGTTGTTCCAGAACACGCGCACGGTCGCCGAGTCACGATTCGACGACACGATGTCGATGTGTCCATCACCATCCAGATCATGCGCCTGACACACGCTCGGAAAGAGGTCCGTCGCATAGTCAACCGCGACTTCCATCTCGATGCCGGGAGCGCAGTTCTCAGCGTTTGCGATCGGCGAGCTGCCAGTCGCGATGACCATCGACGCAATCAGATTCCGCCGCAATCGCCCCATGACATCAAGGTAGCTCGCGTATCGTCGAGCGCAAAGCGCATTCTAAGGAGACGCGAGTCCGGGAACACCGATCTACAGAACGCAATCCTCAAAGAAAACGCCCCGCGAGGATCGCGGGGCGATGAAAGACCTGATGCAAATGCCGGATCGAGTGGCTTACTCGCAGACTCCCCAGGAACCGAGCAGATTCGCAAGATCCGGCGCCCCGACGACAAAGTCGCCCGAGAGATCCGCAAGCGTCGCCGTATCGAGCCACTGACCCAGCAATTCCGCCAGATCCGCGGCGCCGACAACGCCGTCACCCGTCAGATCCTCCGGACACACCGGCGCGTCGCCCGACACCCACTGCACGCGCACCAAACCAGGCGCGAACGCCGGATCAGCCGCGCCGCTCGCATCCGCAACGTACGTGCGGAAGATCGCCTGGTAATAGCCATCCTCGCTGGCGGCCGCCCAGTTGTGCGTCATTGCGCCCGACCACTGCCAGATCGACGAACTCCCGTCCGTGCCGAAGATCGGCGCGAACGTGTTCTGCTCATAGATCTCCAGGCCGTCCGTCATGTCCGTCGCCTCGATCCAGATGAAACGCCCCGGCGGAAGCGAGATGAACCCGCCGGCGAGCCATCCATACTGGGCGTTGTGCGTAAGGCCGTTCAGTGTGCTCGCCGCGCCCGTCAGATCGTCACGCGCCGGCTGCATCGTCATCACTTCGTCCGGCAGCCCGGACTCGAAGTCGATGATGATCTCGCTCGCCGGCATGAAGACGAGCAGATGCTTCATTGGTCCGCCAAGCTCAGGCTGCGCCGCAAGCGCGCTGCCGCAGGCGAAGGCGCCGACTGTCATCGCGAAAAGTGCGCGTCGCATCTCTCACCTCCTCCGCCGCAGCGCCAGGATTCCGACAGGCGCCAGCGAGAGAACAGACGCCGGCGCCGGCACGCGCGTCCACTCCAGCGTGACCGTGTCATCGCCGTATCCCGGAAGCCGTTCGCCCGTCGAGAGATCGCCGATGTACACATCGAACGTCGCGCTGAAGTCGCCGAAGCTCGTCGTCGCGACCCAGTTGTGCGTCATCGCGCCGCCCCACATCCAGGAGGAATCGGAGCCCGCCGTGCCGAAGATGGGGTCATAGGAATGCGTCGCGCGCATTGGTCGCATGCCGCCCTCGTAGATCTCGAGCCCCGGTGTCGTGCTCATGAGCTCAACGAAGATCCCGGTGTTCGCCGGCGGAGAGAAGATGCCGTCCGCCAGCCAGCCGTACTGATCGTTGTACGCCTTGCCGTCGAGCACGTCCGCGGGATTGTTGTGCGTCTCCCCGTAATCGGCCAGCGTCATCGGCCCGCCCGGCGCCGAGAGCGAGATGTTCGTGCCGTCGAAGTCAATCAGGATGTGGCTCATCGGCCCGTTGGCCTGCGGCCAGACATCCACGCCGCCCAATGCGAGACCGGCGGCGAGTGTCGATGCAAAGGCGCTCGTCAGCGCATGTGTCAGTCTCATGATGCGTTTCTTCTTTCAGTGATCGCCCCTGGTCGTCACGAGATCGATGTTCCGATCCGGATTCCAGAGGTCGAGATTTCGTGTCAGGTCGTACGTCTGCTCGAAGGGCGCCAGCGCCGCATGCCCGTCCAGGAATGCGTACGCCGAGCCGCTCCGATGACGATCCGTCGCCACTTCCGGCGGCGCGTCGAAGCGCGACCAGAAGTGGGCCATGATGTGATCCGCGAACGAGGACGACGGGAGCTCCGCGAAGAGCACGGTGCGGCTCGGCTGCGGCGCCGACGTGATCAGTCGCCAGCTCGGCCCGTCCACACCGTTGACGTCCGCGGTCTCCGACGGCGTGAGCTCGAAGTAGACGTTGTAGCCGTAGGAAAGGTGATCGCGCCAGTCCTCGATCGTGTTCGTCGTCCCATCGAGCGGACAGTGGAAGTGCGAATTCAGCGTCTCCACCCAGAGGTCGTCGCGCCGCTCGAATCGTTCGTCCGTGATCTGCTCGTAGTACATGAAGCTCCAGGAGTTTCGCCCGAACCCCGCCGAGTGGCGGCTCCGCGGCATCTTGAACTTCCTGGAGGAAGCGTAATCCTCCGTATGCAGCCCGAGCTGCTTGAGGTTGTTGAGGCAGATCGTCGTGTGCGCGGCGTTGCGCGCTTCGCGCAGCGCAGGAAGCGTCAATGCAAGCAGCAGCGCCACGATCGTAATAACGATCAGAAGCTCGACGAGCGTGAATGCCCGATCGTTGCGAGCCATGAGAAGTCCTCCGTGTGCGCGCAGCAGGCGCGCAACAGGTCCGCGGACGCGCGCACTCACTGCGCGCGCAACAGCCAACGGGGACACTCAGGCTCGAGGTGGGGGATCCGGAAGCGAGATCTCTGCCTGCGACGTCAACTCGTCGCGCAACAGGATCGACCAGGATGCGTCGGCGACGGTCATATCCGTGACGAGCGCCGGTGGCGGACGCATGGTCTGCACCGGCGCGAAGAAGAGCCAGCTGTCGAGCAGGCGGCAACCAAGTGGCGATGCGATTGGTCCGATCGGCAGCGCGGGCTTCGCATTGTCGATGTGACACATGCCGCAGTCCGCATCGTCGCGCTCGACAGGAATCGAGATCTGGGCGGCGATGATGACCTGCCGCGCTTCCGAACGCGGAAGCGGCGTCCACGTCGATCGACTCAGGCCGTTGCGATCCGCCCAATGGTCACGCTGCGCCTGGCTGAAGCAGCAGCAGGCGTTCTGGCAGCCCGCGGCCGTGGCGCAGCCGCACGAGTGCGTTTCACATGGAAAGCGCTCGAAGGAACCCAGGAATCTGTTGATGAAGGTGGGCGCGGGGAGCAGTCCGAAGCTCGCGGCGAGGTACGCCACGAGCGTGATCCAAGCGATCCAGGATATGTGCTTCCTCGCCATCATCCTCGGCGCCATTCAATAACAGATATGTATATCCGCTATTGGCGTTCCCGTCAATCCGGTTTCGAGGCGTCCTGGCGTTCAGTATTCATGGCGCAGAATCCGTCGATTCCGCGCCAAGTCATCTCACTCTTCCGCGACTTCTTCTACGAAATCATCCTCACGCGGCGAGGCGTCGATCACCGTGCCGTCCGCTTCGATCCGGCCGAACGGATACTCGTTCTCGATTTGCCACATGAACGGATTCTTCCTGCGCATCGGGCGCCCATTCTCGGCGCCGGGGACCTTCCGGTCCCGAAGAAGCAGGATCATGTCCGAGAGCACGGCTGGGTGACCGTAGAAGTAGCTGTGGCCGAGGAACCCCGAGTCCACGCGCGCATCGAGAATCTCGTACTGATCGCCTGCGACGCGTATGCGCTCCTTCCCCCGATCATCAAGGTCGTCCCATCGAATGTTCCCGATGCGCGCCGAACTCTGCGACAGCCACCCGGAGACGCCAAGCGCCTTGTCGTCGTTCGAGATGTACAGCACCGTCCGATCGGGCAGCAGCGGCACCTTCTCTGCTGTCACGCGCTGCGTCGTCACGTCGAGATCCAGATCCGCCGCCGCGAGAATGAGCGTCGCAAATCGCTCGCGATTCACCGGTTTGCCGGCGGCTCGGTTTTCGATCGCCAGCTCTCGCACGGCCTCCGTGAGCACATCCGTGCCGCGACTGTGCGCGATCACGTGGACATGTTCCAGCCCCGGAGAGCCTTCCAGGATCTTGGCGAACTGCTTCAGGTGATACACGGTGAACTCGCCGGACTCCCGGTCGCGCGAGTAGCCGCGCAGGAGTCCGCCGCCGGCGCCCGCCGGCCAGGAGTACACGATCGGCACGCCTTCGCGCCCGAGGAAGTGCCAGATCTCCGCGATCACGCCTGCGGAGTATTCGAAGCTGTTGTTGAAGCCGTGGACGAAGACGTAGACGTCCTTGCGATCGGTCTTCTCGAGTTGCCTGCCGATGTACTCCTGAATTTCGCGCGCTATCTGCTCGTCCTGCGCAATCTCATCCGGATCGTCGATGATTACGCCGTTCTCTCGTTTGTAGGTATACGGCGATGCCAGGAGCCGAAAGAGCTCCGTGGTGTCCCGCACCTTGATCGGCAAGCTGACCTTGCGCTTGGTCGAGGTGCTCGCCTCGACGAGGTCCTCCCACGCGACGTCGCGTCCGAACTCGACGGTGGTCACGCCCATGGCGAGCGAGTGCGAACGCTTCCAGCCGTACTTCAGTCGTCCCGCCTCGTCGATCGGCTCGGGCTTGCGGTCCGTGAAGTAGATCACGTCGACCTTGTTGTTCTGAAACTCGGGGATGACGTTCGCGTACGGATTGACGTCGCTCTGTGTGTAGAGATTCGGCGAGGGCGCGAGCGTTCGCTGGCAGGCCGGGAGCGCCGTGGCAAGCACGACGAGCAACAGGGAATGCACGACGCGGTGCATTCTGGAAGCGGATCTCATTCGCTGTCTCCTCAATTCACGTCATGCACGACATCGTGCCAGTCCGCAGTCCGGTCATTCATCGACGAAATCATCCTCACGCGGCGAGGCGTCGAGCACCGTGCCGTCAGCATCCACGCGGCCGTAGGGGTATTCGTTGCTGACGCGCCAGATAATTGGGTTGACGCGCTTCAGCGGTCGGCCGTATTCGGCGCCCGCTTCCTTCTGATCTCGAAGGAGCAGGATCAGATCCGAAAGCACAGCCGGGTTGCCATAGAAATAGCTGTGGCCGATGAGTCCGGCCTTGACGCGCGCATCGACGACTTCGATCTGATCGCCGGCGATTCTCACGCGTTGGCGCGCGCGATCATCGAGCGTCTCCCAGTCAACGTCGCCCAGACGATTCTGACTTTGGGAGAGCCACTTGGAAATGAAGAGCGCCTTATCTTCCTCGGAGATGTAGATCACCATCCGATCGGGAAAGAGCGCGACGCCCTCCGCGGCCACGCGCTGCTGGACGACGCCCAGATCCATGTCCGCAGCTGCGAGAATCATCGTCTTGAAGAGCGGCCGGCGCGCCGGCTTGCCCAGGGCGCGATTCTCGATCGCCAGCTCGCGCACGGCGGAGGTCAGCACATCAGTCCCGCGGCTGTGCGCGATGACGTGGATGCCCTCGAGCCCGGGCGTTCCCTCAACGATCTTGGCGAACTGCTTGAGATGATGAACGGTGAAGTCTCCCGACTCGCGATCGCGCGCGTAGCCGCGGAGGAGGCCGCCGCCGGCGCCTGCGGGCCAGGAGTAGACGATCGGCACGCCCTCACGACCGAGGAAGTGCCAGATCTCGGCGATCACGCTCGCGGAGTAGTCGAAGCTGTTGTTGAAGCCGTGCACGAAGATGAAGATCTCCTTGCGATTCGTCTTCGCGAGCCTCTCCGCGATGAACGCCTGAATCTCCTCCGCCGTCTGCGCATCTGCGGCCACTTCGTCCGGGTCCTCGATGAGGTGGCCGTTCTGCATCTCGAACTTGTACGGCTTCGGATTGAGGCGGAACAACTCCTCCGTATCGCGCACGCGAATCGGCATTCCGACCTTGCGCCGCGTCGATGTGCTCGCCTGCACGACGTCCTCCCACGGGACGTCCTTGCCGAACTCAACCGTCGTCACGCCGAATGCGAGCGAGGGAGATCGATGCCATGTGTACTTCAGGCGACCGCTCTCGCTCTCAACCTCGGGCACGCGATCCGTGGCGAAGATGACCTCGACCTTGTTGTTCTGATACTCGGGAACGACGTTCTCAAAGGGATTCACGTCGCTCTGCGTGTACAGATTCGGCGACGGTGCGAGTGTGCGCTGGCACGCCGGAAGCGCCGCGGCGGCGACCACCAGTGCGATCGTTCCAAGGACACGGCGAATCGAGCTCTCGTGGATCATCGTTCGTCTCCTGCTGGGCCGAATGGAGGCGGCGATGATATCGGATCCCCCAGCAAGGGGGAGTCGGCGGCGAATCACGGCGCGCTAGTCTTCCTCAGCCGCGCTTGGATTGATGAAGACGCCGTTGGCGTCCACCTTGCCGTAGGGATAGTCGCTCGTGAGCTCCCACATCACCGGGTTCTTGCGATTCAGCGGGCGTCCATTGTCGGCGCCGGGATCCCGGTAGTACTTGAGCAGGAGGATGAGATCGGAGAGCACGGCCGGGTGGTCGTAGAAGTAGCTGTGGCCGATGAACCCCGTGCTGATGCGCGCATCGATGATCTCGCCGTTGCCGCCCTGTCGCTTCATGCGCTTCTGATTGGCCTCCGAGATCTGCTCCCAGCGAAGCGTTCCCAGCCGAGCGTCGCTCCTGGTCAGCCACTTCGAGGCGTTCAGCGCCCGGTCGTCTTCGCGAATGTAAAGGACGAGTGAATGAGCGAAGCGCGTGACGCGTTCGGCGGTCACGCGCTGCCCGGTCACCTCGATGTCGATGTCGGCGGCGGCGAGTATCAGCGTCTCGAAACGTGGTCGCTGCAGCGGTCCACCCGCGCCGCGGTTTTCGATCGCAAGCTCCCGCACAGCCGTCAGCACGATGTCAGCCCCTCGGCTGTGCGCGATGACATGGATCCGCTCCAGCCCGGGCGTCCCCTCGAGAATCTTGGCGAACTGTTTCAGATGGAAGATCGTGAACTCGCCGGATTCACGATCTCGCACGTAGCCTCGGATCAGGCCCGGCGCTCCGGAAGGCCAGGAGTACACAATCGGCACGCCCTCGCGCCCGAGGTAGTGCCAGACCTCTGCGATGACGCCGGCGGAGCGCTCGAAGGTGTTGTTGAAGCCGTGAATGAAGATGTAGACGTCCTTGGTGTCCGTCTTCGCGAGGCGCTCGGCGACCAGTTCCTGGAACTTGCGGGCGACTTCGCGATCATGCGCGAGCTCGTCGGGATCTTCCGTGATGACGCCGTCGTCGTACATGTAGTCAATCGGCGTCTCCGAGAGGCGCCATCGCTCTTCGACGTCGACAACACGGATGTTGATCGGAGTCTCGCGCCTTGCGTTGCGACTCGCCTGCACGAGCTGCTCCCAGCTGACCTCTCTGCCCAACTCAACCGTCGCGACACCGAACGCGAGCGACATCGAACGCTGCCACCTATAGCGAATTCGTTCGCCGGGCTGATTTTGCGGCAGCCGATCCGTTGCGTAGATGACCTCGACGGTGTTCGTCTGATACTCCGGAATGACGTTCTCGAAGGGGTTGATGTCGCTGTCGGTGTACAGATTGGGCGCGGGCGCCATGAGGTTCTGGCAGGCGGCGAGCGGCGCAAGCGCGACGAGAAAGACGTGGAGGAGGAGCGTGCGCCGCTGGTGGGAAGAGGACTGCATGAGGATCTCCGTCGCGGCTTCTTGCCGCGGGCGGATTCTACTCGGCGCTGCCTACTTGCGCGGGAAGTCGCCGGTCTGCGCGATCGATCTCGCGTAGTCCTCGATCGTCTCCTTCGGCTCGCCGAGGATCTTCCACGTTTGCTGTGCGAGAAGGTCGCCGGCGAAGCGGTTGGTGTAGTCGATGAGATCGAGGAAGTAGCGCGGCTTGCTCATGGCGAGTCCGGCGAGCGCCATGCCGATGCGCGGGGCCGGCGCGGGGAGCGCCCAGCGCCGGAAGGCTCTTCGGAAGCGCATGGCCGCGGCGCGCATGGGGACGGCTTCCGTTCCCTGGCATACGAAGTGGGTGTCGTGGGAGTCTTCATTGCACAGGGCGCTGGCGACCTGGTCGGCGTAGTCGGCGCCGGAGATCCAGTAGAGAGCCGTTGACGAGGCGGGCGGGAGGATGCAGAGGGGACCGGCGATGAAGAGGGCGAGGGACTCCATGAACCAGGTCGGGCGGAAGATGGTCCAGGTGAGGCCGCAGGTGGCGACGAGGCGGTCGGTGTCGGCCTTGCGCCTCAGGGCCCACCAGGGATTGGGTTGGGTCGCGGCGCCGGGAACTTCGAGGGCGGAGAGTCGGAGGATGCGCTGGACGCCGACGCGTTTGGCGCTTTCGATGACGAGGCGCGTGCCGTCGCGATCGGGATCGAACTTCGCCTTCGGGCTAAATGGCGTGTTGAGGTTGAGGTAGACGGCGTCGACGCCATCGAGGGCGGCGTCGAGAGCGCGCTCGTCGCGGAGGTCGCCGAGACGCAGCTCGAGGGATTTCGGAAGGAGCTTGCGGGCGCGGTGCTCGTCGCGGACGAACGCTCTGACGCTGAGCGACGGGTCATCGGCGAGGCGGCGCGCGACTGGGCGACCGAGCATACCTGTTGCGCCGATGATGCAGACTCGCATGCTCGATCTTACCGCCATCAAGGTCGCGGGATTCGCGCGGCGCCGGAGCCCGCTTGGCGCCATCGACAAACGCCCGACGAGTGATCGAGTTCCCCGGAAGAAATCGAGTCACATGGCGCCGGGCGCTTGCGCGATCAGAGATCGTTGTCAGTTGCGGTCCTGGTTCTTGACGATGCCGGCGAGTGTGGCGACCTGGAGTTCGAGGCGTTTGATCTCGCGGATGATCGTGTTCTTGTCCATCTGCATGTAGAACCAGATCTTCAGCATCGCGACGGCCATCGCGGAGAACAGGACTCCGACGGCCCAGGCGATCTGCGCCTGCGTGGATGCGGCGTCGAAGAAGCGGAAGCCCATCCAGATCATCAGGCCCATGAACACGAACATGTAGACGTAGCACATCATCGCGATGAAGCGCATCTTGCCCCGCATGACGCCGAGGGCCTGTTCGAAGAGGTTCTGTTCCTCGACCTCTTTCCACACGTTGTCTGATTCGGCGTGGAGAGCGGCTTTGATCTTGTTGTCGAAATCGCTCATGACTTGTCCTTTCCGAGGGCCCGCTTGAGTTCGTCGCGGGCGTGGTAGAGGCGGGACTTGACGGTCCCCACTGGAATGTCGAGGACGATGGCCATCTGGTTCACACTCATTTCGTCGAGATAGTGCATTTCGAGAATGGCTCGTTTCTGGGGGTCGATGGAGGCGAGGGCGCGGCGGAGGATTTCGACGGCCTCGTCGTGCTCCGCGGGGTTCTTCTCGGGCTCTTTGTGTCGAGCGGCGTCTACGGCGCGCTTCGTCTGCGCGCGGTTGCGCTGCTGGGCTCGCGTCCAGTCGGCGCATTTGTTGGTGACGATGCGATAGGCCCAGGCGTTGAAGTGGGTGGGATCGGCGAGGCGCTTGATGCCGCGGGCGATGGCGAACCAGGACTCCTGGCAGACATCGTTGACGGCCTCGGCGTCCGCGGTGAGCGTCCAGGCATGGCGGCGCAGGCGTGATTGCCAACGGTTGATGAGCTCTTCGAGGGCGTCGCGCTCGTCGTCCTGGCAGCGAATGACGAGGAGCTCGTCCTGGATGTGCTGGAGTGTGCGCGGCATGGGACTCTTGGAGTGAGTCGTCGGCCGGTGGAGGGTGGTTCAACGAATTGTCGCGCGATCCGGCGGCTTTCGGATCAGGAGGCGGCGCCTTCGAAGTCCTCGCGCGTGATGGCGTAGAGGTGGACGTCGAGCGTCTTGTCGCCCTTCTGCTCGTAGTTGCGGAGGAGGCCTTCGTAGGTCATGCCGGCTTTCTCGAGGACACGGCCGGAGGCGGGGTTGTAGGGATAGCGGCCGCCGCAGATGCGCATGAGATCGAGCTTCTCGAATCCGAAGGCGATGAGCGCTCTGGAGATCTCGGTTGCGAATCCCTGGTTGCGCATAGGGCGCGCGACGATGTATCCGAGTTCGGCACGGCGCGAGGCCTGTTCGATGACGAGGCCGCCGGTTCCCGCGAGTGCGCCGGTGTCGTTGTCGAAGGCAGCGATCTGGAAGGAGTCGCCGGTCGCGCATCCTTCGGCTGCTCGCTCCGTCCAGGCGCGGGCGTCGTCTTCGGTGTAGGGGAAGGGAAGCGAGAGCGTGTTGTCGTAGACTTCGCGGTCATTGCACATGGCGGCGATCGCAGGGACATCCGCTTCGGTCGGAGCGCGGAGCGTCAATCGCTGCGTGCGCAATGTGACGGGGGCGATCTCCATCGGCGAGAGTCTATCGGGCGGCGCGCGCGTCAGTGATTCCAGACGCCCTCGAAGACGTATTCGGCGGGGCCCGTTTGGCGGAGATGGTTGTCGTCTTCCGACCAATGGATGTGCAGATCGCCGCCGGGCATGGAGATCGTCGCGCGCCGCGAGAGCATGCCGAGCGCGACGCCGGCGACGAGGGCGGCGCAGGCGCCGGTGCCGCAGGCGCGGGTTTCGCCGACGCCTCGTTCGTATGAGCGCATCTGGGCGGCGTCTGCTACGCGGGGATGGAGGAGATGGATGTTGACCTTCCCGGGAAAGGCCGGCGCGTTCTGGAGCGCGGGCGCGAAGCTCTCGAGCGGGACGGGCTCGAGAGGCTCAGGCCAGGGAATGACGAAGTGCGGATTGCCTGTCGAAACGGGGACGCCGGGATAGTGGCCGACTGTGATGCGGCTGGCGTCGAGGTTGATGCGCTCCGGCGGCGCGGAGAGGGCGGTGGGGTCGACGGGAATCGCGGGGAGATCCAGGCGCGGCTCGCCCATATCGAGCGTGACGAGCGCGGACTCTGTGATGCTGACGACCAGGGCGCCTGATCGTGTTTCGAGTGTGAAGTCGCGTTGCGTGACGTGATTGCGGTCGGTGAGGAGTCTGACGGCGCAGCGGGCGCCGTTGCCGCACATTTCGGCTTCGGCGCCGTCGGCATTGAAGATGCGCATCGATGCTCCGGCCGCGGAGTCTGTTGGCGGCGCGAGGATGATGACGCCATCGGCGCCGACGCCGCGCCGACGGTTGCACATGGCGGCGATGCGATCAGTCGAGAGGTCCGATGCGATTTTCGGGCGCTGGAAGGCATCGAGGAAGAGGTAGTCGTTCTCGAGGCCGTGCATCTTGATGAAGGGGATGTCGTTCATTCGGCGACGAGCACGACCTGGGTCGCTTGCGGCTGCTCAGTTGCGGCGCGGGCGTCGAGCCAGGCGAAACCGATGGCGGCGAGGAGGGCGACGAGGGAGAGCAACTTGGTTCGCCTGACGGCGCGATCGATGGGGAGCGCGCGGACGGGCTTGTGGATGGTGC
This sequence comes from Phycisphaerales bacterium, assembly GCA_028279375.1. Taxonomy (GTDB): domain Bacteria; phylum Planctomycetota; class Phycisphaerae; order Phycisphaerales; family UBA1924; genus JANQNW01. Next base: position 84,542 of record JANQNW010000022.1, read on the forward strand.
GGGCGAGGGCTGACTGGCGGCGGCTGATGCTGCCGTGGCGCCAGGTGAACTTGCGCTTGGGGATTCGGTTGAGTCGAGCGACGGACTCGAGGGCGTGGATCATGGCGAGCGCGCCTTCGGGCGTGACGGTGAGGTCGCGTCCGTGGTTGGCGCGGGTCATGCCGGATAGATGCTGGGCGGCGAAGGCGTCGGCCTGGCGTTCGAAAAGACGGCTGATGAATCCGAAGATGAAGAGCGCGGCGATCGTGGCGCTGAAGAAGGCGCTGAGATCAACGAGGCCGCTGAGCGTCCCGCCGGGCGTGGGGCTCATGGCGAGATCGGAGAGCGCGACGACTCCGAAGTACGCGAGGGAAAGCGCTGCGATGAGGGAGAGCATGAGCCACGGGAGGTGATGACGGCGCACGTGGCCGACTTCATGGGCCATGACGGCTTCGATCTGCTCGGTGGGAAGTGAATCGAGGAGCGCATCGGTCAGGAGGATGAAACGGAAGCGTCCAAGGAGCCCCATGACGGCGCCATTGATCATGAGGCCGTGGGTGCGCCAGATGAGAAGTTTGCGGCAGCGCACGCCCTGGGCCGCGCAGAGGGCGAGGAGTTTGTCGCGGAGTTCGCCGGCGGGGAGCGGGACGGTGCTCCAGACGCGCGCGATGAGTCCGGGCGTGACGATGAAGACGAGGAGCACGCCGGCGAGGTTGGCGGCGATGTAGAGCGACTCGGTCTGCGTAGAGGTTGACGCGAGCAGACCGCGCTCGACGAGTTCCATAAAGAGGAAGTTGAGCGCCTCGGCCCACGCGAGGATGAGCGAGATGGGGATGAGGATGATGAGCATGTGATGGCGCACGTTGTCCATGAGGAACTGCGTGCGCGTGGGGACGGGATAGACGTGTTCGCCGAGCTCGACCGCGCGGATCTGGACCATCTCGCGGAGGCGGCGCTCGAGCGGGTAGTAGGCGATCCATCCGGCGGCGAGGGTGAGAAGCGCAGGCGTGAGCGCGACGAGTTCGTCGAGAAAGACGAGATCGCCGATCTGGCGCCGAATAAGATCGAGCCACGCGAGCGCGAAGACGGCGCCGGCCTGGACGATGAGCGTGAGGACGCGCGAACCCAGGAGGACGCGATCGGCCCAGATGAGGAGTTTCGTCGAGACGCGGCGGTTGATGGAGCGCGCAAAGAGCGCGAGCACGAGATGCGTCTGGATGATGACGAAGGCGAAGGCGCCGAGTGTGAGCGCGGTCGCGATCGTCGGGGAGACGAGGGGCTCAGCCGCCAGCGTGACGCCGGAGTCGCGCAGGTAGAGCATGAGCACGAGGATGATGATGATCGCGTGGATCATCCTCTCGCAGCGCCGGTGGTCTGAGCGCCCACGTCAGTCTTCCGCATTGATATTGCCGAGGTCGACACGGGCGCTGTTCGGGAGATAGATATCGATATTCAGCTTCGTGCGCGTGACGTAGGTAAGCACGAGGCAGAACCGGCCGTGGCGCTCGGCGTACTCGAGGTCGCCGGGACCGGGGCCTGCGTATTCGACGTTGCTGACGCGCTGTGCATGAAAGTGGTAGTGGAAGGGCGCGAGCGCGCTTGCGTCGATGAGTTCGGCGGAGGCGACGAATCGGTTGTCGCCGTAGCGCTGCGTCGGGCGGGGCTCGAAGGGCTGGGCGAGGAAGGTGGGGGTGTCGTCGGCGCGGTCGTAGGCGTGGAGGACGCCGCCGTGCTCGGTTGACTTGTCGAGCATGTCGGCGTGGGCCTGGATGAAAAAGGAGTTCTGCACGTTCTGATCGCGCGTTGCGATGTCGGCGAGGAGGATGCCGAGGAGGTCGGCCCAGACGAGCCGTTCGTCCCAGAAGCTGATGGTCTCCTTGATGCCGCCGCTGATCGTGGCGAAGCCCGCGGTGCGCCGGTGGTGGCGCCGGTTGTCGAGACGCAGTTCGAGCAGTCGAACGAGTTCCTCGCGTGAGCGCTGAAGATACTCGGGCTCGTTGACATGGAACCAGCGGATGACGGCGACGTGGCGCATCTGGAGTTCGTTCTGTTTCCACTCATCGAGCTGCGCGATGGCGTGGGCGGCTTCATCCCAGAAGGAGCCGCTCTCGGGCGCGCGCATCTGTTGCAGCCATGAGAGCTGTTCGGCGTTGAGCGGGATCGCGTGAAGAGCGCCGGCGGCCTCCTGGAGCGTGCGAATGAGGGGATCTTCGTGCTGTTCGTCCGCGGTGAGGAGGGCTTCGGCGTTTCTGCCGTCCTGATCGATGCGGAGCAGGAGGGCCCAGGCGTCTCGTCTTGTCTTCTCTCCGAAGAGCGGATCGTTTGCGACGGGCGTCGTGAAGACCTCGAAGATGACTTCCTCGACGGAGCGATCGGGATAGAGCGCAACAAGCGCCTTGCGTTCTGGCCGGAGATCGTCGGGCGGCTCGAAAACAGGTCGCGCCCAGCTCCGGACGAGACCGGGGGTGGCGCGCTTCCAGTCGTTGGCCGCGACGATTTCGCAGATGTGTTCGATGACGGACCAGTCGGTTTCCGACTGGAGCATGAGCCTCACCATGTTGGCGGTGTCGTCAGGATCGAGCTTGGTGAGGTTGTCGATTGCGGCGTTGCGAACATTCCCCGGCGCCGAGTACTTCCAGGCCATGGATTTCATGGACTTGGTGAAGATCTCGCGGTCGAGTTCGCCGTTTTCATACTGGGTCCAGGCGGCTCGGACGGCGGATGTGCGATCGCCGGAGGAGAGCTGCGCGTTGTTCATGCGCAGCAGGGGATCGCGATAGTCGGAGGACGAGGAGGGGGTTGAGGCGCATCCGCCAGCGACGGTGAGGAGCGCGGCGATCGCGATCAGTGGGAGGAAAAGTGGTCGCATGGGCGAAGTGTACGCCCGGAGGGGCGGGGTCGGGAGTTGTCCGGGGCGGCGGGTCGCTCCTAGTATGCATGCATGACAGCGACACGAGACAGCCAGGACGGCGGCTCAGGCGCGGAGAGTGTTCCGGCGCGGATCGCTCAGATTCTCGACATGATCCGGCCCTCCATTCAGAATGATGGCGGAGACATCGAGCTTGTCGAGGTGACGGACAAGGGCGTCGTTCGGATTCGTCTGCACGGCGCATGTGTGGGGTGTCCGTCGAGCTCGATGACGCTTCGGATCGCGATCGAGCAGAATCTCAAGGAGAACATCCCGGAAGTCGCGGGAGTCGAGGCCGTTGTTTAGGTCTTGATGCGGCCTCAGGGAGGCGCAAATCGGGTTTGTCGGGAGTCGGTCGAGGGGTTGACCGGTTTTTTCTCGTGTCCTGGAAGGCGCCGTGCTAGTTTGAGTGCTGGTGGGCACGACGGCGCGTAAGTGCTGTCAGGACAGGAGGTCCGAGCATGTTGGTGATCACTCGACGCGAGGGTGAAGAGGTGGTCATCGGAGATCCGAGCGATCCGATCGGCGTCGTGCGCGTCGCCGGGATCAAGGGCGATCGCGTTCGCCTGGCGTTCGAGTTTCCGAGAGAGGTTGCCGTTCATCGTCGCGAGGTCGCTGAGCAGATTCTTGAACAGCGACCGCACGTCGTCGGCGAGATCAAGCCGGCGGTCGGCAGCTGACCACGCATCCGAGTACGGATTCTGGGTGTGTTTCGGAACAGCCGCATCGCGGCTGCGTTGTCGCGCGCAGAAAGCGCGTCAGTCCATCGGGTGCACGGTGATGGGCTTGCGATCTGCGGCGACGATGTCGAGGCGTTCGACGGGCGCGCTCTCGGGCGCGCGGCGGAGCGTGTCGGGATCCGACTCGATCTCGTCTGCGATCATGCTCATGACGTCGACGAAGCGGTCGAGTGTCGCGAGATCCTCGGTCTCCGTCGGTTCGACCATGAGACAGTCGCGCACCGGCCAGTGCATGGTCGGCGGGTGGACGTCGTAGTCGATCAGGCGCTTGGCGATGTCGTTGAGCGTCACGCCCTTGTCGAGGAGTGTGCGGGGCACGGTGACGAACTCGTGCGCGGCGTACTTGCCCTTGGCCGGGTCGAAGTAGGGCATCTCGAAACGCTCGGCGAGTCTCGCGGCGAGGTAGTTGGCGTTGAGCACGGATGTCTCGGCGATATTGCGGAGCCCTTCCGGGCCGCAGGCGCGGATGTAGGTCCAGCAGCGGACGAGCACACCAAACTGGCCGACGAATGATCGAACCTTGCCGATCGACTTCGGACGGTCGTAGTCGAGGGCATAACGACCATCGCTGGTCTTCACGACCTGCGGCGCCGGGAGATAGGGCGCGAGGAAGTCGCGTACGGCGATGGGCCCGGAGCCGGGGCCGCCGCAGCCGTGCGGGGTCGAGAATGTCTTGTGCGTGTTGTAGTGCATCGCGTCGGCGCCGAAGTCGCCGGGGCGCGTGCGGCCCAGGATGGCGTTCATGTTGGCGCCGTCGAGATAGACCATGGCGCCGGCGTCATGGATGATGTCCGCGATTTCATCGATCTTCGAGTCGAAGAGCCCCGCCGTGTTGGGGTTCGTGATCATGAGCGCCATGATCGACTCGGGGCCTTCGGCGTCGATGACGCGCTTGAGGTCGTCGATGTCGGTGTAGCCGCCGGGCGCCTTGATGTTGATGGCGCCGGCGCCGCAGGATGTGCATGAGGCGGCGTTGGTGCCGTGGGCGTTCTCCGGCGCGAGGACCTTGTTGCGCTGATGCTCTCCGCGATCCTTGTAATAGGCTCGGATGACCTTGAGCGCGGTGTATTCGCCGTGCGCGCCGGCGGCGGGCTGGAGGGAGACCTCCGGAAGTCCCGCGATCTCCTGAAGGAGTTCGCGCGTTTCGTAGAGCAAGCGCAGGCAGCCCTGGACATCCTCATCCTGCTGCATGGGATGTGAGCCCGTGAAACCGGGAAGGCTCGCCGCGTACTCGTTGATGCGCGGGTTGATCTTCATCGTGCAGGAGCCGAGGGGATAGAACTCGCCGTCGATGGAGAAGTTGCGCTGGGAGAGATGGGTGTAGTGGCGGGTGACCTGGATGGCGCCGACCTCGGGGAGCGCGGGCGCCGCGCCGGCGATCGCCTCCGGGATGGGCGTCTCGTCGACATCGAGTGGCGGAAGATCGACGGCGCGTGAGCCGGGCGAGGATTTCTCGAAGATGAGGTCCTCGGTTGGACGCTCGCCGAGTGTGCGAGGCGCGACGGCGGAGGTGGTCGTGTCGGTCGTCGTCATGTCGATCTTCACGGGCTTGATGGTCGAGGTGGTGGTCGTCATGGGATATCGCGGATTCGGTTCGGTCAGTTCGTGGACACCTGGATGTCGCGGAGGATGGACTTGATGAGGGCGGGATCGGCTTCCCAGAGGTCGGAGTCGGGAAGCCTCTCGAGGAGGGCGCGCCAGTCGGCGCCGGGGGTGTCGTCATTGAAGGCCTGGCGGAAGTAGCGCATCGATTCTTCGACGCGTCCGGCATTGGCGAGAGAGACGGCTGTCCAGAAGGACATTTCAGCGCTGTCGCGCGCGAGGCGCTGCGCGCTGGCGTACTCGCGAAGGGCCGCATCGACGTCGCCATGCTCCATCGCCACGTCGCCTGCGTTCATGTGCTCGTAGGCACGGTGCAGTTCGAGCAGGCGGCGCAATTCGACGAGAGGATTCGGATCGTCCTCGACGTTGATGTTGATGACGACATCGAGCCAGGGGCGGCCGGTCGATTCGGCGCGAACGGTGAGGATGGACGCGCTCTGCTTGCCGCGGATGTCTCCGCCTGCCGCCTGGGCCGCTTCGAGCGCGACCATGATGCGCTCGGCGAGGTCGCCATCGAAGGACTCATACGCTGCGAGCATCGCCTCGGGAACGCCCGTGGTGTGCATCATGTTCGCCTGGCAAGAGATGACGCTGCCGTCCGCGAGCGTCTTTGTGATGTGGCCGGCCTCGGCTATGCAGAGTTCGCCGGTGTGAGTTGCGACGTTGCCTTCACTGTCGATCATCGCGACCTGTCGCCAGGCCTGGCCGGAGTCGGTTGATGTGAGCGCGTGCATCGCCTGATGCGCGTCGCGGCCGCCTTCCATGAGTTGGAGGCCAAGCGGGCCGTAGTTGATGTCGGCGAGGCTCTGCGTCGCGACGGCGCCGACTTCGGACTTCGCCCAGGGGACGACAGTGCCGACGCTGAACCAGTGACTCTGGACGCCGACGCCGAAGGCGCCATCGGGATCCCGGGCGACGATGGAATAGGTCGAAACGGGACGGAAGGGGTTGAGAGACTCAGGGACGGGGACGGGCGTCTCCATCCGGTAGCCGCTGGAACTGCGCTCGACGTGACACCCGACGAGCGCGAGGCTCGCGGCGCAGGTCAGAAGCAGGATGAGCGGCCGCATCGTCATCAGGGGGCGCACTCCACGAGAAGATCAACGAGCGCATCGAGTTCGGCGCGAGTGCGCTTCTCGGTGACGGCGATGAGAAGTTGATTCTCGGCGCCGATGGACGCGACTTTCTCGCAGGAGAGATCGACACCGGGGTGAATCGATTTTGCGCGGCCGGCGTCGATGATGGCGCTGGCCGGGACGGGGCAGCGGACGAGGAACTCGTTGAAGAACTCGCCATCGAAGGCAAGATCGTATCCGGGGAGGGCCGCAATGCGCTTGGCGAGGTAATGCGCCTTGTGCCAACTCTGCTCGGCGACGTCGCGCAGTCCCTGCGGTCCGAGCGCGGTCATGTACATCGTCGCGCGGAGGGCGAGGAGTCCCTGGTTGGTGCAGATATTCGATGTAGCGCGTGCGCCGCGGATGTGCTGCTCGCGCGTCTGCAGGATGAGGCAGAAGGCGCGACGGCCCTCGCCGTCGGAGGTCTGGCCGACCAGGCGGCCGGGCATCTTGCGGAGGAACTTCTGCTTTGCGGCGAAGAGTCCGAGATAGGGACCGCCGAACTGAAGCGGCACGCCGAGCGGCTGGCCCTCGCCGACCGCGACATCGGCGCCGCAGTCGCCGGGGTTCTTCAGGAGCGCGCAGGCGGTGGGATTGAAGACGGCGATATTGAGTGGTTTGTTTCCGACGTCGCCCGCGGCGTTCTGGAATGCGTGGAAGGCGGTCTTCCAGTCTTCGATGAGGCCGTAGATGTTCGGCGAGGCGATGATGACGCAGGCGGTGTCGCTGTCGGTGTGCTCAGCGATGACGGCTGGGCTGATGCGACCATCTTCACCGGCCGGAAGGAGGACGAACTCGGCGGGAAGATCTTCGAGTTGTGTCTTGAGCGTGGCGCGCGCGTCGGGATGGATTGTCGAGGCGACGAGGACGCGGCGCTTGCCGGTCGCGTTGAGCGCGAGCATGGCGGCTTCGCCGACGGCGCTGGCGCCCTCGTAGAGTGAAGCATTGGAGATGTCCATGCCGGTGAGTCGCGCAACCTGCGTCTGGAACTCAAAGAAGGCCTGAAGTGAGCCCTGCGAGGCTTCGGCCTGGTAGGGGGTGTATGCGGTGAGAAACTCGCCGCGGCTGATGAACTGGTCAATGAAGACAGGGACGAAGTGGTCATAAGCGCCGGCGCCGATGAAGCAGGCGCCGTTGGCGGCGGCGCTGTTCTCGGCGGCGAGCTTCTGGAGCTCGCGCTGGAGATCGAGTTCGGCGAGCGCCGGCGGGAGATCGAGGTCGCCGGTGAAACGGCAGGACTCCGGGATCGGGGAGAAGAGCTCATCGATGGTCTCGGCGCCGATGGCCTCGAGCATGGAGGTCTTCTGAGCGGGAGTGATTGAGATGTAGTCCATGAGCGCTCCAGCCGGAGGATGAATCTCTCGGCGTCGTCGTGGGATTGAACTGTTCGATGCGCCTGCCGGTACAAGCCGGGCGACAGTGTAGGCATCGCGCAGGAGGCGACGCAATGGAATCGAGGCGCGGCCTCAGACGTCGTTTCGGGCACCTAGACTGGGGCCTGCAGGCGCCCTCGGCGACGGGCCGAATCAACGCCTTCCCGAGCTTCCTGAGAGACGATATGAGACCACGACAGCAGGCCGTTTCCGTGATCGCCATCGGACTGAGCGCGACGATCCTGACGCTGGGCGTCGGGTGCGCAACGCAGCAGGCGACGGAGTCGGCGCCGTCTTCGTCGGTCGCGAAGTTCGAGACGACCGGCGGGCAGCATCTCTTCATGCATCCGGAGGAGTTCGAGCATGACTCCGCGATCGCGCGAGCGCTGGATCGCATGGGGCCGGAGGCGCGGACGTTTCACGCCCATACGGTGACGTTGAGCAATCCGTACTTCGAGGGCCGAGGTCCGGGAACGCGCGGCAACGCGCGGGCAGGTGAGTACATCTCCTTCTATATGGAGCAGGCCGGGCTGACGCCGGCGTTCTACGGCGAGACGGAGGCGGCGGACGGTTCGGTCGTCATGTCGCCGGAGTCTTCATTCCTGCAGTCTTTTGAGGTTCCCGGCGAGCGGGAACTCGAGGTCGCGGAGTTCGCGGTCACCCACGACGGCGATGAGCAGGCGCTGCTGCTGGAGTCGGAGTTCAATCCGCTCGCAGTAAGCGGCAATGCGAGCGCGGAAGGAGCATTCGCATTCGTCGGCTACGCGATCGACAACGGCAAAGACGGGTATTCGAGCTTCGGGCCGCACGATGCGCTCGACGGCAGGATTGCCATCGTTCTGCGGTTCGAGCCCATGGACGAGAACGGCAGGAGCTTGTGGGCGGACGCCGGGCGCTGGTCGCGGCGGGCGGCTCTGCTGCCGAAGATCGAGTCGGCGTTTGAGCGCGGGGCGGCGGGCGTGGTGCTGGTCAATGCGCCCGGCGCTGACGATCCGCGCATGGGTGAGATTCTGAATCTCAAGAACTCACGCTTCGGCCCTTCCTTCGAGAAGCCGGTCGCGATGATGAGCCTGGAGGCGGCGGAGCGACTCGTCGCGATGGGCGATGTCGAGGGGCGCTCATTGATGGAACTGCGCCAACTCGCGGATTCCGGAATCGCGACGATGGTCGATCTGCCGCATGTTCGCGGGGCGATGGAGATCTCGATTCATCGGGAGGACATCGAGACGTGGAACGTCGGCGGCGTGCTGGCGGGCAAGGGCGATCTGGCGAATGAGTATGTCGTCGTCGGCGCCCATTACGATCACATCGGATATGGCGAGTTCAGTTCGCGATCCCCTTCGATGGCGGGGCACGTGCATCCGGGCGCTGATGACAACGCGTCGGGCACGGCCGGGGTGCTGATGATCGCTGACGAGATGGCGCAGCGCTACGAGCAGCTTGCCTTTGGCGAGGAGGCGCGGTCCATCATCTTCGTGTGCTTCAGCGGCGAGGAGATGGGGCTGCTCGGCTCGAAGCACTTCGTGCAGAATCCGCCGGTGACGCTCTCGACGGTCGCGGCGATGCTCAACATGGACATGATCGGTCGGCTGCGCGATCGGAAGCTCGAGCTCTACGGCGTGGGCACGGCGGAGCAGATGATGGATTTGGTGCAGCCGGTGATCGACGCCTCTGGATTGAAGGTCAGCACGAGCAAGCGCGGCGACGGGCCTTCGGATCATTCGTCGTTCTTCGGTGAGGGCGTGCCGGTGCTCGCCGCATTCACGGGCCTGCACTCGTTGTATCACACGGTCAACGACGTGCCTTCGACACTGAACTTCGAGGGCGGCGCGCAGGTCACGGAGTTCGTCGGCGAGCTGACGTGGGCGCTGGCGACGACGGAGCAGAAGCCGACGTTCGTGGCGCCCAAGACGCCGACGCCGCAGATGCGCGGCGTGGGGCGCTCGAAGGTGCGCCTGGGCATTTCGCCGGAGTATGCGGATGACGAGGCGGGCGTGGTCGTCGGCGGCGTTTCGCCGGGGACGACGGCGGAGAAGGCCGGGCTGAAGAAGGGCGACCGGATCGTGCTGTGGGGCGGCGAGGAGCTCGCGGGCGCCGGCGGGCTGATGCAGGCGCTGGTGAGTCACAAGCCGGGCGACGAGGTGGACATCGTGATCGTGCGCGACGGCGAGCGCCAGACGGTGCGCCTGGTGATGCAGGCCCGCGGCGGGGCTCAATAGCGAGCGCGAGGCCAGACGTTTGACGCTTGGGCAGGCGGGTTTAGGATGGTCGGCGTGCAGCGGCCGAGTTGTCTCGGCGCGCACCGAGCAAGGACGTGACCCGGAGCGATGATGAAGATCTCATTCAGCACGGTCGCCTGCCCGCAGTGGACGGCGCGCGAGGTGGCGGACGCGGCGGAGCAGTACGGCTTCGAGGGCGTGGAACTTCGCAGCTTTGGGGATGATCCGAGTCGTCTTGCGTCGGATCCGTCTTTGACGGATGCGGACAAGATGCGTGAGATCTTCGGCGACGACGGCATTCGGATCGTCTCGATCGGCACGGGTTGCCGTTTCGATGCGCCGGTGGATCCGCCGGTGATCGGGCGCGTGATCGGCGATTTCGAGAAGAGCGTGCGTGAAGCGAAGCGGCATACGGGTCGGGCGCATCGCGTCGGCGCGCCGCTGATACGCGTGTTCGCGCTCGAAGCACAGGGGATGGAGAGCCGCAAGGCCGTGCTGGGCCGAATCATCGACCGGCTGAAGCTGGTGGCGGATGACGCGCGGCATAGCGGCGTGCGGATTGCCGTCGAGAATGGTGGCGACTTCTGCACGGCTGCGGATCTTGCTGAGATTATCGAGCTTGTCGGCAGTCCGTTGCTGGGCGCGAGCTACTCGGTGGCGGTGGGGCATGCCGCGGGTGATGGGCCGGAGGATGCGATCGAGACGCTGGGCGACGATCTGCTGCTGGCGCGCGTGAAGGATCATCGCGACGGCGTGGCCTGTCTTCCTGGCGATGGTGAGACGCCTTGCGAGGCGTTCACGAAAGCTCTTGTTCGGAGCGGGTACGAGGGAGCGCTGGTCTTTGAATGGGATCGACTGTGGGACGAGAGCCTGGCGCCGGCGGAGGAGGCGCTGCCGGAGGCGGCGCATCGTCTGTATGGATGGGCGCAGGCTGAGGCGAAGGTGCTCGTCTGAGAACCTGTTCGGGCGCTCGGTGAGCGGCTCTCATGGATCAGGACATCAGGGACAGATCGACTCGCGCGCTCGAGAGGGCGCGTGATCTTGGTTTTGCGCTTGCCGGCGTTTGCGATGCGCGGGCGAGCGACTATTCGGATGAATTGCGCGCGTGGATTGGCGCGGGGAAGCATGGCTCGATGCGCTGGATGGAAGAGCATGCAGCGGAGCGGCTTGATCCGGGCGTTCTGCTTCCGGGGGCGCGCTCGCTGCTGATGGTCGGCGATGTCTATGAGCGGCGCGGGACGCCGTCGGTTGAGACGCCGGCCGGCGTGGGACGGATCGCGCGGTATGCGCGTGGCGATGACTATCACAAGGTGATGAAGAAGCGTCTGATCGCGCTGGCGGACGCGTTGCGGGAAGAGCATCCAGAGGCGCAGTTCAAGGTGTTCGTCGATACGGCGCCGGTGCTGGAGCGGGAGCATGGCGCCCGAGCGGGGCTTGGGTGGGTCGGCAAGCACACGCTGCTGATTCATCCGGTGATGGGGAGCTACTTCTTTCTCGGCGGCATCGTGACGACGCTGGCGCTGGAGGCGAACAGCGAGCCGATCGAGGATCACTGCGGGACGTGCACGCGGTGTATCGACGCGTGTCCGACGGATGCGATCACGCCGTATTCGGTGGATGCGACGAAGTGCGTGAGCTACCTGACGATCGAGCGGCGCGAAGCGATCGCGGCTGAACTGCATGCGGGGATCGGCGACTGGATCTATGGGTGCGATATCTGCCAGGAGGTGTGTCCGCACAACAGCCCGCGTTCGGATGAGGCGGGAGAGCGGCTCGCGGAGGCGCAAGATGCGTATGCGCCGCGGCGGACGTCATTTGATCTGCTCGAGGTTCTTGGATGGACAACTGAGGATCGGCAGCGCGCGTTCACGAAGAGCGCGATGAAGCGGGCGCGGCTGGAGATGATGAAGCGGAATGCGCTCATTGCGCTGACGAATCGTGAGATCGAGGACGGCGGCGATGCACGCGTCGTCGAGGATGCGATGTCGGATGACGAACCGCTCGTACGAGACACGGCCCGCCAATCGGTTGATCGGATCCGTCGGATACGCGACTAGCGCAACCGCTGGACGCGCTGGTCGAGTCGTTCGAGGCGTCGAGTCAGGCGCTGGAGTTCGTTGTCATTCGAGCGCACCTGGTCTTCGAGGCGCTCAATGCGGGACTCGGCGAAGTTGTCGTTGTTGAGGGAGCGTTCGATCTGGCGGAGGCGATCTTCCAGCAGCCTGAGCGTGCGCTGGAGGTGGCGGTCGGCGGCGGGCTGCTTTGACTGCGTCGGAGTTGGTGTTCGGACGATGCGCGTGGGGGCCGGATCCTCCTCACCCTGAAGCGGCCGGCCGAAGCTGACCTGGATCATCGCAAGGACGCGAACGTCGGCGCTGCGCGTGAGCATGCGCGCGAGGACGCGCCGGGCGAGGGTGTCGTTCTGCTGTTCGATGGCGTCGGCGGCGAGGCTGAGGCCGATTTCAACGAGTTGATCGTCGAGCGCCATGAGGCGTGCGCGTTCGTCGGCGGTGTCCCCATCCGCCGGGAGCGATTTCTCGATGTCCCGAAGGCTCGAGAAGAGGTCGTCGAAGGTCGCGGCCTTCACGTCGAGGTTGTCCACCGACGTCGGGTCGGCCTGCGAATAGGCGGCGACGAAAACCGAGAGGGTCAGGACGGAAAGAAGCAGAGCGAGCGCGCGCATGAGAGCACCTCCGCGAGGACTCTAGCGCGGGCGAGCATCGATCGAGCGTTCGTCGAGTCAGTCAAGTCCGACGGTCAGGCCGACGGGTTGCGGCGCGACTTCGTGGGTGGGCTCGAGTGCAATGCCGAGGGGAACGCGCTTGCCGCCGGGTGGGGGCATGCCTTCCTGATCGATGTGTCGCTGGATCGCCATGACGCCTTCGATGAGTTGCTCGGGGCGGGGGGGGCAGCCGGGGACGTAGACATCGACGGGGATGAACTGATCGACGCCCTGGACGACGGCGTAGGTGTCGAAGACGCCGCCGGTGGAGGCGCAGGCGCCCATGGAGATGATCCATCGTGGCTCAGCCATCTGCTGATAGATGCGCTGGAGGACGGGCATCATCTTGACGGAGACGCGTCCGGCGACGATGAGCAGGTCCGATTGTCTGGGGCTGAATCGCATGACCTCGGCGCCGAATCGGGCGAGGTCATAGCGACTGGAGGCGGTGGCCATGAGTTCGATGCCGCAGCAGGCGGTGGCGAATGGCATGGGCCAGAGTGAGCTTCGGCGCGACCAGTTGATGACGCGCTGGAGCTGAGTGGTCAGGAAACCTTCGGCGGTGATTGCAGCTTCGAGGCCCATTGTGTTGGGGTCTCCTGTGTGAAGGAGGTCGGCGGGAAGCGCGACCTGGTCTCGATGATAGCTATCGGGCAGGGAGGAGTCATGGGGCGCGATTTCGGACGGCAGTCCGCGCGGTCTGCGCGCGTCGTTCGGACTGTGGCCTGATGGGACTTGGCCGCCTGTCCGGCACATCCGGCGGGGCCTCCACAGCCTGACCATCTCGAGAGGAATGAAGTTGTCGAGCGCTCAGTCTCTCCGCTGCTGAGCCCGATCTCTCTGCGTCGCCTGGAGGGGCGCGGAGAGAGACGATGCTGAGGAACCGGGAGGTTGTGGTTTTCGGGCTTGCGCTGTGGGCCGGCTGGCTGGTCGCGGCGCAGCTCGGGCTTGGTCCGGAGACGGCCGGCGCGCAGACGGGCGCCGCCTCGGGCGGGCCGACGCCCGCGCAGGCGCTGGCGATGATCGATCACGCCGAGCGTTCGATGAGTCGCGGCGATCTGGATCTGGCGGCGCGCACGCTTCGCGGGGCATGGCGGACCTCGGAGGCGCGGGAGCCGGCGGCGGAGGCGCTGAAGCGTCTCCAGAATGCGCCGGGTTTCTCGATCGAGGCCGATGAGTCGCAGATTCGTGAGACGATGGCGCTGCTCGATTCGACCTTCACGCGCACCGAGACGAAGCATTTCGTGATCCTGTCGAACACGTCATCGGCGTGGACGCGATCGCGCGCGGCGCTGCTGGAGCGGACGTATCACCAGTTCTTCCGCGTGATGGACCGGATGGAGTATCCGGCGACGCCGCCAGAGCACAAGCTCCTGTGCGTGCTCTTCGCGACGCATGACGCGTATCGCGCTTTTGCGATCGCGCATGACAACGTGGAGGCGAGCTGGATCGCGGGGTATTACGCGGGGTACTCAAATCGCGTCGTCTTCTATGACGATCAGACGAGCCCTTCATATCAACGGGCTTTCGCGCGCCTCGACGAGCAGGAAGAGAAAGCGCGCGACACCCGAGCAGCGGCTCGGCGTGAGCGGAATCCGGAGAAAGCGAAGGCGATGCTCACGCACTCTCAGGAAGTCGTGCGACGCGTCGAGGAGGAGCGCAAGCGACTCAAGAATGACGCTGCTCTGTCATCCGGGGCGAAGACGATCCACGAGGCGGTGCATCTCCTGGCGTTCAACTGCGGCGTGCAGTCGCGCGGGCATCAGTATCCGTTCTGGATCACCGAAGGGCTCGCGGTCGCGTTCGAGACGGATCGCCCGTCGCGGGCTTTCGGGCCTGACCACAAGACGCACGATCGTGCGGAGGAGTTCCAGGAGCAGCTGGAGGAGGGGCGTCTGCTGTCGCTGGAATCGCTGGTGGGGCGTCTCGGAGTCGCCGGCCACAGCGCGCTGCTGGCGGACACGATGTATTGCCAAAGCTACGCACTGTTTGAGCATCTCTATCGCTACGAACGGGCGGCGCTGACGCGTTACCTGCTGAGCATGATGGATGAGACGCCGGGGAAGACGACGGAGGCCCGGCAGGCAGCGCTCTTCGAGGAGGCGTTCGGGCCCATCGGCTCGTTGGAGCGGCGCTGGCTGAAGCGCGCGGGCTCGCAGTAGGGGCAATCGCCGGCGGCGTCGTGGCGAGGGCCGGATTCGAGCAGTATGCTGGCGGGCTCGCCCGATGGTCAGGTCCATTCGGGCGGTTATTCCGTTGACACACGCAACTTCTGACTGAGCGAGTCGGGCGGCTGGGAGGCCCTCCGGCGAGCGAGAGAGCGATCGATCATGAATAACGCCGTCGCCAGCGAAACCGGCGCCCAGAACGTGAAAGTGGAGGAACTCGGGCCTTGCCGCCGGAAGCTCCTCATTGAGGTGCCGGGTGATGTGGTCGCGGGCGCGATCGCGAGCAAGATGGAAAATCTCGTGGCGGAGGCCCGGCTTCCGGGATTCCGTCCCGGCAAGGCGCCGCGCGGGATGATCGAGAAGCGGTTCGGTAAGGCTGTTCGCGATGAGGCGAAGCAGCAGCTTGCCGCGCAGGCCTACCAGGACGCTGTGAGAACTCATGAGCTGCGCGTGATCGGCGATCCGGAGGGCGGCGAGGAGCTGGTCGAGGCGGAGCTCGAGCCGGGCGTGGCGCTTTCGTTTTCACTCGAAGTCGAGGTGGCGCCGGACTTTGAGCTGCCGGACATCTCGAAGCTCGAGATCAAGAAGCCGACGATGGAAGTTGATGATGACATGGTCGGGCGCGAGGTCGACCGGCTGTGCACGATGGAGGGAGAGCTGAAGGAGACGGACTCGTCCGGCCCGGGCTCATACTGCATCGGCCACGGCGTCATGAAGGACGACACGGACAAAGTCGTGCTCGATATCGACGGCGCCGTCGTGCAGATTCCTGATAAGGACGGCGACGGCACGGGCATGATCCTCGGCGTGCTTGTCGATGACTTCGCCAAGCAGTTCGGAGCGCCGAAGAAGGGCGATACGGCGATTCTCAAGACGACCGGGCCTGAGAATCATGAGAACGTCTCGATCCGCAGCAAGCCGCTGACGATCGAGTTCGAGGTGACGGCGACGCACGAGATTGCGCCGGCGACGGCTGAGAAGCTCGCCGAGAAGTTCGGTCTCGAGAATGAGACGCAGCTTCGCGAGAACATCATGCTTCGCCTGAACCAGCGCATGCTGATCGATCAGCAGCAGTCGATGCGTCAGCAGGTCGTGGCGCAGCTGCTTCAGGAGATTGATTTTGATCTCCCTGAGAAGCTCTCGGCCGGTCAGGCGGCTCGGAATCTCGAGCGGCGGCGTCTGGAGCTGATGCATCGCGGCGAGGATCCGCAGCGCATCGAAGAGAACCTCGCAGAGCTTCGCGCCGCGACGGACGACGTGACGCAGCGTGAGCTGAAGCTCTTCTTCATCCTGCAGAAGGTCGCGGCGGAGCACAGCGTGCAGGTGAACGAGGGCGAGATCAACGCGCGAATCGCCCAGATGGCGATGGAGCGCGGCGAGCGTCCTGAGAAGCTGCGCAACGAACTCATCCAGAGCGGCAATATCAATGGCATCGCGCAGCAGATTCAGGAGCATAAGGCGCTGGATGCGCTCGTCGGCAAGGCGAACGTCGAGGAACTCGACGCTGACGCTTTCCGGAAGTGGGCAGAATCGCAGGCTGACTGACGGATCCGGATTCGAGCGGATGAGCAACGCACTGACCAGGGTCGTCCCGCAGGGGGCGGCCCTTTTTCATTCGCGCGGCGACCTGCGTCATGCGGCGTCGCTATGCTCGCTTTGAGAAGGAGATCGCCATGATCATGCGGCTCGCTGTGTCACTGATTTCGCTCGCGCTGCTGAGCGGCGTATTCGACTCCGGCCATGCGCTGGCGGAGCATCACGCCGGTGAACACGCCGAGGCGCAGTTGACGCTGATTCACTGCGGCTCGCTTCTTGCGATTCCAGGACAGGATCCGATGTCGAAGGCGACGATCGTTGTGCGCGGCGAGCGGATCGACGGTCTTCGAGAGGGGTTCGTCTCGGCGCGAGAGTTCGATGGCGCGGTCACGGTGGTCGACCTGCGCGATTCGTTCGTTCTGCCGGGGATGATCGATTGCCATACGCACATCACGGGTGAGATGGGCCCAGGAAGCCGGACGGAGTTCGTTCGCATGAACGATGCGCAGGTTGCGCTTCGGGCGACGACGTATGCGCGTGCGACGCTCGAGGCGGGGTTCACCACGATTCGAAATGTCGGATCGCGCGGGTCGAGCGCCTTTGCGCTGCGGGACGCGATCAACCAGGGATATGTCGTGGGGCCGCGGATTCTGTGCGCCGGCCGGTCGATTTCGCCGACGGGGGGGCACGGGGATATCCACGGCTTCAGGGAGGGGCTGCTGAAGCTCCCGACGGCGTTCCAGGGCACCGCGGATGGCGTGGACGGCTGTCGCAAGGCGGTGCGCGCGCAGGTGAAGCGCGGCGCCGACGTCATCAAACTGACGGCGACGGGGGGTGTGCTGAGCCAGACGAATGCGGGGACGGATCAACAGTTCTTCGACGATGAGCTGAAGGCGATCGTGGATACGGCGCATTCGCTGGGCCGGAAGGTGGCGGCGCATGCGCACGGAACGACCGGACTGAATGCGGCGCTTCGAGCGGGTGTGGACTCGATCGAGCACGGCAGCTTCATCGATGATGAGTCGATCAGCCTGTTCAAGCAGTCGGGCGCCTATCTGGTGCCGACGCTGCTTGCGGGCAAGACGGTGCTCGACGTGATGGATGAGAAGCCGGACATGTTCCCGGCGTCGGTGCGGGACAAGGCGGCGTATGTCGGGCCGGCGATGATGGGGAGTTTCGGGAAGGCGTATCGCGCGGGCGTGAAGATCGCCTTCGGGACGGACTCGGGCGTGAGCGTGCATGGCACGAACGCCGAGGAGTTCGCGCTGATGGTCGAGGCGGGCATGAGCGAGGCGGACGCGATCCAGTCGGCGACTGAGGGCTCCGCGAAGCTCTGTGGCCTGTGGGATGAGATCGGATCGATCGAGTACGGCAAGTTCGCGGACATCGTCGCGGTCAGCGGCGATCCGATGGAGGACATCACTGAGCTGGAGCGTGTGCGATTCGTGATGCGCTCCGGGAATGTGATCAAGTCTGACTGAGAGCGTCATTTCATCTGTTCGGTCTGGTCCGGCTGTGCGGGAGGGGGGCGCCGTTGCGCGCAGTTCGTGCGCCTATGCAGGTCCTGCCAGAGGCCATGGATGCGCGCGTCCGAGTCGGGTGAATCGGTCCTGATCGCCTGACAGGGTCTCGCCGCGGTCATTCCCCGTTGCATTCTTGAAGGACAGCGTCAGCCGCTCTGGCGGGCCGGCGCGACGGACTCAAGAACAGGGGAATAGAAGATGATGAGCACTCGCACCATGAGCGCCGCGCTGGCGGCCGCCACGATCACCGCCGGATTCGCAAGCGCCGGCACGTCCACGCTTCAGTACGAGATCGCCCAGGGCGTGCAGAGCGGTTTCGGGTTCTCGGTGCTGCATATTCCGAGCGTGAGCAACGGGCATGTCGGATATGGCTCGGTCGCGTTTCGCATGGTCGGCACGTTCGAACTGGAATATGACGACATGGCGGACACGGTGACCTTCACCGAGTTCGACGCGGCGCTCTTCAATGACAACAACCTGAATACAGCGACGGGCGCGCTGGCCGGTTCGATGGAGCTCGTGAGCAGCGACGCCTTTTCGATCGGCGCCGGCGACCTGGTCGCGGGAAGCGCGACGTTCCACATCGAGTTGAATGACGACACGAACGCCGGCAACGAAGGCGCCGGTCATGTGACGCTCAACTTCAAGGCGATCGCGTACAACGCGCTTGCGAACAAGTTCAACACTTCCAACTTCATGTTCGGCCTCTGGGGCGCGACGGCGGACGTCTTCGGCGAGGGGCCGGTGACGCCAATCGGAGATACGGGCCTGACGCGCCTCGGCATGGACCTGCTGGGCAAGAACCCGACGACGCCTCCTGTGGTTCCGACGCCGTCGGCGTTTGGGCTGGGGCTGGCCGGGGCGATCGGCCTTGGCGGCGTGCGACGCCGCCGCTGACACAACTGCGGGAGACGCTTTCGCCGGACCCTGATGTGGCGGTCCGGCGAGGCTCCCGCTTCGGCTTGACCGCGGGCGCCGTGAGGAGAGGGCGCTCGCGGTCATTCCATTTTTGGAGATCGCGGATCGACGCTCGGGCGTATTCTCTTTCGTGATGATTGAGACGTTGCTTCTCGGCGCCGGCGGGAGTTCGAACCTGCCGGTGGGTTCGATCGTGATCTGGTCGCTGGTGCTGGTGGCCCTGGTGGTCGGCGCGTGGATCGTGCTGATGGCGGTGCGCAATCGCACGTTGAGCGAGCCGACATATGGCGGCGGGGTCGGGCTGAGCCTCTCGGAGATCCGCACGATGAAGGCGCGCGGTGAGATTGACGACGAGGAGTTCGAGTCGCTGCGGCGTGTGGCGTTGCAGGAGGCGGGCGTCGCGATCGATGGGGGTGAGGGCCCCGAGTCTGAATTGAAGGGGTCAGCTGCTCAGGAACCGGGTGGGACCTCGGCGCCTGGGGAGTCCGCAGACGACGATTCGAGGGGGAGCTTGTCGGACGCGGAAACCGGTCCGGACACGGACCGCGCCGGGTGACGGTTCAGTCGGCACGATGCGCACAAGTTGGCTCGAATCAGGGGGTAGCCGAGGGCGGGTGTGCATTGAGAAGATACGGCATCGAACCGATACAATTCGGGCCGGCCAGGCGCATTGCGCCGGGGGACCAGACGCTTGTGTGACATCAGCGCCTTGAAGAGGGACGAATGGCGAAGAACCGAAACGACAGCGACGAGCCGAACACCACAGAGCAGACTGGCAACGGCGAGAGTGGTGATTCGGGCGGCGGTTTTCGCGGCCGGCGCGTGACAATCTGCTCCTTCTGCGGCAAGACCTCGCGCGAGGTCGGGCCGATGGTGGAGGGGCCGAACGACGTCTATATCTGCGCCAACTGCGTTGATCTGTGCCAGAACATCTTCAAGCAGGAGCGTCGACGCACAACGGTCAATCGTCCGCTGTTTACAAGCATCCCCGCGCCGCGTGAGATCAAGGAGTTTCTTGATCAGTACGTGATCGGACAGGACGCCGCGAAGAAGACGCTGTCGGTCGCCGTGCACTCGCACTACAAGCGACTGACGCAGCTTGACGACGACTCGACGCCGATCGAACTCGACAAGTCGAACGTGCTGCTCGTCGGTCCGACGGGTTGCGGCAAGACGCTGCTGGCGCGCACGCTCGCTCGCATGATCAATGTGCCGTTCGCGATCGGCGACGCCACGACGCTCACCGAGGCAGGATACGTCGGTGAGGATGTCGAGAATCTGCTGCTGCGTCTGTTGCAGGCGGCGGACTACGACCTCGAGGCGGCGCAGCGCGGCATTATCTACATCGATGAGATCGACAAGATCGGGCGGACGACGCAGAACGTGTCGATCACGCGCGATGTGTCGGGTGAGGGCGTGCAGCAGTCGCTGCTGAAGATGCTCGAGGGAACGATTGCGAATGTTCCGCCGCAGGGTGGTCGCAAGCACCCCGAGCAGCAGTACATCCAGATGGACACGTCGAACATTCTGTTCATCTGCGGCGGCACGTTCGTCGGGATCGACGACATCATTCGGCGTCGCATCGGCAAGCGCCGCATCGGCTTCCAGGCCGAGAGCGGGACGGGATCCGAGGCGGACGACAAGGCGACGGTGCTCTCGAAGGTCACGCCGGATGACGTGCTCGAGTTCGGGTTGATTCCGGAACTCGTGGGTCGCCTGCCGATCATCACGCCGCTGCTTCCGCTGACCGTGGACGCGCTGGTTCGGGTGATGACGGAGCCGAAGAACGCGCTGGTGCGTCAGTACCAGCATCTCTTCAGCCTCGAAGGCGCCGAGTTGACGTTCACCGACGGCGCGATGAAGGAGCTGGCGGGACGAGCCCTGGCTCGCGACACCGGCGCCCGCGCCCTGCGAGCGGTGCTCGACGAGGTCATGCTGAACTACATGTATGACCTGCCGGAGCTCGAGAATGACGGCGTTGAGTATGTCATCGACGAGGCCGCTCTGAAGGGCGAGCAGGCCCTCCAGGACCTTGGGCGGAAGCGTCGGAAGGAATCGGCGTAAGGGCGCCTGACAACTGCATGCAAGACCAAGCGGGCCGGCGGATGACGCCGAGCCCGCTTTTTTTCGCTTCGACTGCATCCGAGCGGTAGGATTGGAAGTATCTCAACATGTTGAGTTGGGATCCTCGCACCACTCGGAGCGCCTCGTGACGATCGCCGGGACACATCGGAATGGGCTGCCAGCGGATCTGGCGGCGGAGTGTCGCGGTTCGGACGGGCGGCCTTCGATCATCAAGCGGTTCTGCGTGATTCACGATCGCACGATGCGCATCGGCGATCGGATGACGGCTGAGATCGGTCTGACGTGTTCGCGCTGGCTTTTGCTCTCGTCCCTCTTCCACCGGGAGGAGGAGCCGACGGTGACGGAACTCAGCGCCGATGCGCTGCAGAGCGTTCAGAACGTGAGCCGCATGTTGCGGTCGATGGAGGACGAGGGGCTCGTGGAGCGATTCCGAAAGCGTGGCGGCGGTCGGGCGACGTATGTGCGTCTGACGCCGGCGGGCGAGGAGGCGCTGCAGCAGGCGATGCCGCTGCGTGAGGAGATCCATCGGCAGTTTCTCGAGGGGCTGTCACCTGAGGAGGTGCGTCAGCTCGTGGGGCTGCTGGATCGGTTGAGTGCGAATCTCGAGGCCGTGGAACAGCGGCTTGGCAGTTGTGGCGTCGATGGCGGCGCCGAAGAGGAATGAGGACAGGAATGGGATTGAAGGCATCGACGCCTGGCATGTTGATGGTCGCGACGGCGCTCTGGCTCACAGCTGGCGCGGCGCTGGGGCAGCCTCCGGCTTCGAAGGTGTATGTCGCCGAGGCGCGTTTGGAGTTGCTCGAGCCGCTGCGCGAGACGACGGGTGAGATCCGGGCGGCGCGGCGTTCGCGTGTTGCGGCGGAAGAGTCGGGGCGTGTCGTGCAGATTCGCGTTGAGCCGGGCGACCGCGTTGAAGAGGGCGATTTGCTGGCGGAGCTTGATGCGACGTATGTGAAGATCGACCTGCGCCGTCGCGAAGCGACAGTCGCGCGCGATCAGGGCAATGTGCGCGAGGCGGAGATCGAGCTTGCTCGCGCAAATCGCGATCTGAAGCGGATCGAGGGGCTGCAGCGACAGTCGGCGTCGTCGCGCACTGAGTTCGAAGATGCGCAGTCGGATGTCGGCGTGGCGGAAGCCAAGCTAGAGCAGGCGAAGGCGGATCTTGATGCGGCGCTGGCGGAGCTGGATCGCGCGAAGGAGCGGCTCGACGATATGACGATCGAGGCGCCGTTTTCTGGTCGAGTGGTAGACCGTTTCACCGACATCGGCGAGTGGGTTGATGGGGGGGATTCGGTCGTCGAACTCGTGGCGCTTGATGAGGTGGACGTCTTCATCGACGTGCCGCAGCAGTTCATCACGGCGTTGCGTGAGACTGAGCGAGAGGTATCGATCCGGATCGAGGCGACGGGCGAGATTCTCGAGTCGAATGTGACGGAGATCGTGCCGGTCGCGGATTCGCTGTCGCGGATGTTTCCTGTGCGTTTGCGGATGGCGAACGGTGACGAGAAGTACAAGCCGGGCATGAGCGTGGTGGGCCTGATTCCGACGGGCAAGGTCGAGGAGCGTCTGGCTGTGCCGAAGGACGCGATCCGGCGCGACGACGTCGGCGCGTTTCTCTTTGAGGTAAGCGGAGGTGTGGCGCAGGTGCGCCGCGTGACGCCGCTCTACGCCAAGGAGGACCTTGTCGTGCTCCGTCCGGGTGATGTGGCGCCGGGGGCGCAGGTTGTGACAGAGGGCAACGAGCGACTCTTTCCGGGGGCGCCAGTCATGATTCTGAACGCGACGCCGGATGATGACGGCGGGGCGGTGTCGAGTCTGGACAAGGGAGCGCGATAAGCGATGGATCTGGTCAAAGGCTCAATTGCGCGCCCGGTGACAGTCTCGGTGTGCGTGCTGCTCGTGGTCATGTTCGGCATGATCGGGGTCAATGCGATTCCGATTCAGCTGACGCCGAATGTGGACCGACCGATCGTGACGGTGGAGACGCGCTGGGCGGGTCGAAGCCCGGAGGAGATCGTCGAGCGCATCACGCAGGAGCAGGAGGAGCAGCTCAAGAACGTCAACAACCTGCGCAAGATGGTGTCCGTCTCGAACGAGGGGCAGTCATCGATC
Organism: Phycisphaerales bacterium; assembly: GCA_028279375.1. GTDB lineage: Bacteria > Planctomycetota > Phycisphaerae > Phycisphaerales > UBA1924 > JANQNW01. The sequence continues at coordinate 107,542 of JANQNW010000022.1, forward strand.
TCGCTCGAGTTCATGGTCGGCGCTGATATCGGGCGGGCGTTGCAGGAGGTGTCGGATGCGCTGCGCCAGGTGCCTGAGTACCCGGCGGATGTCGATGAGCCGACTGTTCGCGCGACGGAGGGATCCACGGAGAATGCGATCGCGTGGATCATCATCGAGCTGCCTGCGGAGCTTGCCGACGAGCATCCGGGCTTCGAGATCTCCCATCTCTTCGATCAGTTCGAGAAGGAAGTCAAGCCATTCCTCGAGCGGATCGACGGCGTGGCCCGCGTCAATATCTACGGCGGCCGGCCGCGTGAGACGCGCGTGCTTGCTGATGCGCGCCGGCTGGCGCGACACGGCCTGACGTATCGGGATCTGGTGCAGGCGCTGCGCTCGGAGAATCTGAATATCTCCGCCGGCGCCATCGCCGAGGGAAAACGGGACTATCGCATTCGCGTGGTCGGTCAGTTCGAAACCGAAGAGGATGTGCTCGAGACGATCATCGCGTATCGCAACGGGGCGCCGATCTATGTGCGCGATGTGGCCGAGGTTGAAATCGGCTACACGAAGGAGCGGGGCTTCGTGCGTTCGCACGAAGGCGCCTGCATGGCGATGAATCTCAATCGCCAGAATGACGCCAACGTGATGGTCGTGATGGAGGAGCTGCGCGAGCGTCTTGACGAGGTGCGCACGGACATTCTGCCGACGATGCATCCGACGGCAGGGCCGCATCTCGTGATGCGCCAGGTGTACGACGAGACGGTGTACATCTCATCTGCGATCAGCCTCGTGACGCAGAACCTGTGGATCGGCGGCTTGATCGCGGCGGGCGTGCTGCTGCTCTTCCTTCGGTCATTCATCTCGACAGGCGTCGTGGCGCTCGCGATCCCCATCTCGGTCGTCGGCACGTTCCTGGCGCTGCTGGCGATGGGTCGCACGCTGAATGTGGTGTCGCTGGCGGGACTGGCGTTCGCCGTGGGCATGGTCGTGGACAACGCGATCGTGGTGCTGGAGAACATCGATCGGCGCCTGAGCCTGGGCGACGGTCCAATGCAGGCGGCGTATCGCGGGGCTCGTGAGGTCTGGGGCGCGGTGCTGGCGTCCACGCTCACGACGGTGGCTGTGTTCGTGCCGATCCTGACGATCCGCGAGGAGGCGGGGCAGCTCTTCGGTGATATCTCGCTGGCGATCGTGGCGGCGGTGGCGCTGTCGCTGCTCGTGTCGGTGACGGTGATTCCTGCGGCCTGTTCGCGCTGGCTGCATGCGGGCATGCTCGCCGGGCATCACGGCCTGCGCAGGGCCTGGGACAATCTCTTCGGCGTGGCGCCGGTCTTCGGGAAGCTCGCCGATGGCGTGCGCTGTTTGATCTTCTGGCTCATCACGGGCTGGCGCGCCTGGTCATTGCGCCCGCTGCTGATCGTCGCGCTGACGGCGGCAAGCCTCTTCGGCGCGGCGAAGCTGATTCCGCCGCTCGACTATCTGCCCGCTGGCAATCGCAATCTTGTCTTCGGCGGTCTGCTGATTCCCCCGGGGTACTCGGTTGACCATATGCGCGAGATCTCAAAGCGCGTCGAGTCGAAGCTGATGCCGTATTACGAGGCCCAGTCGAAGATTCGAGGCACGACGGAGGGACTCGCTCCCATTACGAGATTCGATGGCGATCCGTACGAGCCGGTGGCTGTGAAGAACTTCTTCATTGGTTCATTCAGCGGCGGGATGTTCCTCGGCGGGCGAAGTGAGGATCCGACCCGGGTCATCCCTGTCGGTCAGCTCATCACGAACGCGATGCTGGATATTCCGGACTCGTACGGCGGCGCCAGCCAGACGAATCTGTTTGGTCGAGGCATCAGCGGTGGCAACACGGTTGATCTCGAGATCTCCGGACCGAGTCTTGAGCGCGTGAACACGGTTGCGAGCGCGATGTTCCAGAGCGCTGCCGCGATTTACGGGTTCGGCAAGGTGCGCACCAATCCGGCGAACTTCAACCTGCCGCAGCAGGAGTGGAAAGTGCGTCTGACGGAGACGGGGCGTGAGCTTGGCGTGCGCCCGGAGACGCTGGGCGTCGCAGCGCGCGCATTCTTCGATGGCGCATTCGTCGGCGATTTCCACCTCGAGGGAGACACGATCGACCTCGTCGTGCTGCCGGAGCAGGGGAAGCTGGGCTACAAGGAGCAGCTCGAGAGCATGCCGATCGTGACGCCCTCAGGGCGCGTCGTGCCGTTCGACACGGTTGCGACGATTGAGCGCGGCCTGGCGCCGCAGTCGATTCAGCGGATTGAAGAACTTCCAAGCGTGACGATCAGCGTGACGCCGCCGGTTGGCGCCGCGATCGAGACAGTGATGTCCGATCTGCAGGGCAAGGTCATCGGGCCGGTCGAGGCTGCGGGGTTGATCGACCGTTCGATGCGCGTGCGCCTCGAGGGCACGGCGGCGAAGCTCGACGAGGTCAAGTCCGCATTGATCGGCGACGCGAGCGCCATCCGACCTTCGCGATCGATGGAGGTCTTCCTGCAGGCCTCGGGCGCCGTGATTCTGTTCGGCGGGATCGCTGTCGGGATTCTCGCGCTCGTGCGGTTCGCTCGACGGCGTGATCCTCGATTCATCTACGGCATGCTGGGCGCCGTGCTCGTTGGCGGCATTCTCGCGACCGTGCTCTCATCGCTCTCAGTCATGCCTGAGCTTGCGACAGGTCGGCTGGTGTGGGCGCTCGTGGTCACATACCTGCTGATGGCGGCGCTCTTCGAGAGCTTCGTGTATCCGCTGGTGATCATGTTCACGGTGCCGCTGGCCATCGTGGGCGGCTTCGCGGGATTGCGGATCGTGCATGACATCACGATGCAGAATCCGTACCTGCAGCCGCAGCAGCTTGATGTGCTGACGATGCTCGGGTTCGTGATCCTGATCGGCGTCGTGGTGAACAACGCGATTCTGCTGGTGCACCAGGCGCTGAACTTCATGCGCAGCAACGAGTTCGGCGACGAGCCGATGCCGATGATGGAGGCGGTCGCTGAAGCGGTGCGCACGCGCATTCGCCCGATCTTCATGAGCACGATGACGTCGGTCGGCGGCATGACGCCGCTGGTGCTCTTCCCCGGCGCCGGGTCTGAGCTCTATCGCGGGCTCGGGTCGGTCGTGATCGGAGGCCTGCTCGTGGCGACGATCTTCACGCTGCTGCTGGCGCCGATGCTGCTGAGCCTGGTGCTGCAAATGACGGAGGGGCTCCGCATGGTGTTCCGCCGGACGGGCGATCCGACGAACACGCCCGCTAAGCGTCCCGGCGCGGACGCGTTCGAGCCTGCCGCAGCGCCGGCGATGCCTGACGCGCGTGAACTGGAGCCGGTCTGAGAAGCTGGATTCAGGCGCCGACTTTGAGTCGTTCGCCGAGCATGTCGGGAAGACCTGCGGCGCTGATCTTCGACTGCACCTTGTCAATGTCGTATACGACACGGTGAATGCAGAACGTGCTCTTGTCGGTGTCGAGGATGGCCCAGGAGGCGTCCGGATTGCCATCGCGCGGCTGGCCGACAGAGCCCGGGTTGACGATCAGTCTTCCGAATTGCGGGAGGACGATGTTCACGCCCACGGGTGCGAGCAGGCATCCGACGTCTTCGCCACTGGTGATGTCGCCGCCACAGTTGAAGATCGAGGGGATGTGCGTGTGGCCGACGGCGCCGAGTGTGGTGTCCATCGCGGCAAGGGCGTCAGCGGCTTCGGCGCGCCCCGTGATGTAGGCGAATCGCTGCGGGCCGAATGAGCCATGCGTGAGCGAGACACCATCGACGACGGTTCGGCGCTCCCAGTAGCTGATGGCCTGGCACTGGTGCTTGGTGAGGTTGTTGCGCGAATATTCGATGGCGACAGCGGCGGCCTCGTTGAAGGCGCCGAGACGGGGTCTTCCGAGCGCAGCCTCATCGTGGTTGCCAATGAGGATGACGTCGCAGGACTCGTAGGCGAGATCGACACAGGCGCCGGGATCCGGCCCATAGCCGACGACGTCGCCGAGGCACACGAGCACCTCGCATGCGCTGGCGCGGACATCGGCCAGCACGGCCTCGAATGCCTCGAGGTTGGCGTGGATATCCGAGATGAGAGCGATGCGTGGCATGCGCGGTCGATTGGCGACTCTCAGCGGGACGAAGGGCGCCCCCGGCCGATCCGGGGGAAGTCGAGCACGGACTGTATATCGGCTTGGTGGGCCGATTCCTTGCCTCAGGAGGGGATGTGACTCCGGGCGTTCTGCGGGGCGTCCGATGGGCCAAGGCCCACTGGAGAGCGGCGCAACACGCTGATCGAGCGGAGGATCGGTCTCCGCGGATGGGGGCCGCTCACACGGTCTTTCGACGAATCGGGGCCTCAGGTTCCGGCGGAGTCGACGTCCTCGGCGACGGACTCGGTCGATTCCTGCTTGGCCGGCTCGGGCGTGGGGGCTTCGGCCTCTTCGCGCGCCTTCTTCCGCTTGATGGCCTCGATCTTCGTCTTGTCCGGAGCGAGGATGAGGGAGAGCCTGCGGCCGGCTTGCTTGGGAGGCGTCTCAACCTTCGCAACGTCTTCGAGGCTGTCGATGATGCCGCGCAGTCGCTTCATGCCAAGTTCGCGATGCATCATCTCGCGTCCACGGAACTGCTGGACGAGGAGGACCTTGTGTCCATCCATGAGGAACTTGCGCGCCTGATCGACGCGGATCTGGACGTCATGCGGATCGATCTTGATTGATCGACCGAGACGGACTTCCTTCATCTCCGCCTGACGTGACGCGGCGCGATTCTTCTGGTCTTTCTTGGACTGCTCGTACTTGAACTTGCCATAGTCCATGATCTTGCAGACCGGGGGTCTGGAGTCTGGCACGACTTCGACAAGATCGAGCTCGGCGGCCTGCGCGCGCTGCTTGGCGTCGAAGAGTTCCACGACACCGACCTGTTCGTCATTCTCGTCGATCAGGCGGACCGGAGAGATCCGGATCATGTCGTTGACGCGCGTCCTCTTTACGGGACCAGCATCGCGGTAGTAGCGTCTTCTTCCGATGGCGAAGCTCCTTCAGGCCGAACAGTGGGGTTGGAGTCGAATGGCGACGTCGCCGCGTTCTTCGTGACGCGTCTCGGCTCCGATCAGATGGGAAGATGTGATCCGGATCATGCGAGCGATGAAGCGCAAATGCGATTCACGCTTTGGATTCCAGGGGCGCTTTGATCTGCATCCGTGGGATTGCTCCGGACCGGTCGTCGCGCAGACGCGCGAAAGTCGCAGGCGACCGACGCCTGCAACGGGAGGTTACTTCGGCAGTTTCCGCCGGGCAAGCCAAAACCGCGTCCGGATCCTGTGAGATCAGGCCTGGGCGCTGCTCATTTCGAAGCTCTGGATGACGGTCCCGGCGCCGCGCGTGGCGATCTCGTTGGCGATGGTCTCGACGAATCGATCGAGCTCCATGGCGCCGAGGTCCTTCTGGATGCCCCGGGCGCGAACCGAGACGCTGCCTGATTCCGCATCTCGCGGTCCGACAATCAGGAGATAGGGGATACGCTCCTCAGCGCCGACCTTGATCTTCGCCTGAACGCGCTCGTTGGAGTCGTCGAGCGAGCAGCGGACGTGCGCTTCCTTCAGCGCGGCGAGGACCTTTCCGGCGTAGTCGTTGCTCTTCTCGCTCACTGGGAGCACACGCACCTGCTCCGGAGCGAGCCACGTCGGGAAGGCCCCGGCGAAGTGCTCGATCAGGACGCCGACGAATCGCTCCATCGAACCGAAGGGCGCGCGGTGAATCATCACCGGCCGGTGCTGCGCGTTGTCGGCGCCGATGTAGGAAAGATCGAACCGGCGCGGGAGGTTGTAGTCCACCTGCACGGTGCCGAGCTGCCACTCACGCCCGATGACGTCCTGGACGACGAAATCGATCTTCGGTCCGTAGAACGCGGCCTCGCCCGGCTCCTGTGAGAACTGGACATTGAGAGATTCCGCAGCGTCGATGCAGGCTTGCTCGGCACGATCCCACAGTTCGGAGTCACCGACGTATTTGGAGGAGTCGGTGTCGCGAAGGCCCACGCGCACGCGGTAATCGGTGATGTCCAGCGTGGAGAAGATCTTCTTGACGATGGACAGACAGCCCTGCAATTCGCCGGCCACCTGCTCCTCGGTGCAGAAGAGGTGCGCATCGTCCTGCGTGAAGCCGCGAACTCGGGTCATGCCGTTGAGTTCGCCAGACTGCTCCCAGCGATAGACCGTGCCGAACTCAGCGAGCCTGACCGGGAGATCGCGATAGGAGTGGGGCTGACTCTTGTAGATGCGGATGTGGAATGGGCAGTTCATCGGCTTGAGCAGGTAGCCCTCGATGTCTCCCTCGCGCAGGCGATTTGAGAGATCGGCGCAGGAGCAGCCCTCGGTCGCCATCTCTTCGAGCGACTCGCGCATCACGATCGGTGGGTACTGCGAGTCCTGGTAGTAGGGGAAGTGACCGCTGGTCTTGAACAGGTCGAGCTTGCCGATGTGCGGTGTAAAGACCTGCTCGTATCCCTGCTTGCGGAGTTCTCCGGAGATGAACTGCTGGAGCTCCTCGCGAACGACGGCGCCCTTGGGTGTCCAGAGAACGAGCCCCTGGCCGACCATCTCATCGATGTGAAAGAGCCCGAGCTTTCTGCCGAGCGCGCGATGATCGCGTTTCTTGGCCTCCTCGAGTTGATTGAGGTAGGCGTTCAACGACTTCTTGTCGGGGAAGGCTGTGCCGTAGACGCGGGTGAGAGAGTCGGAGTTCTCATCGCCGTGCCAGTACGCGGAGGCGAGGGACATGACCTTGCAGGCGCCGATGCGTCCCGAGCTGGGGACGTGGGGGCCTCTGCAGAGATCCTCCCAGTCCTTGCCCGGCTCACCGGTGGCGTACCAGGAGAGTCCCTCGGAGCCCGCATCGATCGCGCGCTGCGCATTGTCGATCTTGAACTTGCTGCCCTCGCCCTCGAGCTTGTTCATCCCGTCGGCGACGGGCATCTCGTAGCGGGTGAAGGGGCGGTCTTCACCGATGATCTTCTGTATCTCCTTCTCGATCTCGGGGAAGAGATCGGAGGAGAGGGCGCTCTCCGGCGGGATGGCCATGTCGTAGTAGAAGCCGTGCTCGAGCGGCGGGCCGTAGACGAGTTGCACGCCGGGGACGAGACGCTGGATGGCCTCGGCCATGACATGTGCGGCGGAGTGACGCAGGAGGTACAGAGCGTCCGGATTGAGATTCTTCTGACGGTCGGTCGCGGTGACGATCTCGAGCTCGCAGTCTTCGGAGAGGAGCGTGCTGAGATCGGAGAGAACGCCATCGACCTTGCATCCGAGGGCGGCTTTGGCGAGTCCCGGTCCGATGTCCATCGTGACGTCGAGCGCGGTGACGGGCTCGGCGAAGGAACGGACGGATCCATCTGGAAGTGTGATGTTTGGCATGACTCGAGAAGGCCTGGTGAGAGGGAATGTGGGACGCGGTTCAAAAAGACAACCGCCCGGCCACTTGTATCGGCCGGGCGGTGGGAATGCACATCAAACGCTGAGCCGGCCGAAGCTCATCGGAAGCCGATCGTCGTCGTGGCAGTCGGGGTCAGCGTCTTCATGACAGCCGAGAGCGTAGCCGCTGGCTCGAGGGGGTTCAATCAGAAGTTCTTGATCCGGGGCGAGGATCCGCTGTTTGTCGATTGACGAGTCGGGGTGCGGGCCTCGAAGATGCGGATCCGGATGACGCCCGCGCCAGTGGAGGGCGCGGCAGTCCGGGACAGGGCGCGTCGCGCGTCGCTGACAGGATGTCCGGAGCCGACCAGAATCGTGATCTGCCCTTTCTGCCAACGAGACGATGACCGCGTCGTGGACTCCCGCGCCAGCGAAGGCGGGGCGACGATTCGGCGTCGGCGTCAATGCAACGCCTGCGAGAAGCGCTTTACGACATACGAGCGCGTCGAGGAAGTGCATCGGCTGATGGTCGTGAAGCGCGACGGCTCGCGGACGCCGTTCTCACGTGAGAAGATCCTGGCGGGGATCCAGGCGGCGTGCGGCAAACGGCCGGTGCCGGAAGCGCTCAAACTCGAGATCGTCGATCTGATCGACGACGCGGCGCACCGAGAGAATGATCGCGAGATCACATCGCAGGAGATCGGGCGTCGCGTCGCGGCGAGTCTTCGCGATCTCGATGAGATTGCGTACATACGCTTTGCGAGTGAGCATGAGCAGTTCAAGAGTGTCGGCGACATCCTCGAGACGGTGCGCCAGCTCGGTGAACGCGTGAAGGACCTTCCGGAGCAGCAGAAGCTGTTCGACGCGTGAATGGAATCGCGGGAGTGGATGCGATGAGCGAGGATCCCGGACTGAGGACGATGGCGGGCGCCGCGATGGCGATCGCGCTGCTGGTGGGAGTTGGGTGCGCGAGTTCGTCATCGCCCGCGGGCGCCTCGGCTCTGCAGCCTGCGCCTGAGACGAACAAGCCAGCCCCCGCGGAGTCAACGGGCTCCGATGTGGCGTCAGGCGAGGATTCGGGCGCTGAAGACTCCGGGGTGACCTTCGCGCGCACCGAATCGGCTGATTCGTCGGGCGACACCGAGCCGGGACATGGTCCTCCGCTCGGGTTGATGGAGGGCGACAGCGCTGAGACGGAGACGGTCGCGTCGTCCAGCGCCGCTCGGGATTCGTCCAGTCGGCCGCGCTGGTGGGTCGACGACGCGATCATCGAGGACGGGCGCATCCTGATCTCCGCCGAGGCGCTCGGGCGCGATGTGCTCACGGCGCGGCGCGCGGCCGTGGACGCCGGCTTCGATCGGCTGGAGACAGCGGTGCAGGGTGAGGTCCTGGACGAGCGCGTGATCTACACGGTCGTTGAGCCGCTGCCGGCGCGCAGCGCCTCCAGAACGGGCAATCGGTACGTGGGCTATGTGCTGATGTCCGCAGTGGCGCCGACGTCTGAATGACGAGGGCGGGCCGGTCTACTTCTTCGAGGCCATCATGGACTCACGAAGTTGCTCTTCCATGTAGAGGAAGGCGCCGCAGTTGACGCATTGCGTCGGCGCGCCCTTGCCGAGGACGACGCTGATGACCTCCATCGGCATCATCATCTGGCATGAGCCGCAGGCATACTCCATGGAGCGTCTGCTGTGCTCCTCGAGGGGCGCCATCGCGTCTTCGACATCCTGCGTTGCGAGATGCTCGTAGATGGCGATGAGATCTCCGGGGACATCCTTGGCCGCGTCATCGCGCTCGACCTGCAGTTCGTCGAGGCGATCCTTGACTTCCTGCTCGCGCTCATCGCGCTGCGCCTTCGCGATCTCACAGATCTTGGTGCGTTCGGCGATCTGCTCGTTGATCTCCTCGACGCCTGCTTTGAGATCATCGATCTGGCCCATCGCCTCGAGCGCCTGAGTCTCAACGGCGCTTCGATCGTCCTTCAGCGTGCTCATCTCGGTGAGGAACGCGGAGTACTCCTTGTTCGTCTTCGCGGAGTTCAACTGCTCGCGGAGCTTGGCGATGCGATCGTCGATGGCGCCGAGTTCCGTTTCCTGGTTGTGGGACGTGGCTTCGAGCTGCCGGACCTGTCCGAGGAGGGCCTCGTGTCGCGTGTTCAGATCCGCGAGTTGCGCGGACTGTGCGTCGAGATATCGCTGGGCGGAGTCAATACGGGAGCGGAGGCCGCGCAGCTGTTGCTCGACCTTGTGAAGACGAAGAAGTTTCTCGATCGCGGGCATCCGTCGGCAGTGCTCCCAGTGGGTTGACATCGAAGTGTATCACCTCGACGGCGTCACGGGGCCTTTAGAGCGGGATCCATCGCTATTCAGGGGCGTATGCGAGCGCTGTGAGAAGCCAATAGGCGACCGGGCCGGCAAGAAGTGGTGAGTCGATGACATCGAGGAAGCCTCCGAATCCCGGAAGCGAGCGAGCGGAGTCCTTGATGCCTGCGTCCCGCTTGAGGACACTCGCGATGAGATCGCCCGCCTGACCGAAGAGCCCGAATAGCAATCCGGCGACGAGGCCGTGGATCCATGTGAACTCGAGTCCCATGGCGGGTCCTGCGAAGGAGGCGAGCGCGCCGACGCCGGCGGAGGTCGCGAGCCCGCCGGCGAGGCCTTCCCATGTCTTCTTGGGGCTGAGCCAGGGGACCATCTTGTGTTTCCCGAAGAAGGTCCCGACGAAGTAGGCGCCGATGTCGCACGACTTCGTGATTAGCACGATGGCGAGCAGGACCCAGGCGGTGTGCTGCCTCCTGATGAGCAGCAGGAAACCGAAGAGCATGCCGAGGTAGACGTACGCGAAGAGTGTCCCGCCCGCAGATGCGACGACGCCCTCGATGCTCTGACGCCGAATGCTGAAGACCATCGACAGGAGCAGAATGAGCACGGTCGCGCTCCCGACGACGGCGACGGCGCTCCCGGAGTCATAGGAGAATGGAATCGCGACGCACGTGATCAGTCCGGTGAAGGCGGCGAGGCGCGTGAGCCACCCAAAGACCTGGATGTTGTTCGCTCGCAGGATCGTGGCGAGCTCGCCAGCGGCCATGATCGAGGCGAAGGCGATCACAAGAAAGACGATCGTGCCGCGCGGGATCGATTCGCCGTTGGGTGAGAATCGCGCGTACTCCTCAGGGAGGGTGGTTCCCTGGAGGGATTGATCGAGCCACGTCAGCAGGACGAGCAGCGCGATCATGACCGGACCAAGCGTGAGTCGGAGGCGAAGCACGTGGACAGACTAGCGGGAAGCGCGGCGGGAGATCCTCAGGCGTCGTCGCCCGCGGCCTTGATGGCGCCGAATCGTCGCGAGCGCGACGCGAACTCGCGGATAGCGTCGTGCAGTTGCGGCACGT
>JANQNW010000026.1 GCA_028279375.1 Phycisphaerales bacterium
GTCGATCATCGACTCGAGCATCTGCGTCGCCACGATGCAGGGCTTCCCGAACTCGCGCGCTTTCTCGATGAGAATCTTCTGGATGACGGGCACCTGTGCAATGTCCATCTCGACGCCAAGGTCGCCGCGCGCAACCATCAGACCATCCGCCTCGGCGAGGATGGCTTCAATGTTCTCCATTGCTTGCGGCTTCTCGATCTTGGCGATCACCGGGATGAAGGACTCTCGATCCGGATTGTCGAACGCCTGCACACCGTGCGATTCGGCGTAGATTCGATTGAGTCCGTCCTTGAGCGACCGGACCTCCTCGCCGCGCCGCACGAATGAAAACGCGAGAAAGTCGAGCTCGTGGCGCGCCGCCCACTCGGCGCACTCCCAGTCCTTCGCCGTGATCGCCGGAGCCGAGATGTCGCTGTCCGGCAGATTGATGCCTTTGCCGGTCGTGACGAGGCCGCCAACGGTCACGCGGCAGCGCACCTCGCCATCGGCGCACTCGGTGGCGAGCGCCCTGATGGCGCCGTCATTGATGAGCACGCGCTGGCCCTCGAATACTTCATCGACGAGCTTCTCGTACGTGCAGGGAAAGTACGCGTCGTCACCGCGCCGCTCCGCCATCGCGAGATCGCGCCGGAAGATCATGTCCTCTCCGGCGCGCACCCAGATGCCGCCCTCCTCGACTTCGCCGACGCGAATCTTCGGGCCCTGCAGATCGCCCAGGACGGCGACGATTGCGCCCATCGAGGCTGCGGCGTCTCGCACCATCTCAAGGCGCCGCTTGTGGTGATCGAACGAGCCATGCGAGAAATTCAGGCGGAAGACGCTCACACCATTGGTGATCAGCTTCTCGATCGTCTCGTCATCATCCGTGGCCGGTCCGAGCGTCGCGACGATCTTCGTCAGCGGCGGCGGCGATGCGGTCCCCGACACGCCCAGGGCGGACTCAGATGGCGATTTCTCCAGATTCGTCGGCATGAGACTCCTCGCGCGATCGCGGTGTCAGAACCCTATCGACTCGATCCGGCCGTCGTCTGCGTTCTGATACCGGCCCGACTGAAACAACAATCTGAGTTCGGTGGCTTGACTCTTGGCCATGTATTTCTATTATTCGATATATGTCAAAATTTCGAACATATGAGACGGATCGGCAAGCGGAGCTCCTCAAGGTGCTGGGGCATCCGGTTCGACTCGCCGTCTTCCTCCGACTGCTCGAGCGCTGCCCTGGAGGCGATTGCGACCCCTGCGCCTGCGTCGGCGATCTGGGCGCCGGGCTCGGCGTGGCGCCGTCCACCATCTCCCATCACATCAAGGAGTTGCGCGTCGCTGGTCTCATTCGTTGCGAGCGAAGCGGTCAGCGCATTGACTGCGGCATCAATGCAGAGGCTCTCGAGGATCTCCGGACATTGCTTCACACCCTCGCCGCGCCTGTAGATTCCTGAAAGGAGACGACCATGGATACGACCTCGAACAACCCAGCGAATGTGACCCATGAGCGCGTGCGAGAGCGCTATGCGCAGGCCGCCGATTCGCAGGGATGTTGTTCTGCGTCCTGTTGCTCGCCTGAGGACGCTGCCGATCGCCTCGGCTACTCGAGCGCGGATCGCGCGGCGATCCCTGCAGATGCTGATCTGGGACTAGGCTGCGGCAATCCGGTCGCCATTGCTGAGCTCAGGCCCGGCGACGTCGTCGTCGACCTGGGAAGCGGCGCTGGCATCGACTGCTTCCTCGCTGCAGAGCGTGTCGGCCCTGAGGGGCGCGTCATCGGCGTTGACATGACGCCCGCGATGCTCAACCGCGCTCGCGAAATCGCCGCCGCCGAGGGTATCGCCAACGTCGAATTTCGTGAGGGCACGATCGAATCGCCCCCGCTTGAATCCGAGATCGCCGATGTAGTCATCTCCAACTGCGTGGTGAATCTCTCGCCGGACAAGGACGCCGTCTTCGCAAGCGCATTCCGCGCGCTGAAGCCCGGCGGGAAGCTCGCGATTTCGGATGTGGTCGCGATTGACGAGATTCCTGATTCAATCAGGAATGACGTCGAAATGCTGACCGGATGTGTCGCCGGCGCCGCCCCAATTGACGCGATCGAACGCTCACTGACAGCCGCCGGCTTCGAGTCGATCTCGGTGCAGCTCAGTGATCGGTCACGTGAGATCGTCAGCGCCTGGTCGAAGGATCACGACCTGGGGAGCTATATCGCGTCCGCCCGAATCGAAGCGCGTCGGCCAGCGTGATGTTCAGACGGCCGTCGTGACGTACCGAAGGATCTCGACGACCTGCTCCGGTGTCTCCGCCACGGCCAGGGCGGCGGCGTCGACTTCCTTCAGGGCGTGCGTGTGCTCGGGCGCGTGCAGGATGATCAGCTTCTTTCCGAGCGCGGCGCCGTAGCCAGCTTCGAAGGCGGCATTCCACTGCTTGTACTTGTCGCCAAAACGGACCACGACGATGTCCGCTTTTTCGACAAGCGTGCGCGTTCGAATAGCGTTGACACTGGCGCCCTTGTGGTCCTTCCAGAACGCCTTCTCCTCGTCGCCGAGGATCTTGACGCCGCAATCGTCGCTGGCCGCATGATCCGTGACCGCCGACGAGAACTCGACCGGCAGGTCTGCGCCTGCCGCGCCATTTCGAATCCGATCTCGCCAATCCGAGTGAATCTCACCGGACAGATAGACACGCCACGTCATGGCCAGTTCTCCCTCATCTGCATGCGTCTGGATCCCGGTGCGGAACAGGCCGGATTACTTCTTCTTCCGCTTGCCCGGGCGCGCCGTGATGGGGCGCTCGTCCGGCCTGTCTCCGAAGAACTGCCGGACCTTGCCGGGATTGTCTTCTTCCTTCTCGACGTCATAGCTGCTGGCGCCGAGGCCCTTGGCCTGCACGACGCGCTCATAGCAACCGGCCGTGCCGAGCCCGAGGGCGGTGACTGACACCGCCACTGCGATCTTCGCTATCCGTCTCTTCATAAGGAATCCCGCGGCTTCCCCCAGGCGGAGAGGCAGCCTATTCGCTATCCGCCCCCGCTTGCAACCTGTTCGCCAATCCTATGCGCCGGCCCGCACTCTGTCCGCCAGGGCCGACACCGCCGCCTCGAGCTGCGGATCTCGCCCCTGCGCATAGGGAAGAGCTCGCTCCACGCGCACATGCGGGGCCACGCCGCGTCCCTCCAAGCGCTCGCCGTCCACCTCAACGTCATGCACGGCGAGATACAGGATCGCGCCGTTGCTGAGAACATATGGGCGTCCGCCGAGCACGGCGCCTCCCGTGCGCGTCCCGACCAGAATCCCAAGATCGTGCTTCCTGAATCCATACGCCACGACCTCCTTGCCGCTGCGGGAGTCGCCGTCGATAAGCAGCGCCGCCGGCTTGCGCCAGTGCGGGTCATAGGTGTACGGCTCGCCATCGCGCGGGATTCCACGCAGCACTGGCGGATGCTGATCGAAGAAGCTGAGATAGTCGGGCATCGCGCCGCCCCAACCGCCGCGCAGATCAACGATCAATCCATCGGCGGACGCCAGCGGCTCAGTCGTTGCGAGTTCGACAAGCAGCTCCTGAAACTTCAATCCGGCATACGACCAGATCCGCACATGCGCGATCGAAACATCACCATCCTGAAGCACCTGCGCTCCGTCGCGCATCGAGCGCAAGAACATCTCGCTCGGCACAATCGACTCGACCTCGATCTCGAAGAGTCTGGCTGAGTCAGTCGAACTCGATCGACGAACCCAGACATCAATCTTGGCGCCAGGCGCGGCCTCAAGGATAGCGCGAGGGGTTGGCGCGTCACCATCGATGCTCACGATCTCGTCGCCTTCGAGAAGGCCAGCTCTATGCGCGGTAGAACCGATGAAGACGTGAGACACGAAGGCGCCTTCGTCGGTGTCGGTGAGCGCCGCGCCGATCGTGTTGTAGACGATGACGCCATCGTCATTCCGCTCGGCTCTGATCGCTTCGTCGGTCAGTCCGAAGAGTTCAGCGATCTCCAGTCGGCGCGGATCGCCGAGGCCGAAATAGGCAGTGTGCGAGGCCTTGAGCTCCGCGAGCGTTTCAGACATGACCGCTGCGAATTCGGCGTCGCCCGCGCTGGCGCCGGCCCGCGCCCGGCGCCGCTCGACGATCGCGGCCCATGGCTCGCCCGCCAATTCCTCGTCGAAGAAGTTCGCTGCGACGATATCTGAGATTTCTTCGTATATCGCCGCTTCCTGCGGTCCACAGAGCCCCGCCGGGCTGGCCGCGACCGCCAGGAGAGAGCCGATGGCCACGAGGAACGGCGATTTCGATCGAACAGTGCGGAATTTCACGTCGTCCCTCCCGAAGGACTGCAATTGAAGAGGACCGGAGCCGGAGGCCGCGCTGGGAGCGGCTCTGCTTTTCGTCGACGGCCGCTCGATAACTATATTGACGAGGTGGGCCGCCGCTTCGGCCCTGGAGGAACTCCCCATGCGATTTCATCTCACTGCTCTCGCCCTGACCGGAGCGCTCGCGCTCTCGATCGCAGGACTCGCCAGCGCGAACAACGATCTCGCGAACGCGTCCTCGATGGACGTCTACGACGCGCTCCGGAATGACGAGGTCGAGGCCGACGATCGCAAGGCGGCGCTCAATACGATGCGCCAGGCGGCGAAGCAGGAGCCGAACAATGCGGACTGGCGCGTCGGCCTCGCGCTCGCATACGTTGAGCTCGAGGAGTGGAAGAAGGCGAGAACCGAGGCGGACAAGGCCGTTGAGCTTGCGCCGAACGTCTCCGATCATCACGTCGTGCTCGCGGAGGTCATCTTCGCTGGTATCAATGACGCTCCGCTGCTCTCCAAGGGCGGGCTCGCCTCGAAGGGGAAGAAGGCCTACGAGCGCGCCGCTGAACTGGATCCGGACAATGCCGACGCCCGCGCCGGTCTCGCCGGGTTCTACATCTTCGCGCCAAGCATCGCGGGAGGCAGTCTGACCAAGGGCCGCGAGCACGCCGAGGCCCTGACCGAGATCGAAGGCGCCGAGCGCACCGGATACATCTTCATGGCGCAAATTGCGATGAAGCAAAAGAAGTGGGATGAGGTGGACAGCGCCGTCGCCAGCGCCCTCGAAGTGTCGATGACCCCGGGTGAACGTGTCGATGTCGTCCGCTCGATCGCCCTGGCGCTCGTCTTCCAGTCCAAGGCCTACGACCGCGCCGAGGCGATCGTCGTGGCTCACTCCGACGACATCGCCTCCGACTCAACAGCGCTCTATTGCCTCGGCGTGGCTCTGCATGAGCAGAAGAAGCACAAGGACGCCATCGACGCGTTCCAGCGCGTGCTCGCCGTGAAGAGCGATGCGGTCAACACGCGATTCCGACTCGGCCAGTGTTACGAGAAGCTCAAGATGTGGCGCGAAGCGCAACGCTACTACCAGGAGTACATCGACATGTTCCCGGATGGCTCTGATCGCAAGGCCGCGAAGAAGGGCGTCAAACGCATGAAGAAGAAGCTGCGTTGAGTCAAAGGCCCTGCGCCGTCTTTGAACCAGAGGCCGTCGACTCGTGGAGGAAGTAAAGCAGCTCCTCCGCAGACATACCGCCGTGCTTCTTCGAGATCACTTCATCATTGCGCATCACGACGGTCATCGGAAATGACCGGGTCTGCAGTTGCTTCATGGCGTCGCTCTCGAAAGGCCACTTCACATACGCGGTCTCGGCGTAAGCGTCGATCCACTCCTTGACACGTGGGTCCGCAAGAGCGCCGCGCTTGTAGAGTTGGCAGCGCAGGCAGAAATCCGCGGTGACGACCGCGACGACGAACTTCCCATCTGCGTCCGCAGCGCCAAGCGCCTCGTGGAGCGACCTCGACTCATCGAAGATCTCAGGCGTGTCCGCGATCCAGAAGGGGGCGACCGCAAACGCGAGTACGACGAGCGCGGCGAGATTCAGCGTCACACGCTTCCAGAGCGGCATCCGCTTTCGCTTCTTCTTTCCATGAGCGTGTCCCATCATCCTGAGCTCCTTCTCCTTGCTCCGACAACATCGAGCGGCGCGCCGGCCTCCTATAGAGGCGCGTCGCGAAGTGCGCAAGTGAAGGACGGTCTGCGCCGACGCGAGTTCGTCCGGGAAGAGAAGTCGGATGCGATCGTGAGGCTGCAGGAGCTCAATTCCGATCGCTCGGATAAGGGAGTCAGGGCGAAGAAACCGGCCTCTGACGTCCGAGAACACCGTTCGGACGAAACCGGTCAACCCGGACGGCGGGTCCGGCGTATATATGGTCGATACTCACCTGCAGCCGGCCGCGCTCGTTGCCGGGCCGGAGATCGCGACCCGCCCTGACCGGGCCCTTCGACCAGGATTCGCCGATCCGCTCCACCGGATCGCGCAGGGACGCTCCCCTTCATGATTCGAATTCGACTCAGCCTGTTGGCCATCGCCGCACTCTGCGCCTGGGGTTCGCCAGCTGCGCTCGCGGAATCCGCGAGATCGTTGCATGACGCGGAGTCCATCGTGCTTGAATTGCGCTCGTATGCGCTTGCGATTGAGGAGCTCGAGGAGGCGGACCGCGCCCTGAAGGTGGCCGCGGCCGTCGAGCCGGAGAACGCCGACTGGCGTCTGGGTCTGGCGATGCTGGACTGCCGAATGCGCGCCTTCCATAGCGCAATCGAACATGCGAAGACCGCGGCGAAGCTCGATGAGCAAAGCGCGGAGCCGCACTACTGGGAAGGCGCCGCGCACATGGGCGCCCTCGCTGCAGCGCCGGATGGTGATCGTAAGAAGCACGCGGAATCCGGACGCGACGCGCTCAAACGCGCGATCAAGATCGATCCGCAGCACATCGATGCGCGGACGCTTCTAGGGATCTTCTACGTCGAAGCCCCGAGCATCATCGGCGGGAGCGCCAAGCGCGCCGAGAAGCAGGCGACGAAGCTCGATGAGATTCCCGGGGGCGAATTCGGCGCCAAGGCGATTCGCGCGATGATCGCCGCAGATGATGGTCACTGGGGCGATGTCATGCGCCTCTGCAATGAGGCCGTGAGCGCCGCTCCGACCCACACCCATGTCTTCAATCTCCGCGTGCGCCAGGCCCGCGCCATGATGAAGGGCGACGCGAATCCTGACTTCGCCGTCGCCGTGCTCGAGCCCATCGCGCACGATGAGCGTGATGATTTCTTCGTGGCGCGCGCTCTGCTGGGTCGCGCGCTCCTCCACCAGGGGGACTTCCAGCGCGCCGCGTTCGTGCTCGAGGAAGCGCTCAGCGCCAATCCCGACCTCGCCGAGGCTCGCCTCGATCTCGCCGAGTGCCACCTCGCGACCGGCGATCTCGTCGCGGCCCGCGACTGTTATGTCGCGTATCTCGAGAAGCGCCCAGATCATCCGAAGACGAAGGCGGCGAAGAAGGCCCTGAAGAAAGTCAGGCGGTCCATCGCACGGGTCGACTCCGACGCCTGATACGAACGCCTCGGCGAGCGCGGGTACACTGCGCCCATGCCGGTGGAGTCCACGGAATCGCATGTTGTCAAGAGACGTTCGATCGCGGCGCGAATTCTCGTCGTGCTGCTGCTCGCGTCGCTCGTGCCGCTTCTGGCCGTCGCAGTGCTCAACGCCGTGCGAAGCCTGAACGCGGTCGAAGCCGTGGCGCGAGCCAACCTGCAGCAGATCGCCCGGACGACGGCGGCGCAACTCGATCAACTCATCGAGGACACGACCTACGACCTGCAGTTTCTTACGGGTGACCATCGCGTTCGCGATGTCCTGACCGCAAGGTCGGAGAACTTCGATGAGGCGTTTGAAGAGGCGATGCAGGTGCTCGCCAATATCAGCGCGTCCAACGTCACCTATGCGTCCGCCTTCATCGCCGACGCCGAGGGCATCGGCGTCGCCTCGCCGAATCCGAAGAACATCGGGATGGACCTGACCTTTCGCGAGTACATGCAGGAGGCCCTGGCGGGCAGGAGCTACATCTCCGATATGCTCGTCGGCAAGACGACCGGTGAATCGGGCATCTACTTCTCCGGGCCCGTTCGCGATGACGACGGCGTCATCCTTGGAGCCGTGGTCATCAAGCTGCGCGGCGATCGCGTGCGTCGGTTGATTCAATCCGTCACGAATGTGAATATCGAATTGCGGCTTGAGGACTTTCGCGATCTGCGGGATTCCATCGCGGCGATCATCGACTCCAACGGCGTCGTCATTTCCGCAACGGATCCGCTCGACGACTTCCTCTTCCACAGCCTTGTTGAGCTGCCGGAGGAGCTTCAGAACGAGATCGATCCGCAGCGTCGCTGGGGCGTGCCGACGATCGTGTCTCTCGAAGTGCCCGAGCTCGCCAACGAGATGCTCGGGCAGGAGGACGTCGGCTGCGTCATCGTTCCGGGGAACGAGGGCAAGTCCGTCGTCGGCTTCGCGAAGATGGAGCGCCGCGACTGGTACGTCTGCATCTCCGAGCCGCTTGAGGAGTTCATCGCGCCGCTCGTCGCGCTCGCCAAGGCGCAGCTGCTCGGCGCCGTCATTCTCGGTGTGCTTGCCGGTTTTATCGCAGTCTTCCAGGCGCGTCAGATCGTCGGGCCTATCTCGCAGCTCACCCAGGCGGTGCTTCGACTGAGTGAGGGCAACTTCGACACGCGCGTGGAAATCGACACACGCGACGAGATCCAGCTGCTCGCGGACTCATTCAACAACATGGCGCCGAAGCTCCAAGAGCATGTGCGCATGAGCGAGTCGCTCGCGCTCGCCAACGAGATTCAGCAGAACCTCCTGCCTTCGGAGGCGCCAGAGATACCGGGGCTCGATATTGCGGGCATCAATCTCCCGTGCGATGAGACCGGGGGCGACTACTTCGATTTCATCGACTTCCGCGACGATTCGCCCACGTCGATCGATCTCACGATCGGCGATGTGACGGGCCACGGCGTTCCGGCGGCGCTCCTGATGACGAGCGGCCGCGCGCTTCTTCGGGCGGGCGCCGCGCGCGGTGAAGATCTGTCGCAGATGATTGAGGGAGTCAACGATCGTCTTGTGTCCGACACGCTCGATGGCCGCTTCATGACGCTCTTCTATCTGACGCTCGACTCCGAGAGCAGGAGTGCGAGTTGGGTGAGCGCTGGCCACGACCCGGCGGCGCTCTACGACACGAACGCGGACACATTCGAGGAGCTCGTCGGCGAGGGATTCCCGCTTGGAATAGTCCCGGAGGCGGACTATCCGACGTCCTCCCGCGACGACCTCAAGCCCGGACAGGTCATCGTCATCGGCACCGACGGCATCTGGGAAGCGCATAACGCCGACGGCGAGATGTTCGGCAAGGATCGCGTTGGAGAGATCATTCGGAAGTCGAAGGCGCTTCCCGCGAAGACGATCGCGGAGGCGATCCTTGGGGCGGTCCTCGATTTCCGAGGCGATCTCCAGCGTGAAGACGACATCACAGTGGTTGTCGTGCGACTGACCTGAAACGCGCTACCACCACATCTCCATCAGCAGCCCACGCCTGTCGCGTTCATCGATTGCGGGTATCCGCTCCGCGGCGCCGACGCCGCGCTTCATCGCGCAATACAGCGCTGCGAACGCGTCGTTGATGTCGTCCGTCGCAAGATCCTTCACTGGGTGGCTTTGTCGGATCTCAGCCCGGGCGTCGGCGCCGAACGCCTCGTCGATGAGATCCTCGCGCTCTGCTCTCCCTTCGGGCGTCTTCTTGGAGTGAGACATCGGACTCCCTGACCACGCGGCGAAGCACAACTCGGGATGCACCTCGATCATCCAGCGCTGATCGTCCGGTGTGATGAGCGCATCCACATCGCGGATCTTCGGCGTGATGTTCCACGCCTGCTTCGAGATGCCGCGCCCGCATCGCGCGCGGCTCAGCCTGTTCGCATCGTCCCACGTGGGCTGCTCAATGGCCTCGCGCAGAGGTGTCGGGAAGACGCTGTGGAGTCGGTGGGGCTTCAGCAACGCGCGCGCCTCGAGATCACAGGTTCGGAGACCGACTTCGGGAAGGCCGATCGGGATATCGATCGCCATGGTCTCCACTCTGAGCGCTTCTCGAAGCGCAAAGAGCCGCGAGGCGTCGGGAGCGAGCACGTGCGACACACTGCGCTCGTCGCTGTCGAAAAGCGCGCAGATCCAGCCGCCGGGGGCGCCATCGACTCCTGCGTAAACGGGCATCGGAGTATGGCGCCTAGTCGACGATCAATTGCTGATCATCCAGCCACAGGATGACCAGGGAGTTGAACTCGTCGGGACGATTCATCATCAGGTAGTGATGCACGTCGGTCCACATGACGTACTCCATATGCGGCGCAATTGAGCGAACATACTCCTCGTATCCCTCGGTCCAGAAAGGCGATTCGGCGTAGATCGCCAGCAGCGGCACCCCGATTGGGTCATCCGTCCACAGATCCTCTTTGAAGGTCGCGCGGAAGGTCGCGACCTGCACCTCCACCGGAGTCTCCGTCAGCATGGACCAGATCGCAGCCTGCTGTTCAGGTGTGAGCGTTTCCGGCTGCACGTTTTCGTACATTCGCTCAAGGAACGCATCGCGCCCCGGCCCGCTCATCTGCTCGACGAACTGATCGACGACAGCCATGTCCGTGATGACTTGCTGGAATGACCCGTCGACAGCCACCAGCCCGAGCACGCGCGCTGGATAACGCCGGTAGAAATGACGCACAACGGGGACGCCATTGGAATGGCCGATGAGCACTGCCCGAGCGACGTCGGCGTCATCCATAACGCCGGCGATCGCATCAACGAACACCTCCACCGAATACGGCTCAGGAGGCTCGGCGCTCTGGCCATGGCCGGGCAGATCAATTGTCAAGACGCGCGCTCGTTGCGACAGAGCCTCGACCTGCGCATCCCACACGCGCTCATCGCTCGACCAGCCGTGCACCATGACGATCGCTTCTTCGCTTCGCCCGGTGATGGAATAATCCGTGTAGTGAACTGATGCCCCCCCGATCGAGACAACGTCGGTCAGCACATTCTGCGTGCTGGAGCATCCCCACGTCGTCAGGAGAAGTGCCGTGGCCACCAGGCTTCCTGCAATCAGACGGCCCCTTTCCATGTGCGTCATTGATCACCTCACCGTCCGTTGGGTCGCGACAGCCCTGCATCATTCTCCCCGTCGGCGGGGGTGACAGAATACGCGATTCTCGAAGTGCAGAATCAGAACTTCGCGCGGGCCTCATGACCGTTGCCGCACTATGCTCGAACCGACTGTCGGGAAATTCCGGAGGCGCATTGTGAGGTCGACTATTGTGAATTTCATTCTGGCCTCAGCGGCGAGCGCTCTGGTGATGGCGCCATCGGCAACCGCCTCGTGCGACCCCGACACATGGTTGAACGCGACGCCGGTCCCGCCCGGAAACCCACTCACCGGTGTGGCGTTCGGCGACGGGATTCATCTGGCAGTCGGATTCAACGCCGAGATCCTTCGCTCTGTCAACGGCGCCGTCTGGTTCGATGTCTCGCCAGTCCAGGGGTCCTTCAACTATCTCGACATCGTCTTCGACGACGGCCAGTTCGTCGCATGCGGAGCCGACGGGCGCATCGATGTGCTCACCGGGCCCAACGCCGGCGCCGTCACTTTCGGCAGCGGCGTCGTCTTCTCGAGCGTCGCGTATGGCAATGGCGCCTGGGTCGTTGTCGGCGGCTCGTTCGATCTCTCGACCGGCTGGAGCGAGGTCATTATCACCAGTACGAACGGCGGCCTCACCTGGACGCCGACCCTTGTCAATCCAGTCGGCGGCGCTCTTGATGTGCTGTCAGGAGTCGCCTTCGGTGACGGCGTCTTCATCAGCGTCGATGGCGACGGCGACATCCGTACGAGCGCCAACGGCTCGACGTGGTCGGCGCCGCAGAATGTCACCACCGACCTGAACGCCATCGCCTACGAAGGCGGTGTCTTCATCGCCTGCGGACCCAGCGGTCGTCTCCGCCGCTCCGTCAACGCCGGCGCGACGTGGTCTTCGATCGACTTCGGCGCGAACGCGTGGTTTGACATCGATGTGAACAAGGGAAACTGGGTTGTTGTCGGGCAGAACGGCGCGATCGCTACGAGCGCGAACAACGGAACCAGCTGGTCCAGCGCCGCGAGCGGCACGACCGATGCGATCGAAGCAGTCAACGGCGGAGACAACGCCTGGATCGCCGTCGGCACGTCTAACCCAGGCAATCAGCGACTGCTCTTTTCCCAGTGCGTGACGTCGCTCCCGGATCTCGAACCCTTTACGATCGCTGACTGGAGCGGTCCGCTCGTCGTATCAACAACACCGGGAACCAACACAAGCGCGACTGAGTTCACTGAGGCGGACACGATCTACATCGACGCCGCCTGGGCGAACATCGGCGGCATCGACACCGGCCCATTCACCGCAAGCGTCGACATCAACGGCGGCCCGCCTGCCGACATCCCATCCCCTGGGATTCCCTCATTCGGCCTCCAGTTCATAGAAGACCTCACGGCTGGTCCGTTGGCGCCGGGCGATTACACGGTGACGCTGACGCTCGACTCCGGAGAGACTGTCCCCGAGTCGAACGAATCAAACAACATCGCGACATTCGACTTCACGATCCCCGAGCCGTGCGCCGCGGATCTCGACGGCGACGGCTCCGTCGGCAGCGCAGACCTCGCGCAACTCCTCGGGCAGTGGGGGATGTCCGGCGTGCCCGAAGACCTCGACGGCGACGGCAGCGTCGGCAGCGCCGACCTCGCGCAGCTCATCGGCAACTGGGGACCCTGCCCCTGAGATCGCCTAGTTCCGATTCAGCACGATGCGATAGCGAGCCTTGCCCTCTTCGAGATGCTTCATCGCCGCGTTGACGTCCTCCATGGGGAACGTCTCAATCACGGGCTTGATGTCATGCCGCGCGCAGAATTCGAGCATGCGGCTCGTATTCAGCGGACTTCCCAGCGGCGTGCCGCCAATGGACTTCTGTTCCGACAGCAGCGCGAACGCATGGGCCGGAATCGGATCCGGCACGGCGCCCACGACGTGCAGCACGCCCTTCGGGGCCAACGCCGCGACATAGGAATCCCAGTCCAGGTTCACATTCACCGTCACGATGATCACATCGAGCGTGCCCGCGAGCGCCTGGATCTTGAAGGGGTTCTTGCTCGAGACGACGTTGTGCGCGCCGAGCTTCTTCGCCTCCTCAGCCTTGGCGTCCGTCGACGTGAACGCCGTCACCTCGCAGCCCCACTTGTTGGCGAACTGCAGCGCCAGATGACCGAGTCCGCCGATGCCCACGACGCCCACGCGCGACAATGGCGTCACGCCGAGCTGCACGAGCGGATTGAAGACCGTGATGCCGCCGCAGAAGAGGGGGCCTGCTGACTCGAGATCGACACCGTCAGGAATCGGAACCGCCCAGGATTCAGCGCAGCGCACCCTGTCGGCGAATCCGCCGTGCCGGCCGACGATCGTCTGCTCGCGCGTCCCGCAAAGATTGTGATCGCCGCCCATGCACTGATCGCAGCCCATGCATGACCGCGAGAACCACCCAAGTCCGACGCGATCGCCCGGCTTCACCGTCGATACGCCGGCGCCGACGCGCCCGACCACGCCTGCGATCTCATGCCCGGGAACGAACGGGTACTCCGTCATCTCCCAGTGATTCATGAGCATCGAGAGATCCGAATGACAGATGCCGCACGAATGCACATCGATCTCGACCTCATCGTGGCCGAGTTCATCGGGGACGTCGTAGGAGAAAGGCTGCAGCTCGCCGCCCGCTTCCGTCGCCGCGTACGCATTGATCGTCGTCATGACCTGGCTCTCCCGATTCGCATCTCACCAATGAGGATTGCGCAAAGGGTAAGCGGAGACCGACTACGCGGCCAATCAGTGCAAATGCCTGTGAGAAGCGTGAGCGGCGCGCCGTCTTACTCGGACGCGGCGAGTTCCTCATCCGGACGCTCGATTGCGCGAATCGGAAGCTGCACTTCACCCCAGCGATGCTGCGGCAGCGCATCAGGCCCGTTATACCCGAAGCTTCGCGGGTCGCCCGCGATCTCCCAGTCTTCCGACTGCGCAACCCAGTCCTCGAGATAAGCGATGTGCTTCTTCAGGCCGCGGCCCATCGAGTCGCCCTTCGTGCCGATGGAGAGCACGATCACCGGCTCGGTGTCGTAGATCTTGATACGACCGTCCTCGCCCTCGGGCCCAAGGTCGCGTGTGCGATACAGGAACGACATCGACCAGCCGCCCTCCGCGGTGCCCGCTTCGGCGTTGTAGTCGCGATAGTCCATCTCAACCGGCGCTGTCATCGCGATGTCGCGACTCTGGATGTGCTGGAACAGCGGCCAGAAGGCGCCGGTCGTTCGGGCGCCGCG
Source organism: Phycisphaerales bacterium (assembly GCA_028279375.1). GTDB lineage: Bacteria > Planctomycetota > Phycisphaerae > Phycisphaerales > UBA1924 > JANQNW01. Next base: position 14,277 of record JANQNW010000026.1, read on the forward strand.
CATGCCGTCGTCGCGACCGCCGCCGCCCGCGGCCTCGGCGCGACGCACCGTCGGGTAGTACTTGATTTCGATGGCGCCGGGAACCGTCGGTGGGGGATAGCCCTGCGGCAGTGGCGTTGTAATCCGGCACGGCCCGGCGAAGTAGTACACCTCGCCATTGCGCTCGACGGTGCGAAGCTGATGAGCAGCCTCGCCGCCGACGCGAAACACCATCGGCGTCGTCTCCGAAGCCGCCGAGGTGGCATTGATCTGGGAGTCAGCATTGTCGGCAGTCTTCGCCAGCGCACTCGTGGAGGAAATGAACGCCAGCGTGCCGAGGGAGACGAGAAGGGAACTTCGCATCGTGGAGACTCCGGAGGGGATTGGGAACAGAAGGGATTTCGCCTCGCACCTGACAACGGATTCGCCTCGATCGCAGAATCTGCCCGGACCGGCCGGAAACGCCCTCGGCGTCGCCTCTGCAAGGCGTCCGGGATTCAGCTGAGTTCCATAGCGCAGATTGTCACGTCGCGGAATTCGGTCATTCGCCCCTGCTGAGATCGGGAGGCCAATGGGTAGAATGCTCGAGGCCCAGGAAGGATTCGTCCATGCGCTCGATTTTCGCGCTCCTTCTTCTCCTCATGCTCCCCGGCTGCGCGCTCGATGCGCGGAACGAGGTCGTGCGGAACGTGAACGCCATCGACAGCTACGACCACCGAAGCCCGGCCGTCGTGCGCGATCCCGTCGTCGATGGATACATCGACACGCTCGGCGAGGGCGTGCTCGCCGCGGCGTTGCGCTACGCGGAGGACTCCTGCCAGTTCCGAGGGCAGTCGAAGCGGAAGTCCAGCGCCCTGTATCCGTACGACGAGTTCGAAGTCCGCGTCGTCCACTCCGAATACGCCAACGCCACGACGCCCGGCGACAACGTCGCCCGCCTCTCCTCCGCCTTCGTGCTCCAGGCGGGCAGCGCCGAGGAGATCTGCGCCGTGCTCTGCCACGAGATGGGCCATCTGATGCATCAGCATGCCTTCGAGGAGCGCATGCGATTCCACACGCAGGAGTTCCAGTCCAACACGCTGATCGCCCTCGGCGCCGTCGTTGATGTCGCGGCGATCGCCCTGGGCTCGCCCGTGATCGGCTCGCCCGCCACCGGCGCCGCGATGAACAGCAAAGCCCAGCGCCGCGCCGAATACTCACCCTTCGAGAAGACAGACGAGTTCGAGGCGGATGAAGTGGGCTACCACATCTATCGCGAGATGGGGCTCGATCCGTTCTATTACGACGATTTCCTGATGCGCACGATGACCGAGTACGGCGACACCGGAAGTCCGTCGCATCCGAAACCCTCCGAACGTGTTGAGCGCATTCGCAAGCTGCGCGTGGCCGAGGGCGAGTATCGCGTCAAGCGTCGCATCGACCCGCGCGAGTTCGCGGAGATCCAGCGCCGGCTTGCGACGGTCGTCACACAGGTGGAGCCCGTCGATATGCGCCCCGGTGAAAACGAGCGCGCGTATCGATTCGCCATTCCAACGGAAGAGGAAATCGACAGCACGATGGCGCAGCACGGCTACCGGCGCCCGCATCTCTACGCCTGCGGCTGCCTCTTCAACGTCGATCCTGAGGACGTGCGCTCCAACTACCGGCGCGCCCTGCGCAAACACGGCCGGTAACGCGATTTCCAGCCTCCTACAAGCGAAAAACGCACAATCTTCAAAAACATGGATGACTCCCCGAACTCGGGGCGTTGGTGTCACGTAACAACGCAGAAGTCAGAAACGCCCGCTTTTCCCGCACAGAAGAGAGGACGACCCATGAGAATCCTGATCAACAACGCAGACATCAAGGGCAGCGAAGCAATGCGTGACGCCGTCTCCACGATGTTGACGAACAAGCTTCGTCACTTGAGCGATCGGATCACGCGGGTCGAAGTCCACTTGCGCGACGACAAGTCCAATCGTCGCGGCCCGGATGACAATCGTTGCCGCATGGAGGCGCGATTGGCCGGCTGCAGGCCCTTCGTGGTCGAGTCGCGCTCGAGCGACATCTACCAGTCGATCGCGGAGAGCGCCATCAAGCTCAATCGCGCCATCACGGCTCGCTTGGGCAGGTTGGACGCCGTCCCGCAGGTCGTTCGCTGAAACGACGAAGCGGACAGCATTCGTTCAACAACCAAGTCGTCCGCAGAATCTCTCGAAGATACCACCGAGCTTCCGCGCTCAGACCCAAGGCCGCTCTGAGCCAAGCTCTTTCCGAACGCCCGAATCGCACAGAAACACACACAGGTCTTCCTCCTTCCCTTCCCCTTCCCCCCTGGGTGGACCACCCGTCACCCCTCTGATCTCAGCTGTGCAGACTCAACACACAGTTGGTTCAGATGCTTCCTTCCTGCTGGCTCACGGCCAAGAACTCATGTGACGCCGGCGCTCGACCTGATCGACTGTTCTCACACACGCTGTCCATGACCAACACTCGCCGGGGACTCCCAGCACAGGGAAGGCGAGCCGACAGCTGAGCACGACTGATCACGACGAGCCCCGCGCACAGATGGACGAATGATTCGCCCGTCACGCCGTGACCGACAACCCGGTCCTCCCACAAGCGCCTCCCAGGGCCGCGCGCACGCTGGTCACTCCTTCCCGACCGGGCTGCGCCGCGATAAGCGTCCTGTGGAGGCGTTTCTTGTGCGCGATCGTAAGGAAGATCTCTGTGAAGGCCGCAAGACACCAACGAATCGGTCACGAACAACGACCGTTACTCCAGAGCAGTCTAAATAGCGCGCTATAGGTCTGCTGTCGGAGTTAACCCGCGTCGAGCAATCGGCACTGCGTAAACGCATGTCATCAAAAGTGCATAGGGTGGCACCGTCGCGCCTGCAATGATCGCGATCATTGGAGCGGCGCCCACGAGCATTGCGGAGACACAAATCCCACAGCGAACCCAACTCGGAACCGGCCACTTCTCGGCACTATTCATCGAGTCACCGCCGTTTCATCCAGAGCATTCAGCATCTTACTGGCGAGAGCGCATGACTCTTCGGCCTCTGAGAGTCTCTTGTCAACCTCTTCGGCGACGGCGTTCACAAGTGCGGGGAGCTTCGGAAACGTTAGTAGCTTGAGCTCTCGCGATGAATTTGACCATGGCGTCGTGGACCATGACTCGGGGTCGTCGTCGAATCCAGTAACAACTGTCACACGGAATCGACCGCCGACTCTCCGATACGCGAGTGATGTAAAGACGGAGCAGCCGGCACCCGTATCCTCAGATTCGACGAGTACATCGGCGGGCACGCCCGCACTGCATTCGCGCGCCAAGAAACTCTCAACGCCTTTCACGACGCGAGCTGCTGAATCCGAGATCGAGTTAAGGCGGCTGGTTGATTTGCGCAGGGTCTCCAGTGACCCTTCGATGGATCTCTCCATGGCTTCTGGCCTTCCTGGACCGGCTTGGTCCGCATGAGAATCCCGACCGTGTACGAGAGCGGTGGGGGGAGTTCTTAGCTCCGCTCGGAGAATGCTACTCGCGCGAGATCACAATTCTCAACAACTGCCGCTCAAATTCGTATATCGGAGAGAGGGCTGGGATGGGTTCGGTCGCAACGGGATCAAGGTGAGGGCCGATTGAAACGATCAGCCTCTAACGAGCTTGAACTCGCACGGCCCGTAGTCGATCGTCGCTCGGAACGGGGAAGAGTGTTTGTAGCCAAGCTCCCACTTCGTCGCGTACCCAGTCTGGATACGGCAACTTGTCTTGCGCTAGGTGGTTCCGAATGTGTGTGTCCCATTCACCAACGCTCGAATAATTGGCACCACGTCGTGCTTCAACAATTTCCTTGATCGACATGCCCGAATGGACAATATGCGTCACCAGGAGTTCTAGGTGCGAGATCGCCATGGTCTGAGGGATCAGTGAAAGTTCACCGATATCTTCCAGGTCGATCTGATCATCTTCAGCTCTCGCCTTAATCACCTTTTCTACGAACCAGTTTGAATTGCAGAGTGGGGCAGCCTGCGGCACGACCGCGATTCCGAGCACCGTCGAGGTGTTGTCTCCGTTCCACTTCTCCGGATGGGTGTTCGAAAGGTTGCGGCTTGACTGGATGAGCTGCTGCCACGCTTCTACAACCCGGTTCGCATAGTTAGATGATCGCAGAGCGTTTTCAGTCGGGAGAATCGGAAGCCGATCTGTCAACTTCGCCTCGACAAGCAAGAAGTCGTTTCCCACCGGTGCGATCAGATCGCATCTCCGAGCTTCTGAGTCGTCCTCAGGAACGGCCTCAAGAATGACCTCTTCACCGTCAGTGACTCTCTCGAGGAGATACTTAAGGTACTCTTCTACGCTCCTCGACAAAGAACTGCTCGCATCCCTATTCAGTTCATTGCGCATCCGAACGGGCCAATAGAAACTTGCTCTTGCGACTAGTCCTGGAATCGGAACCACCACGCTTGTGTCGGTGATTCGAACAAGGGGGAAGTCCAAGAAAGTCGAACGACACTGTCCCCTCAGATACTGCCTCTCGAAATCGGTGCGCCTTTCCCGGTAGAGGTTTCCTCGTTCGCTGGATCTTAGAGATAGGCGGTCTAGGAACTGAAGAGCAACCGCCTCCGAGACGAAGCCCTTCGAAATCCGGGCAAGATCTTTGATATCAATGACGGGCGAGCGATCAGCGGCCTTCGCCAAGTGGGCGCTTGCGAGACACAAGTAAGCCCATTGCATTAGATCCATGCCTGTGTGCGCTGCGAAAGCACTGCGAAAAGGTTGATTGCTCGGGCTCTCCTCAAATATCTTCTTTATCCTCAGGATGTCGAACGACAGAATGTCATCCTGAAGCAGAAGTTGTTGCCTAGCCATCGACTGGATGAAGAGGTCGAGATCCTCTTCGACTTCAAGCGCGTGAAGCTGGAATAGATCCGTGCGATCGAACAGATGATTGAATATTCGATTCAGTTGGCGATCGGTGATCGCGTCCCTGTAGAATCTGCGGTGGTAGGCGCCCGAAGCCTCAATCGCCCTCGCGACAACATGCGGCGGCGACATCTCAGGACGATTCTTGCCCTGATAGTACTTGTGGCGGTTGGCAACCGAGATCACAACAGAGTCAGGATCGACGCGCGCAACGAGGTTCTCAAGCTCGGATTCAGCCCGAATCTCTGCTAGTCTCGAGCTCGCTAGATCTGCCACTGCTACTGAGATGCGGCCCTTACCCCATCTCCTCCACAACCCGCTTCCCAAACTCACTGCACTTCACCAGCGAAGCTCCCTCCATCAAACGATGGAAGTCATACGTCACCGTCTTCGCTGAAATCGCGCCCGCGATGCCCTTGATGATCAGGTCCGCGGCTTCCGTCCAGCCCATGTAACGGAACATCATCTCGCCCGACAGGATCACCGAGCCCGGGTTCACCTTGTCCTGGTCCGCGTACTTCGGCGCCGTGCCGTGCGTCGCCTCGAAGATCGCGTGGCCCGTGTCGTAGTTGATGTTCGCGCCCGGCGCGATGCCGATGCCGCCGACGCAGGCGGCAAGCGCATCGGAGATGTAATCGCCGTTGAGGTTCATCGTCGCGATCACGTCGTACTCAGCCGGTCGCGTCAGAAGCTGCTGCAGGAAGGCGTCCGCGATCACATCCTTCACGATGATCTCGCCGCCGCCGGATGTCTTGATCACCTGCCACGGCCCGCCGTCGAGGTCCTGCGCGCCGAACTCCTTCTTCGCCAGGGCGTAGCCCCAGTCGCGGAAGGCGCCCTCGGTGAACTTCATGATGTTGCCCTTGTGGACGAGCGTCACACTCGGGCGGTTGTTGTCGATCGCGTAACGGATCGAGGCGCGCACGAGGCGCTCGGTGCCCTCGCGCGAGATGGGCTTGATGCCGAAGCCGGCCGTCTCGGGGAAGCGCACCTTCTTGAACTGCTCGGGAAACGTCTCGGCGAGGACCTTCTTGAACTGCTTGTTGTCCTCGGCGCCGTCCTCGAACTCGATGCCGGCGTAGATGTCCTCCGAGTTCTCACGGAAGATCACCATGTCCGTCAGCTCCGGCGCCTTCACCGGCGAGGGCACGCCCTCGAACCAGCGCACCGGGCGGAGGCACGTGTAGAGATCAAGGATCTGCCGCAGCGCGACGTTGAGGGAGCGAATGCCGCCGCCGACGGGCGTCGTCAGCGGACCCTTGATGCCGACGAGATAGGTTCTGAATGCTTCGAGCGTCGCATCCGGAAGCCAGTCGCCTGACTCTTTGAAGGATTTCTCGCCGGCCGCGACCTCGCGCCAGTTGACCTTGCGCTGTCCGGAGTACGCCTTCTCGACCGCCGCGTTGAAGACATGCACGCTGGCGCGCCAGATGTCAGGACCCGTGCCATCGCCCTCGATGAACGGAATGACGGGATGATCGGGGACGTTCAGGCCCTTGTCGGTCATGGTGATCGACGTGGTCATGGCGGCGAAACTCCTGCGCGGGCGATTCCCTGCGCGATCGAAAGTGAACCGGATCTGTTGACGTGCGGCGCTCCCGACCGGAGATCGGATCTCCCTCCTCGCGATCGAAACGCGCCCGGACATCGCAGCATACCGCTCCCGCGCTGCTCTGCCCGCACCCGCGCCCGACCTCACCCGGCAGGGGGGCGCCCCCGACTGCCAAACCGGCAGGCCGATCAGCCCCGCGCACGCCCACTGTCAGCCCGGCGCCCGCTCGGCCCCACCCGCTGACTGCGTAAAGCGTTCAGAATCAACGATTTACGTTTTCCTACCCATTGGCGCCTGCCTTGTTTCTCTCATGCCGGGCGCGGTGCGCCCGCGCCGGCCGGACCCCCGGCCACCCAACGTGAACTTCCGAGCCGCCGGCGACCGGTCGCCCGGCTCATCAAGAACCCACTGGAATGATGGAGCGACACACACGATGGCAGTGAAAGAACTCGCCTTCGACACCGACGCCCGCCACGCCCTCCTCGAAGGCGTGAACAAACTCGCCGCCGCCGTCAAGGCGACGCTCGGGCCCCGCGGACGCAATGCGATCCTCGACAAATCATGGGGCGGCCCCACGGTCACCAAGGACGGCGTCACCGTCGCCGAGGAGATCGAACTTCGCGACAAGGCGGAGAACATGGGCGCCCTCCTCGTGAAGCAGGCCGCCAGCAAGACCAGCGATGACGCGGGCGATGGCACCACCACCGCCACCGTCCTCGCCGAGGCGCTCTTTAAGGAAGGCCTCAAGCACATCGCCGCCGGCGTCGACGCCAACGCGCTCGTTCGCGGCATGAAGCACGGCGTCGAGCTCGTCGTTAAGGACATCGAGAAGCAGTCCAAGCCGATCAATGGCAAGTCCGACGTTCAGGCCGTCGCCACGATCTCCGCCAACAACGATCCCGAGATCGGCAAGATCATGGCCGACGCCTTCGCCAAGGTCGGCAACGACGGCGTCATCACCGTCGAAGAGGGCAAGGCGCTCGACACGACCGTCGATGTCGTCGAAGGCATGCAGTTCGATCGCGGCTACCTCTCGCCGAACTTCGTCACCAACGTCGATGACATGAAGGTCGAGCTTGAGAAGTGCCTCATCCTCATCCACGAGGACAAGATCGAAAGCGTCACCAAGCTCGTCCCGCTCCTCGAGAAGGTGATGGAGGCGAAGAAGCCGCTGCTCATCATCGCTGAGGATGTCACCGGCGAGGCGCTGAGCACGCTCGTCATCAACAAGCTCCGCGGCACGCTGCAGGTCGTCGCCGTCAAGGCGCCGGGCTACGGCGATCGTCGCAAGGCCATGCTCCAGGACATCGCGGTCCTCACCGGCGCCGATCCGATCATGAAGGACCTCGGCGTCGAGCTCGATCAGGTCTCGCTCAAGCAGCTCGGCCTCGCCAAGAAGATTGAGATCAACAGCGACAACACGATCATTCTCGAGGGCGCCGGCTCCAGCAAGGAGATCAACGCCCGCGCCGAGCAGATTCGCCGCGAGGTCGAGTCGTCCACGAGCGACTACGACCGCGAGAAGCTGCAGGAGCGTCTGGCGAAGATCTCCGGCGGCGTCGCCCAGATCAACGTCGGCGCCGCCTCCGAGGCGGAGCTCAAGGAGAAGAAGGCGCGCGTTGAGGATGCGCTGCACGCGACCCGCGCCGCGGTCGCCGAGGGCGTCGTCCCCGGTGGCGGCGTCTCGTTCGTTCGCGGCCGCCGCGCCATCGAGTCGAAGCGCGACTGGAAGTCGATCTTCGGCAAGAAGCAGCACGTCGATGCCGACGAGGTCGGCCACACGCACTACGACTACGCCGCGGGCATGGAAGTCGTGCGTCGGGCTCTCTCCGTCCCGACGGAGACGATCGCCGAGAACGCCGGTGAGAAAGGCGCCGTTGTCGTCGCCAAGATCGCGGAGCATGACGATCCGACCTACGGCTTCAACGCTCTCAAGCTCGAGTTCGGCGACATGATCAAGGACGGTGTCATCACGCCCTCCAAGGTCGATCGCGCCGCGCTGCAGAACGCCGCGTCCGTCGCGACCGTCTTGCTCACCGCCGACTGCATCGTCACCGACAAGCCCGAAGAGGCGGGTGACGCCGCGGCTGCCGGCGCTCCGGGCATGGACCCGATGGGCGGCATGGGCGGTATGGGTGGCATGGGCGGCATGGGTATGGGTGGTATGGGCGGCATGGGAGGCATGGGCTTCTAAATGACCAAGCCTCGCATTGATCTTGGAAGGCCAGGCTACGGCGTCACCTGGAACGAATGGATGGGACGCACGGGCGAAGCCGCCATGCGCGCGCTCGAGAAGTCGGACTGCGAGGGACTGAACCTCGTCGTCACGCTCACGGACGGGCGCAGGATCAATGTTCGCAACACCGACGTGCATACGCATGACTCCGGAGACGAATCCGAGGTTGCGCTCATCACCGGTTACGTCTTCATCGGTCACTACGCGGCCGTTGAGGACGATGACCGGATCGTGTCCCTGGCGGTGACGCCGGACATGATCGCCAGTGTCGAGTGGATGCGCGTGCCGGACTCACAGCGTTTCGGCTTCCGGGGCCCCCATGAGTTCGCGTCGAACACGCGTGAAGTCAACGATCATCTGCCGAGCGGCACCGTGTCCCTCGTGCAGACAACTGAACTCGCTGAAGAAGCGAACTGAACGAAACACACCACGGGTTGTCATATGACGCCCGTTCGATTGGAGATCGAATCAATGGCAGTCAAACCTCTCGAAGATCGAGTCCTCGTCAAGCCCGTCGAGGCCGCCACGCAGACGGCCTCCGGCATCTTCCTTCCCGAGTCCTCCAAGGAGAAGCCCGTCACCGGCAAGGTCGTCGCGGTTGGTCCCGGTAAGCGACTCGGCAACGGCGAACTCGCCAGCATGAGCCTCAAGAAGGGCGACACCGTTGTCTACGGCAAGTACTCGGGCTCCGAGATCGAGGTCAAGGGCGTCAGCCATCTCATCCTGCGTGAGACCGAAGTCCTCGGCGTCGTCGACTGATCAACGAACAAGCACACGAACGAGAGAACCACAATGTCCAGCAAACAGTTGATGTTCGACGACTCCGCCCGCGTCGAGATGAAGCAGGGCGTCGAGCGCCTTGCACGGGCCGTCAAGGTCACCATGGGCCCGACCGGTCGCAACGTCGTCATTCAGAAGTCCTTCGGCGGTCCTTCCGTCACGAAGGACGGCGTCAGCGTCGCCAAGGAGATCTCACTCCCCGAGGCGTTCGAGAACATGGGCGCCAAGATGGTCAACGAGGTCGCCAAGAAGACCAATGACAAGGCCGGCGACGGCACCACGTGCGCGACCGTCCTTGCCGAAGCCATCTTCAGCGAAGGCTTGCGTCACGTCACCGCCGGAGCCAACCCGGTCCAGCTCCAGCGCGGCATCAACGCCGCTGCCGAAGTCGCCGCCGATGCGCTCGACCTGATGTCGGTCAAGTGCAAGGGCAAGGCCGACTACAAGAAGATCGCGACGGTGTCCGCCAACAACGATGAGGAGATCGGCGAGATCATCGCCGAGGCCATCGACCATGTCGGCGCCGACGGCGTCGTCGAGGTCGAAGAAGGCAAGAGCGCCGAGACGGTCCTCGACTATGTCGACGGCATGCAGTTCGACAAGGGCTACCTCTCGCCGTACTTCATGACCGATCCCAGCACCACCGAGTGCGTGCTCGAGGACGCGATCATCCTCATCCACGAGAAGAAGATCAGCAATCTCGCCGACTTCCTTCCGTTGCTGAACAAGGTTGCGGGCGGCGGCCAGCCGCTGCTCATCATCGCCGAGGATGTCGACTCCGAAGCGCTTGCGGCGCTCGTCGTCAATCGACTGCGCGGCGTGCTCAAGATCTGCGCCGTCAAGGCGCCGGGCTTCGGCGATCGGCGCAAGGCCATGCTCGGCGACATCGCCACGCTCACCGGCGGCACGTTCTTCAGCGAGGACCTGGGCCGCTCGCTCGAGTCCATCGAGCTCAAGGAGCTCGGCAGCGCGAAGAAGATCGTCATCACCAAGGACGACACGACAATCATCGAAGGCGCCGGTAAGAAGACCGAGATCAAGGCCCGCGCCGAGCAGATCCGCTCGCAGCACGATCGCTCAACCAGTGACTACGACAAGGAGAAGCTCATGGAGCGCCTTGCGAAGCTCACCGGCGGCGTCGCCATCGTCAAGGTCGGCGCGCCGACCGAGACAGCGATGAAGGAGCGGAAGGATCGCGTCGACGACGCGCTTGCCGCGACTCGCGCAGCCGCCCAGGAGGGCTATGTCCCCGGCGGCGGCGTCGCGCTGCTTCGCACGCAGGACGCGATCGAAGCGGGTCGCAAGAAGGCGAAGGGCGACGAGAAGTTCGGCTTTGACATCGTCTTCCGCGCCGTTGAGTCGCCCTGCTTCCAGATCGCCGAGAACGCCGGCGTCGATGGCGACCTCGTCGTCGAGAGAGTCAAGGCGCTGCCGAAGAACCAGGGCTTCAACGCGCTCGAAGAGTCCTACACCGACCTCGTGAAGGCTGGCGTTATCGATCCCGCGCTCGTCGCCAAGACGGCGCTCATCAACGCCGCCTCCGTCGCGGGCCTCATGCTCACGACGAATGTGCTCATCTCCGAACTCAAGGATGAGGCGGACGCCGAGGTCGGCGCCGTGAGTTGATCAGCGCACGCGCGTTGGTCAACCGACAGTAAGTTCATCACGGGCCCGCGCGGGAGACTGCGCGGGCCCGATTCCCGCTTCATTCATCTTCACGGACGAACCATGGCGACCACGCGCGACTACTACGAAGTCCTCGGCGTCGAACGCACTGCGGACGGCGACGAGATCAAGCGCGCGTACCGACGCCTCGCCATGAAGCACCATCCGGATCGCAACCCCGGAGACGCCGACGCGGAAGCCTACTTCAAAGAAGCGGCCGCGGCGTACGAAGTCCTCAGCGACGAACAGAAGCGCGCCCGATACGACCAGTTCGGTCACGAAGGTCTGCGCGGCGGCCCGGCCATGCACGACTTCTCGCGCATGAATGTCGATGACATCTTCTCGATGTTCAACGACATCTTCGGTGGTGGAGGCGGCGGCTTCGGCGGCGCACGCGGCGCTCGTAGGCCCCGCGGCGTGCCACGCGGCTACGACCTCGAAACACAGGTCATCATCGACCTCGAAGACGTCTTCGAGGGCTGCGAACGCGATGTCGCATTCAGCAGGCTTGATGTCTGTGAAGCATGCAACGGCACCGGCGCGAAGGATGGCGCCGAACCCGCCATCTGTGAGACGTGCAACGGAAGCGGCAAGGTGATGCAGCAGGGACTCGGAGGCATGTTCCGCATCGCGACGAACTGCCCGCGCTGCGGAGGCCGGGGCAGGATCATCACCGATCCCTGCAGGTCATGTCGCGGCAAAGGACGCACGCCGACAGAGCGAAATCTCAAGGTCAAGATCCCGGCGGGTGTGCACGATGGACAAGCCGTGCGCATCAAGGGCGAGGGTGAGCCGCCCGGACAGGAACTCTCCAGCGGCGGCGAGGGAATCCGCGGCGATCTGCACGTCGTTGTGCGCGTGCGCGAGCACGAGTTCTTCCAGCGCGAAGGCGACCATCTCATCCTCGAGATGCCCATCAGTTTCACGCAGGCGGCGCTCGGCGCCGAGATCGAAGCCCCGACGCTCGACGGCCCGGCCACGCTCAAGATCGACAAGGGCACGCAGTACGGCGCCATCCGCAAGATCAAAGGGCGCGGGCTGCCGAATCTCAGGACCGGCGATCGAGGCGATCTCATCGTCGCGCTCAAGATCGAAACGCCGACCAGGCTCTCCGACAAGCAGAAGCAAATCCTCCGCGAGTTCGCTGAAACGGAGGATGTCAACGTCCTTCCGGAGAGCCACGGATTCATCGACAGACTCAAGGAAATGTTCAGCGGCCCCAAGGCCGACCGCTCGAAGAAGGCTGAAGCGGAAGAGGATCACAACGCATGAGCCCGAAGGAGAGAAAAATCGAAGTCGAGGATCAGGAACTCGAGGCCGTCGGCCATGAAGAGCATGATCAACTCGATGACGACCCGGTCGCCCGCCTGCAGGCGGAACGTGATGAGTTTCACGACAAGTATCAGCGCGCTCTCGCCGACTTCCAGAACTTCCGTCGGCGCGCCAGCCAGAATGAAATCGAGGCGCGCAGGGGCGGCGGGGCCGATGTGCTGCAGAGCGTCCTTTCGATCGTGGACTACTTCGACCTCGCGTTGAAGCAGGATCCCGAGTCGGTCAACGCCAATACGATTCTCCAGGGCGTGGAGATGATCAAGGGCGAACTCCTGCGCGCCGTCGCGCAACACGGCGTTGAGACCAACACGCCGGCAGTGGGTGATCTCTTCGATCCGCTGACGCACGAGGCCGTCGAGCAGGTTGAGACGGAAGACGTCGAGCCCGGATGCGTCGCGCGTGTCGTTCAGCCCGGATACGTCATGGGCGATCGCGTGCTGCGCGCCGCAAAGGTCGTCGTCGCAGGCGCAGCCGAGTCTCAGGAAGACGCTGGCACAGGTGACGCTTCCACTGAGGGTTGATCAGCGATGCCGACGTACGACTATCGCTGCAATGCCTGCGGCCACGAGTTCGAACTCTTCCAGTCGATGAGTGACAGCGTCAAGCGCAAGTGCCCCGCCTGCGGGAAGCTCGCGCTCGAGCGACTCATCGGGACGGGCGCCGCGGTCATCTTCAAGGGTTCCGGTTTCTACGAGACCGACTACCGCTCGGACTCCTACAAGAAGGGCGCCGAGGCGGACAAGAAATCGAAGTCGGACACGGCAGGCGACAAGAAGAAATCTGACTCGAAGAAGCCTGAGAAGAAGTCCGGCGCCGATTCGAAGAAGAAGAAATCGTCTTCCGACTCCTGAAGCGCAGCGCCGGCCGGCCTGCGCCGCTCCGGGTATCCTCCCGCCTGGTCAGGGCGATGCTCGGGAGACGCGCGAATGACGCTCAGGGAAATCAACTCGCACGCATTCGCAGAAGCGGCGCTGCGAAGCGAGCGCACACGCACACGCGCCGTCATTGGCGTCCTCGTCGCGATGGTGCTCTTCGTGGTCTTTCGCGAATTCGCCGCGACCGGGGACGACGGCGGACGGTCGCTGCAGGGGGGATGGTGGGCGATCGTCATTCTCGGCATCGCGATCGCCGTCGAATGCGTCCTCCTGCGCATGATTCATCTCGCTGCCCAGCGGCAGCGCGTTCCACCCGACTGGATCTGGACGGCGTCGCTCTCCTTTGAGTGCGCATTGCCGACCGTCGCGATCTTCGTATCGATGAATCTGCCGCACATCGGCCCGTACAAGGCCCTCTCGGGCCCGGCGCTGCTCGTCTACCTCATCTTCATCATCCTCTCGACGCTCCGCCTGCGTCCGCGCCTCTGCCTCGTCGGCGGCGTCGTCAGCGCTGGCGGGTTTCTTGCCGCGTGGACGTACACGCTGGCCAACTACTCGGTCGATGATCATCCAGGCGCGCTGACGATGCAGATCTACGCGACCTACGCCTTCATGATCCTCGCCGGCGCCGCGTCGTGCGCCCTGCTCGCAGCGCAGATCCGCAATCACGTCGTCGCGGCGCTGAACGAAGCTGAAACGCAGCGCAAGATGGACAAGATCAAACGCGATCTCGACATCGCGCGCAGCATTCAACAGGGACTGCTCCCGAAGCAACCCCCGGAAGCGCCCGGCTACGACATCGCCGGCTGGAACCTCCCTGCCGATGAGACCGGAGGCGACTATTTCGACTGGCAGGCGCTTCCCGAAGGGCGCGTCGCCCTGAGCCTTGCCGATGTCACCGGTCACGGCGTCGGTCCCGCCCTCGTCACCGCCGTCTGCCGGGCCTATTCGCGCGCCAGCCTCACCGGTGGCGATGATCTCGGCGAGCTCATGGATCGCATCAACGATCTGCTCGTCGTTGATCTCCCTGACGATCGGTTCATCACGTTCGTTGTGGCGCTGCTCGACACGAACGACAACGCCGTCGATCTCCTCTCCGCCGGGCATGGACCCATCCTGCATTACTACGCGAAGACTGGTGAGGTCGAGGTCTTCGCCGCACAAGGTGTTCCGCTCGCCGTGATGCCGGACTTCGGCTACGGCCCCGCGCGCCGTCATGACATGGCGCCCGGCGATGTCCTCATAATGCTCACCGATGGCTTCTTTGAATGGGCGGACGCAACAGGTCGCCAATACGGATTGCAGAGGCTCGAGCAGTTCGTCGCTGATCACGCCGACGCGTCCGCGCAGGATCTCATCGACAGGCTCTATCAGGATGTGCTCGATTATGCCGGGGGCACGGAACAGGATGACGACCTGACCGCCGTCGTCATCAAGCGCGATCGCACGTAAGCGCCGCTAGCGCGTGAGCTCCCAGACAAGATGACTCAGTTCCGGCGCGATGAGCTTCTCCATCGCAGTCTCCACCGCGTTCTTCGATCCCGGCATACAGAAGATCAGCACGCCTGCGCCGCGCTCGCCTTCGACTGCGCGCCGGCGCATCACGCCCGCTGTCGCCCGGCTCAGCATCGCGGCGCCGCCCACCTCGTGATAACTCAGCATCCGGAAGAGCTCGCCGAATCCCTCGAGCTCCGGATCGAGTCGCCGCCGAACAACGTCAATCGTCGAGTCGCGCGTCGCAACGCCCGTTCCGCCAGTTGTCAGCACGGCCTGCACGCGCTCATCGGCAAGCGCCAGCCCGAGGTGGCCATCGATCGCGTCGGCGTCATCGCGCACGATCTCGCGCCGAACGATCTCGTGACCATCGCGCGTCAGAATCGACTCGATCAGGTCGCCCCCGTCGTCTGTCTCCCGCGTTCGCGTGTCGGAGATCGTCAGGATCGAGCAGCGAACGGTGGAGGACCGCTCACTCGTCGCGGCGCTCGCTCGATGCTCTTGGGTGGACTCGCTCATACCGCTCAATGGTAGACGGGAGCGGCAGGCCGTAGCATCAGGTCATGGCCATCGTCGGACATGGTGTCGATCTCGTCGAGACGCAGCGCATCGGGGAGATGCTCTCGCGTCACGAGGAGCGCTTTCTCGATCGCTGCTTCACGCAGGGAGAGCGGGATTACGCCCTCGGCAAGAAGCGGGAGCTCGAGCACCTAGCCGGTCGATTCGCAGCGAAGGAGGCCGTCATGAAGGCGCTCGCCAGCGGCTGGCGTCACGGCATGGCTTGGACGGATATCGAGGTTGCGCTCGAACCAAGCGGCCGCCCGATCGTCCGTCTCTCAGGGAAGGCCCGCGAAATCGCCGACGAACTCGGAATCGACGCATGGTGGCTCTCCATCAGCCATGTCGAGACCCACGCGATCGCCTCGGCGATCGCCGAAGGCGCCGGACAGGACCGATGATTCCTTAACAGAGGTATACTCGCCTCCCATGTCCCCCCGACACCGCGGACCAGCGCTGCTTGAACTCCTCGACGATCGCACGAAGGCGACGCTCAGCCGCCCGCGCACCATCGGCTCCGTCACCGGCGCCGAGGAGCCCGCCGAGGCCCCGCGCCACGCCGGTCCAGCTCGCACGCTCCGCATTCCATTCGGCTACCTCTACTTCGCAGCCGCCGGCGCCCTCGCGATATTCGTGCTCGGATGGACTGGCGGCTACCTCGCCGCCCAGCGCGGCGCCGAGAGCCGGGCCGCCGAGCGAGCCGGCGCCGGAGTCACGCCTGCCGACGACCCTGTCCTCACCGACTATCTCAATCAGGAGGTCAATCCCGATCTCTTGCCCGCCCGCGCGTCCGCGAACCAGGGGCTCGAGGTGCAACGACAGGTCGCCGGTTCGAACGGATCCGCCCGCGATCGTCAGGCCCGGCAGCAGGATGAGACCGCTCAGCCGGCGACCCAACCCGCGACGACGCCCGCCGCAGCGGCCGCTGACCGCCCCGATCCGAACCTCAACTACCTGCTCGTCGCCAGCTTCGAGCGGGACAAGGCGGAGCGGGCGGCCGAGTTCCTGCGTGATCGCGGCCTCCCGGCGGTCGCCATCCGAAGCCGTAGACAAACGCTCATCCCGGTCGTTATCCTGCGGGGCTTCCCCAGGGAGACGCTCAGTTCCCCGGAGGCCGTCAAGCTCAGGCAGGATGTCCTGGAGCTCGGTCGGATCTGGAGGACAAAGCAACGAGGAGGCGACTTCAGTGGCGCCTACTTCGTCAAGGGGAATTACTTCTAGCGGCCGACCGGGTGGACGCCGCTCTGATGTGAATCGCACTCGATGGTCCCGACGACTCGATCTCGCCGGCGGCCTTCGTTCGGAAAGGATCGCTAGCCATGAGCCTCGACCGCAGCCTCAAGACCGCGGGCAACCTGAAGCAGGAGCGCACCGTCCTCAAGCGCGCCGAGCGAATTGAGAAGCTGAAGGAGACGAAGAACGTCGACTTCGAAAAGCGCACCGCGCTGCATTTGCCCAAGACTGACGCCAAGGGCGGCTGATCGACCGATCACGCCTCGCCAGCCGGGCCTCTACGCCGTGCCGTTCCCGAACGCCGCGCGGGCACTCTCAACATCCGGATAGATGTTCAGCAGCCGGTCCAGCCGCGCGAGCTGCATCGCCTGCGCCACCAGTCCCGGCACGCCCGCGAGCTTCACGTCGCCGCCGCGCTCGACCATCTTCTTGTGAAACCGCACGAGGATGCCGAGCCCGTAGCTCGAGATGTACGTCAATCTCTCACAATCGATGATGAGTTTGTCGACCCCGCCGTCGATGAGGGCGCCGATCTCTCCGATGAACTGCTCGGCCGTCTGCTTGTTCAGCCCGCCGTCAGCGCGAATCACGAGCACCTCGTCATCTGAGCTGTGGTAGTAGAAATCCATCGGATGCGTCCCTGCCTGGTGACTCGTTTGCGGAATCGTCGAGGCCGGCCATCCTAACGCGACGCTCCGCGCTGCATCGAGACCGCCCGCGCGCTTGGTTGAACCCGCCGTGCGGCGCGCGGATAATCAGGGCCAGCCGGCCGGCGACGCCAGCGAGCGAATGGCGCGATCAGGCCGGGTCCTCCAACACGGGAATGAGGTGTGCGTGTGGGTGTCGCGACTGGGAATCCCATCACGAATATCGAGCGGCTGCTCTCGAAGAGATCGCTGGGCGTCCAGGCGTCCGGCATCCGCCGGATCTTCGATCTCGCCGCGAGTCTGAAGGACCCGATCGACCTCTCGATCGGACAGCCCGACTTCCCGACGCCGGCGCCCATGAAACAGGCCGCCATTCGCGCGATCGAAGAAGACCGCAACGGCTACACCGTCACGCAGGGCATCCGCGAACTCAACGACCGCGTGCGCGCTCTCGTGCAGGACGACGTCGGTTGGGGCGCCGATTCCGATGACGTCAGCGCGATCATCAGTAGTGGAACGCTCGGCGCCCTGAACCTCGCCTTCCTCGCGCTCCTCGATGAAGGCGACGAGGTCATCGTTCCCGATCCCTTCTTCGTGGCGTATCCGCACTTGGTGGAGCTCCTCGGCGGCAAGGCCGTCCGCTGCGAGACGTATCCCGATTTCCGCATGAACACCGAGCGCGTAGAACCGCTCATCACAAGCCGCACGAAGGCCGTGCTCGTGAACTCGCCGAGCAACCCCGCGGGCGTCGTGCTCACGCGCGACGAATGCGCGGACCTCCTCAATCTCTGCCGCGAGAAGGGCGTCATCCTGATCTCCGACGAGATCTACGACGAGTTCACGTACGAAGATGCGCGCGAGCCCGGACTAACACGCGCGCCCAGCCCGGCGCGACTGCCCGATTCACTCGAAAACGTCCTCCTCGTGCGCGGGTTTGGAAAGACCTACGGCTGCACCGGCTGGCGTATGGGATTCGCGGCAGGTCACCAGCGCCTGATCAATGAGATGGCCAAGTGTCAGCAGTACACCTTCGTCTGCTCACCATCCATCGCGCAGTGGGGATGTCTGGAGTCCTTCGCCTGCGATCCCGCCGAGACCGTCAGGCGCTTCCAGAAGCGCCGCGACCTCGTCGTCGAGCGCCTGGGCGAGGTCACCGAGGTCGCCCGCCCCGGCGGCGCCTTCTTCGTCTTCCCGGAGGTCCCGGAGCGCCTGGGCCTGACCGGTCAGCAGTTCTGCGAGCAGGCAATCGCCAAGAGCGTGCTGACCATTCCCTCCGGCGTCTTCAGCAGCCGGGACACCCACTTCCGAATCAGTTACGCCGTCGCCGAGGAGAAGCTCCAGCAGGGGCTGGATATCCTCGTCGATATGATGAAATCCTGATCGAAGCGCCGCCTCCGATCAACGACCGGCTGACCGCCGCCGGCGCATACCAGAACCACCAACGCCCCCGGTCGCAGACCACGGGCGTCGCCACACGAAACACCGCACTCGCGTGCGCGTGAGAGAGGAGTTGAACCGCGATGGCCATTCGCATCGGAATCAACGGCTTCGGGCGCATCGGGCGCCTTGTCTATCGCTTCTGCGCCGGGACGGATATCGAGATCGTCGCCGTCAACGACCTCGTGCCCGCCAACAACCTCGCCTATCTCCTCAAGTACGACACCGTGCATGGCCGTTTCGGCAAGGAGTTCTCGACTACGGAGAACAGCTTCACCGTCGATGGCTCGACGACGAAGACCTTCGCCGAGCGCGACCCGTCGAATCTCCCGTGGGGCGATCTCGGCGTTGATTACGTCATCGAGTCGACCGGTCTCTTCACCACACACGAAGGCGCCAGCAAGCATCTCGCCGGCGGCGCCAAGCGCGTGCTTATCTCCGCGCCGACGAAGGACCCCGACAAGATCGGCACCTTCGCCTACAAGGTGAATCACGAGCTCTACGACCCGGCGAAGGACACGATCATCTCCAACGCCAGCTGCACGACCAACTGCCTGGCGCCCGTCGCCAAGGTGATCAACGATGAGTTCGGCCTCGAAGAAGGACTCATGGCGACGATCCACGCTGTCACCGCCACGCAGCCTACGCAGGATGGTCCGAGCAAGAAGGACTTCCGAGGCGGGCGCAATGGCTACATGAACATCATCCCGGCGAGCACCGGCGCCGCGAAGGCCGTCGGCCTTTGCATCCCGGAGCTCAAGGGCAAGCTCACCGGCCTGGCGTATCGCGTGCCAACCGCCGACGTCTCCTGCGTCGATCTGACGTTCCGTCCCGGCAAGGCCACCAGCCTCGAGGAGATCAACAGCGCCATGAAGGCCGCGGCCAACGGCGCCATGCAGGGCGTGCTCGACTACACCGAGGAAGAGGTGGTCTCCAGTGACTTCATCGGCGATCCGCACAGCTCGATCTACGACGCCAAGGCGGGCATCCAGCTCAGCGATCGCTTCTTTAAGGTGCTCAGTTGGTACGACAACGAGGCGGGCTACGCCCAACGCTGCGTCGACATGATCCGGATGATGGCCAGCCGCGATTGAGTTTCAGCATTCAATCCTCGGATCTGCCGAACAGATGACCCTCAGGACGCGTCTACACTCGTAGACGCGTCCTGTTTCTGCGCCGCATCCCTTGATGGAGGCATCATGAAGCTCCTTCCGCTTGTCGCACTGACTCTGGTCTCGTTGCTCGCCACGCCGGTGGCCGCCGCCGATGGCGACCTCCTGTGGTATCGCGCAAGCCTGAATATCGGAGATGAACAGAATCCGACGCGCGAGATTCCGTTCCTTCTTGGAATCGCGAACGTCCAGGGCGCCAGCAAGGGAGAGATCCGCAACGGCGCCGAGCGCATCGAAATCGACGTCAAACGCCGCGGCGCCAGCCTGACGATCGACTTCCCGCACTACGACTCCCGCATCACCGCCAACTTCGACTATCACTCGACGCTTGTCGGCGAATGGCGCAAGACCGTGCGCGACGGCAAGGAGCGCGTGCTCGCGCTCTTCGCCCGACATGTCCCCGAGCCGCGCAACGAGTTCCTCTTCAGCGCCCCCGGTCGCCCCCAGAAGATGGAGCGCGCCGACTTCTCCGGACACTGGGCCATGCGCTTCGAAGAGGACGGAATCGCCAAGGGCAGCTTCGAACAGGATCTCGCCGGCAATCTCTACGGCACGATCCAGCCCACCTTCGGCGATTACCGTTTCCTCGCCGGCGGCGTGGATGGTTCACGAATGCGCCTCTCGGTCTTCGACGGCGCCCACGCATTTCTCTTCGACGGCAAGCTCAACGCCGAGGGCGTGCTCGAGGGAGCCTTCTACTCCGGCAATCACTGGGTCGATCCATTCGTCGCAGAAAAAGCCGACAGCGATTTCGAGATGCCCGACCCGTTCTCCCTGACGAGCATCACCTCAGACGACGGCAAGCTCCACATTGATGCGCTCAACGAGCCGCCCTACGCAGGGAAGCCGACCATTGTCACCGTCTTCGGCACCTGGTGCCCCAACTGCAACGAGGAAGCGATGCTGCTTCGCGAACTCTACGAGAAGCACCACGACCGCGGCCTGCAGTTTCTCGGCATCGCCTGCGAGCACACGCAGGATCAGGCGCGCAACGAAGAGCAGGTGCGTCGATTCAAGGAGCGCTACGACCTTCCTTGGAAGATCCTCGTGACGAATACGAGCCGCAAGAGTGAAGTCGCGGAGACGCTTCCGGATCTCTCGGATGTCAAGAGTTATCCGACGACCATCTTCGTCAACGCCGATGGCACGGTCGAAGCTGTTCATAGTGGATTCAACGGCGCCGCAACCGGCGCTGCGCATGAGCATCTGCGCGACGAGTTTGATCGACTTGTCGAGCGCATCCTGGCGACGTACGAGCCGTCGAGTTGATCAGTCTCCGTGCTTCTCGCGCAATCGCGTCGAGAGCCGGAGCAGCAGCTGCACGCGCTCTACCTCTGCCAGCATCTCGCTGAGCACCTCTCGAACCGGGTCAGCCGGAGGCGGCGCCAGCACGTTTGACGCCTCGCCGAGCGCCTTTCGCGCGATCGAGCGATACCGGCTGAGCGTCCGATCGCCGAATCTCGACACGGGCTCGAAGTCCTCGGCGCAGAAGATCGTCACCGGCACGCGAAAACCGCCGCAGATCGGCATCTTCACGATGAGCTCGGCGTGCTCATTCCGATTGAAGAAGCGCAGATCGACACGCTCCGGGTTCGCCTCGCTGATGCGTTGTAGCGCTGCGCCCTGCAGGGCGCAGTCGCCGCACCAGGGCCCCGTCACGCAAAGGATCCTCATATCGCGACCGAAGTCGCCGACGATGTTCCGCTGCGGCTCTGTGAGTTCGAGCAGGCCATGGCGCTCGCCCCACGCGCTCGTGTTGAACTCGCTCGAAGCGCGATCAACAAATGCGTCGAAGCGTTCGCCCTCTTCGAACTTCGATCGAAGGCCCTCGGCTGACAACAGTTCCATACCGCTGATCTCGCTCACGAATCAGTCCCCGTGCTTCTGACGCAGGCGCGTCGACGTGCGCAGCAGCAGGTGCACGCGCTCAAACTCATCAAGCCAGTCCTGCGTGGTCGCGTTCAGTTCCTCGTCCGTCACCGGCGCGCCCGGCAGGGGGCAGGCGGCGGCAAGCTGCTTGGCCGCCATCGCCCGATAGCGCGAAATCGTCCGGTCGCCCAGCATGCTCACGAACTCGAAGTCCTCAGCCATGAAAAGCACGTTCGGCACGCGCAATCCCTGGTTGATCTTGATCCGCTCGGCGAGGTCTGCGTGTTCATCTCGATCGACCCATCGCAGGTGGACGACGCCCGGATTCGCCTCCGCGATCCGCTGCAGCATCGGCCCCTGCGCGACACAGTCCCCGCACCACGTGCCGCTGACGACGAGCACCTGCATCTCGCGCGTGAATCCGCCGATCAGCGTCTTCTGCTCATCCGTGAGCGCGAGCTGGTTGTAGATTTTCGTCCACGCCTCCTGGTGCTCGGGCTTGCCCGTCGCCAGGTAGGCGTCGTAATCGAGCGACTGGCTGAACTTCTTCTCGAGGAATGCCGCGTCAAGCATGGGGCCGGCTCCGTCATGCGTCTGTGATCAATCCCCGCCGACGACGGCAGAGGGTCAGAGTCTTGGCGCATGGGAGTCGGTTGTCAATCAGCCGAGGCAGGCAGCAAGACCGAATACGATCAGAGTGATCATCACAGCAAATCCCGCGGCGACGAGCGGAGCGAACTTCCAGGGAATCTTTCCTATCCATCTCGTCAGGAGAGTAAGGAAGACGAAGTGAATAGCGAGATCGATGCCGGGGGACTGAATACCCCACGCTGCTTGCATCACTGCAGATGTGCCGCCGCTCAGCAACCCACTCAGGAACACAATGGCTATTCCGGTTCGCACGAGCATGTCTTCGCCATTGACGATGAGATTCGTAACGAACGCGAAGATGAAACCCATCACGATCAGGATGATTATGTATGCAAACATGAATGCGCCCAGTTGGGCACATCAATCAGGATTCCGCATCCTTCTTTAGCGCCCGCAGCGCATCAAACGCCTCCATTGGCGTCATGCGCTCCAGATCCAGCGAACGCAATGTACCGAGCGCAGGATGCTCTTTGAAAGTCTCAAACAGACCTGGCTGAGACGCGCCAGGCGCAACGGCTTTCTTCGAGTTTTGGCGAGATATCTCACGCGGCATCCCCTCATGCGACACCGCAAGCGTCTCCAGCAACTCCTCGGCGCGCTTCACCACCGCCCGCGGCAAGCCCGCCAGCTGCGCCACATGAATGCCGTACGACCGATCCGCGCGCCCCGGCACGATGCGATGCAGGAAGACGATCTCATCGCCCCATTCCTTCACGCTCACATTCAGATTCGTGAGGCGCCCGGGAAGCTCTTCTTCGAGCGTCGTCAGTTCGTGATAGTGCGTCGCAAAGAGCGTGCGAGGTCCACGCGTCTCTTTCCCGAACTTCGCAAGCGACTCGGCGATCGCCCACGCAAGCGACAGACCATCGAGGGTCGATGTTCCCCGCCCGATCTCATCGAGAATGATCAGCGAACGCGCCGTCGCGTTGTGCAGGATGTTCGCCGTCTCCGTCATCTCGACCATGAAGGTCGATTGCCCGGCGTGCAGCGCGTCATCGGCGCCCACCCGGCTGAAGACGCGATCCGTCACACCGATCTCCGCCCTCGTCGCCGGCACGAAGCTCCCCGCATGCGCCAGGATCACGAGCAGCGCGGCCTGCCGGATGTAAGTCGATTTGCCCGCCATGTTCGGGCCGGTGATCAGCGCCAGGCTCGCGGGCGACTCCGTCGTGCCGAGCCGGATGTCGTTGGGCACGAACTGCTCGTGAAGCAGCGACTCGAGCACCGGATGCCGTCCCTGCTCAATGTCGAGCGTCGCCTCGTCAACCATCGTCGGCCGCGTCCATCCGCGCCGATTCGCCTGCTGTGCGAAGCACCCGAGACAGTCGAGCTCCGCGACCGTCCTGCCAAACTGCGCAATCGCCGGCGCCAGGCGTCCTGCCTTCGCGCAGAGATCGCGAAAGAGCGCAAGCTCGCGCTCGATTGCCCGAGCCTCGGCCGTCGTCACTTTCTCCTCGAACTCCTTGAGCTCGGGTGTGATGTAGCGTTCGGCGTTCTTCAAAGTCTGCTTGCGCGTGAACTCCGGCGGCGCCTTTGCTGACTGCGCCCGCGACAGCTCAATGTAGTAGCCGAAGACGCGATTGAACCCCACCTTGATCGCCGGCAACTCGTGCCGCTCGATCAACTCCTGCTGATATTTCGCAAGCCACTCGCCCGCATCGCGCCGAAGCCCGCGCGCCTCGTCGAGCTCGGCGTCGACCCCGTCGCGAATCACGCCGCCCTCGCGCAGATGCGCCGGCGGCGACTCGAGGCACACGCGCTCGATCTCTGCGGCCATCGGTGTCAGCATCGCGCGCAGCGACTCGAGCGACTCCCGATGCGCGCCGAACGCCGGGGCGTTGTCGATCGACTCGATGATCAACTCCAGCTTCGAGAGCGATCCGCCCAGCGCCACCAGATCCCGCGGCGTCGCCCGCCCCAGTCCCAGCCTGCCCGCAATGCGCGCGACATCCTGCACATTGCGGAGCGCCGCGTTGAGAGACTCGGCGCTGCGAACATCGCCTTGCAGCGTCGCGACGCACGCATGCCGCGCTTCGATCTCTTCGCGATTGCTCAGCGGACGGCACAGCCACTCGCGAAGCAGGCGCTTGCCCATGCTCGTGCGCGCCCCGCCGGCGCCGCTGAAGACGCCGACCAGCGAGCCGTCCGTTGTCCCGCCACGCACGGTGCGCTCGATCTCCAGGGCGCGCAGCGTCGCGGCGTCGATCGCGAGGTATCCCTCAGGCGTCTCGCGCACCGGAGCCGAGAGATGCGAGAGCGTCGCGCCGCCTGTGCGCCCCGGGATCATCCCGCCGTCATCGGCGCTCA
>JANQNW010000025.1 GCA_028279375.1 Phycisphaerales bacterium
GCTGAGGGTGGTCTCCAGGAGATCTCCGGCCTGCTCAATGAGCTCGAGGGCCTGATCACCACGACCGCCAACACGGCCGGCCTCTCTGATGAAGAGCGTTCGGCCAATCAGCTCCAGATCGACTCGATCCTCCAGACGATCGATCGTCTGGCCTCCTCGACGAGCTTCCAGGGCAACAAGCTCCTGAACGGCAACCTCGATTACTCCACCTCGAACGTCAACGCCGAGGTCGCGGACTTCAAGGTCAACGGCGCCAAGCTGGCGTTCGGCGGCTCGACGGATGTCGACGTTGTCGTCACCGGTTGCGCCCAGGTCGGCGGCGTGTTCCTGTCCACGGGCGGCGCCATCAATCTCGCCGCGTCGACGGACTCGTTCACATTCGAAGTGACCGGCGCCAAGGGTTCACGCGAACTGAGCTTCGCCTCAGGCACCGCGCTTGCCGACATCGCCACGGCGATCAACACCTTCACGGACGTCACCGGCGTGACCGCGGCCGCGTCCGGCACCGGTATTCGCATCATCAGCGATCAGGTGGGCGCTGACGAGTTCGTCTCCGTCAAGATCGTTGACGACGGCGGCATCGGCACCGCGGCCGATATCGGCATCTATGACCTTGACGCCTCCGACACCGCAATCCCGGTCGCCGCCGGCCATGTCGACTTCAATGCGACCGCAGCGGCCAATGGCTATAAGGACGTCGGCCAGGATGTTCAGGCCACGATCAACGGCATCGTCGCCACGACCAAGGGCGCCACGGCTTCGATCAACACCGACTTCCTGCAGGTTGAGGTCACCCTCAACACGGCTGGCGCGGCCGCTAATGCTCAGAACCTGGGCGGCATCGCGGCGTTCACGATCACCGGCGGCGGCGCTGACTTCCAGCTCGCTCCGGAAGTGGACATCGCCGGCAAGGTCAGCCTCGGTCTGAAGAACGTCCAGGCGCGTGGTATTGGCCTCATCAATGAGGGCGGCACGGACTACAACCTCGCCGATATCGGCGGCGGCAACTCGCTGAACGTCGAAGATGGCAACCTGACGATCGCCCAGTCGGTCGTGTCCGAAGCGATCGAGAACATCAGTTCGCTTCGCGGCCGCCTCGGCGCGTTCCAGAAGAACACCATCGGCGCGACGATTCGTAGCCTCGGCGTCTCGATGGAGAACACGACGGCGGCTGAGTCTGCGATTCGCGACTCGGACTTCGCCGCGGAGACGGCTGGACTGACCCGTTCGCAGATCCTGGTGCAGTCCACCACGAACATCCTGGGCATCGCGAACTCGCAGCCCCAGAACGTTCTCTCCCTCCTCGGATAACTCTTTTCCGAACCTCAGTGACAGCCGCTTATCCTCCGTGATAAGCGGGGAACCAAGCGGCAGTGAGCCCCCGTCGGACCCTTCCGGCGGGGGTTTTTCATTGGTCCGGATAATTCAACTTTGATCTGAAAGTCCGAGAGGAGCGAAAGTCGCGCGTCGCACGCTCCGAGATTATTGGCACGCGAGTTCCCGGACGGATTCGCGGACGCAGATCGGGCCGTGACGCACAAGGACGTGCGACGCACGAACTCGACAACACACCTGCGTGAGACAGAACTGAGGGACAGCCCGCAAGCGGGCGCGAAAGACAGACACAGGCCAACACGGCCGACGACGAGCAGATCACGGAGGATCTCATGAGTCGCATCAACTCCAACGTGCAGTCCTTGATCGCCCAGCGCGTTCTGGGTCACAACAACCGCGCACTCAGCCAGTCGCTGGAGCGGTTGAGCACAGGTCTGCGAATCAATCGTGGCTTCGACGACCCCGCCGGCCTGATCGCCTCGGAGAATCTCCGGGCGGAGAAGACGGCGCTCGACGCGGCGATCCGCAACGCAGAACGCGCCGAACAGGTCGTCAATATTGCAGAAGGCGGCCTGCAGGAGCTTTCGGGCCTCCTCAATGAGCTCGAATCGCTCGTGACGTCATCCGCTAACACGGCCGGACTCTCACGGGAGGAGCTCGAGGCGAATCAGCTGCAGATCGATTCGATCCTGCAGACGATCGATCGCATCGCATCTGCGACGAGCTTCCAGGGCACGCGACTGCTCAACGGCAACTTCGACTATGACTCGTCGAATGTCTCCGCGGACATCGACGGATTCAAGATCAATGGCGCCAAGCTCGGCTTCAACGACACGCTTGACGTGAACGTGCTCGTGACGCAATCGGCGCAGATCGGCGGCCTCTTCCTTTCGACGGCCGGCAATCTTGACCTCGCGACGTCGACGGATCAGTTCGTCATCGAACTCGCCGGCGCCAAGGGGGCGCGCGAACTGAGCTTCGCATCCGGCACGCAGCTGACCGAAGTCGCGGACGCCGTCAATGCATTTACTGAAGTGACGGGTGTCTCGGCGACTGCCTCGGGCACGGGTCTTCGGCTCGACAGTACGGGATTCGGCGATGATGAGTTCGTGAGTGTGAAGATCGTCGACGATGGCGGCATCGGCACGGCGGCGAACATCGGCGTGTACGACCTCGACGCGACGGACACAGCCATCGCGGACGCCGCGGGACATACAGACTTCAACTCGACTGCCGCTGCGAACGGTTTGACCGATCTCGGTCAGGATGTTCAGGCGACCATCAACGGCATCGTGGCCGTGACCCAGGGCGTCGAGGCGAGCATCAATACGGACTTCCTGAATATCGAGATCATCCTGGGCACGACGGGCGGCAATCCGAACGCCCTGAATCTCGGCCAGGTCAACGCCCTCACGATCACAGGCGGCGGCGCGGACTTCCAACTCGCGTCGCAGGTGGATATTCAGGGCAAGGTCAGCGTTGGTGTCGCGAACGTCGCGGCGCGGAATGTCGGCCGGTCCATCGTTGGCGGGAACGCGTATTTCCTCGCGGATCTCGGCGGCGGTCAATCGCTGAATGTGATCGATGGCGATCTCAACGCCGCGGACGCGGTCATTGCGGAGTCGATCAAGGAGATCAACTCGCTTCGCGGCCGCATCGGCGCTTTCCAGAAGAACACAATCGGCGCCACGATCCGAAGCCTCGGCGTCGCCTTCGAGAATACGACTGCGGCTGAGTCGGCCATCCGCGACTCCGACTTCGCCGAAGAAACCGCGCAGCTCACACGGGCGCAGATCCTCGTCAGTTCGACGACGAACGTGCTCGGCATCGCGAACTCGCAGCCTCAGAACGTGCTGCAGCTGCTCGGATAACTCGTTCTCTGATACGTGATTGACCGTTCGCGACGGTTCGCGATTGATGCGACCGGGCGCGAGCGGCAATGGAGCCTCTCATGAGTCGAATCGACTCCACAGTTCCAACTTCGTCAGTCCAGAGGCATGCTCCTCGCGGGGCAGAACTCGTCGAGAAATTGAGCGCTGGACTGCGGATCAATCGAGGTCTCGACGACGTGTCGAGCGTTCGCGGCGATGCACGCCAACTCAGTGAGCTGACGAATCTGCTGCGAGACCTTGATAAGACTGTGGCGACTTCAGTCGGGAAGAGCGATGCCGTGAGCGATGAACTCGCGGCGCGTCAGCGTCATCTTGACGCGACCATTCGAACGATCGATAAGGTCGCATCGGCCGAAACGTATGGAGATGTACGGCGGCTGAGTGAAGAGACTCGTGTTGGCGGATTCACAGCAGGATCACGCGTTCAACCGGTTGTAGGTGATCAGGTCGGAGGGCTGTTTCTCTCTTTCGGCGGCGGGGCGCTCGATTTGGCCGCCATTGAAGAGCAACTCATCATCAGAGTCTCAGGATCAGAGGGAGGACGGGATCTCTCATTTGCTTCTGGCACCTCGCTCGTCGATCTGGCGAATGCCGTCAACTTGTCCTCTGACATCACAGGTGTTGTCGCGAATGTCTCTGGCACAGGGGTCCGCCTGTCTAGTGTCGAAACCGGTTCGGATGAATTCGTGAGCGTCAAGCTGTTCGACGATGGTGGAGTTGGAACGGCGAGTAACCTTGGTATCTACAACCTCAGCCCGAATGACGTCTCGCTCGCAGACGCGAGCCAGCACGTCGACTTCAACTCAACAGCCGCTTCGAACGGTGTTATCGACTTTGGTCGGGATGCGAAGGCTCCGCTTGGCGCCGGCGCTGACGAGTCTGCGCGATACGTGAGAGAGCATCTCCTCGCAGGTTCGCTCACATCACCGGATCAGATTGCACACACTCAACCAGATTACGCGCTTCAGCTACTCGGCTGATCGCACACAGACTGCCACACAGTTAAGTCGCGGAGGAGTTGCGCCGCTCCGGTCAAACGATCGGAGCGGCGTATTTTTTGCGCTGATTGCTCAGACGACGAAGTTCGTCGGCGCCAGCGCCGCGTCGGTCTTCTCGCGGAACTCCGCGTAGCCCTCCCGACCCATGAGGCCGAAGGTCGCCTGCTTGCCGAGTTCGACGGCCGGCTGATCGAAAGCGTCGATCTCGAGCATGAGCCCGGCGTAGGCGGTCGCGATCTGCCAGAGCTGGATGAATTCGCCGACGTGAAACTCATTCACTCTCGGGAATCGAATCGTGAAGTTCGGACGCTGCGACTCAACGAGCGCGAACTCGGTCGCGCGCTTCTCGGCGTTCAGCAGGCTCGAGAAGCGTGCGCCCTCGAGATAGCTCAGGTTCTCCACACCGATTCCTGAGGGGATCTCCATGGCGCTCGCCTGGCCGAAGTCCTCGATCTCGATCAGTCCGATCACCTTGTCATTCGGACCTTCGCGATAGAGCTGCACCTGGGAGTGCTGATCCGTGGCGCCCAGCGCCTTGATTGGTGTAAAGCCCTCGAAGACCTCATCGCCGGCGTTGTTGACGCGTTTGCCGAGGGACTCCGCCCAGAGCTGTCGGAACCAGTCAGCCAGGAGATAGAGGTTGTTCGCGTAGGGCATGAGCACATGGTTCTCCTTGCCGCGTTCGCGTCCAAGGCGCACGAGCAAGGTCGCAAGCATCGCCGCCGGGTTCTCTGACAGCGCTGCGCGCGAGCAGCGCTCATCCATGGCGGCGGCGCCATCGAGGAGCGCTCCGATATCGATGCCGCACATGGCGGCAGAGAAGAGGCCGACCGGTGACAGGACGCTGAATCGACCGCCGACGCCATCGGGCACGGAAAGTGTCACATAGCCCTCGGCTTCGCAGATCTGGCGCATCGTTCCTCTCGCCGGATCCGTGGTCGCGACGATGTGCTCGGCGTGCTTCTCTCTTCCAATGCGATCGATGAGCAACTGCCGGAAGAGCATGAACTGGGCCGCGGTCTCGGCGGTCTCGCCGGATTTGCTGATCACGTTGATGAGTGTGCGCTCGAGGCCGCCGACGGAGTCGACGAACTGCAGCACGTCGCTGATGGCGTTCGGATCCACATTGTCGAGAACGAACAGACGCGGTCCGCGGCGCTGCTCGGCACTCAGCAGATTGTGTGTCGCTGGATTGAGCGCTGACTGCAGCGCGATGTTGCCGAGGGCGGATCCGCCGATGCCGAGGACGATGAGATTGTCGAATCGACCGGCGCACTGCTCGACGATCGATGAGACCGCGTGCACATGGTCGTCACGCATCGGGGAGAACGGGAGGGATCGCCATCGTTCCCAACCGACGCCGCGCGTCTTCTCGAGATTGGTGGTGAAGCCTGCAGCGGCCGTCGCGGCAGGGGCTCCGTCGGCGATTGAGGCGGCGGGCAGGCCGTGTTCTCCGACGCGCTCATCGAGGCAATTCGCGTAGTCGAGGGTGATCATGGGCGCAAACTACCGCGCAGGCCTCGCGGACGCCGTCGCGCCGGACGTTATGATCTCCCCACCCCCGCCCGGAGGTCGAGGGACCCCAGGATGACGAAGGTTGCGCATACAGTCCTGATTCCGCGATCCCAGATCGCCGACCGCGTCAGTGAACTCGGAAGGCAACTGGCAAAGGATCTGCGCGCGGATCTCGAGGCGATGGGGGAGTCTGAGCCACACGAGGTCGTCATCATCCCGGTGCTGGTCGGCTCGATTCTCTTCGTGGCCGATCTCGTTCGGCATGTCGATCTGAACATGTCGATGCGCGTCGTCACGGTCTCGAGCTATCCAGGCGCCACGACGGAGTCCAAGGGCGCGGCGCTCAAGGGCGCGCTTCCACCAGACCTGGCGGGACGTCATGTCGTGATCATGGACGACATCCTCGACACAGGGAACACACTCGCCATGCTCAAGCGGCTCGTGCTGGAGCAGAATCCGGCGTCCGTGCGGATCTGCGTGATGCTGCGGAAAGAGATCCCGCGAGAGGGCGAGGCTGACCTTACGCCGGAGTATGTTGGGTTCGACATCCCCGATGTCTTTGTCGTTGGCTACGGACTCGACTACGACGGGCTCTACCGAAACCTCCCGGACATCGTGATCCTCGAGGATCCGGAGTCGGTCTAGGTGTCGTCCTGCTCATCGATCACAGCGCCCGCGTCGTCATACCGATAGAGCTTGCCCGGCGATTCATGTGTGCAGGACTTGTGCGAGCCGTCACAGAATGGTTGGTTCTTCGTCAGGCCACAGGCGCAAATGAAGACGGGCTTGTCCTGCGGATCGATGCGGATGGGTCCGGTCTCTTCATGTCGAATCAGTCTCGCCATCGGAATGTGCTCCCAGGGATTCTCAGGTGGGGGCCGTCACGCCCTGCATGATTCGCTTCATGATCCGCTGGCCGCTGCTCGCGTCGCCGCTGGAGTGATATCCGACGGAGAGAATGCGATGGGCGCAGACCGGAATGACGTTCTCCGAGACATCCTCAGGCACGCAGTAATCGCGCCCATCCATGAGGGCGCTCGCACGCGCTGCCTGTGAGAGCGCGAGCGAGCCGCGCGGGCTCAGCCCCACCTGGATCTCATCATCCTCGCGCGTCGCGCCGGCGAGGGCGACGATGTAGTCAGTCAGCGACGAATCGAGCTCGACGGCGTCCACACGGTTTTGCAGATCGATCATCTCATCCTTCGAGATCACCGCCGGAAGCTCATGGAGCGACTTGCCGCCGGGGCGTTGCGTCAGCACGCGCGCTTCGTCGTCGGGCGCCGGGTATCCAAGATGCAGTCGCATCAGAAAACGATCAAGCTGACTCTCCGGAAGCAGGTAGGCGCCCTCGAACTCGTACGGATTCTGCGTCGCCACGACCATGAAGGGCTGCTCGAGCTCATGGACGTGACCATCCATCGAGACGGTCGCCTCGTTCATCGCCTCGAGCAGCGCAGACTGTGTGCGCGGCGACGTTCGATTGATCTCGTCCGCGAGGACGACATTGGCGAAGATCGGGCCTTTCTTGAAATCAAACTCGCCCGAATTCCGTTCAAAGACCGAGACACCAAGAACATCGCTCGGCAGCATGTCCGGCGTTAGCTGGATGCGGCTGAAGCTGCAGTTGATCGAACGCGCCAGGGACATCGCCAGCAACGTCTTGCCGACGCCAGGCACATCCTCGATCAGCAAATGGCCACGAGCAAGTGCGCAGCAGATTGCCCTGTCTGCAGCCTTCGGATCGCCGAAATAGACGCTCAGGATGTTCCGGCGAAGCCGCTGGATCGATTCATGCATGGCGGACCCGAGTATAGGGGAGCAGGAGTCTGCGGTCTTTCCGCTAGACTCGTTCGATCAATGGTCGAGGACGGTTCCAACATCAGCCCGGATGCGCCGCAGACCGAGGCCCATCTCGACAGCGCGCTGACCGGCGCGTTGCCGTGCATCGGCTGCGGCTACGACCTGCAGGGTCTCTCCGTCCGATCTCAATGTCCTGAGTGCGGCTTGGCCGTTCGCGCGACGATTCTCTATTGCGTCGATCCGCACGCCGACGCATTCCAGCCTCTTTCGCGCCCGGGACTGACCGCGGCGGGTCTCCGGCTGTGGTCCATCAGCGCGCTGCTTGCCGCGATCTCCGTGCTCCTGTTGCGCCTCACGGATCTGCTGAATCGTTTTCAGATGCTCGATCTGAGCCACGCGATGGTCTCCTTTCTGCCGCCTGCGTTCGCCGCGCTGTCGGCAGTTGGGGCGCTCGCGCTCATTCGACCCGTCAACGCAGCGACACGAGTGCAGTCCGCGCTCGCCAGCCTCGGCGCCCTCGCCTACATTCCGCTTGTGTTGCTGTTGATGGAGTTGCACGTCGACTTCGATGCGCTCAGGTCGCAGCCGTATTTCGGCGCGGATCCGCAGCCGGATCGCATCGCCCTGCGCATGGCGATCGGCGCGATCGTCATCCTCATTCTGCTATGCCTGCGGCCGAACGCTCGTCAACTTGTGGCGCGCTCGCTCGTGCTTCGCACTGGGCGCGTTGATCGGCAGACGATGATCGCGTCGGCGGCGGCGGTCGCGATTACGATGTTCGGCGATCTCGTGCGTTTGTGCTCGATCTGGATCGGCGGCGCTGACACGCTTCATCTGGACCTGGTGGGTTCAGCGATCGTGCTCATAGGATCACTTTTTGTGATTCTGGCGTTGCTCGGCGCGATGCTCGACACGCTCCGCGTGGCGCAGGCGGTGCTGGCGCCAAGCCCCGGATTGCGAACGGTCTTCGGTGACGCGTCGGACTAATTGCGGAGCGAGATTCGCAGCACGACCTTGATCGTCTGCGGCGGCTTGCCCGGTTCATCCGGCGGAAGCTCCCTGAGCTTCTTGCCCGTCGCGCGCCAGTTGTAGAGGGCATCGAGCAGCGGCTCATTCACATCTGCACGGCCTGCGTCCCGAATCATGACGACACGCTGCACGCGACCCTGCCGATTAAAGTAGATCTCGACGACCGGATCTCGCGGGCGCGACGTCATCTGGGTGTAGTGCGTCCAGCGAGGAACAGTCGTCCGGATGTTCAGACCCTGCGCTGCGAGTGGGCGGCCCGGCTGAGCCACCGGCGCCTTCTCGATTGAGAACGCCTGCGCTTCCTTGTCGGCGGGGTCGGCTGGCTCCGTGGGATTCTCTGAGGGCGTCGCGGCCTGGTTCGTCTGCTCGGTGGGCTGCGACTGTGATTCCGTCGGGGGCCTTGCCTGATCCTCCTGCTTCGATTCGGGCTTCTCCGTCGCCTCCGGAGTCTCCTTCGGCTCGAAGGTCTCGATTTCCATCTCTTCGGCGGGCGTCGCATCCTCGACAACCTCGAGGATCTTGTCCTCGACCTTGGTCTCCTCGGCCTCCTCGATGATCTCGGCCTCTGGATCGTCAACCGTGTCGCTGGCAACCATCGACGGGAGCGCCCGAGGCGACTCGGCGACCTCGGATGAGTCGGGGGCCTGTTCGTCGGCCGGAGGTTCGGGCGTCGGAATCGGCTCAGGCTGTGTGACCTGCGGGGTCGCGGCGCTGGGCTGCGGCGACATCGCCGCCTGATCGATATCCGACGGCCTTGCGATGTGCTTCAGGTACTCGTCGTACCCGATCCAGTTGAGTGTGACGGCGTCGGATTCCTCGATGCCGAGCGTGACTTCGTCCTCGTCGTCGTTTGGATCCGGCGGGGCCGGAGGAGAGAGAGAGAGGTAGCCCTCGGCCTGGTCAGGCGCAGCCACCACCAGCGCGACGGCCCCGAGGTGAATCGCGACACTCGCGATGAGTCCCACAATCAAGGTCCAGCGTGGACTAGACTCGTCCATATCGAGATCCTACCCAACCGATACGGAACAATCTGCCTCGTGACGGTGTTCTGCCGGTAGAAGTCACGAGGGCCGGCGACGAGGAGATCGCGGCCCCCGAATCCGGTGTTATCTGGCTCTCTGGAGTGTTTCGAGGAC
The DNA here is from genome assembly GCA_028279375.1 of Phycisphaerales bacterium. Taxonomy (GTDB): domain Bacteria; phylum Planctomycetota; class Phycisphaerae; order Phycisphaerales; family UBA1924; genus JANQNW01. Next base: position 9,706 of record JANQNW010000025.1, read on the forward strand.
TTTCATGTTCATTCGCGCGCTTACCGTACTTCTGGCACTCTCTCTGGCGTCGATCGGGTTCGCCCAGCAGGTGACACTCGATGTCGGCGATGAGGCGCCGCAGATCGGCGACAGCCTCACCTGGCTTCAGGGCGACCCCGTCACCGAGTTCAAGGATGGCCACGTCTATGTGCTCGACTTCTGGGCGCCTTGGTGTACTCCCTGCATCCAGATGATGCCTCACATGGCGGAGCTTGCTGAGAAGTACGCGCCCGAGAATGTGCACATCCTCGGAATCTCGGTGTTCCCGCGCCCAGGAATGACACCGACCAAGGAGTGGGTCGAGAAGAACGGCTCTCAGTTCCCGTACGCCTTTGCTGAAGATCCCACGGAGGCGATCGAAAAGGCGTACCTCTCGGCCGCGAACATCTATCGGCTTCCGACAGTCATGATCGTCGATCGTGACGGGCTGATTGCCTATGTCGGCAGTCCCTACGGTGACTTCGATCGTCGACTTGATCGCATCGTGAAAGGCGAGTTCAGCGCGCGTCTGGCGAAGAAGTCCAACGAAATGCTCTCCCGGGCTGAGGAGATGGCGCGAGACGGCGACTGGCAGGGCTCACTTGACCTTGTTGACGAGGTCATCGAGCTCGATCCGTCGAACAATGGACAGTACGCCGTGAGCAAATATCAGATTCTGCTTCTGAATCCCGAGGTCCAGGCGCTTGAGCTTTCGGAAGACGCCCCTGCCTACGGGCGTCGCGCCGTGCGTGAGCTGATTCAGGACAACATCGAGGCGCTCGATTATCTCGCGTGGTTCGTCACGATGAACCAGAACCTCCCGGTCGAGGAGCGCGACCTCGAGCTCGCGCGCATTGCCGCCGAGCGGGCGGATGAGGTCGCCAACGGCGAGAACGTCAGCGTCCTGGAGACCATCGCAGCGATCTATGAAGCAGAGGGCGAGCTCGACAAGGCGATCGAGTATCTCGAATTGGCGATCACGAAGGCCGATGACCAGGAGATGGTCGAGACGCTGAGGAAGTCGCTCGAGACGTACGCGGCGAAGCGCGACAAATAGATCGCCGAGGTTCAGCCTGTCGGGGATTCGCCTGCGTTAATCGTGTCGATCGTCTCTGAGGGCAAGCTGACGACGCTGAAATTGCGGAGATCGGACGCGCGGAGGATGTCCACGACGCGGAGAACCTCGCCCGCACGGCTGTCCTGATCGATCGCGACGAAGAGCCTCGCGTCGGAGTACTCGGCCAGAAGGGGACGGACCGTGTCGGGGATCTCCTCGACCGTCACACTGTCGCCGTTGACCGCAATCTGACTTTCGCGATCGATCGTGATCGTCACGGCTGTCGTCGTCTCGGATGGGCGCCCGGACTGCAGTGCCGGGAGCGAGATGTCCATCAGGTCGACGCGCACCATCAGCACCATCGAGAAGATGAAGAACGTGAGCAGCAGGAACACGACGTCCAGCAGCGGCATCATCTCGAGACGCATCTCATGCTGTCGTCGGCGAATGCGCATGTGTCTCCTTCGATCGACAGCCTAGCCGCGACGAGCTTGCCCGGCGAATCGGCAAGTGTCAGCCGCCGATCGACGACATGGGACGGGCAGGCTGGACGAACTGCTCACTGGCGATCTGGTGGCCCGCCTCCTTCGCAGCGACGGCGCGACGGATGATTGACTGGATCTCCGAGGCTCCTGCGCCTTGTCGCATCGGGCCGAGCACGTCCCATTCGGCGAGCGAGAAGAGGCAGGGGCGGAGTTTGCCGTCGGCGGTGACGCGAAGGCGCGAGCAGGCGCCGCAGAAAGGCTCCGTCACAGAGGCGATCATGCCAATTCGACCCGGGCTTCCGTCCGCGAACTCGAACACGCGCGCCGGGCTGCTGGTCCGATCCCGGGCGATGTCCACCAGTCGATGCTCCTGCTGGATCAACTCGAGCATCTCGGCGGCGGGGACGAGCTTCTCTTTTTCCCATGCGCGCGCTGAATCGAGCGGCATGTACTCGATGAATCGCATATCCACGCCGAGTTCCCGCGCCAGGCTGGCGAGTGGTAAGACCTCGTCGTCGTTGAATCCTCTGACGACCACGGCATTGACGCGCACCGGGTCAAGCCCCTCGTCCCGCGCAATCCGGATTGCATCGATGACAGTCCCCGCGCTTGTCGAAGAGCGCGTAAGCGTCTCGAATCGGTCATTCCGGATGGAATCGAGGCTGACGGTGATGCGATCGAGCCCGGCTTCATGCAGCCTCTGCGCCATCCCACGATCGAGAAGCGCGCCATTGGTCGTCAGGGCGATGTCGTCGACACCGATGTGGCGTATGCCGGCGATAATCTCGGCAAGGTCCGGGCGGAGCGTCGGCTCGCCGCCGGTGAGCCGAATCCTCCGAACGCCCAGTCCTATGCAGACTGATGAGATCTCGATCGCCTCGCGCGCCGTAAGCAGGTCCTCTTTCGGGCGAAAGCGCGTATCTGGATCCATGCAGTAAACGCACCGGAAGTTGCAGCGGTCCGTGAGGCTCAGGCGCAGGTCGCGGATCTGTCTGCCGTGCGAGTCGATGAGACCGGCATCGAGGTTCTTCCCGCGCACGGACGGCGCCGGCGTCGGAATGACGTCAGTGCACGTGGACTCGATGGTGAGCGGAATGAACATCATGAACGCGTCAGGCGATCGCGCATCGCCGCTCTCGTCACTCCTCGCTCCAGGCCGGAATGCGACCGGGAGTCCAGGGGGCGCCGGCGGATTCGAGCTCGGCCTCCAGCTCCGTCAGATCATCTTCCATCAGCGTGCGGAGAGCGTCCAGCGCGTCGCGGAACGCATCCGCCGCATAGGAGTACTGATCCATCTCCGTCTGCGTGGGCGCGGTCATTGTCCACCATTGGTTGCCAACGATGTTCGAGAGCCTCCCGACGATTGACGGGGGCGAAGGCACGACGCGACGGCCGAGTGTCGGATCGCCGCGCAGCGACACCAGGATGTCATCAAGACGCCTCTGGAGAGCTCTGCACTGTGCAAGTTGCGCCTGGTCGATCGTCGGTGTGTCCTTGATCGCCTGTTCGATGTGCGCAAGGCGCGCCTCCGCCTCGCCAGCGGCGCGGAGTGCGCCGAGTACAGCGCGCTGCAATCTGCTCACCTTCTTCTGGAATGCGAGCACGGCCTCGCGATCGTCCGCATCGAACGTTCCCTGATTCAGTGGAATCACCCGGAACGTCTGGCGATCGCTGATGGGCGAGGCGACGCCGTCAATGACCTTCGAGACTTCGACGGTGTATCGCCCCGGCGCCACGAGTGCACCCGCATCGGGCGGCGACCAAGGCGACCGCTCAACGGGCGTCAGGCTGGTCGGTGTGAATTGCGGATAGCGAAGATCCCAGGCGGTGCGATGAAGTCCCGCCTCGCGCGATCCGGCGATTCTCCGGACAACCTCTCCGTCCTCATCGCGAATGGTGAGCATCACCTTCGGCTCCGGCTCCCGATCTTCAGCGCGGAACTCCTCGATCGTTGGGTAATCCCACTCATCCTCTTCCTCCGCCTTGTGTCGTTTCTCCTTCAACGTCTCGAACTTCTCTCCGATCGAGTACGTGATGATCGCGCCGTACGGAGGATTGGGCGCTGCGTAATATGACGCGCCCTGGAATCCCCGGCCGGAAGGCATGCCGAGTCGGCTCGTTTCGATGTACATGTGCGCATCGCGCACCGGGTAGACCTCCGCCTCCTCCTCAAGAGTCTCCAGTGACACGTCGCGCAGCGGCGCGTAGTCGTCGAGCACATAGAAGCCGCGCCCGAACGTCGCGACGACGACGTCGCTCTCACGGCGCTGGATCTCCAAATCCATGACGGCGATCGTGGGGATGCCGGAGAGCTTGACCCAGGTCTCGCCGCCATCCTGCGTGACGAAGGCGCCGAATTCAGTGCCAGCGAAGAGCAGGTCCGGATCGACGTGATCCTGCTGCATCGTCCACACCATCCCGCGTTCAGGGAGATCGCCCGCAATGGACTGCCACGATCTGCCGCGATCGTCGCTGCGCAGAAGGTATGGAGTGAAGTCGCCCATCTTGTGATTCTCGAACGCGGCGAAGACGACGTCGGCGTCGTGCTGAGACGCGGCGAGAAAGCTCACGTATGTCATCTCCGGCACGTCGGGGAACTCGTCCATCTTCCGCCAGGATCTGCCGCCGTCCTCAGTCACGTGGATCAGGCCGTCATCGGTGCCGACGTAGAGCAGGCCCTCCTTGATGGGCGACTCGGTGAGCGCAACGGAGTTTCCGTAGATCGAGGTGGAACGGTGCTTCGAGACGGCGTCCGGCGGCTGGATGCGCCCCATGACCTCGAGTTGATTGCGATCAATGCCTCGCGTGAGATCGCCGCTGATCATCTCCCAGCTGTCGCCACGGTCCTCCGAACGGAAGAGATAGTTGGCGCCGAAGTAGAGGCGCTGGTGATCGTGGGGGCTGATAAGCAGGGGAGCATTCCAGTTCCAGACATATGGCTTGTCGCCAGGGCGCTCACGCGGCTTCACATCGACGATCTCACCACTTCGCTTGTCGTAGCGAATGAGCCCGCCGTGCTGCCACTGGCTGTACACGATATTCGGATCCACCGGATCGACCGCGGGCTCGAATCCGTCGCCGCCAACCGTGATGAACCAGTCATCATTCGTGATGCCCGCGGGATTCGTCGTGCGCGAGGGTCCGCCCTGCGTGTTGTTGTCCTGCGTGCCGCCGTAGACGTTGTAGAAGGGCTCGTCGTAGTCAATCGCGAGCTTGTAGAACTGCGTCAGGGGCAGATTCGTCTTGTACTGAAACGTCGCGCCCTGGTCCCATGTTTCGTAGACGCCGCCATCGACGCCGAGCAGGAAGTGACGCGTGTCGTCTGGATCGATCCATATCGCGTGGGCATCGACGTGCGTGTCCGGCAGCGGGTTCCGGGTGAACGTGGCGCCGCCATCCGTCGTGACGTGCATGTACGTGTCCGCGGTGTAGACACGTTCCGTATCAAGCGGATCGCAGTAGATCTCGTTGTAGTACTGCGGGCTCGATGTGCTGTAGTCTGATCGCTTCTCCCAGGACTCTCCCCGATCCGTCGAACGAAAGAAACCGCTCTTGCCATCCGCCGCTTCGACCACGGCATAGATGTAGTCGGGATTCGCCGGCGAGATATCGAGGCCGATGCGACCCATGTCCACCGTCGGGAGGCCGCTTGTGAGCTCAGTCCACGTTGCGCCGCCATCAGTTGACTTGTGGACTCCCGATTCTGGTCCGCCGTTGATCAACGTCCAGACATGTCGCCGGCGCTGATAGGCCGAGACATAGAGCGTGCCCGGATCGCGCGGGTCCATGTGGACCTCGTTGGCGCCGGTGTCGTCGCTGATATGGAGAATGCGCTCCCATGAGGCGCCGCCATCCGTTGTCTTGTAAAGGCCCCGATCGCCGCCGGTTCGCCACAGCGGACCCTGCGCCGCGACGTATACGGTGTCGGAGTCGCGCGGATCGATGGCGATCATGCCGATGTGCTCGGATTCGTCGAGCCCCATGTGCGTCCAACTCTTCCCGCCGTCGACTGACTTGTAGACGCCGTCGCCGAAACCGACACTTCGCTGGCTGTTGTTCTCGCCGGTGCCGACCCAGATGACATTGGTGTTGTTCGGATCAAGCGCGAGACACCCGATCGAGAATGATCCCTCGCCGTCGAAGATCGGCGTGTACGTCGTGCCGCTGTTGGTTGTCTTCCAGACGCCTCCGGAGCAGGCGGCGACGTAGTACTCGCTCGGATTGTGCGGGTTGACGGCGAAGTCCCCGATTCGGCCGGACATCAGCGCCGGCCCGATCGAGCGGAACTTGATCGCGCTGATCGCGGCCTGATCGACCCTCGGCTCCTCATCTTCGGCTTCCGCCTCTGCGGCGACGATGGGCGGACAACTCAACAGAAGCGCCGTGCTCGCGAGCAGGGGACGCCAGAAACGGCGACGAGGATCTGACATGGAACGGGTCCTTCGTTGCAGGGGGTCGAACGAATCCGGAATCGAGATGACAGAATAGGAACTCGAGAGCGGCGGGACGGATTCCTCGGTGGATTACTCACCCTCTCGCCGCGGGGGGCGGCAGGGCGAACGCCCGATTTATGCATCTGGCGTCCGCTCTTGCTCCTCGTTTGCTTCAGGCGACTTCGAGGAGGCCATTCCCCCCACGGCCCCGAACGCGAAGATCCGCGACACGATGAACGCGAGGAGGAAGACGCCGGTGATCGCCTCTCCGGTGGCGACGGCCCGGGCGAGATCGCCGCGCGGCGTGATGTCGCCATATCCGAGCGTCGACATCGTCACGAAGCTGAAGTAGCGCAGCGTTTCGAAATCGGGAGCCTTCCCCGTGACGTCGACGAATGAGTCCGGCTGCCAGAGTTCGATCATGCAGTACACACCGCCGAATGAAGCGCCGATCAGCAGATAGGCGCTCGCGCATGCGAAGAGTCGGTCTTCAACCGATCCTCGTGACGTGAAGATGAACTTCAGGAGGCAGTATCCCGCATGCAGACCAAAGGGAGCAAAAAAAGCGCCGACGACAAGATCCCCGTGCGCTCCGCCCATCGCCTCCAGTTCGAAGCTGTTGATGATCGACATGATCACGAACGGAATCCCCAGCGCGATGGCGGTAATGAGATCGCGCCTGCGCGTCGCCACAACAGCGACGACTGTCACGAAGAGAAAGAAAGTAAAGAGGAGAACCGCAAGCAGCACGACGAAATCAGCGTTGGAGCGGATCAAGTCGAGTTTAATCTGCAGCACTTCATCGAGCATGGGCGTCAAGAAGAACAAGGCACAGAGCGCCACGAAGACGAGCGCTCGCATTCGCGGATGATCGGGCTTCGACAGCATCGCGAACAGCGCTTGCGGTGACTTTTTCTGATCTGGCTGTGACGGCATGGCGAGATCCTCCAGGCGAGGCGCCGATCATAACTTCGGACGTCACGACGCAGGCCGCGTCATTCGATCGGCTCGATGTCGATTCCGTCCGAGGCGCTCGACCGGACGGCCTCGATCAACGCCGTTGCGTCGTCCTCCTCCACGAGAATGCGACGACGAACGCGCTCTCCAAAGGAACAGTCGATCTGATCGTGCGCCCACCGACGCAGAATGGAATCGACCTGGCGTGTGGACTCGTAGTCATGAATGAGGCAAAGCTCTGTCCGTTTGATGATCTCGATGATCTCCGCCGCATCGATCACGGCTCGGGCGGCGGCCCCGTAGGCGCGGACGAGTCCGCCGACGCCGAGCTTCACTCCGCCGTACCGTCGACGGACGACCACCAGTGTCTCGACGAGTCCGCGCGATTCGATTTGCCGGAGGATCGGCGGACCGGCGCTGCCCCGCGGCTCTCCATCGTCTGAACAGCGCGTGTCGTGATCACTGATGCGCCAGGCCCAGCAATGATGCGTGGCGTCCGGCGCTTCGCCTCGAATCTCCTTGAGCTTTGTGAACGCATCTGATTGCGAGACCGCCCTGTCCGCAATTCCGATGAATCGCGAACCGCGCACCGGATCCGCTTCGAACTCAATGCGCTTCTGGATGGTCTCCCGATGGGTCATCGACGGCCAAGCCTAACCCGCACGCGGAGACGGCGACTCCAGCGAACTCGTATACTCGGAACAACCACCGGGGGTGAGCGGCCGATGCTGGCTACCCAGAATCTGCCGGCCGCGAGAATCTGCTGAAGGAGTTGCGATCGTGCATTTCTCAACCCAGACCATGGTTGGCTGCTGTGTCACGCTCGCTCTCGCGGCGGCCGCAGGTTGCGAACAGCCCGTTCCTCCGCCGCCGGCGCCGCCGGCAGTGACCGTCACAACGCCGGTCATTCGGACAGTCGAGGGCTACACGGATTTCACTGGAAACACCGAGGCATACGAAGCGGTTGAGATTCGCGCGCGCGTCGAGGGCTACCTTCAGGAGATTCACTTCGAGCCCAGTGCAGTCGTTCAGGAGGGTGACCTGCTCTTCACGATCGAGCAGGAGACCTTCCAGGCGGCTGTGGATCAGGCCAACGCGGATGTCGAGCGAGCCAAGGCGGACCGGACCCAGGCGGAATGGGATCTGGAGCAGGTCATCGAGCTTGAACGTTCTGGCGCGGCGAATGTGAAGGAGGTGCAGGACAAGACAACAGCGCGCCTTGTCGCGGCGGCGAATCTCAAGTCCGCTCAGGCAAGCCTCCTGAAAGCGGAGACGGACTTCGCATACACGACGATCCGGTCGCCCATCACGGGGCGGGTGAGCCGAAACCTTGTCGATGTGGGCAATCTCGTCGGCGCAGGTGAGCAGACACTGCTCACGACGGTGCGCGACATGCGCCCGATCTACGTCTACTTCGATATGCCGGAGATCCTGCTCCAGGGGATTCGCGAGGAGCGCGAGAAATCTGAGCGCAGGCAACTGAGCGACTTCCCGATGCTCTTCGGGCTGGCCAGCGAGCAGGGGCATCCGCACGTCGGAGCGCTCGACTACATCGACAACACCGTTGATCCTGCGACGGGGACCATTCGCACACGGGGCGTGTACGCGAATGAGGACCTCGAAGTGCTCCCGGGCTTCTTCGTGAGAGTCCGGCTTCCGGGAGACCCGATAGCGAACGCAGTCCTGGTGAGCGACCGGGCGATCGGGTCGGATCTCGAAGGGAAATTCCTGATGGTGGTGGACGCTGACAACATCGTGCAGAAGCGCGCGGTCAATGCGGGCGGACTCTACGCCGGAATGCGCCACATCATCGAGGGTCTGGCGCCGGGGGAGCAGTACATCGTGAATGGGCTGCAGCGCGCGCGTCCGGGCATGCCGGTCACGCCAACTGTTGACGACGCGCCTCAGACGCCTCAATCGGAAGCGCCGATCGAGGCGACGGACGAGTCCTGAGAAGGAAGCAGGGCAGCCGCACACATGTTCAGCCGATTCTTCATCAATCGTCCCATCTTTTCGACGGTGATTGCGCTCGTCACAATGATCGCCGGCGCCGTCGCATTGCCAATCCTCCCGATCGAGCAGTTTCCGCCGATTGCGCCGCCGACCGTCGAGGTGACAGCGATCTATCCGGGCGCCAGCGCGAGTGTGCTGCAGGACACCGTCGCCGTTCCGATTGAGGACGAGGTCAACGGCGTCGAGGACATGCTCTACATGTCCTCCAACTGCTCCAGCGACGGCACCATGAATCTGACGGTGACCTTCGCCGTCGGCACAGACATCGACATGGCGACGGTGCTCGTGGACAACCGCGTGTCGCTTGCGCTCGCCAAGCTGCCCGAGGAGGTCAAGCGCCAGGGCGTCGAGGTGAAGAAGAAGTCGACGAGCATGACGCTCGCCGTCAACCTCACGTCGACGAACCCGAGGCACGATTCGCTCTTCCTGAGCAACTACGCCGCCCTGTATGTCGAGGATGTGCTCACGCGAGTTGACGGCGTCGGCGAGATCGTGAACTTCGGCGCCGCCGAGTTCGGCATGCGCATCTGGATCGATCCGGAGCAGGTCGCTTCTCGCCAGCTCACGACCGGCGAAGTGCTCGATGCGATCCAGCAGCAGAACATTCAGGTCGCGGCCGGTCAGGTCGGTCGTACTCCGGCGCCCCTGGGAACGGACTTCCAGTACACGATCAACACGCTCGGGCGCCTCGAGACTGTCGAGCAGTTCGAGAACATCATCCTGAAGACGACTGACGATGGCGCCATCGTTCGAGTTCGCGACGTCGCCCGTGTTGAGCTTGGCGCCCAGAATTACGATCTCTATGCGGATCTGAACAGCGATCCCACCTGCACGCTGATTGTCTACCAGCTTCCGGGCGCGAATGCGATATCGATCGCTGACGGCATTCGCGCAGAGATGGAGGGCCTCGCGGCGAACTTCCCGCAGGGTGTCTCTCACGAGGTTGTCTACGACACGACGCTCTTCGTTCGCACGTCCATCAAAGAGGTCGTGGTCACGCTGTTCATCGCAGTCATCCTCGTGATCTTTTCCGTCTACATTTTCCTGCAGGACTTCCGCACAACGCTTATTCCCTGCGTCACGATTCCGGTCTCGCTCATCGGCACGCTCGCCGTGATGCTGGCATTGGGATTCTCGATCAATACGCTTTCGCTCTTCGGGCTCGTGCTCGTCATCGGAATCGTCGTCGATGACGCGATCGTCGTCGTCGAGAACGTCATGCGCCTGATCGACGAGGAGGGGATGGATCGCAAGGCTGCCGCCATCAAGTCGATGGAGGAAGTCACTGGTCCTGTCGTCGCCACCACCCTCGTGCTGCTGGCGGTGTTCATCCCGTCGTCCTTGATGCCGGGCGTCACGGGTCAGCTCTACCGGCAATTTGCATTGACGATCGCGATCGCCACGATCTTCTCATCCATCAACGCGCTGACACTCAGCCCGGCGCTTTGCGCAATACTCCTCCGTCCCTCGCCCGAAAAGCGCGCGTTGCCGTTCCGCGTCTTCAATAACTTCTTCGACCGGACGACGAACGGATACATGAGCATCGTGAATCGCTCGATCCGCCATGTCGGCATTCCGCTCCTGTGTTACGCCGGCCTGCTCGTGGGGACCTATTTCGGTTTCGCGAAGCTTCCCACTGGGTTCATACCGGAGGAGGATCAGGGTTTCCTCTTCTGCAACGTTCAGCTTCCGGACAGCGGTTCGCTCGAGCGCACCCGCGCCGTGAACACGCGCATCGAGGAGATTCTCGCCGAGACCGAAGGCGTCGCCCACTACATCACGATTGGCGGATTCTCGATCCTCAGTGGCGCGAACTCGCCGAACTCGGCGTTCGTGATCATCATCCTCGATGAATGGGATGATCGGCCGGACGAGGATCTGCACGCGGACGCGATCACAGCGAAGCTCAATCAACAGTTCTCGCAGATTCAGGAAGGCATCGTCTTCGCATTCGGTCCGCCGGCAATCCAGGGCCTCGGCAATGCGGGCGGATTCGAATACCAACTGCAGGACCGAGGAACAAACGGGCCCTTTGTGCTTCAGGAGTTCGCCGACGATCTCGTTGGAGCGGGACGCCAGGAGCCAGGGCTCATCCGAATGAACACAACGTTCAGAGCGTCGGTTCCGCAACTCTTCGCTGACATCGATCGAGTGAAAGCGCAGCGCCTTGGAATTTCGATGGAGGAGATCAACACCACGCTGCAGGCCAATCTGGGATCGCAGTACGTCAATGATTTCAACACGTTCGGCAAGGCGTACCAGGTCATCGTGCAGGCCGACAAGAACTTCAGGAACAAGATCGAGGACATCCAGAACCTGAAGGTCCGTGATCGCAAGGGCAACATGATTCCGCTCTCGACGCTCGTCCAGATCCAGGAGACCGTCGGGCCTGAGGTCATTACGCGCTACAACAAGTATCCGTCCGCCCAGATCACCGGAGCCCCTGCGCAGGGATTCAGTTCCGGCCAGTCTGTCGCGACAATGGAGCGTCTCTCAGGAAACCTCCTGCCGCCTTCGATGGGATTTGAGTGGACCGGGATGGTCTATCAGGAGATCCTCGCGGGCAATCTTACGCCGCTCATCTTCACGCTCTCGATCGTTCTCGTGTTCCTGGTCCTCGCGGCCCAATACGAGAGCTGGTCAGCGCCGCTCGCGATCATCCTCTCAGTGCCGATGGCGGCGTTCGGCGCCGTCACTTTCGTTTTCCTGAGAAGCTTCGACATCAACATCTACACGCAGATCGGACTCGTGCTTCTCATCGGCCTCGCCTCCAAGAGCGCGATTCTCATCGTCGAGTTCGCCATGCAGAACCGAGAGGAGAAGGGCATGGGAATCGTCGAGGCGACGGCAGAGGCGGCGAAACTCCGATTCCGACCGATCCTCATGACGGCGCTGTCATTCCTGCTTGGCGTGATCCCGCTCGTGGTCGCGTCCGGCGCCGGCGCCGTCAGCAGGCAGGCGCTCGGCACGGCTGTATTCGGCGGCATGTTGGCGGCGACGATCTTCGCGGTCCTGCTCGTGCCAGTCCTCTACGTCGTCATCGTGGAAGTATCAGGCAGTCTGGGGAGACTTGTTGGTCGGTCGTCAGGGACCGAGAACCCTGCCGGCGCGAAGAAGGCAGCGCCAGAGGGTTGATGGCCCTATACCGAAGCGCGGAATCGGTGTGAAAACGTGCACGGCGCGTGATTCAGAGCAGTCGATTCCGAGAAGAACGCTTCGGGACGCCGTTTCCGGCTCGTATACTGCACTCGGAACCGGAGGCGGCGTTTCTTGGCGGAACGAGCCGGCCTCAGCAACTGAGAGAGCAAAAATGAGAACGAAGATCAGTGCGCTTTCGCTGTCCCTCACCCTTCTCGTCGCGGCTGCAGGACCCGCTGTCGCTCAGAAACCCGGTGAGATCGTCCGCTACGACGGCAAGTCCGTCGTCCGCGTCGAGGCCGATGACGACGCCGAGCGCAAGGCGCTGAGCGAACTCCGTCTTCGTCTGCTGGGCGAGTGCCTCCGCCATGACGGCGCCGAGTACATCGCAGACGAGGAGGACATGAAGCGCCTGCGAGAGGCGGGACTCGAGTTCGACGTGATCGTCGAGAATCTGCAGGAGCAGATTGACGCAGAACGCGCACGCATTGAGGCGAACAACGCCCTCCGCGGCGTCTCCTGGTACGCGGACTACAAGACGCTCGCTCAGATTGAGACACGGATCGATGACCTCGTCGCGACCTATCCGGCGCTGCTGACCAAGCAGTCGATCGGTCAAAGTCTCGATGGCCGCGACATCTGGGCGATCACCGTCGACGCGGGTGTGCCCTCGGATGCGCCAGCACTTTGTTTCAACGGCACGCAGCATGCGCGCGAGTGGGTCAGCCCCATGACCGTCATGTACATCCTCGAGAATCTCGCCGCCGGCTATGGCGTCGATCCCGAGGTCACTGCATGCCTGGACAGCGTGAAGTTCTACATCATCCCGGTCGTGAATCCGGACGGGTACCTCTACGCATGGAACAACGACCGTTTCTGGAGGAAGAACCGGCGCGACAATGGCGATGGGAACTTCGGCGTCGATCCGAATCGCAACTGGGATTCGAACTTCGGCGGGCCGGGATCGAGCCCGTTCACCGGTGATGACACGTTTCGCGGGCCCAGCGCCTTCTCCGAGCCGGAGACCGTCGCGATTCGTGATTTCATCCTCGCGCGGCCCGAGATCGTCGCACACATCGATTTCCACTCGTACTCACAGCTTGTTCTCTGGCCGTACGGTTACGTGAATGATGTGCCCGCTGATCCGGATGGGGCGATTCTCGAAACGCTAGGCACGGAAATGTCGGATTCGATTCTCACCGTGCACAACCAGTACTACGTGCCGCAGCCTGCGCACCAGCTCTACATCGCCTCCGGCGTGGCGACTGACTGGGTGTACGAATCTGGCGGGGCCTTTTCGTGGACGATCGAGTTGAGGCCCGCCAACCAGTTCCAGGGCGGGTTTGAGCTGCCTGCAGATCAGCTTCTGCCGACGGCCGAAGAGAACTTCGAAGCGATCAAGCAGCTCGCCATTTCTGTCGGTTCGCGCGCACGATTCTCGTTCGCTCAAGGCCCACCCACACTGCTGCAGACCGATGTGGCCCAGCAGGTTGACTACGAAGTCCTTCCGATCGCAAGCGCCCAGATCGACTCGACGACGGCTCGGCTCTTCGCAAGAGCCTCCGGTGAGCCATCGTTCACCATGTCGCCTGCCAGTCACCTTGGCGGCGTGGACTATCAAACGGCGCTTTCCAGCGCCGTCTGCGGCTCCACGCTCGAGTACTACTTCGAAATCGAGACGATCAGCGGCGAGGTCTACCGCTCCCCGACTGATGCTCCAGCGTCGTTCTACTCCGCGGAAGTGATCGACATGAACTTCGCGTTTGCAGACGATTTCGAGGCTGATCTCGGCTGGACCGTCGCGAACGTCGACGGGCTCTCCGAGGGCGCATGGTCGCGCGGCCTTCCTCTCGGTGGGGGTGATCGCGGCGATCCAGCAGCAGATTTCGATGGATCAGGCGCCTGCTTCCTGACGGACCCAGCGGACGGAAACACTGACGTCGACAACGGCGCCACGATTCTCACGTCGCCCGCTATGGACGCCTCGGACGCGAACTCCACGCTCGTCTACTCGCGCTGGTACTCGAACACCGCCGGCTCTGCGCCGGGCGAGGATGTCTTCATCGTCGAAGTCTCTGATGATGACGGCGCCAATTGGACGACGCTCGAGACCATCGGCCCGACTGGCGCCGATACGTCCGGCGGCTGGATCGAGAGGAGTTTCCTTGTGTCGGACATCGCGGGCGTGTCGAACTCATCGACATTCCGCATCCGATTCAATGCGTCTGACTATGGAGAGGGCTCGGTCGTCGAGGCGGGTGTCGATCAGGTGCAGATTGTCACGATGGGTTGCTCGGGGCTCGCCTGCACCGGCGATCTGGACGGGGACGGCTCCGTGGGAAGCGCTGACCTCGCAATCGTCGTCGGCACCTGGAACTCAGGACCCGGGGCCGCCGATTTCGACGGCGATGGCAACATCGGGAGCGCTGATCTCGCGATCCTGATCGGGCTTTGGGGTCCGTGTCCCTGAGTCGCCCGTTGATTCCTCACGGTTTTTCGGCCGCGGTACCATCTCCGACAGAGAGCGCGCCGTCTCGCGCGCTCGGCGAGGTGACACCATGAATGACCGATTGAACTCCATATATGCGCAGATTCAGTCACTGCGACAGGAACTTGCCGAGCTTCGACGCAGCGCGGCGCCTGAGCCAGTTGAGAATCTGACGCTGCTCGATCTCGATGGCGCCGAGATCGCCCTGAGCGATCTCTTTGGCGACAAGGACGATCTGATCGTCGTGCACAACATGGGCAAGGGATGCGTGTACTGCACGATGTGGGCGGACGGCTTCAACGGCGAGCATGAGCATCTCAGCGACCGCGCCGCATTCGTGCTCTGTTCCGCTGATCCTCCAGATGTCGCCCGCGAGTTTGCCCGCGCTCGCGACTGGGGATATCGCGTCGTCTCGGGCCATGAAACTGGATTTGCCGCGGCGCTCGACTATGAGTCTGCCGAGGGTCAGCCCATGCCCGGCGCTTCGGTCTTCCATCGGAACGCCGACGGCTCGATCGTGCGGACGGGCCACGCGCCGTTCGGACCCGGCGATGACTTCTGTGCCGTCTGGCCGCTCTTCGACATGCTCAAGGACGGCGCTGACGGCTGGTCGCCGAAATACACTTATTCCTGATCCTCATCGCGCGCGATCTCCGGCGCCCTGAGCGACGCTCCACGTCGAAGCGCTTCGCGACCGAAACGCGAAACGAGTTCGTCGGTCACCCGATCGACACGCCGCTGCTTGTCGCCGGCCTCCTGTGCAAAGAGGTCCAGCTGCGCGTCCGTCTCGAAGCGTGAGACGCCGACGCCCAGCAGGCGAATCGGTCGGCCATCGTGCTGGAGCCAGGAGTCGAGGAGTTCCTCCGCTGCCTCGTGAATCAGATCCGTCCGGTCCACCGGCGTGGGCATCGTTCGTGAGCGCGTGGATGTCTCGAATTCTCCGCATCGGATCTTGAGTGTGATGCGCCGGCCCTGGAGCCCGGCTTTCCGAACGCGTCTCCCGAGGCGCTCCGACATCAGGGCGAGTTCGCGCCGCAGTTCCGCCCGGTCCGCGACATCAGTCTGGAAGGTCTCCTCGCAACTGACGCTGCGCGACGCGCGATCGGTCGTCACTGGGCGATCGTCCCTGCCCCAGGCGCGATCGGCGACCGCGCCGCCGAGGCGTCCGAGCTTCGACTTCATGACGCGGACGTCAACTTCGCGGATTTCCGCGATCGACCGCACACCGATGGCATGCAGCTTCTTCGCCACGGCCGGTCCGATGCCGGGAATGCGCTCGATAGGAAGGGGGCCCAGGACCTCAAGAACCTGCTCCGGGCGCATCGTCGTAAGCCCATCTGGTTTCTCGAGATCCGACGCCAGTTTCGCAAGGAACTTGTTCGTCGCGACACCGATGGAGGCATTGAGTCTCGTCGCATCCTTGATCTCTGTCTTGATCCTGCGCGCAAGCTCCGTGGCGTCGTCGATCGATGGACAGATTCTGCTGACATCGAGAAACGCCTCATCGATACTGAGCGGTTCGATCAGATCCGTGTGCTTCGCGAAGATGGAGAAGACCTGATCGGACGCCTCGTGATAGCGAGCCATGTTGACCGGAACGATCACCGCGTTCGGGCAGTGTCGCTTCGCGATCGACATCGGCTGGGCGCTGCTGCAACCAAAGGCGCGAGCTTCGTACGATGCGGCGGCGACCACACCGCGCGGTCCATCGAATCCGACCAACACAGGCTTTCCGCAGAGGTTTGGATCGTCCCGTTGTTCGACGGACGCGTAGAACGCGTCCATATCGACGTGGAGGATCCGCCGCGACGGTGATTCCGGAGTGCCGGAGCTCATGGCTCATCGACATCCTGCGCCCGTGTCGCCATGCGCTGCGTCTCAAGCGCCATGCGCTCGCTGCGACGCTCCACCGAGTCGTACATCTTCGTGAATCGCTCCGCGAGGTCGCCTCCTTCCGCTCGGAGCGGATCGACCCAGGCCGGCGGGATCGTCTGAAACCGAAGATCTGCGATCACGATCACTTCATCGCGCACGTTCTCTGGTAGCCGGACTTGATACGTCACGGTGTCCTCGCCGGCGACGAAGTCATCGTCTGTCTCGACGCCCGCAGGACGCGTTTCCGACGCATAAGGTCCCTCTTCCCGCCATCCACGCGGCAGCAGTCTGTTGTCCTTGCGTGAGCCGGTCATGTGACTGAGCATGGTCGTCGGTTCACCTGACGGATCATGCGCGACATGCTCCCAGACCTGCACATCGCGCGCATCGTCGATCACGTCGAAGTGTGGAATCCGTAGTTCATTGTCAACGGTCAGTAGCCGTCCGAGAGCCGTCGTCGCCCCGGACTCGAAGAGCACGGCGCCCCGATCACGCACCCGAACATGCAGCCACATGCGTCGCGATGGATATCCCGTCGGGAGCTTGTGACCCGTGAGGTTGCGAACACGCACGTCGAACTCGAGCACGCCGCCGGCGACCCGTCCTTCGCTGATCTCGACGGCTGCCGATCGATAGGCGAGGTTCGCGCGCGTCGCGTGAATCTGTGTGTCGAGCGCCTCCGGAGGCGCCTTGACCCCGAGTTCGCTCCGATTGTCTCGCAGAAGCTCCAGTAGGAAGGCGTTCCCGCCAATGAAGGTGTGCGCGCGAGTTTCCGTTCGAATCTGCAGGTTGAAATCCGTGCCGGCGGGCGTACGCGCAATGCGCATTGCGCCCTGGGCCGGCATGTGACACTCCTGACAGGTGCGCGATCGATCGGTCTTACGCGGCTGGTCGCTGAAGTCGCTGTTGAGCCACTCCAAGTACGCGCCCTGTTCGAGGAATTGCGCACCGGCGTGCTCGGTCCGGAGCGTGTGACAGGTTGCGCAGAGCCCAGCGCTGCGAATATGAGCGCCGAATGTCGGCGTGAAGTTGGCGTGGGCGCGCATCGGCCCGGTCTCGGGATTCTGGAACGGCCCATAGATCACTCGATCAGGGCCGATATCGAGATTGCCGTCGAAGCCGTCTTCCTGGCCGAACGTGTCCGGCCGCGCCTGGTGACACACGGTGCACGTCACGCCATCGGCGCCGAGGTCGCTCTCCATCGCAAGCGCGAGGAAGGGCGGATCCATCTGGCGAAGTCGCGCCGTGTGATGCAGCGTCGGCGCGTGGCACTTCAGGCACGCCGCTTCAATCGACGCCGCCTCCTCAGGATTGGCCTGCATCTCCCGAGACAGTTGCGCCACAAAAAATGGATCGCGCATCGAGTGCGCCATCACGCTCGCCTGCCAGGTTCCATATGGCGAGACATCTTCGCCCGTCGGAGATCGCAGAGCGACAGAGCGGTCCGATGCCGAATGGCAGTGAGCGCAACCGTCCGCCGTCGCGAAGAACTCATTCGCCTCCGTCGGCCGGAACGGTCCGCGCCCCCAACTCTGCGAGGTCTGAGCTGCCCGGATCGACTGATCCTGGGCGAGCAGAGGCGTCGAGATCCACAGTATGGGCGTTATGGACATGCACGCGAGCGATACACCAGCCCAGAGGCCCTCCCATCTCCTGATGTTCCCTTGATCGCTCCGGGCGTTTCGTCCCCTCCTACTCATCTGAAGAACTCCTTGCCCAGATGATAGAAACTCGACGGTTCAGAGATTCTCTCCACTCGGTCAGGGCCTTCCGTGAGATTCCCAGAGTTCGTTGACGGGCGAACGTCCGCTGGAAGAGATGCTCGTCATTGACCGGTCGAATTTCGTGAAGTAGCGTGCGCCGTTGGTGGGGGGTTTACGCCACATAGGGTGGGGCGTCCTCGCGAGGCACGCCGACGGCGTCCGGGTCGTTGTTGGCGCCGGCTCACTGTGTCGAGAGATCAGACAGGAAGGAACAGGAATATGGCAATTCAGCTCGGCGATATCGCGCCGGACTTCACTCAGGACTCCACCGAGGGATCGATCAGTTTCCATGAGTTTCTCGGCGATGGATGGGGCGTGCTCTTCTCGCACCCCAAGGACTTCACGCCCGTGTGTACGACCGAGCTGGGCGCCGTGGCGCGCCTCAAGGGCGAATTTGCAAAGCGAAACTGCAAGGTCATCGGACTCAGCGTCGATCCCCTCGACGATCACAAGGCCTGGGCCGGCGACATCGAGGAGACCCAGGGCGTCGCCCTGAATTTCCCGCTCCTGGCCGACAGCGATCGCAGCGTCGCGACGCTCTACGGCATGATCCACCCGAATGCGGATGACACGCTCACCGTGCGATCCGTCTTCGTCATCGGCCCCGACAAGCGCATCAAGCTCATGCTTACCTACCCGGCGAGCACCGGGCGCGACTTTGATGAACTCCTGCGTGTGCTTGATTCGCTCCAGCTCACGGCGAATCACAAGGTCGCCACGCCTGTGAACTGGCGTCACGGCGATGATTGCATCATTGTGCCGGCGCTCTCAGACGCCGAAGCCGACGAACTCTTCCCGAAGGGTTACCGTAAGGTCAAGCCATATCTCCGTGTTACGCCGCAGCCGAATCTGTAGAGACGATGGCAGATCCCGTCACCGATCGCCTGGCAGCAATGACGCCTGATCAGATCCAGGCGGCGGTGGCCGATCGTTACGGACGGGTCGCGACGAATCCGGAAGAGAAGTTCGGGTTTCCTGTCGGACGGACTTTTGCTGAAAGCGTGGGCTATAAGCCGTCGGTTCTCGATGAGCTCCCGGCGTCGATGTCCGAGTCATTCACCGGCGCCGGCAATCCGCAGGCTTTTGTGAATCCGAATGAGGGCGACTCGCTGCTTGACCTTGGTTGCGGCGCCGGGCTCGATCTTCTTCTCTATGCGCGCAAGGTCGGCCCGACCGGACGCGTGATCGGCCTCGACATGGCCTGTCCGATGGTGGAGAAGGCGAGGGCGAATCTCACCGGATGCGGAATCACGAACGCGGAGTTCCTCTGTGCTGGCGCCAGCGACATTCCGCTCGAGGATGCGAGCGTCGATCTCGTCACAGCCAATGGCATTCTGAATCTCTCGCCGGAGCGCGACCCTGTCATCCGAGAAGCGGCGCGCGTGCTCAAGCCCGGCGGCAGTTTCATCTTCGCTGAGATCGCGCTCCAGGAAGAGCTTCCGGATGAAGTGCGGACGAGCATCAACGACTGGTTCCGATGCATCGGCGGCGCGGAGCGACTCGAGGACCTTGAGGCTCGTCTCGTCCGATGTGGATTCCGATCGGCAAGCTGCCTGAGTTCAGGTCGGAACGCGAGGACGGGTCATCCGTCGAGTATCTGTGCTGTGTTCGAAGCCACGCGCTGACGCCATCGAAGCCTGGCCTGTTGCCCTGTCTCCAATCGGTCGGCCTCGTGAAGATAGCGCTTGAACTCCTCGATCTTCTCTGGCTTCTCCCACTCTTCATAGAGCTTGAGAATCCGCTTGAGATCTTCCTGCGTGACCCAATGGCTCTCGCCGAACCTCGCGCGGGCGCCGTGATACGCCTGCATGAGGAGCCCCTCGGCTTCCTCGAATTCGCCGAGCCGACGGAGGCTGTCGCCAAGGAGCGCTCGCAGCGGCCGCAAAATCCGGTGATTCCGATTCAGATGAAGCTGGATGCGTTTGATGCAGAGATCGAGGTAATACGCCACCTCCTCGTCATCGACATGCGTTGAATGAAGAAGGTCGCCGAGCGCATAGAAGTACTGAGCGCGGGATCGAACGAGCTTCGGCTGCAGTGTAATCGTGTGGAGAATCTCCACATATGGCGCCGGCGTATCCGTCTGCAGGGCGATGCGGAATCTCTCAATGAGATCACTGGCGTGCTCAGTCAGCGGACCATCGCCGCTTGTTGCGACGATCTTGAGATCCCGGAGGAGCGCCCTGTGATACTGCTCTCGCGCATCGTCGACGTCATCCTGCAAGTGGCGGACCCAACCGAGGCGCCACTGCGCGAGACTGATGCGATTGTCGTTGAGGGAATCGGGCGTGAGCCGAAAGTACTCGCGCAGGTGATCCTCGGCGCCCTCGGAGTCGCCACGCTCGTGTAGGAGAAACGAATACCCGAACAGACACTCCGCCATGTAGCGATCTTCAGGGAAGGGGAGGGCTCGATAGATGGAGATCGCGAGTTCATACCACTCCGACGCTTCCGTCGGGTTGCTGTTCTCGTGGAGGAATGCGGCGAAGCTGTAGGCGCTCCGTGCGTGTTCGCTCGTTGGCCCATCGTGCAGCCTCGCGAACATCTCGAGTGAATCGCGGTAGGCGCGTTCCGCCTCACCGCGGCGCTCAGGACCGCCGAGAATCCAGAGAGCGTAGCCATACGCGCAGAGCGTCTCAGCAACGCGCAGGTTTTCGGGTCCGTATTGCGTGCGCCGGAGGCGCAGCGCCTCCTCCTGGATGGGAATCGCCTGCTCATCGCCGGTGTGCGTCAGGGCGCGTCCGTAGAGCGTCAATGTCGCGGAGAACTCAGGATTCTCAGGAGCGATACGCGGCCTGATGATCTCCACCGCCTCGCGCAGATTCCGGGTCGCGTCTTCCCAGCGCCACAGGCCAGCATACGTTCGCGCGATCGCCACACGGATATCTGCGAGTGTTTCCGGCTGCCCGCTGGCCTCTTCAACGAGTCTCTCTTCGGCGTCATCCAGCAGGTCAACGACCGAGCGATCTTCGCCGGTGCGATAGGGATTGGCGGTCGCCAGCAACTCCTGCAGAAACTCCGCGACCCGCTTCGCCCGGACCTCGGACGCCAGAGCGCTGGCGCGCTCCTCTTGGGCGAGGCGTTCGGCTCGCTGCTCCTTGATGAGCGCGCCGGTGCTGACCACGATGCCGCCGACGAGCGTGATCAGGATGACCGCCGCCGCGAGTACGCCAGTTCGGTTGCGCCGCACGAATTTCGAAGCGCGATACGTGAGTGTGTCAGCGCGCGCTGTGACGGGCAGCCCGTTGAGATATCTGGAGAGATCGTCATCGAACTGCTGCGCTGAGGCGTAACGCGTCGCGGCGTGCTTGCCCATCGCGCGCAGCACAATGTTGTCGAGATCGCCCCGAAGTGTCCGGCGTAGCTGTTCGAGTCGCTCGCCGCGCCGTCGACTGAGTTCGGAAGGAGTGACGACGCGCTCATCGCCGTCCGCGGTCAGCACGGTTTCGGTCTGGCCAAGGCGCGTGCTCGGGCGTTCGGGCTGCGTCTCGCAGACGGCTCGCTCCTGCTCATACCCGACGAGTTCGTCCAGCTTGAATGGCCGGCGCCCGCAGAGCAGCTCGTAAAGAACAACGCCGAGAGAGTAGACATCGCTCGACGTCGTCACTCGATCGCCGCGTATCTGCTCCGGACTCGCGTACGCCGGCGTCATCGGACGCATCGCGGTCATCGTCTGTTCGCTGAATCGGGTCGCCGTCGCCTGCCCCTCGAGCATCTTCGAGATGCCGAAGTCCACGAGCTTCAAGTCGCCCGAGTTCGTGACCAGCAGATTCTGTGGCTTGATGTCCCGATGCACGACGAGATTCTGATGCGCGTACTGCACGGCGCTGCAGGCCTGCCGGAAAATCTCGATGCGATGTCTGATGGAGAGCTGGTGTTCGTCGCAGTATTGATCGATCGGAATACCCTCGATCAGCTCCATCACGATGTATGGGCGACCATCTTCCGTCGCGCCGCCATCGAGCAGCTTGGCGATGTTCGGATGATCGAGTGAAGCGAGGAGTTGGCGCTCCTGGTGAAAGCGCCGGAGCAGCGCGCGCGAATGCAAGCCCTGGCGAATCAACTTGATGGCGACGCGCTGATCGAACTCGCCGTCGTCGCGCACGGCGGCGTACACCGCGCCCATGCCGCCCTTGGCGAGTTCCCCTTCGATGCGATAAGGCCCGATGCGCTGCCCGAGCAGGCAATCCTGCGGATCGTCGTCAGTGAGCGCAGGCAATTCGAGGAAATCGCCGAGTTCGCCCTGTTCGAAGAGCAGCTCAGACGCCATATCGCCGAGTTCCGGATCTTCGCTCTGGGCGGCCTGAAGCATCTGCCGTCGTCGATCGACGGGCAACTCCAGCGCTTCGTCCACGAGCGCGCGAAGCAGGCTGAGACGCTCAGGCGTCATGAGCCTCCGCGCCGCGCGTCAGATCATTGTGGAGCCAGAGTCGGGCGAAGCGCCAGCCGCGCACGATCGTGCTGGGCGAGACGTCGAGCGCTCGCGCCGTCTCTTCATTTGTGAGTCGACCGAAGAATCGGAATTCGACAATCTGCGCGAGTTGCGGATCGAGCTCCGCGAGACGATCAAGCGCATCATTGAGCTCGAGCAGATCGATGGATCGGTCTTCGTAAGGAGCGAGCGTGTCGTCGAGCGGCACGCGTCCCTGGCCCATGCCACGCTTCTGAGCGCGCCTGCGACGTGCGTAGTCAATGAGTGTGTTCCGCATGGCTCGCGCGGCCTCGGCGATCAGCAGCCTCCTGTCCGGATGCGTTCGATCGTCCGGGAATTGCATGCGAATGATCGCTTCATGGACGAGCGCCGTCGCCTGGAGAGTGTGGCCGGCGCGCTCGCGCGCGAGATAGCCGCGCGCAAGCCTGCGGAGCTCGTCATAGACCGCCGGGAATTGCGCGGCCTCAGCGCCAAAGTGCTGTCGATGCTGCATAGAAGGCGTCCCCATCCTCAGTAGGTTCCTCGCAATCGCCTTTTCAAGAACTTTCGCGGATTTCCTGACTCGGTTCCTGATGGGTCTGCGCTTTCACCAGTGGCAGGAGACGCCGCCTCGGCTCCGCACGGGTCAATTGCCCCTGCGGCGGCCGCGTGGCGGTATGTGACCTGGTTATCCGGGCGTACGACGTCCACTGCGAGGAGACGTCGGCAGATTCAGGGAGTGCGCGAAGATGCGAGTTCCGGGGAAGGCATCCAGAGGGAATGACATTGCGCAGGCAGTGGCCTCCCCTCTGGACGTGCCCGCCCACTCGCGATCAGGCGCTCGTACCCCTCGACCCGATTCCATACGGATCGGGTCGCGTCCGCGAACGTGGTCACGTCCAGCAATCGGCCTCCGGCCACGACGCCTCGACCTGTCCGCGCGTCGGCGCAGTTCGCGCTTCGATGCGATCGGGCGACGCTCTCTGATCCTCGAGGCAGTCAACGCGGGGGCGGCGGAATCCACGGCCGCGCCGCTCCCGCGCACCCAATCAAGCGCGTCTCCATCCGGAGGCGATCAACGCTCCGATCGAGGAGACGAAGCCCGGTAGTAAGAACACCACGATTCTCTCTGATCGCGAGCAGGATGGAGTCAATCCATTTCGGCCCGAGCGCTCTCACTCGACGCTCGGGTCTGCTCGCTTTTGGACCTGGCGACGCTCTGGGCGTCACTATCAGGATTCGCCCTCGTCCGGCTTGAGATCGAGGGAAGCAGAGTTGATGCAGTACCTCTGGCCGGTCGGCCCCGGTCCGTCGTTGAAGACATGACCGAGGTGGGCGCCGCAGTCACTGCATGTCACTTCGGTCCGCTTCATGCCAAAGCTGCGGTCATCGTGTTCATCGATGCCGGCGCCGGTCGCCGGTTCGGTGAAGCTCGGCCACCCGCACCCGGAGTCATACTTGTCGTCCGACTCGAAGAGCTTCGCATTGCAGACGATGCAGTGGTATTCGCCGGCAGTCTTCGTATCCCAGTACTTTCCGGTGAAGGCGCGCTCGGTGCCCTTCTCCTGCGTCACGTGATACTGCTCCTCCGTCAACCGGGCGCGGAGCGCCTCTTCCGAAAGGTTCGGTCGTTCGTCCTTTGCCATGACTGGAGTGGTCTCCTCTGCGCGCACCGTCGTGCCCGGATGCTCCGCGCAACCCCCCAGCACCGCGATCAACACCAGGATAAATACGGATCGGATCATGCGGGAACCATAGCGCGCCGAGGGGCGCCGGTCCCGATCACGCGTGGGCGGCCGTCATCGCAGGCGGTACTATTATCGCGATTCTGCCGGCGACGTGGCTGGCGGAGAGTCCCGCCCGCGCACTTCGACCCCCATGAGCAAGAGACCTCTCCGAACCTTCTGCAACAAGTGGAGTCGCAAGCTTCATCGGTGGGGCGCGATCCTCGTGCTCGCGCCAACCCTCGTGGTTCTGACGACGGGCATCCTCCTGCAGGTCAAAAAGCAATCGACATGGGTGCAGCCGCCGACACAGCGGGGCACGGCCGGGGAACTCGACATCTCCTTCGATCGCATTCTCGAGATCGCACGCACCGTTGATGAAATGGCCGTCGAGACGTGGGATGACATCGACCGCCTCGATGTGCGCCCTGACAAGGGCATCGTCAAGATCCGTGCGAGGAATCGTTGGGAGGCACAACTCGACACCGCCAGCGGGGACGTCCTCCAAGTTGCTTACCGCCGGTCAGATCTCATCGAACAGCTTCACGACGGATCCTGGTTCAGTGACAGCGTCAAGCTGTGGATCTTCCTGCCTAGCGGCGTCATTCTGTTGCTGCTTCTGCTGACAGGCGCGTATCTCTGGATCCTCCCGATCTCTGCGAAGCGCGCGGGCAGACGCAGACGCGCTGCAGCTTCGGCCTCATGACGCGCTCCGTGGCGCTCTTCGTTCTCATGACGCTACTGGGCGTCGCTCCGCGCGCGACCGCCTCTTCAGCGCACGACGACCTCATCCGCGCCCAAGCTCTTGAGGCGTCCTCACAACGCGCTGGTGTGTCCGCATCAGATGGATTCACACTCCAGTCTGCGGACGAGGCCTTCTCGCTGCGATTCCAGGGGCACGTGCAGTTTCGGTATATCGCGAATATCCGGGACACCGACGAGCGATCCGACGATTTCGAAGGCGGCTTCCAGGCGCGCCGGATACGGATCTCGTTCTCCGGCCATGCCTACGAGATCTTCGAATACAAACTCACGCTCTCCAATGAGCGCGATTCCGGCGAGATTCGCCTCTCCGATGGCTGGATCAGCGCGGAGCTTGCCGACGGCGTCTCGATGAAATGGGGTCAGTTCAAGCTCCCGCTGCTTCGTGAGCGACTGGCCAGCGCCAAGCGCCTACTTGCGGCTGACCGCTCCATGGTGGACGCCGTCTTCTCTCAGGGCCGTTCCCAAGGCGTCGAACTTGCGCTTTCGTCTGAGCGCCTCAGCGCATCACTGGCGTTCTCTGATGGCCTTCGCAGCGCGAACACTGACTTCGACGACGACGACACCGATTGGGCGATCACCACGCGCGCCGAATGGACGATCGCCGGCAATCGCACCGCGCTACGCGATCTGACGGGTGAACAGGGGCGCGATTTCAGCGCCATTCTTGGCGGGGCATTTCATATTGAGGAGTCAGCAGACAGACCCGGTGAATCAGCGGAGGCGCTCTACGAGTGGACAGCTGATCTGACGCTCGCTGGCGATGGCTGGAGCTCACTGATCGCGGGCGTCGGACGACGCAGCGACGCGGAGCATGCGACTGACTGGGGCGTGCTGGCGCAGGCCAGCCTCTTCGTCACTGAGACCACGGCGCCATTCCTGCGCTACGACGCCGTCATCCCGGACACCGATCGCAATGGCGATGAGGTCTTCTCAACCATCACCGCAGGCTTCAACTACTTCCTGCATGGCCACGCGGCGAAATTCACCTTCGATGTGCAGTGGTTTCTCGACGCCGCAGACGACAACGACCTCATTCGAGATCGCACGGGCATCGGCTATCTCGCCGGTGATGAGGACGAGATTGTCGTCCGAGCGCAGTTTCAGTTGCTCTTTTGATCCGGCGGGCTCGCCCGCGCGGGCGGATCATCATCGTCGAAGAGAATTCGCACGCTCGGCGTATCGAGGTCGTCATACTGCCCGCGCCGGACCGCCCAGATAAAGGCGCCCACGGCGATCGCGCCGATCACCAGCGCCAATGGAAGCACGACGTAGATCACCGACATGACGAATCCTCAAACGTCCGCGCGCGGTAAGAGAGCGAGACGACCGTCAGGGAGCTGAGCGGCATCAGGATCGCCGCGATCAGCGGATTGATGATCCCGGCGATCGCGAGCGAGCCGCTGACGACGTTGTAGCAGAGCGATGCGGTGATGTTCGTCCGGATGGCCCGGACGGTCCGATCGGAGCCCTCCACGAGTTCGACGATCGGGTGCAGCCCTGCGCGCCGCAGGAAGACGTCCGCCGCGCTCAGGCTCGCCTCGGCGCCGCCATGCATCGACACGCCCACCGTCGCCGCCGCCAGCGCCGCCGCGTCGTTCACTCCATCGCCCACCATCATGACCGGCCCATCGCCTGAGGCCTCCTCCACGACCTCGAGTTTTCGCTCCGGCGTCGCATCGCCGATGAGTGTCTCGAATTCAACACCGAGCCTGTGCGCAACCGACTCGACGACAGCCTGTCGGTCGCCTGAGAGCACGCCGACGCGCCAGCCGCGGTCAATCAGATTCCGAATCGACTCCTGCGCGTCCTCGCGAATCGGATCGCCGAGGGTCGCAACGCCCCGAAGTTGGCCATCGATCGCCACGAGCACACTCGAATTCGCCTCCGCCGCGTCGCGCTCCACGCGCGCATAAGCACTTGATGGCATTGTTTTCACGAAGCGCTCGATGAATCGCACCGATCCGACCGCCACCGACGCGCCATCAACAACACCCTCCACACCGGCGCCCTGCGTGTGACGAACGCTCTCGAGCGTGCGCTGGGGCTCCTCCTGAACCGCGCCGGCAATCGCATGCGCAATCGGATGCGCCACGGCCGTCTCCAGCGCCGCCGCAAGCGCAAGGGAGGCATCATCGCCGCTCCATTCCACGAGGCGCACGCGGCCCTCCGTGATCGTTCCAGTCTTGTCGAGCAGCAGCAGCCCGGGTCTTGCGACGCGCTCCAGCGCATCGCCGCCCTTGATGAAGATACCCTGGCGCGCCGCGCGCCCAACGGCGACGATCACCGCCAGCGGCGTCGCCAGCCCAAGCGCACAGGGACACGTCACAATCAAAAGGGCCATCGCATTCGATACGGCCCTCGCTGGAGCGACAACTGCCCACCCGATCGCCGTCATCAATGCCAGCGAGATCACGATAAGAACGAACCAGCCGGCGACGCGATCCGCGAGGCGCACGATCGGCGCCCGGCGGGCGGCGCTTTCCTCCACCATCTGCATGAGGCGACCGACGCGCGTGTCCTCGCCGGCTGCTTCAGTGCGAATGCGCAGCGGGCCGCTGAGGTTCACGCTCCCGGCGCGCACGCTTTCGCCCTCGCCGACTGTGATCGGCCGCGCCTCTCCCGTCAGGAATGACTCATCGACACTGCTCTCACCCGAGAGCACGAGCCCGTCCACGGGAACGGTCTCGCCGGCGACGACCTCGACGATGTCGCCCATTCCGATCGACTCGATCGGCGCCTGGCTCGATGTTCCGTCTTCCGGGTCGATGCGCGAGACGGAGGTCGGCGTCATGGAATACAGCAACTCCACGGCGTCACCCGCAGCACGCTGTTCGCGACGCTGAATCCAACGCCCGATGAGCAGCAGAAATATCACCGCGGTGATGGAATCGAAATATGTATGGCCATTGCCGCTGAGTGTGCTGACAATCCCCGAGACACCGCCGGCCGTCAGGCCGATCGCGACGGGCAGGTCCATGTGAAGTGACCGAGTTTGCAGCGCCGCCAGAGCCCCTCGATAGAAGACGCTCCCCGGCCAGAGCAGGGCGACCATCCCGACGACCGTGCTCATCCAGATGAAAAACCGCTCATGCTGCTGGGACATCCCGTGCAGCATGCCGCCATACAAGGCGAATGAGATCAGCATCGCGTTGCCAAAGCACGCGCCGGCCACGCCGATCTTGATGAGCAGCTTCCGATCTTCGGCCACACGCGCTTTCTGCAGCGATGCGCCGCGCGGCGGATGGGGCGTGTACCCAAGAGAGTCCAGCGCGGCCGCGATCACGCTCAGCGACGTCACGGACGGATCCCAGCGAATGCGCACGATTGATCGACGCATATCGAGTCGCGATTCGATCACACCATCGACGGCGCTGGCGAGACGTTCGACGAGCCAGACGCATGCGGAGCAGCGGACGCTCTCGAGATAGAGCTCCGTCTGTATCTCCAGCGGGCTGATCGGGCGCGAGTACAGTCGGTGAAATGCCGGATCGTCGAACTCCTCGAATGCGCGCCCGCTCCACGCTGCCGCCTGGGAGTCGATGTCCGCATCCTCGCGAATCTCGTAGAAGCGCTCGAGCCCGCACGAGTGAATCATCGCGTGGACAGTCCGGCACCCATGACAGCAGAACTGATGCTCATTGCTCGATGTCAGCAGCGAGCGCGGCACAGGAAGTCCGCAATGCGCGCAGAGAACTCCGGCCTGGACGCCGGCCTGCCGGGCGGAGCGTTTGTCAGTGCTTGTCGTCACTGCCATCGGCGCAACAAGCCGCATCGTGCGCTTCGAGAGTCCGCACGCGATCGACCTGTTCCTCCATCGAAGCCTCCTGAACCTGCGGCGTCGGTTCGATCTGAGGCAGCGTCATGCGATCCACCAGGGTGTACAGGCCGACCAGCATCAAGGCGATCGCGGTGGCGACGGGCATGCGAGCGCCGAAACGTCCTGCGAGCTTCTGCACGCCGACGCCGATCAGCGCCAACGCCGGCACGGTGCCGACCCAGAACGCCGCCATGACGACGGCGCCAAGCGCCGGACTCGCCGTCCCTGCCGCCGTGATGACGAAGGCATACAGCCAGCCGCAGGGCAGAAGCGTCGTCAGCAATCCGATGAGCGAAGCTCGTGCGATCGGCGTTCTTTCCGCGGCGAACTGATGCGCTCGACCGATGGCGCGCTCGAGGAATCCCGGAACCGGCGCACGCGGCAGTGAGACGCCCTGCGCCTTCATGAAGACGATGGCGCCGAATCCGATCATCATCGCGCCTGCAAGCCCGGCGGCCAGGCGCTGCACGCCAATGAGATCGCCGCCAAGATCAAGAGCGCCGCCGATGGCGCCGGAAATGGCGCCGAGCAGCGTGTAGGTAAGAAGTCGTCCGCCGTGATAAGCGCATTGCAACTGAGTCTTCCTTCGCGCCGTCGCCTGTCCGTCGCCCGTACCTACGGCGAACGCGACAAAGGCGCCGCACATCCCCGCGCAGTGCAGACTGCCGAGAAGCGAGGCGCCCATGACTGTCACGAAGAGAAGGAGCATCAGCGTCGCCTGGGGCCCTCGACATAGCGCCTGTCTTCAGCCGTGAATCGGTCGCCGCCACGCGTGACAACAAAGTCGAACTGCCACCATCCCTCGCGCAGGATGCGCATCGTGCCCTGATGAGCGCCCCCGCCGTCAGCCTTCAACGTCGGCGTGAAGCGATCATTGGAGCGCGCCATGTGGTAGGTCTCCATCTGCACGGTCGCGCCCTCGATCTCGCTTCCATCGGCGTCGCGGACCACAACCTCGATGGCGGCCTCAGAGAGCGCGCCCTCCGGCGCTCCGATGGAAAGATCGACCAACCAGCCAAGCCTCTCGTTGACCGCGCGCTGGCGAGCGGTCTCTTCCCAGGCCGCGGCCTTCTCCTGGTAGTCCTTCTCGATGCCGAGCGATGGCGACGAGTGTGCGAAGAAGACCAGCACGGCGCCGCAGATCACGTCGATCGTGAGAAACGCGACAACCAGCCCGATCCAGAAATGTCCCTTGTTCACTGTGCGTCTCCTCCGGAGTCGTCGGCCCGCCGGCGTCCGCCCGGGCCCATGAGGCTGAACGATAGGTCTTCCTCGAAGCTGCCGCCGTCGCTGACGCGAATGCCGATCTGCTTCCGACGGTTCACGAAATCCGTATTCGGCGTCACGATCTGCAACGGCTGCGTCTCCATGGCGCCCGGCTCGACGGCGATGATCCTGCTCTCTGGCGGCAGCACGAGTGCGCCATCGACGCCGAACGTCGAGATTGAATAGGTCGCGGCTTGGTCCGTCCGATTGACGATCTTGACCTGGATGGAGTTGGCGACCGTGCCGTCCGCGAGAATTGCGAAAGGACGCCCGAGACCGCGCAGAAGGGTGACGTCGGCAGGCGCCCGCGTGACAAGCACGCCCACGAATGCCCCGACGACGATCGCAAGGAAGATCGGATAGATGATCACGCGCGGCCGGATCAGCTTCGGCTTCTCGCCCGCCATCGCCGACTGCGAGCTGTATCGGATGAGACCTGTCGCCCGACCGATCTTGCGCATCACGGCGTCGCAGGCGTCAATGCACTGCGCGCAGCCGATGCACTCCATCTGCAGGCCGTTGCGAATATCGATGCCGGTCGGACACGTCGTGACGCACAGTTTGCAGTCGATGCAGTCGCCCTGCTGGACGGGTAGCGACACATCCTGCCCCGGGCGCGCACGCCGCTTCTTCCCGCGCGGCTCGCCCCGTCGCTCGTCGTAGCTGATGATCAGCGAGTTCCGATCGAGCATCACGGACTGAAATCTCCCGTACGGGCACGCCACGAGGCAGAGCTGTTCGCGGAAGAACGCGAAGTCGAACATCATCAGGCCAGTCACCACCGCCATGACGATGAAGGCCGTTGGATGCTTGAGTGGCGATCCCTGGACCCACTGAAAGAGCTGTTCAACGCCGACGAAGTACGCCAGGAACGTATGCGCGAGAAACATGGAGCAGAGCAGGTAGATGACCAGCTTCAGAATTTTGCGCAGACCCGTCGGGCCCTTGAGCGTCTGCTTCTTGCCGGGCGAGCCCTCGAAGAGTCGTTCGATGGGGCGATAGAGGAACTCCATGTAGACGGTCTGCGGGCAGGCCCAACCACACCACACGCGCCCGAGCAGCGCCGTCAGCAGGAAGATCGTCACGAAGACGGTGAGCATGAGAAGCGCCAGCAGCAGCGTGTCAGTCGGCAGAAACGTCACACCGAAGAACGTGAACTCGCGCTCGATGATGTTCAGGAGAATGAGCGGCTTGCCGTTCATCTTCAGGTAGGGGACGAGCGTGAAGATCGCGATCAGCGCGTAGGCCACGATGCGCCGGCCGGTCAGGAAGCGGCCGGGCGAAACTCGTGGTTTCAGCCAGTTCCGAGATCCGTCCTCATTGAGTGTGGAGAGAACGGGACCGGCCTTCGGAGCGCCTGTTGTCTCCGTCGTGGCCATTGATCAATCTCCTGCGCCCTGCCCGAGTTGAAGGGCGCAATGCGCGTGAACTACTGAGCGCTTTCCCCGGATTCGAACTCAAACATCGGATGGTCCGGCCACGGAGCGATTTGATCTCCCTCCGGACCCTTCGGGCCCGGGAGCTCCTTGCCGCGCAGCGACGCCGCGTAGGCGGTGATGAGAACGACCTCGCTCGGGTGAAGCTGTCTGCCCCATGCCGGCATGCCTGCTGAGATGACGCCCTCGTCAAGCACCCTGTACAGATCCTCGATGGACGTGGCGTTCTTATAGAACTGGTCAGTGAGGTTCGGACCGACGAGCCCTTCGCCGTTGGCCCCGTGGCATGAAGCGCACTTGCCCTTGAATGTGCCTTCGGCCATGAGCATCGCCTCGGGATTCTTCGACAGGCCGACAATCGTCTCCGCATTCGGCTCGAGCGTGCCGAGTCGCGCGAATTTGGCGCGATAGAAGTCCGCCATCTCCTTGTCGAATTGATCGTAGATCGAGCAGCCGCCCGGACTGAAGTGGAAGACCAGGATGTACGGGAACATGAAGAGGATCGATCCAAGGAAGATCAGGTGCCACCAGCCCGGCGTGGGATTGTCGAACTCGCGGATCCCGTCGTACTCATGATCAAGAAGTTCGGCCTGCGTCGGAGAAGTCTGATTCTGATCCATCAGTGGCCCCCGTTCGTTTCGGTCTTCGCCACGTCGGCGATGTCGTCATGCAGCGCGCTCTCGGCCATCTTGCGCATCGCCCTGGGATCGCTCCGGATGGTGCGATAGGCGACGAGCACAAAGACTCCGAGGAAGATCACCATGGCGATCTGCGGATACACGCTCAGGTCGGCATTGCTCATGATGTCTGTCAGGCTCATGATCCGCCTCCTTCGCCGGCGTCCTCAGGCAGGGGCTTCGAAATGTCCGTGCCGAGTCGCTGCAGATACGCCACGAGCGCGATGACCTTCTTCGTGTCCATATCCGTGTAGCCGCCTTGCTCCTCGAGCTCGCGGGCGATCTGCTCGGCCTGAGCGCGGGCCATCTCGCTCGCGTTGTTCACGGCTTCGCCATACGGCACACCGAGCATCGCCATCGCGCGAACGCGTGTCTGGATCGCGTCGAAGTCGATCTCGTCATCGAGCAGCCAGTCATACTTCGGCATGATCGAGCCCTCGACGAGTTCCTGCGGATTCTCGAGGTGCAGCACATGCCAGTCATGTGAGTACTTGCCGCCGACGCGAGCCAGGTCCGGACCGATGCGCCGTGAGCCCCACTGGAACGGATGGTCGTAGACGAACTCCCCGGCCATGCTGTACTGGCCGTAGCGCTCCTGCTCAGCGAGCATCGGACGAATCATCTGGGAGTGGCAGTTGTAGCAGCCTTCCTCGATGTAGATATCGCGCCCGGCGAGTTCGAGCGGCGTGTACGGCTCGACCGTCGCGATCGTCGGCACGTTCGACTTGATCAGGAATGTCGGGATGATCTCGAAGAGCGACGCCACGAGGACCGCGATCGTCGTCCAGATCGTGAACTTGATCGGCAGGCGCTCCCATCGACGGTGCCAGCTGCCTTCGAGAAAGAGCTCGCCCTTGCGCGCCGACGGGATGTTTGAGGTCAGCACGGTCGCGGGCGGATCCGGATCGACATACGTCGGTGAAAGCGCCGGCGCCGTGTGAACGACTTCCTCATATTGCTCCGGACGGTTCCTCCAGGTCATGATCACATTGATCAGAAGGAGAACGGCGCCGACGAGGAAGAGCGTGCCGCCCACCACGCGAATCCAGTACATAGGCATGAGCTGTGCGGTCGTCTCGACGAAGTCGGGATAGCTCAGGCTGCCCGTGGCGTCGAAGGCGCGCCACATCAGGCCCTGCGTGATGCCCGCGGCGTAGATCGGAATGACATAGAGAAGAATGCCGATCGTGCCGATCCAGAAGTGCGTCGTCGCGAGCTTCTTGCTCCACAGCTCCGTCTGGAAGAGCTTCGGCAGCAGCCAGTAGATCATGCCGAAGGTCATGAATCCGTTCCATCCGAGAGCGCCCGCATGCACGTGGGCGATCGTCCAGTCGGTGTAGTGCGACAGGGCGTTGACACTCTTGATGGAGAGCAGCGGGCCTTCGAAGGTCGACATGCCGTAGAAGGTGATGCCGACGACGAAGAATTTCAGGACCGGGTCTTCGGCGACGCGCTGCCAGGCGCCGCGAAGCGTCAGCAGGCCGTTGATCATGCCGCCCCACGAGGGCATCCAGAGCATGACCGAGAAGAGCATGCCCAGCGTCGAAGCCCATTCGGGAAGCGCCGTGTAGTGCAGATGGTGCGGTCCCGCCCAGATGTAGATGAAGACGAGCGACCAGAAGTGCACGATCGAAAGGCGATACGAGTACACCGGTCGATTCGCCGCCTTGGGCAGGAAGTAGTACATGAGCCCGAGGAAGGGCGTTGTCAGGAAAAAGGCCACGGCGTTGTGCCCATACCACCACTGCATGAAGGCGTCCTGCACGCCCGCATAGATGGGATAGCTCTTCAGCATTCCCGCCGGGATCGACAGGTTGTTGAAGACATGCAGAATGGCGACGGTCACGATCGACGCGATGTAGAACCACAGCGCGACGTACAGGTGACGCTCGCGGCGCTTCAGCAGTGTCCCGAAGAAGTTCACGCCGAAGAAGCCGACCCACACAACCGCGATCGCGATGTCGATCGGCCACTCGAGCTCGGCGTACTCCTTTGCCTGGGTGAAGCCGAGGGGAAGCGTCAGCGCCGCGGCGAGGATGATGCCCTGCCAGCCCCAGAAGTGCAGGTTGCTCAGCGTGTCGCTGAACATGCGCGCCTTGCACAGACGCTGCGTCGAGTAATAGACGGCTGCGAAGACGGCATTGCCCGCGAACGCGAAGATCGCAGCATTCGTGTGCAGCGGGCGCAGCCGTCCGAAGCTCGTCCACGGTAATCCGAGATTGTGGAATGGCGACGCGAGCTGCGTCGCAATCAGCAATCCCACGAGAAATGCGACGACCCCCCAGATGACCGTCGCAAGCATGAACTTCCGAACGATGGCGTCGTCGTAGACGAACTCCTCCATGCGCCCGGCTCCGGAAGACGTTCCGAGTGTGCTCATTCGTTGAACCCTCTAGAGGCTCCGGGACGATCGCAGGCGATCCGGAATGAGGCTGTCCTGAACTTGACCAGCCTGCCGGCGCCGCTTGTCCGTCACCCACTGACCATTCTTGTCCTTCGACGAGACTCTTGCTGTCGGCCAGCAATATTTCTTGTCTGGCAGAACGTATACCAGAATCAGACTCCTAAGTCCACAATCCCCGGCTGATTGGAAGCCTCTTATACCGACTCGCCAGATCGCTGTGGGGATATGACTATCGGTCGCTTGGGTCGAATGTCCCGTTCTACGAGAGCGGAGGCTCGGCGCCGTGAAGGAAGCGGTCCCGAAGCCTCTCAATCGCTGGCAATCTCGTTGGGCGCCCGTCCTCAGTGGGGTACGATCAGCGACGTGCGATCCGGACTGTCGTGGGTTCGGGCGCGGGATCGAGGAGAGACGCTCTCACGCGGACGGAACCACATGACTCGTCGAAATCTGATCGCCATCGCTGCGCTGGCCCTATCGCCTGCGACACTCGCTGAGACATCGCTCGTGGCTGCCTCACCGGCGCCATGGGATGAAGAGGCGCTGCCGCGCAACATGACGCCGGAAGAACAGGCCATTGTCGCCGAGTCTCCGATTACCGCAGTCTCCCTTCGCGGCGCTTCAAGCCCGACCGGTCCGATCGCGTGCCCCGGCGAGTACGAGCCGATGGACGGGATTCTCGTCGCATGGGAGGGATCTTCAGCCTGGAAGTCAATCCTCGCGCAGATGGGCGCCCAGATTACGACCACCGGCGCCGCGAACTTCTATGTCGTCGTCGATACTGCCGGGGAGGCGTCGAGCGCGTTTTCCTCGATTGCGTCAGCGGGCGCCAATACAACGCGCGTCGAGACCATCATTCGCACAACGGACACGATCTGGATGCGCGACTACGGGCCGCGCTACATCTATGAGGGCGACTGCCGCGCGATCGTCGATCACACGTACAACCGACCCCGTCCGAACGACAATCTCCTGCCCAGCCATCTTGAGACAATCTGGGGACACACGAGATACGACATCCCGCTCGTCCATGGCGGCGGAAACTACCACCTCGATACCACCGGCCTCGCGCGCACAACGCGTCTGATCAACAACGAGAATCCCGGACTCACGGAGACGCAGATCGACGGCATCTGGGCGGATTACCAGGAGGTCGACACGGACTTCTACACTCCATTCCCGACGTTCGTCGACGCGACGCAGCACATCGATATGTGGATGCAGATTTTCGACGACGACAAGGTCATGATCAGTGACTGGCCCTCGAATGTCGGTTCGACCCAGGACCAGATCTGCGACTCCACCGCGGCCGACATGGCTGCCGAGGGATATCAGGTCTTTCGCGTCCCGGCGCGCAGCCTCAGCGGCACGCACTACACCTATACGAATGTCGTCATCTGCAACGATCTGATCCTGCTCCCGACGTACACGAACTCGACGATCGTCAGCGCGGGCCACAACGCCGAGGCGCTCGCCGCATGGCAGTCCGCGGCGCCCGGGAAGACGGTCGTCCAGATCAACTGTCAGGCGATCGTCACTGCAGCGGGCGTGATGCACTGCATCGTCATGCACGTGCCGGAGCATCTCGGCGGATTGAACCCGACCGCCTATCTCCGCAATCTCAATGGCGGCGAGATTCTCGATCCTGACGACATCATCGAACTCGAGTGGATCACCGATGACGATGAATCCGTCTCCAACGTGGACATCCTTCTTTCGACCGACGGCGGCGCGACGTTCCCGACGACGATCGCGTCGATGACGGCCGACGACGGCTCATTCTTCTGGACGGTCCCGGACATCTTCTCCGACGATGCGCAGATTCGCGTCGTTGCGCGTGACGCCGGCGGACGCACCGGGTTCGACGGCAGCGACGCATCGTTCACGATCAACGGCGTCAATCCATGTCCGGCCGATCTCGATGGTGATGGCGCGGTTGGCGCAGGCGACCTGGCGCAGCTCATCGGTCTCTGGGGATCGTCGAACGCAGCGGCCGATCTCGACGGCTCCGGTGTTGTCGGCGCGACCGATCTCGCTCAGCTCATCGGAAACTGGGGACCCTGCCCCTGAGCGTTACCTGACGCTCTGCCTGCTGATCTCCTGGACGAAGATCTCGCCGTATTGCTCGAGCTTCTTGCTTCCAACGCCTCGGATGTTCGCCATTTCGATGAGTGAACCGGGTTTGGATCGCGCGAGTTCCCTGAGCGTGTCGTCCCCGAAGATGATGTACGCCGGCGCCGAGCGTTCCTGCGCGAGCTGCCTTCGCAGGTGTCTGAGGCGCTCGAAGAGTTCCTGATCGACGCCTTCCCATGACGCCGTGTCTGCACGGCGCGTGCGTACGCGCTCAGCAGGTTTGACGAGGCGAACCTGCTCTTCGCCGCGCAAGATCGCGCGCGATCGCTCGTTCAACTCAACGACTGGCCGGTCGCCCCCAGAGCGCGAGAGCGCGCCGTGATCGACGAGTTGATGGACGATATTCGTGAGCGCTTTCTTCGAGAGGTCGGAGAGGATGCCATACGTGCTGATCGCGTCGTGTCCGCGTTGGATGACGGCTTCGGTCTCGGCGCCGCGCAGGACATCGACAAGATGTGCGACGCCATAGCTCTGGCCCATGCGATAGACGCATGACAGCGCCTTTTGCGCGATGGTCGTCGCGTCGGGGAGTTCCTCGACCTCGCCGAGGCAGACATCGCAGGCGGCGCAGTTGTCGCCCTCGAGCGACTGTCCGAAGTGCTCTGAGAGGCTCCGGTGCCGACACGTCAGATCGCTGCAGAATCGGCGCATCTCGTCGAGATGCTCCGACTGGCTCTCCGGCGCCTCGTCATCGAGGAGGCGCCCCCAACGAATCGCGTCGGCAGGGGAGTAGAGGAGGAGACACTCGGCCTCCAGACCGTCTCGCCCCGCGCGCCCGGTTTCCTGCTGGTAGTGCTCGAGCGACTTCGGTGTGGAAGCATGGATCACGCAGCGCACGTCGCTTCGATCAATGCCCATTCCGA
This sequence comes from Phycisphaerales bacterium, assembly GCA_028279375.1. Classification (GTDB taxonomy): domain Bacteria; phylum Planctomycetota; class Phycisphaerae; order Phycisphaerales; family UBA1924; genus JANQNW01. The sequence goes on from JANQNW010000025.1 coordinate 47,408, forward strand.
ATGCGACGGTCGCGCAAACGACGTCGATGCGCTCCTCGAGAAACGCCTCCTGCGTCTCGGCTCGATCGCGCGATTCCATGCCTGCGTGATAGGGCGCGGCGTTGAGGCCGCGCTCTGAGAGAAACGCTGCAAGACGCTCTGTTTCTTTGCGTGAAAGGCAATAGATGATCGCCGCCTCGTCCTGATGGCGCGCCAAAGCTTCGAGAATCTGACGCCGTGCGTCGACGCGCGGTGTGACGCGATAAAGGAGATTCGGCCTGTCGAATCGTCCGACAATCATGCTCGGATCACGCAGGCCGAGCTGTCGAATAATGTCCTCGCGCACGCGCTCCGTCGCGGTCGCGGTATACGCATGGAACCCCGCGCGCGGGAAATGATCCCGCAGCAGCCTGAGCTGGCGATACTCCGGCCGGAAGTCGTGGCCCCACTGGCTGATGCAGTGTGCCTCATCGATCACGAAGGACTTCGCGTCGCATTTCTCGAGAAAGCTCAGGAACCAACCCGAGACGAGGCGCTCGGGGGCGACGAACAGAAGATTCAGATCGCCGTCAAGCGCCGCCTGCTCGATCTCGCGCTTCTCTCTGGCGCTCATGCCGCTGTGGATGGCGGCGGCCTGATAGCCGTTCTGGCGCAGTCCGTCGACCTGATCCTTCATGAGCGCGATGAGCGGAGATACGACGACATCCATCCGGCCCATGACGATCGGCGGCGTCTGATAGCAGAGGCTCTTCCCGCCGCCTGTCGGCAGCACGACGAGTGAGTCGCGCTGCTCCATACCAGCGCGGATGGCCTCGAGCTGGAACGGTCGGAGGGAATCGAATCCCCAGACACCGGCGACGGCGTCGAGAATCTGATCATCCGTGATCGAGGTGTGGTCTCTCTCCGTGAGCACGCTGGACACAGCTTAGGCGACGCCGGCTCCACGCGCGCTCCCCTCGCGCGGTGGATTGACCGGCCTGAATGGGCAAGGAATGCGTTGATCCGCAGTCGCTGTGTGCTAGCCTCGTTCTGACGCAAAAGAGACGCGCGTCGCGTGCGAGTTTCGAGCGCTTCCGGAGGCATGTCGATGAGTTCATTGGTGACGACTTCGCTGGGGTTCGCACTGGTCGCATCCACTGCACTGGGCGGACCGCCCACACAGCGCAATTACGGCCCGGGTTACGCCGGGCCCATCCCGGATAACGATGCCATTGGCTATCTCTCGCCGATTGTCGTGCCTGACTCCTTTCCTGTGCAGTCGATCGAGATTCGCCTCCTCGGACTTCAGCATGACTACTGCTCCGACCTGACGATCGAACTCCGCCATGCCGGAGTCTCGGCGCCAACACTCCTGGCTACGAACATCCGGTTCGGGAACTCCGCTGACTTCGACGGCGATTACACGTTCTCAGACGACGGCGACGATCTCTGGATCGTCACCGATGGCCTCGGAGGCCTCGATGACATCCCGCCCGGCGACTATCGCGCCTCCGGAGAGAACGGCATGATCGTCGATCTTGACGCTCGTTACATCGGAGAGGATGCGGCTGGACCCTGGACGCTCCGGATCTATGACGATGACTTCCTCGTTTCCGGGATGTTCACGGGATGGGAACTCGTGCTTGGCGGAGCCCCGGCATGTCTGCCTTCTGATGTGCGCAGTGATCTGGACGGCGACGGCTCGGTCGGCTCGCAGGATCTCGCTGAACTCATCGGCAATTGGGGGCCGGTCTGTCCCTAGGTGGGCGCACAGGTCTATGCTCTGCCCATGAGAATTGCGCTTGCGACCTGCCGTGATCTTCCGGACTGGGAAGTCGATGATGCGCCGCTGCACGAAGCGCTGCGCGCTCGCGGTGTCGATCTGCAGCGTCCGGCATGGGATGACCCATCCTTCGACTGGTCCTCCTGCGACGCATGCCTGATTCGCACGACGTGGGACTATACGGAGCGATGCGAAGAGTTCGTGACCTGGGCGGAGCGGATCAGCGCACTCACCCAATTGCACAACTCCGCCGAGATCGTGCGCTGGAATACGCACAAGGGTTATCTTCGCGATCTCGAAAGCAACGGTCTACCGATCATTCCGACGCGCTGGCTGGAAGCAGGCTCGCAGGTCAGTGTCGCGAGGGAACTTTCCGTCGCAGGCTGGACACGCGCGTTTCTCAAGCCGGCGATCGGCGCGACAGCGCGTGAGACGCTCCGATTCGACGCCGACGAGGCGGGTGTGGCCGCGGCCGAGTCGCATCTGGCGCGCGTGCTTTCGCATGAGGACATGATGCTGCAGCCCTATCTCGAGCGGGTCGAGACGACGGGTGAGGTCTCGGCGATCTGGATAGATGGGCGCATTACGCACTGCGTCCGGAAGGTGCCGGTGGCCGGCGACTATCGCGTGCAGGATGACTTCGGCGCACATGACGAGCCGGCTGCGTTCACATCCGAGCAGCGCGATCTCGCCTGCCGAATCGTCGAGTCCGTGCCCGGCGATCTCCTCTACGCGCGCGTCGATTTCCTTGAATCAGATGATGGCGACCTGCTCTTGACGGAGCTCGAGGTCGTGGAGCCCTCGTTGTTCTTTCGTCATGGACCGGAGGCGGCCGAAGCGCTCGCAGACGCGCTTTGCAAGCGGGCTGCGCTCAAGGCCTGATCAGCGACGGCGAGGTATGCTCGGCTCGTGACGGCAACACTCCAGCAGACACTTCGCGAGCGCTTCGGTCACGAGGCGCTGCGCCCACTGCAGGCACGAATTATCGATCGCGTCATGGCGAGGGAGCATGCCCTCGTTGTCATGCCGACGGGATCGGGCAAGAGCCTTTGCTACCAGCTGCCGGCGCTGGCGCTTCCGGGTCCTGGCGTCACCCTGGTGTTCAGCCCACTCATTGCGCTCATGGAGGATCAGGTCGCAGCGCTGAAGCGCAAGAGCATTCGTGCTGAGTACATCAACAGCACGCTCTCGAAGAAGGAGCGGCAGCGGCGATGCGATCAGCTGGCGGAAGGCGCGTATGACCTGATCTATGCGACGCCTGAGCGCATGCACAAGCCGGAGTTTCGAGAGGCGATCGCGAAGGTGGAAGGGGGCGTCAAGCTCCTTGCCGTTGACGAGGCGCACTGCATCTCGAAATGGGGGCATGACCTGCGCCCGGCGTATCAGGAGGTCGGGGCCTTCCGGAAGGAACTGGCCAGCCCGACGACGATCGCGCTGACCGCGACCGCGACGAGCGCAGTGCGCGACGACATCCGGCGCACGATCGGATTCGGCGCCGACGCCATGCCGCTCTTCGCGGCTCCTGTTGATCGGCCGAACCTCGAACTGGGCGTCGAGCAGGTCTGGGATGACGATCAGAAGCTTGAAGCAATCAGGCGCATCAGCGGCGAGATGCATGGGACGGGCATTGTCTACTTCGCGCTCATCAAGGACCTTGATCGGTTCGCGGACCTGATCCGCCGGAAGTGGCCAGAGCGCGAGATCGAGATCTATCACGGCCAACTCGAACCCCGGCGCAAGAAACAGGTGTACGACCGATTCATCGAGTCAACGCCGGACGAGAATCTCCTGCTCCTTGCGACGAACGCATTCGGCATGGGTGTGGACAAGCCCGACCTGCGTTACATCATCCACGCGCAGGTTCCCGGCAGCGTCGAGGCGTATTACCAGGAAGTCGGTCGAGCTGGGCGTGATGGCGAACGCTCGGTCTGTCGCCTTCTCTACGCCGAGGAAGATCTTGCGATTCAGCAGCAGTTCGTCGAGTGGATGAACCCGTCGGAGGATCTGCTCGTGCAGGCCGCAACGGCGATCGAGCGAAATGACCACGCCGACTTCGACTTCGAGGAGCTTCACCTTGAGGTGATCGGCAAAGGACGCGGCGACCGACGGCTTGAGTATTGCCTGATCGAACTCGAGAAGCTCGATGTGATCGAGCCTACATCAACGCCCGGTCGATTCCGATTCGAGCGACCACTCGATCATTCGGAAGTCGATCCGGAGGAGATTGCCGCCAAGAGGCAGCGGGACCTCATGCGTCTGCTTGATGTCGTGAAGCTCGTGAAGTCCGACGATATTGCACGCTACATTCAGTCGTACTTCGAGCTTGACGACGCGATCATCGTCGCTTCCTGAGGAGCTTCGCACATTCGGCGCCTGCGACGAATCCACTCGCCCACGCCCACTGGAAGTTGAATCCGCCGATGCGACCATCGACGTCGCAGATCTCGCCGCAGAGGTGGAGACCGCTCGTGCAACGTGACTCCATCGTCTTGAGTTGAACCTCAGCGAGTGGCACCCCGCCTGCGGTAACCTCCGCGTAGTTGTAGCCGCGATCACCCGTTACGGGAATGGCGAGCGATGTGATCGCTTCCACGAGCTCGCGACGAGGCTGGCGCCCCAGCTCAGATCCGCGAGTTGATCCCGGGATCTGCGCATACTCGCAGAGCGCATGCGCCAGTCGCTCCGGCAGTCGGCGTTTCAGGGCTGCGATGACGCTCCCGGCGCCAAGATTCCGAAGTTCTTCATCGATCTCTTCGGGTGTCGAATCCGGGAGCCAGTTGATGGAGAGCCTGGTGTCGGGATCGTTGCGCTTCGCGTGCGTGAAGTGCCTGCTGATGTCGAGTGCAGCCGGACCGCTGACTCCGAAGTGTGCGCAGAGCATAGATCCACGCATCGAGGCGAGCTTCTTCCCCGACCCTGAGTTCAGGACAAGCTCCACCGGCGCGCTCAATCCACTGAGACCACAGATGAAGTGGTTCTTCGAGAGCGTGAGCGGAACCAGCGCCGGCCAGATGTGATCTGTGACGGAATGGCCCAGCGACTGGGCGAGCGTATAGCCAAGGCCATCCGAGCCGGACTTGGGGAGGCTTCGCCCTCCGCTTGCAAGAACCAGTCTCTTTGCTTCAAGAGACTGTCCGCCGCTCGTAACCTCGAAGCCGTCAGCGGTGCGAACAACAGATTCGACGCGCCACGGAAAGCGAATCTCAGCGCCGGCGTCGCGGGCGGCTTTGAGGAGCGCATCGAGCACGGTGCGCGCCTTGTCCGTGGTTGGAAAGAGCTTGCCCGTCTCCTCGCGCTTCAGCGCGACTCCGAGCTCGCTGAAGAAGCGGACGGTCTCCTCGACCGGAAAGCGACGGAGGACATTTCGGATCGAGTTTGGCGATGAGCCATTGAAGGATCGCTCGTCGACGGCGTGATGGGTGACATTGCAGCGCCCGCCACCAGCGACGAGGATCTTGGCCCCGAGCGACTTCGCGCCATCGAGCGCCACGACGCGCGCCTCTGGCGCCTGGCGCGCTGCGAAGATCGTCGCCATGAGACCCGCCGCGCCGGCGCCGATGATCACGATGTCCGCGGCGTCGCGCTTCATTGGCGGCCTGGAGCATAGCGTGCGCTGTCACACCGCCGGAATAACGCATCCAAAAATGGAAAGCCCCGGCTACGCTGCCGGGGCCTCCAGGGCAAACGCTTCAGCTGATGAGAGAAGCTGACAGTGATTTGGTGGCGCCTCGCGATCATCCATGGATCGCATATGAGGCGTTGAGGTCAATCTCAGGGGCACGGTCCCCAGTTGCCGAGCAGGTCGGCGAGGTCACCGGATCCGACGATGCCGCTGCCATCAAGGTCGTACTCAGGCAGGCCGCGCTGTCCCCAGTTGCCGAGCAGGTCGGCGAGGTCGGCGGAGCCGGTGGAGCCATCACGATTGAAGTCCGTGATGCAGTCGTTGCCGCCGCACTGCGTGCCGATGCCGAAGAAGTTGTGCGAGGGCCATGTGGCGCCGGCGGAGTTCTCGATGAAGTCGGCGGCGGCGTTGAGATTCGTGTAGATGTCCCAATCGTCGTCGGCGACGGGCGTGTTCACACCGTTGGAGCGGCCGTTGAACATGACCGAGATCGTCACACCGTCGGTGCGTCGGATGATGAAGGACCACGTGCCGCGAAGGCTGCCATTGTGGAAGCGGACGCTGCCGGAACGCTGGAAGCCGGAACCGTAAGAGTTGGTCTGCGGGTTCGTATTGAAGAGGTAGTCGATCTCCGTCCAGCTGAGCAGGTCGGAGTCATTCATGTCCGTGAAGTCGGAAACGAAGCGAGCGAGTTCAGCGGCCGTGGCCAACCAGCCGCCGTGCGCGGCCATGTTCTCGATGTTGAAGTCGCCGTAGGGCTTCTGCACGAGCGGACGATCGTCGCTCATGATGCTGTAGTCGAAGCGATTCATCGGATCGCGGTAGTTGACTTCGTCTGCCTTCTGATCGCCCTTGAGTGTGGCGCCGAGCGTCATGTTGGCGGCCCCGATTTCGCAGAGCACATTGTCGCGGACGAAGTCCTCGTAGTACTGACCGCTGGTGGCTTCGATAGCGCCTCCGAGGAGGGCGTAGCCGAAGTTGCTGTACTGGTAGTCGTCGCCGGGATTGAAGTCGACGGGGATGTCTTTCTGGTAGTTGACGATGTCGAGAAGCGAGACGGGGAGCGACACGTTCTGGTCGTCGCGAACGGCGATGTCGTTGAACATGGGATCCTGCGTCTGATTGCGGTCCCAGCCGCCGCGATGCTGCAGCAGCATCTCGATCGTGACCTCTTCCGGAACTTCGTTGCTGTTCGTCCAACCGGTGTTCGGGAAGTTCGGAAGCTGATCAAGCGTGGTCGTGAGGTCGAATAGTTTTAGATCCACGGCCTTCATGACGGCGACAGCAGTGATCGGCTTCGAGATGCTCGCGACGCGGAATCGATTGCCGGGCAGCGTCGGTGAGACGCCGTCGTGGTCGTAGGTGTAAGCGCGATTCAGGACGAGGCGTCCGTCCTTCGTGACCGCCAGGGCGCCGCGCTGAAACTTGCGGCTGGTCATGAACGCTTCCATCGTGTTGTCGAAGTTGGTGAGTTCAGGAACGAACGTGCCGGTGGCTGTGAACACCGGGTCCGGAGTGTCCTCGAAATAGCAGCTTCCGAACTCGGGATTGCCGGTCGAGCCGTACTCGATAACGCACGTCGGCTGGAAGAGCGTTGGGTGAAGATCCGTCGCGAGATCCTGGTGCTGCGTGCCATTCTGATTGTGGCGCGCCTTCCATTTGGACTGGACCTCCCAGTTGGGTCCATCGGGGCGAAAGTACACGGCGCCAAGTTGCGGATTCCCTGCAGTGCCGTAGCCGGTTATGCAGTGCACGCGATAGCCGGCGATAGCCTTGGCCTCGACGTCTTCCTGGTACTCGGCCTCGGTGAGGTCGAAGGAGTAGTCCCACGAGTAGCCTTCGGTGTTGCGAACGAAGACGCCGGCGAACTGGCGGCCTGAGCCGCTGCCGTGACCGGAGATCCAGACCAGGCTGAATCCGAGGCCCTCGTATGTATTGATCTCGTTCTGGAAGTCAGAGGGACTGCGACGATGCACGGCGCCCCAGTCGGCGTTCGAGATGCTGTCGTCAACCCAGATCGCGGCATAGCGCTCGTTGGGATACGTGCCGTAGGCGTCCACGGAGATGATGCGATAGCTCTGGCCCGCGTAGGTGTTGGCCAGGTTCGTGTAGTCGGCGCTGGTCATGTTGTGATGCGCGATCCAGGGCTTGTTGTCCTTGATCCACACGCCGGCGAATCGTTCGGTTCCGATGCCGCCGTTGACGTTGACGGAGAGCGGGCGGTGGTCGGCAGGCAATTCGTTGTCGTAGAAGTCCTGGTACTGGGGCTCGGTCAGGCCGTGGCGCATGATCCAGGGCTTGGCGGAGGCGATGCCGGCCGTCGCGATCGTGACGGCCGCGAGCGAGACCAGCTTGAGTGCGTGTCGAGTGTTCTTGACGAGGGTCATTGCGAAACTCCAAAGTGCGGGGTGAGGCCCCATTCGTTCGTGAAGGCCTCGCTGAGCAAGCGAGGCCGTGTGTTGCACTGATTGAGCCGAGAACGACATGCGTCCTCACTCTCACTCCGAGCGAGGCAGGGAGATCTCTCAGTTCTGCGTCTGGAGTTCGCGTCTTTTTGCGCCCGGGCGCCTGAATCGGCCTTCTGAGGCTCTCAGGGGAGATTGCGATTTGGGGCCGAAGCTATAGTGCTTGCGAAGGGCAGGCGGCTGATGCAGGACTACACCCGGACGACGACGGCCATGCTCGACGGGCTGTTCGACTCCGAGAACAGCACGGTCTGGGCGGACTTCGATCGCCGCTACCGACCCATCCTGGTGGGCTTCTCGCGTCGCCTCGGGCTCTCCGATGCGGACGCCGCGGACGTCGCTCAGGAGACCATCGCCCGCTTCGTCACCGAGTATCGCGACGGCAAGTACGACCGGGAACGGGCCCGCCTCCGCTCCTGGCTCGTCGGTATCGCGAAATATCGGGTGCTGGAGATTCAGCGCAAGCGCGGCGTGCGCAAGGAGGCACGCGGCGAGTCGGCGATCTTCAGCCTCTCCGACGAACAGACGATGACTGCTGCGTGGGACGAGGAGCGCCGGTCGGCGGTGCTTCGCGACGCCATGGAGCGCCTTCGCACGGAGACGCGGACGAGTCCCAAGACCATCGAGGCGTTCGAAATGCTGATGGTGAGAAACCAACCGGTCGCGAAGGTCGCCGAGCAGCTCGAGATGAGCAGCCATGATGTCTATCTGGCGAAGAGCCGCGTCGCCCAGAAACTGAGGGATATCGTTTCTGAGATGGAGAAGGTCTACGACGGAGAGTTCTGATGGATTCCGCGAACGGACAGGATCAGTGCCCTGACCTAAGCGTCCTTGAGGACGTCGCGCGCGGAATCACGACGGACGAGTCCCTGACCCGACATCTGCTTGAATGCGAAGCGTGCCGCAAGAAGGTCGACGAGATCGCGTCGGACAACGATCTACTCTCCGAGTTCGTCGTCGCGAACGCGACGACCTTCCAGCTTGATGCGCCTGTTGGCTCCACGCCGGACTCAGATATCCCGGGATACGAGATCGAGGGCGAGATCCACCGAGGCGGGCAGGGGGTCGTCTACAAGGCGACACAGATTGCAACGAAGCGCACCGTCGCGGTGAAGACACTCTTGCATGGCGCTTTTGCGACGACGCGCCAGCGGATCCGCTTCGAGCGCGAAGTGGAGCTTGCGGCTGGTCTCGTGCATCCTGCGGTTGTCACCGTCTTCGAGAGCGGCGTCACCTCTGACGGGCGCCACTATCTGGCCATGGAGTACGTCGAGGGCGAGACGCTTGATGTGCACGTCGCGCGCCTGCGTGATGAATTGGGGCAGGGGCGCGTCTTCGTCGATCGCCTCTTCCGACTCTTCGAGCGCATCTGTGACGGTGTGAATTACGCGCACCAGCGCGGTGTGATTCATCGCGATCTGAAACCATCGAACATCATCGTCGATGCGGAAGGCGCCCCGCATGTGCTCGATTTCGGCGTGGCGAAAGCCGTCGGATCGGAGGCGATGGATGAGGAGCGCACGACGACGATGCCGGGCGAATTCGTCGGCACGCTCGCGTACGCCTCACCTGAGCAGGTGCTGGGCGACTCGCACCTGATCGACATTCGCTCTGATGTCTACGCTCTCGGCGTCATCCTGTACGAAGCGCTGACGGGGCAGCGCCCGTACAAGCTCGCAGGCTCGCTCGCGGATGTTGTGTACACGATCAGTGAGGTGGACCCGCCCTCGCCGACGTCGATCAATCCGGAGCTCACAGCCGAGGTCAACGCGATCGTGATGCACACGATCCGCAAGAGCGTGGACGAACGCTATCAGTCGGCCCGTGCGCTCTACCTCGATCTCGATCGATTCCTGCGCGGTGTGCCAATCGAAGCTCGACGGGACAACGCGCTTTATGTCTTCAGGAAGAACCTCTATCGATATCGCGTGCCGGTCGCGATCGCGGCGACGTTCGTGCTTTTGATCGTGACGTTCGCAATCAACGCGACGCGGCAGGCAAGCATCGAGCGCGGATTGCGGAAGGAGTCGGCGGCGCGCCTTCTGACGATCACGAACTCGCTGGGCACGTTCGATCAGGAGACATCGGAACTCGCAGACATCGAGCTGCAGTCGCTTGCCGACCTGCTGGACGTGCTCGATGAGTTCGCCGACGAAACGGAGCGAAGCGATCCGATCGGTTCGGCGCAGCTGCGGGCCGCGATCGGGACGGCGTATCTCGGCCGGGAGTCATTCGAGATCGCTGAAGATCGATATCGGCAGACGCTTACTCAAATGCGCGGCATCTATCGCAAGCCGCACGCCGATGTCGCCGAGGCTCACCACAATCTCGCGCGCAGCCTCTGGAAACAGGGGCGCTACGAGGAAGCGCAGGTCGATTATCGAGAAGCGCTCCGGCTCCGTCTTCTGCTCTTTGGCGCCGAGAGCGCCGAGACCGCGCATACGACCCATCATCTCGCATCAACGCTGCAACTTCTTGATCAGTTCGACGAGTCGGTCGAGTTGTACGAAGAAGCCATTCGTGTGCGACGCCAGATTCTCGGCGCCGATCATCCCCAGGTCGCCAACACGCTCATGTCGCTTGGTGGGTGTCTGCGCGACGCTGGGCATCTCGGGAAGGCCGCGACACGCCTCCGGGAGTCTCTGGAGATCATCCGCACCGACTCCGGCCCCGACGACTGGCGCGTCTCGCGCGTCGAGCATGTGCTCGCGATGCTCTACATCGACCTCGCGGAGTTCGATAAGGCGGAGCCGATGCTCGATGACTCGCTTCGCATCAAGCGCCTCGGCGGCGGCGATGAAGACCTGAATGATGCTCGCGGCTATTACGAGTTTGCTCGACTCGATTACATGCGCGGCGAGGACATGCTGTCGGCTGAGGCGCAGTGCAGGCGTGCGCTTGATCTGATGCGCGGACCCTATGCCAGTGGCCACTGGGAACTTGCGCAAACGCATGGACTGCTCTCGCGCATCCTTCTCGAGCAGGGGCGGCGCAAGGAGGCCCTGGCGGAAGCCCAGTTGGCGGTCGGCATGAGCGAGGCCGTCAATCCGCCGAATCACTGGCGCGTCGGCTGGGAGCGTTGCGGTCTTGGCGCCGCGCTCGCTGCGAATGAGCGTCTCAAGGACGCCTGGATCTCGACAACGGACGGCCTGGAGATCGTCAGCACGACGCGTCCGCCGGGCGACTGGCGCATTCGCTGGAGTCTCGAGCACGCCATCGAACTCGCCCGCGCGATGGACGACGCGGAGGCGGCGCGGTCACTCGAGATTCGTCTAGCGTCGGCGCGTGACGAAGCGAAGAAGGCGCGCAGCGAACTCTGAGTCTGCACGCGAATCTTGTTTCATTCTTCGAGGATGAGGCTTACGAGCGACGGCGTCGCATGCCGCAAATCGCAGCGAGGCCAAGGAGCGAGGTTGCGCCCGGACTCGGAACGAACTCCACACCTTCCAGAAAGATCTCGTATGTGCCTGTGGCGCCAGCGACGTCCCATCCGGTGAGGGTTCCCATGCCGCCTGCGCCACTTGCAGGAAGGACATCCTCTCGGGGACCCATCGGGAAGATCGGGCCCGCCGCGCTCTCCGGATCGCTGTCGAATCCGGAGATCCCGAGGATGTACATCCCGGGCATGGTCAGGACGACCGTGCCGTCGGAGGTTGTTCCGGTGAGCGTTGAATGGCCAGTGCCGACGCCCGAATCATCGTTCGTCAAAAGGCCGATCCCTGTCATGTCGAACAGGAACAGCTGGGAATCGAAACTGGTGGAGCCGCCACCGGCCGGATTGGTCGTCGCGGAGAACATCCCTGGACTCACGATGTTGATCAGGTAGAGATCCTGGAAATCGCCGCCGCGAAGCAGCGCGCCGCCATTGAGGCCGCCCGAGATCTTGCTGAGCGTGCCGCCGCCGAGCGGCTGCTGGGCCGACATCGGCAGATCACCGGCGTCGCCCATCTCGGGCCACTCCGGCCCTGCACTCGCGACCATTGCGCTTGCGGCGCAGATCGCCACCCCCAGACTCACAGTCTTTCCCAGATTACGCATTCTCACTTCCTCCACGACGCCGCCCCAGCGGGGGGCGCACGCACGGCCCGAGTTCATCCTACATCGCCCTTTGATGATGACCAGCAAAAAGGCCTCGTGGAGTCGAGCGCCGATGAGGCGAAACCCCCTGGCGCTGCCTCAGGTCGGATCAGCGTTCTCTTCCATAAGGCGGATCGAGCTCAACGGTCGCCTTGCGTGACTGGCCATTCCTCACGAGCGTCAGTGTCACGGTCTCCCCGGCGCGATAATCAAGCAGGGTGCCGAGCAGATCCCGATTGCTCCGAATCGGCTTGCCGTCGATCGCGATGATCAGGTCGCCTGGAATCACGCTGCCGCGCTGATCCACCTGCGTGCTCTGGAGTCCCGCCCGACTGGCGGCGCCCTTCTCGACGACGCCCCCGATAAGGCTGCCGCGAAGACCGAGCCGGCGCGTGACAGAATCGTTAACAGGATGAATGCCGATGGCGGGTGAGACGACCTCGCCATGCTCGATGATCTGTGAGACGATGAGATTGACGATATCGACCGGAACGGAAAAACCGACGCCGGCGCTCTCGCCGCTGTTGCTGCGGATGGCCGTATTGACACCAATGAGTCGCCCAGCGCTGTCGAGCAGTGGGCCTCCGGAGTTGCCCGGATTGATCGCCGCGTCCGTCTGAATGACGTCGTAGATCGTCACACCCGTCACGGACTCGATGGAGCGTCCAAGCGCACTGACGACGCCGGTCGTCAGGGTCTGGTCGAGTCCGAACGGATTGCCGATCGCGAAGACAGACTGGCCGACCTGCAGGTCGTCACTCGTTCCGATGTCGAGCGGCCAGAGTTCGCCCGGAAGAGCGTCAATCTTGAGCACTGCGAGATCGCGATCCGGCGCCGCGCCGACGAAGGTCGCGCTGAGCGTCTTGCCATTGGAGAGTGTGACATCCGCCGCGACCGCGCCCTGCACGACGTGATAGTTCGTGATGATGTGGCCCTGGTTGTCCCAGATGAATCCGGAACCGGCGCCCTCGATCAGGTTGTAGGAGCGCCCGAAGACGCTTCGGCGGACATTCCGCGATTTCGTGCTGATGAAGACGACTGATCGTGACGCCTTCCGGAAGAGCTCGATCGTCCGCGTCTCATGGTCGGTGAGTGGGCCGCGCTCGGCTGGCGCGCGTTCGCCTGAGATTGTCGACACTGGCTGCGCGAGGGGCGGCGGCTCGGACTTGCCACATGACGCTGAAAGTAGAATCGTCGCAAGAACGGCTCCCGCGAGTGCAGCGAATGATGACGCCGGATGATTCATGATGGGGTTCTCTTCTGCGTGGTGCGTCATGGAGGGCTCGTCTCCGGAGGCGCGAAATCGGGCATACGGATGGCCTGCCGGACATGTATATGATGACACCTGCCGACGGCGTCACAGTTCCGCGTTGAGACGCCGCTTTTGGCCACGAAATCTCAGATTGAGAGCTCTCATGCGCACTCAGACTGCACGACCGCTGTCTCTACTCGTCGCCACATCGACGCTGACCCTCGGTCTCGCGAGCTGCGCCTCTACGTCGGAACCTGATTCCTCGATCCGGGCCGGCTCGGCGCCGGCGCCGCAGACCGTGCGAACCCAGACTGAGAACTCGTCGGCTGAAAGCGAGTCTGAGAACCAGGCGAGCGATGCATGGAGCGTCGACGATGCGCCAGGACCGAAGTTCGAAGTCGAGATCGACACCACAACGGGCACATGGCTCTCCCTTGATGTCAGCCCGGAGGGCGACGAGATCGTCTTCGACCTCCTCGGTGATATCTACATCATGCCCATTTATGGCGGCGAGGCCCGGGCGCTGACAGAGGGAGTCTCGTGGGACATGCAGCCCGTCTTCAGTCCGGACGGCAAGTACATCGCCTTCACGAGCGACCGCGCCGGCGGCGACAACATCTGGGTGATGGATCGCGACGGCGAAAGTCCGCGCCAGGTGACGAAGGAGTCGTTCCGCCTCGTCTCGAGTCCGGCGTGGGATCCGAGCGGCGACTTCATCGTCGCGCGAAAGCACTTCACCTCGAAGCGATCGCTCGGCGCCGGCGAATTGTGGCTCTACCACCGTACGGGTGGCGACGGCGTGCAGATGACGAAGCGCCCGACCGAGCAGAAAGATGTCGGCGAGCCCGCGTTCAGTCCGGACGGGAAGCACCTCTACTACAGCAGAGACATCACGCCCGGCCGGCAGTTTGAATACAACAAGGACTCGAATGGTCAGATCTACGCGATCGAGCGACTCGATCGCGAGACGGGCGAGGTTGATCGATTCGTGTCGGGTCCCGGCGGCGCTATCCGGCCCACACCGTCACCGGACGGCACGCGCCTCGCGTTCGTTCGTCGCGTGCGCCACCAGTCCACGCTCTTCATCAAGGATCTCGAGACGGGCGAAGAGTGGCCGATCCATGACGCGCTCGAGCGCGACATGCAGGAAGCGTGGGCCATTCACGGTGTCTATCCGCATATGGCATGGACGCCCGATTCCGACTGGATCATCTTCTGGGCGAAGGGGCGTTTTCATCGGATCAACGCTGACACCGGCGTGCTCGAGGATGTCCCATTCAGTGTGAAATCAACGCGCACTGTTCAGACGGCGCTTCGATTCCCGATAGAGGTCGCGCCGGACACCTTCGATGTGAAGATGCTTCGGTGGCCGCGCGTCTCTCCGGACGGGGCCCATGTCGTCTATCAGGCGCTTGGTCATCTGTACATCAAGGACCTTCCCGATGGCGAGCCCGAGCGGCTCACCAGTTCCAGAGATCATTTTGAGTTCTATCCGAGCTTCTCACGCGACGGCAGGCTCATCGTCTATACGACCTGGAGCGACTCGGAGCTCGGGTCCGTGCGCATCGCGTCAGTCGATGGATCGTGGAGCAAAGCGCTGACGACTGAGCCCGGCCACTACATCGAGCCGGTCTTCAGTCCGGACGGCGAGACAGTCGTCTTCCGGAAGATCGGCGGCGGCTGGCTTCGCTCACCCGCATGGTCAGAGCGTCAGGGCGTGTATGCGATCAGCGTCGACGGGGGCGAGCCGCGACTTGTGACGAAGTCTGGTTCTCGCCCGCAGTTCGGCGCGTCAAATGATCGCGTCTTCTTCATGAAGGTGAAGCCGGAGGAACTCTCCGACACGCGATCGCTCGTCAGCATGAATCTCAATGGCAAGGACGAGCGCACGCACTACTCCAGCGGCTGGGCCCAGGACTACAGCATCTCGCCCAATGGGCGCTGGGTCGCATGGCGCGAAGGGTGGAAGGCCTATCTGGCGCCCTTCGTACAAACGGGGCAGGCGATCACTATCTCCCCCTCGACGAAGGCGATTCCGGTCGCCCAGGCCTCCGAGCACCTCGGCGACTATCTGCATTGGGCGGGCGACAGCCGGGCGCTGCACTGGTCCATGGGACCTGAGCTCTTCACGCGCTCATTGACGGATACTTTCGCGTTCCTCGACGGCGCCGGAGAAGAGCCGGCCGAACCGACCGCCGAGGGGATCAACATCAGCTTCCGCACTGAGGCGGACAAACCATCGGGCACAATCGCGCTCGTCGGCGCGAGAATCGTGACGATGGTCGGCGATGAGGTGATCGAAGACGGAACGATCGTCGTCGAATCCAATCGGATCGTCGCGGTCGGCGAGAGAGGGACGGTGCGCGTGCCCGCGAATGCGCACCTTATCGACGTCTCAGGCCGCACGATAATTCCGGGGCTTGTCGATGTCCACGCGCACGGCGCTCAGGGCACGAACGGAATCATTCCGGAGCATAATTGGCTGCACTACGCGAGCATCGCGTTCGGCACTACGACCGTGCATGACCCGTCCAATCACACACCGACGATCTTCGCGTCGAGCGAGATGTCGCGGGCCGGAGTCATCACCGCGCCGCGGACGTTCTCGACAGGCACGATCCTCTACGGGGCCAACGCGCCCGGTTACAAAGCCGACATCAACAGTCTCGACGATGCGCTCTTCCATCTGAATCGCATGAAGGCGGTCGGCGCATTTACAGTGAAGAGCTACAACCAGCCACGGCGCGACCAGCGTCAGCAGGTCGTCGAGGCGGCGCGTCAACTCGAGATGATGGTCGTTCCTGAGGGCGGATCGACCTTCCAGCACAACATGACGATGGTGGTCGATGGCCACACCGGCGTGGAGCACAATCTGCCGGTGGAGCACATCTACGACGACGTGATCGACCTCTGGTCCGCGACTGAAGTCGGACACACGCCGACCCTCGTCGTCGCGTATGGCGGCATATCCGGGGAGAACTACTGGTATCAGCACACCAATGTGTGGGAGAACGAGCGCCTGAATCGGTTCGTTCCTCGCCACATTGTCGACCCACGTTCTCGCCGTCGTGTCATGGCGCCGGAAGAGGAGTACAACCACATTCGCGCTGCCGAGGTGGAGAAGAAACTCTACGACGTCGGTGTCACGGTGCACGTCGGGGCCCACGGGCAACTCGCCGGTCTCGCGGCGCACTGGGAGATCTGGATGCTCGAGCAGGGGGGCATGACAGAGCACGAAGCGCTGCGGTGCGCCACCATCTACGGCGCCCGTTATCTCGGCTTCGATGGCGACATCGGGTCGATCGAGATCGGCAAGCTGGCGGATCTGCTCGTGCTCTCCGAGAACCCGCTCGAGAACATCCGGGACACGGAGACGGTGGAGTTCACGATGCTCAATGGCCGTCTCTACGATGCCCGCACGATGAATCAGATCGGCAACGAACGGGACTACGTGGGCGAGGAGTTCTACGGCGAGGAGGGCCCGAGGAATCTCAGTCCCTGGATGAATCCCATCGATGTGCACACGATCCCAGGCGCATCCTGCGGCTGCGCGGCCGGACCCGCCCATCCGTAATTCGTCGGGACACGTCAGCCTGCTCTAAGTTCTTTGTGCCAAGGCACTTGTGCAGTATTATCGGTGGGCCGCCGGGGGGCGGCTCCACATGGTCATTCTGCCTTCGGCGACGGGGACGCCGGGGCGATTGAAGGAACGAATCATGGTGAGTGAATGGACTCCGAGGATGCGAGCGCTTGGCGCGAGCTGCGCGATCGCGTTGACGGCGGCGATGATGACTCCGGCGCTGGCGTCTGACGTCGATGCGCCCGAGATCTGGTTCGAAGATATTGAGGCGGAGGCTCGGTTCGGCTCACGTGATCTTCGTGTCTTTACTTCCGCAATCTGGAAGGCCGCGACCACCGGCCGGGATCTCGATCGCGCGGCGCTCCCGGACGCGATCGCAGACGACGCCGATCAGCGCATCGTCTTCGTCTCGGCGAGCGACGGCGAGAATGCGGCCACCGTCGGCATGGGGTCTGGTGACGGCCTCGCAGACGCAACACGCGACGCGCTCGCCTCATTGCGTGATCGCTCCGACGCCGACGTGCGATGGCTGATTGTCGACATTGTCGAAGATGTGACGCCGAGTAGTGAAGTGGACTCCGTGGACCTGCGCGACGGGCGCATCCCGCTCATGGGAGCGGCCTTCTCACGTGAGACGGCGCTCGCGTTCCTTCCGGGCGAGATCACGGGACGCGGCCTTCAGAATGAGAATGGCGAGTTCGAGATCTTCAACGCGTTCACCTTTCTGCTCGATCGCCCTGACGAAGCGCGCCGCCTTCAGGGCGCCATGCAGACCGGTGAGTCGCCTGGGCTTCGATTCACGACTCGGAGCTACTTCACGGATGGGCAGGAGATCGTCTCCCTCTTCCGAGGGCATCGTCTCTTCGACGCCCTTGATACGGAGTTGCTCCTCGAGACGGCGACAGCCGCTGGCGACTACCTCGCTCGATCTGTGGGACCGCGCGGTCAGTTCGTTTACAACTACCTGCCTGATCAGGACATCAACGACCAGGACTACAACATCGTGCGTCATGCCGGCACGACGTATTCCATTTATCAGCTCTACACAGTCACGAGGAATCCCGAGCTCCTGGAGGCGGGCGAGCGAGCCGTTGGATATCTGCTGGATCGCATCGTGCCGGCGCCGAACGCTGAGGGCGATGAACTCTGCGCTGTGGAAGGCGGCGAGATAAAGCTCGGCGGGGCGGCCCTGGCGTGCGTGGCGCTCGCTGAGTATACGGAAGCGACAGGCGACAAACGTCACTTCGAGACACTGCAGCGCTGCGCGCGCTGGATCGTGTCAACCCAGCTCGAGAACGGAGAGTTCGCGCCGCACAAGATGACGTTCCCCGAGGGGACGCCGATGCCCTTCAACTCCGAGTATTACCCCGGTGAGGCCCTGCTCGCCCTGACGCGCCTGTACGCGATCGACAAGGACGAGCGCTGGCTCGACGCCGCGGAAGCCGGCGCCAAGTGGTTGATCAACGTGCGTGATGGCGACAAGTCAATCGGGCGTCTCGCCCATGATCACTGGCTGCTCTACGCGCTCAATGAGTTGTATCGCGAGCGCCAGAACCCGCTCTACATGGAGCATCTGAAGCGCATCACGACCGCGATCGTCGGCCGCCAGAATCTGACGCCGGAAGTGCGGGACTGGTATGGCTCGTACTACAACCCGCCGCGTTCGACGCCGACGGCTTGTCGCGCGGAGGGCCTTGGCGCCGCGTACGCGCTCATGCGCGATTTCGGCGACGACGAGGACGCCCTGCTGAAGAAGCAGGCGCTGGATGCTCTTGAGAACAGCGTCATGTTCAGCCTGCAAATGCAGTACCGGCCGGAGAACGCGATGTTCTTCAAGGATCCGAATCGCGCGATCGGCGGATTCTCAGGCTCATTCACTGACAGCTCGATCCGAATCGACTTCGTGCAGCACAATCTCTCGGCGCTGATTCAGCTTCGGGACATTCTGCTCATGGAGGAGGAGTCGCGCCGGGAGTCTCTGCCGCCGAACTGACGCGGAGAGCAGGCGTCACTGACGGATGCGCGCCCACTGCGCGTTGAGACGTTTCATAGACACCGGTGTCGCGACGCCGAGTTCCTCAGCATGGACCATCACGCGGTACTCCTCGATCATCCATCGGAAGTACGCGAGGTTCGCATCGCACTCGCCCTGCATGCGATGCCGCTCCGCAGTCTCCTTGTATGCGTTCCACCACGTCGCGACCTTCGCCGCGTTGTGCTGATCGCGCGTCTCTCCGACGTCCATAGCCTTGCCTACGCGCCGGCTCGCCGCTGAGAAGTACCGAGGAAATTGAGCAAGCCAGACGAAGGGCGTCTCGAGCAGGAAGCCGGGCGTAAGCAGGTGCGCAAACTGATCGCGAATATCCGCGGCGGTCGCCGGTGCTCGATCGTGTGCGCGCTCAAGCGCCAACTCGAGCTCCTGATGCGCATTGACAAGGGAGAGCAGGAAGAGATCGACGTGGTCGGTCGCCTCCGTGATCGAATTCCAGCCGATGTCGAGGCGTCGCTCGAAGGCCGCGGAGCTCATGATTATGGAGTCTTCGCGCAGGAACGCCCGGTCGGCGATAAGAACCCGTATCGCATCGTCGAGTTCGCGCAGGTCGCCCATCGTTGCGAAGCCGAGGCGTATGGCGTCCAGGTGGCGGAGTTCCCGCGCACGATGATTGAGCTCTGAACTGACCTCCAGCGCGAAGAGCCTCCGCAGTCCTTTCGGTAGTTCGCGCTCCGCCAGTTCCGGTGTTGTCGCAAGTCGGATAGACACCGAATCGCCGTCATCGACAATCGTCGGGAACACCTGCACCGTCGCGCCAGCCCGTTCGATCTCAACGCGCTCACGGAGATCACCGAATGTCCATTTCACGATTCCTTGGCGGCAATGCTCCTCGTCCTCGATGAACCCGACTGATCGCGCTGCGCCTGAGCCCAGCGACCGACGAAGCTCGAGCAGGTCGCGTCCTGCCCCGAGTTCATGTCCGCTGTCATCGACCACGCGAAAGTTCATCGACAGGTGTTCAGGCAGAAGCTCAAGACGGAAGTGCTCCGGGAGGATCTGCACGCCCGCGAGGCGACCGAGACGATCGGCGACGGCGCCCAGCAGCGAGCGCTCGTTCGTATCAATGTCTTCCGCCACGCGTTCCGCGAACTCGCGCGCCGGCGCAAAGAGGCGACGGGTCTGTTTCGGAAGCGACCTGATGAGCGCCTCGACCTTGTCTTCGAGCGGGCCAGGCGCGATCCACTCGCAGCGTCTGGCGTCAACCTGCGGCAGCAGATCCGCCGGTGTCTGCAGCGTCACGCCATCATCCTGCTCGCCGGGTTCGAATCGGTACTCGAGCGCGAGAGTCGATTCGCCCACGCGCAATCCGTCCGGATGCGGCTCGGCAGCGGCGTCCTCGACATGCTCCGACGCGACAAGTTCCTGAGGCAGGAAGAGAATCTCCGGACTTCTCTTCTCGACGCCCTTGCGCCACTTGTCGAGCAGCTGACCGCTGAACACGTCCCTGGGAAGAACCTGATCGAAGAACTCGAATCGCTCCTCGGCGTCGCGAATGAGATCGTGTCGGCGAGTCTTCGCTTCGAGCACGGCAAGATCGTGCACCAGCTTCCGATTGTGCATCATGTATGGCGCGTCAGTCGCCATGTCGCCTTCGACGAGCGCGTGGTGGATGAAGAGCGTGCGCGACTGCGCCGGGTCGATCGGTCCGAAGTGCACCGACCGCTCCTTGACGATGGGGAGGCCGAAGAGCGAGACGCTCTCCTTCGCAGAGACGCGCGCCTTGAGGGCGTCCCAATGGGGGTCGGAGTGACTCTTTCGTATGAGATGATCGCCGACGCGCTCGATCCACTGCGGCTGAATCTGCGCCACTGTGCGCGCGTAGAGGCGCGTCGTGCGCACGAGTTCTGACGCCATAATCCACTTCGGGTTCTTCTGGAAGAGGCCGGATCCGGGGAAAATGTGGATTCTCGCTCCGCGGGCGCCGGCGTATTCATGCGCCTCGGCCTTCTTCGCGATGTTGCTGAGAAGGCCCGAGAGCAAGGCACGGTGGATCGACGCAGGATCAGCGTCACTGGAGTTCAGGCGTAGGCTCATGTCGCGCACGAGCTGCCGCAGCTGGCGATGCACATCCACCCATTCGCGCATCCGCAGGTATGAGAGGAAGTTCTGTCTGCAAGCCTTCCTCAATTGGCTGCGAGAGATCTTCTCCGATTGAGTGTGGTAGAAACGCCAGATATTCAGGAGTAAGAGGAAGTCCGAGGTTTCGTCCTTGAACCGCTCGTGCGCCTCATCCGCCTCGTCGCGCCGCTCCATCGGACGCTCGCGCGGATCCTGGCACGCAAGAGCGGCGACGATGATCAACGCCTCACGAAGGCAGTTCTCGTCAGACGCCGCGAGAATCATCCGACCGAGCCGTGGATCGATCGGCAGGCGCGCCAGCTTTTCCCCGATGCTCGTGAGGCGGTCTCTCTCATCGATGGCGCCGAGCTCATGGAGCGTGTCGAATCCATCGCGGATCATGCGGCCGTCGGGCGGATCCATGAACGGAAAGTCCTGGATCTCGCCGAGATTGAGGGCCTTCATCTGAAGGATGACGCTCGCAAGATTGCTGCGCAGAAGCTCCGGCGTCGTATGCTCCGGACGCCCTGAGAAATCCTCCTCTGAATACAGGCGGACGCACACACCTGGTCCGATGCGTCCGCACCGACCAGCGCGCTGCTTCGCCGAAGCCTGTGACACGGGCTCGATCGGCAGGCGTTGGATCTTCTGGCGCGGGCTGTAGAGGCTCATGCGCGCCAGTCCGGGGTCGATCACCGCTCGAATCCCTGGAACCGTGAGCGATGTCTCCGCGACATTCGTGGCGATGATCACGCGTCGACCGGTGTGCGCTTTGAAGACCTTCTGTTGTTCAGCGGTTGAGAGCCGGGCGTAAAGCGGGAGGATCTCCCCCTGGTGCACCCCCGGCAGCCAATGTCTCCGAAGACTCTCTGCGGTCTCGCGAATCTCGCGCTCGCCGCTCATGAAGATGAGCACATTCCCCGGGGCGTCGCGATCGAGCTCGCGCAACGCATCCAGCACGCCCTCCTGCAGATCGCGATCTTCCTCGTCTTCGTGGGTCACCAGCGGACGGTGACGGACCTCGACGGGATAGGTTCTACCCGAGACCTCGATGATCGGCGCGCCATCGAAATGATCGCTGAACCGCTGCGGGTCGATCGTCGCGGAGGTGATGATCACCTTGAGATCCGGCCGCTTCGGCAGGATCCGCTTCAGGTAGCCGAGCAGGAAGTCAATATTGAGACTTCGTTCGTGCGCTTCATCGATGATGATCGTGTCGTACAGTTCGAAGAGCCGATCGGATTGCGTCTCAGCGAGCAGGATGCCGTCCGTCATCACCTTGATCAGCGTGTTCTCGCTGACCTGATCAGAGAATCGGATCTTGTAGCCGACGCCGGCGCCGACACTGGTCCCCAGTTCCTGGGCGACGCGCGATGCGACCGCTCGCGCTGCGATGCGCCGAGGCTGCGTGTGGCCGATCATGCCGTCCACGCCGCGACCGAGCTCGAGGCACATCTTCGGCAGCTGCGTCGTCTTCCCCGATCCCGTTTCGCCACAGACGATGACGACCTGGTGCTCGCGGATAAGCGACAGAATCTCCTCGCGTCGATCGACGACGGGAAGCTCAAGCTCATATTTGGGCGTCAGCAATCGCTCTGCGCGCTTCTTCCGTCGATCGTGCGCGTCAGCGATCGCCTTACGCACCGCCTCCACAGCGTGATCAGATGGGTCCTTGCGCTGCCGGATTCCGCGCAAGCGCCGGCGCAGTCTTCTTCGATCGCAGATCATGCACTCGTTGATCTGCTCGCCGAGTTCGTGGAGCGCAGGTGGCATTGCGAGGGAAGAATACTCAGCAGGGCTCAGTGAGACAGCGCGTTTAGTGCCCAGGGCCGGCGAAACCCAGGGCATCGTCGAGCCAGTCGTCTCGCTTCAGCAAGGAGGCGCGCATCCGGGCGCCGTCCCGGCCGCTCCTCCATTGCGCCAGCCGACCCGCCAATCGAAGCGCTGGTGTCGCGAGTGGACCGCCGCGCCGTGCGAGCCAGGCGAGCGGCCGCGCATATCGCTCGATCAGCTCATCCTCGAGGCTCGAGAAAAGCACACTGCTCCCCGGGTCGCCCTGACGCCCGGCGCGACCCTCGAGCTGTCGGTCGATCCGGGCGGAGGCGTGGCGCTCGCCAGCGATCACGTGCAGGCCGCCGGCCTCCTTCGCGTCGTCGTCGAGCTTGATGTCCGTTCCACGTCCCGCCATGTTCGTCGCGACGGTCACCTGCTTGGCTCGCCCGGCCTCGGCGACGATCTCAGCCTCCTCGGCGTGACGGACGGCGTTGAGCACACGGTGCGCGATATCGCGCTCGCGCAGTCGCTCACTGATCAGCTCACTCGCCTGTACGGTGCGGGCGCCGATCAGGATCGGGCGTCCGCTTTCATGAACGCGCGCCGTCTCCGTGACGATTGCGTCGACTTTCTCGTCCTGACCCGTGAAGATGCGGTCTTCCTGGCGCACACGTGCGACAGGTTCATGCGTAGGGATTGAGACGACCCGCAAACCATAGATATTCCAGAGTTCCGCCTGGGCCTCGCGAGCCGTGCCCGTCATGCCCGAGAGACGCCGATAGAGCCGGAAGAAGCGCTGGAAGCTGATGCGGGCGAGTGTCTCTTTCATGCCCGTGACTTCAAGCCCCTCGCGCGCTTCGATGGCCTGGTGGAGCCCGTCCCGCCAGCTCCGATCAGGCATGACGCGTCCCGTGGATTCGTCGACGATCGTCACGCGCCCATCCTGCACGACGTATTGACGGCCAGCTTCATAGAAGTGGGCGACTTCGAGCGCCTGCGTGACAAGCTCCTCTCGACGTTGTGCGCCCTGATGCGCAACGACGTCCTCGGTCTTGAGTGAGTTCATCGCTTCGAACCCCGCATGGGTAAGCAAGACCTCTCGGTGTCGGTGATCCACCAGATAGTGGACGCTCTCCTCGAGCGAATCCGCGGCGTGTTTCGCCGCTTCGAACAGAGCCCCAAGTTCCTCGTCGCCGCCACCGGAGATGATCAGCGGCGTCACGGCCTCATCAATGAGCACCGAGTCCGCCTCGTCCACGATTGCCGTGTCGAGCCCGCGCTGCAGCAGTTGATCGGCGAGCCCCTGGATGTCCATGCCGCTGAAGAGCGCGGCGTTCGGACTCCCAAGGCGCTGGAGGACGAGTCGATCCCTCAGGAAATCGGCGGCGATTTCCTTACTCGTCGAATGCGTGATATCCGCGGCATATGCGCGCTTCCGATCAACGAAGCTCGTTTCGCCGATGATCGCCGCGCTCGAAAGGCCGCAGCGGGCGTACGCAGGTCGCAGCCACATTT
Organism: Phycisphaerales bacterium; assembly: GCA_028279375.1. Taxonomy (GTDB): domain Bacteria; phylum Planctomycetota; class Phycisphaerae; order Phycisphaerales; family UBA1924; genus JANQNW01. The sequence continues at coordinate 71,544 of JANQNW010000025.1, forward strand.
CGTCTCGCGCGGCCAGATAGTCATTGGCTGTGATGACGTGGCATCCACGCGCGCCCCATGCGTTGAGCACGCCCGCGAGGCCGGCTGTCAGTGTCTTGCCCTCTCCGGTCGCCATCTCGGCGACGCGGCCGTCGAAGAGCGCCAGCGCTCCTGCGACCTGCTCGCGATGCGCGGCGAGCTCGAGTTCCCGTCGCGCGGCCTCGCGCACCAATGCGAATCCGCGAATCACATCCTCGCGATGGTCGCGTCCTCGCGCGAAGACCTCACGCAGCTGCATGAGGTGATCATCGAGCGTGCTGTCATCCAGATCTTCGAACGCCGGCGCCAGCGCGAGCGCGCGATCAGCCTCACTGAGAAGCTGAGAGCGCACCGAGCGAAGCCGGCCAACCCGGCCGGTCATGCGACGCCAAAGCGCGTCCAGTCCGGTTGGCATGGGATCTGTTCGCTGGCGACCACTGAGCATGCGCCAGGTGGCGCTGGGCGCCAGCGTCATAGCTGGAACCGCCGCTGGAAGAGTTGACGCAGCGCAAGGTGCGCTTGCGTGAGCAGAGGCTTCCTGCCCAGGTCGAATCGCACGATCACGCGCTGCCCCGGCAAAAGACCCTCCGTCGAGTCAGGAGCAATCCGCACCTCGAAGACGCGCTCCGCGGCGCGCCGCCCGCTGGGATCGCTGGCGTCGGTCGCAATGGCGCCGCCCACATTGAACCCCAGCGCCGCCGAAGGCAGGACCTCGAGCCCCGCTGGCTGAATCGCCGCGATCGAGCCACCGGACTCGGCGTCGGGCCGGCCTCGAACGCGAAATCGGACGGACGGCGTGGCTTCACGCGCCAGCATCGGCCCCACGCTCTGCGGCGCTGCGGCGCGAATCACGAGCTCGTCAAGCGACGCCACCACGCCGATCTGCTCGCCGCGCCGGAGGAATGATCCTCGGGCGTGCTCGAGGTCCGGTGAAACCCAGACGCCGTCGATCGGGGAGATCACGTTCAGCGCTTCGATGTCCGTCTTGAGCCGCTGTATCTGTTCGTCCAGCGCATTGATCTGCGTGTCCGTAATCTGCGCGAGCGCAAGGTCTTCCTCTCGAGCCTGCCCACGCCTGGCGACGAGAGCCCTTCGGCGAGCCATGAGCGCATCGCGCTGCGAGAGCAGATCAGGATTCGCGGCTCGCATGATGGTCGTCGTGTCCGCGCTTGCCGCGGATCCGGAGGCAAGACTTTCATCGACGAAGCCGTCCACGCCCATGTGAATCACCGCGAGCGATGATGGTTCAACGACGCCTTCGGCGCGGACGTGATCGGGCGCTGGAATCAACCCGAGCGCGCCGGTGACGAGCGTGATGAACCCGGCGGTCGTCAACACGGCGCGCGGTCGAGTTCTCGCGAGTTCAGGGCTCGTTCCCAGATATCGCAAGAACCGCCCGAGTGGAACGAAGACCCATCCGATGAGCGCGGAGAGAGCCAGCAAGACGCCTATGAAGAAGAGCTGGCCGGCGACGAAGAGAATGATCACTGCGGCGACGAAGATCCGGTACACGGCGCTCATGACGCCATACAGCGCGAGTGTGAGTCGCTCATCGGCGCTATGACTCGGATCGACGGGGTTTCGCACACCCCAAAGACGCTTCTTCACGAGGAAGTTCAGATACTCGCGGCTGCGCATTTGCAGATTCGGAATCTCGAGAAGATCCGACAGAATGTAGTAACCGTCATATCGAAGTAGGGGATTAGCGTTGAAGAGCAGCGTCGAAACACTCGCCGTGAAGACAGCGTTGTACGCGATCGCATGCAGCGCCGTGCCCTCGGCTGTATTGAGCCAGATGAAGAGGGCTACGACGGCGACCGCGAGCTCGACCATCATGCCGGCGGCGCCAACGAGCGCCCGGCGCCACTTGCTGCGAAAGGCCCATGAACTCGTCGCATCCACGAATGGCAGCGGAATGAAGACCATGAGCATGACGCCCATCTGGTGCACCTCGCCGCCGCCTTCATCCTGTCCGAGCCATCTGCAGGCGAAACCGTGTCCGAGCTCGTGCAGCAGCTTCAGGCCGGCGATCGAGAGATAGAGCAGGAAGAGATTGCCCGGAGCCAGAACCGAACGGGCGCCGAGCGCGAGCTCCTCTGCGTGACTGGCCGCGGTGAACAGCCCGACGACCATCACGGCGCACCAGAGCGCCAGTCCCCAGCCGGTGAAGATCCAACCGACGAGCGGAGCCCATCGCTTGAGGAATCGATCAGGATCGACGAGAGGAATGCGCACGAAGAGGAGGCTCATGAGCTTGCTGCGCACCTCGCGTGCGATGCGCTTTCGCTTGCGACGCAGAATCGCCTCCACGTCGCCCTCGACCTCCGCGTGTAGCAGGTTCGAACTGTAGAGCTGGCCGAGGAGTTGCACGACCTCAACCTGCGTCGGCGCCTCGTCGCCATCGCGCTCGCAGCAGATCGACCACGCCTCATCGACGGTCCGACCTGATGTCAGGAGGAAGAGAAATCGATAAGCGGCGTCATTCAGGCGAAAGAAGCTGTTGTTCGACGGATCCTGGATGACATGCCAGAGTTCACCACGAAAGTGCTGTCTGTACGCGTGCAGGCCGGTGCGCAAACGCGGACGCAAGTCGGAGACTCGATGCCAGGACTCATGAAATGTGGGTCGTCTCGATCCCATCTGTGCGTCGCTCCCGCGATGGCCAACCTACAGCCACAGCTTCATGCGAAGCCAGTTGGTGAATCGGTGCGTCCAGATCCAACCGTAGGCGCGTCGGTCGATCTCAATCTTCGCCACGCCTTCCATGCCCGGTCGCATCCACGGCGCCGGTTCCTCAAGCTTGGCGCGCACCTCGAACACATTCCTGCCATCGATGACGCGCGCGATGGGGTTTACGCTCTCAACGATGAAAGGCAAGCGATCATCCGGATACGCCGCCGCCGCCAGCGACCCGCGCTGTCCGATCTCAACATCGACGACTTGATTCTCGGAGACCATCAGGTTCGCGCGCAACGCGTCGACAGGCGCGACTTCGAAGAGGGGATCGCCCTTGGTAAGCGGAGCGCCGAGACGCTGCCGCATTTCACCCTGCACGACGACGCCGGAGATGGCGGCGCGGATCGTCGAGTGCTCGACACGCCTGCTCAGCATGTCAATCCGTGCGCTCGCCTCATCAGCCGCGGCCTCGGCGATCTGCATGCCTGCAATATCCCCATCGCGCCGAGCGATCTGAGCCTCCTTCAGGAATCGAGCGCGTTCCGCCTCAGCGCCCGCGAGCTCGATACGGATTTCGGATGTGTGCAGCGTCGCCAGCACGGTCTCACCGGCGATGACGCTGTCTCCGACATCGACTCCAACTGTCGCCAGAAATCCATCGAATGGCGCTGGTATCACTTGTTTCTCAACTACATCAAGCAGGAACGGGGCGCCGGCCCGATGGGGGCCCTTGACGAACGTCGCGAAGATCAGGAATGCCAGCGTCGCAATGGCCCCCAGCTTGAGCCATGCGCGCTCGGGCCCCACCAGGGCCCCGGCCCAGCGCCCGACCTCATCCGTCATGCGCGCTCCGAACCAGCGGCTGCGCCGCTCGAGTTCGACAAGCCTCGCTGCGACAAGATCGCCCGTCATGCGCAACGCCTCGACTTCCTCGCGTGCGAACGTCTTCTCTGCCGGGCGTTCGAGCACAATGACGCCGATCGGCTTGTCCACCATGCGCAATGGGATCGCGACTGATGACAGGGGGCCGAACTCCGTGCTGAATTCACTCATGACGCGCGTAATCGTCAGGCCCCGGTCCTTACAAGGCCAGGCGATCTCAATGTCCTGGTCGAGGCACTCCTCCATCACAGACTCGAGTCGCTGCACGAGGCGCATCTTTCGATTGATCCGCTCGGTGTGACTCATGGCGCGGACTTCGACCACGCGATCTCGCAGGAGCCCGACGCTGACGCGATCACAGTCGAACTTCGCGGCCGCGCCGTCCACCAAGGCCTGCGCCGCTTCGCCGAATCGAAGATGCTGGTTCGTCAGCGCGAAGAGATGCGCTGCGGTCTGCAGCCGCCATGCGCCCGTCTGCGACGCTCGACCCGCCGATCGGATCTCGAACGCGCTCAGCATCGAACGCGTCAGCAGGAGCCGTCCGACCATGCGCTGAAGGTCAGATTCGTTATTCGGAGTGACGGCGAATGCGGCGACGCCTCTTGATTCCGCATCGCCTCCCAGATTGATCAGCACCAGGGTCCGATCCGGCTCGACGTCGTACATCTCTCCTTCTGGAGGAAGCGGATGTGTCGCGACGCTGGTGTTCGAAGTCATCTCGCCGCCGTGGCGCGCTGCGACATGCAGCCACCGGGCTTCATCGCCATCGGGCGTCGCAGGACTCGTCGCCGCAATGACGATCGGATCGCGGCCCTTATCGATTCGTAGGACGGCGCCGTCCTGCGCCGGCACGATCGCGCACTGGCAGGCGAGCAGTCGGGCGACGAAGGCGTCGGCCGTCCCCTCGAAGCGCGCAAGATCCTCGACCATCCGAAGAAGGTCCTGATCTCCAACGCGCTGGGCGGCCTCCTGACTCATCTTCTGTTCAGCCGAGCGCCTGTCCCGACGCGCCGTCGCGGCGCTTGCTCGAGTCAAGTTCGATCTCGCCGAAGCTCTCCTCGTACGATCGCACGATTCGCCCAAGACCCATCGCAAGGCGCTTCGCGGAGTAATACGAGAGCACCATGCGACATTCCGACCGGAACAGGATCTCGGCGCCGCCGGAGGCCGTCGCCTCGACGGAGTTCAGGCCGAGATCGACCGTGACTTCCTCGGCGGTCGTGGTGGTCCGGAAGGCATTCGAATAGAACACCTTCGAGTTGGAGTTGTCGAGGCGCATCGTGACCTCGCCCTGGGAGCGCGCATCGACACCAGCGCCCTCGATTGAACCCGCGCCGTCTTGCGGCGTGTTCGCGTCTGCCATCTCCGACTCCTTATTGACGGGAACGCGGGGGCGCCCGGATTGGTCGCTCTCCCACCCCGAATTCAGGGCTCTTCTGGTCCTCAAAACAGTATCGGCATCATTCTCGGGCGTCATGATCCGATACCAGAGACCAGCAGGCTGGAGCGATCCGTGCGTCCCTGCGTATTCTGTACGTGGCGGGCGCGTCAACGGATCGCGCCGATCCCAAGGAGGCATGTCTTGCTGTCCAGGCTCCCCCTCATCGGACTCAGCGCCGCCCTCATTTCGGCGCCCGTCTCGCACGCGTCAGGCATCGAAGCGATCGCCGTGGCGCATTTGGACGCGGAATTGAGCTTCACCATCCCGGGGAAGGTCGTCGCGGTCCTTGTCGAACCCGGCGATCTCGTCAAGGCCGGAGATCCGCTTGTGCGCCTTGACGATGAACAGGCCCTGATCCAACTCGAGATCCTCCGCATTCGCGCGGAGAGCAGTCTGGAGATCCAGGCGGCCGAGGCCGAGTGGAAGATGTCGCAGACCGACGAGATCCGCGTCAAGCGCGCCCACGCCGGCGCCGCGGCCGCTGATTTCGAGGTCGAGCGCGCTGCGCTCGCGACACTCCGTGACAAGCTTGCGTACGAGCTGTCTCAGCAGAATCAGATTGAGGCCCATCAGCGTTATCAGCAGGCGCAGGTGCAGCATGCGCAGTACACCATTCGGGCGCCGGCGGACGGCGTCGTTGAGTCGATCGATCTCGAGGTCGGGGAATCCGTCGATGCGCTCGCGCCTGTCGTGCGCGTCGTCGCGGCGAATCCTCTTGTTATCGATGTGCCGGCGCCCACCGCCGTGACGCTCTCTCTTGAGGACGGTAATGACGCATGGGTTACATTCACGCTCCCTGGCCTCGAATCGTCGCCCGTTCGAGGGAGAATCACACATGTGGCCGCCGTCGCCGATCCGGCCAGCGGTACGCGCATCGTGCGCGTGGAGACTCCCAATCCTGAAGGACTCCCCGCGGGTGTTCCTGTGAGCGTCTCATTCCAGCCGAACGCGGGCGCGACAAGTCTCACATTCGAGCGCGATCACGAGTAATAGACGTCCACGCGCGTTCTCCGAGCGGGCGCCATTCTGCAATTGACTGATCTACGCGTCCGGAAACGTCGATACGACGCTCACGGCGTTCTCTGCGCCGCATTCCTGAGATGGAGATCGCCATGGAGCACTACGACGTCGTCGTGATCGGAACCGGACCCGCGGGGCGTTACGGCGCCATCCAGGCCGCCAAGCTCGGGAAACGTGTCGTCGTGATCGAGAAGGACCTGCGCATGGGCGGCGCCGCCGCCGTCACGGGCACGATCCCCTCGAAGTCGCTCCGCGAAGCCACGCTGCATCTCACAGGCATGCGACAGCGCCGCTTCTATGGCATGAACTATCGCGTGAAGGACAACATCACGCTCGATGACCTGTCCATGACAACAAGCCAGGTCGTCAGTCATGAGCTGCAGGTGCTCGAAGCGCAGTTCCGTCGGAACAACATCGAGGTTGAGCAGGGTCGAGCGCGATTCGTCGGCCCCAATGAGGTCGAGATCCGAACCGAGCGCGAAGTCAAGCTCGTGAGAGGTGAGAAGATCCTCATCGCATGCGGCACAACTCCGGCGCGACCTCCCGGCGTCGACTTCGACGGTGAGCGCGTCATCGACTCCAACCAGATTCTCCAGCTCGAGGATCTCCCGGATCGACTGACTGTCGTCGGCGCCGGAGTCATCGGCGTGGAGTATGCATGCATCTACGCCGCGCTCGGCGTCCGCGTCACGGTTGTCAATTACAGTGACAGCTTCCTTGAGTTTGTCGATCGGCAGATCATCGAGCGCCTCAAGATGCACATGGAGGATCAGAACATCGAGTTCCGACTCGGTGAGAAAGTTGTTGATATCTGCCTGCGAAACGACACGGTCATCGCGAAGACCGAGAGCAACAAGGAGATCATCGGCGACTGTCTGCTATATAGCATCGGACGCCAGGGCGCGACCGCCGATCTCAGCCTCGATCTCGCAGGCCTCAGCGCGGATAAGCGTGGGCGCATCGCGGTGAATGAGCACATGCAAACCGAGATTGAGCACATTTACGCCGCTGGCGACGTCGTGGGATTCCCGGCGCTGGCGTCATCCTCGCGCGAGCAGGGGCGTCACGCGATGAGCCATGCCTTCGGAGCGCCGCAAGGCGCGGACATGAGCCGCCTTCCCTATGGCATTTACGCCATCCCCGAGATGTCAATGATCGGTCCCACCGAGCAGCAGCTCACTGCCGACGGCGTGCCTTACGAAGTTGGCGTCGCCCGCTATCGCGAAATCTCCCGCGGCCAGATTCTCGGCGACACGACGGGCATGCTTAAGCTGCTCTTTCATCGCGAGAGCCATGAGCTCATCGCCGTACATGTGATCGGCGAGGGCGCCACGGAGCTCGTGCACATCGGCCAAGCGGTCATCGACTTCGGCGGGACAATCGACTACTTCGTCCGCACCGTCTTCAACTACCCCACGCTCGCCGAGTGTTACAAGGTTGCGGCGCTTGACGGCCTGAATCGAATCCGCGGCGCGCAGCCCTCCACAGAGAGCGAGGAACTCAAGGTCGCGGCCTGAATGCCCCATGGGCGGCTACACTCCGGCAGTTGCGCGATGCACGCGCACACCGTCTGGAGCGATTCATGTTCATTCGCCACGCTACGCTCGATGACCTCGATCATGTGACGCCGCTCTTCAACGCCTATCGCGTTTTCTATGAGCGCACTCCGGATGAGGACGTGTCGCGCACATTTCTGCGAGAGCGTCTTGAGAATGGTGAAGCGACAATACTGATCGCGTTCGATTCGCCGGCAGAGGGCGAGGCGATGGGATTCATCCAGATCTTCCCGTCATTCTCATCTGTACGCGCATGTCGCACGCTCGTTCTCAATGATCTCTTCGTCGCCGAGTCCCATCGGCGGAAGGGCGTTGCGCGCGGGCTCATGCTCGAAGCTGCGGCGTTCGCATCTCGCTCAGGCGCGTTGCGCATGTCGCTGGAGACTGGCGTCGAGAATCGCAGCGCACAGGCGCTCTATGAATCTCTAGGCTGGGTTCGGGACTCGAGTGAGTATCACTACGCGATCGGCCCGGACGTTATGGAGCAGGCGGCCAGCGAGACACAGGCCTAACTCCGACGCTTCGACCGGAAGAACGCCCGGAGCAGGTCGCCGCATTCCTCTTCGAGCACACCGGCGATGACCGGCAGCCTGTGATTGAGACGCGCATCCTCGCACAGTTTGTAGAGCGAGACCACGCCTCCGGCTTTCGGATCCGTCGCGCCGAAGACGAGACGCCCGACGCGCGCGTTGACGATCGCCCCGGCGCACATCGTGCAAGGCTCGAGCGTCACGACGAGCGTGCAGTCATTCAGGCGCCAGTCGCCGAGCGTCTCGCCTGCTGAACGGAGCGCGAGCACCTCCGCATGCGCCGTCGGGTCATTGTCGATTTCGCGCCGATTGAATCCCTCGCCGAGAACGCGCCCGCTCTCTGTCTCGTAGACGAGGGCCCCGATCGGCGCTTCATCAAGCGATTCCGCCTCCTTCGCGAGTTCGATCGCCCGACGCATCATCTCGAGATCGAGCGCTGTCGCCGTCGTCGCGTCAGGCTCAGCCACGGCTGCCGTCCTCTTCGCTGTCGATCGACCCTGCGATCTTCCGCGCAGGCACGACGCGCATAAGCAGAATGCCGAACTCGAAGAGCAGGTAGAGCGGGAGCGCAAGCAACACCATTGAGATCGGATCCGCAGGCGTCAGGATCGCGCCAGCGATCGCGCATCCGAAGAGCACCATCTTTCGATGACCCGTCAACGAACTCGGCTCGACGACATCCGCCCAGCCGAGCAGCAGCAAAACCACCGGCAGTTGGAAGGCCACGGCGAAGACGATCCCCAGCAGGAATACGAGATTCACGTACTCACTGATTCGATACTGCTGCGCGATCGCGCCGCCACCGGTCATTGGCATCCCGAGCACGCGAACAGCGCCGTCACGATCGGCCACCGCGACCCTGAATTCCTGAAGATTCGAGTTGAACCAGTACGCACCCGCGCTCGGGGAGCGCGGATCGCCATCGAGGACGACGACGGCCGGCAGGTTCGGAACATTGTCGATCGTCGCCACGCCCGGGTCCGCTTGCGCCAGCGACGCCCCGAAGAGAATCAGGAATCGAAGGGAAACGGGCAGGAGCACCTTGTAAAGGAAGACCGTCCCCGCGACCGTCAACGCCGCGGAGAGCGGCACCAGGAAATAGACGAATCGACGCTCATGCGGATAGAGACCCGGCGCCACAAAGAGCCACGCCTGGTAGAGAATCCAGGGACCAGCCGCCAACAGCGAGATGACGAGCCCCACTTTCAGATAGGCGCTGAAGGGCTCGGTCGGGCTCGTCGCCTGCAGGCGCGACGGCAGCTCAGCGTTCTTCAGCTGCGTCTCCACCGGGACCATCAGGAACTCCAGAATCGCCCCGCCGAAGACGAGGCACACGATCATGATTGGGATCGGCCCGAGCAGCGATAGGAAAAGCCGCTTGCGCAGCTCCTCCAGGTGGTCGCCGAAGGACATCGTCTGATCGAGAGCGTGCGGGGTCATATCGGACCTTGAGAATCTCCTGGAGCGCGTAGAGGATCGGCGAGCATACGCACTCGACCCGCGTTGTGGGGCCCGGGAACACGCCTCCGGCGCCCCCGGCGTCGGTTCAAGGAGGTTGACGACCCGGGGCCGAAGAAATCATCGACAGTCGCTGACGGGTCAGGATACGGGGCGCATCCAGTGGGGCACGTGAACCGGAACGAGGAGCATGAACTGGCCAGGAGGGCCATCGGAGGCGATTCCGATGCCGTCCGAGACTTCTGGCGTCTCAGCCGTCGCTGGGTCGCAGCCGTGCTCCTTGCGCACATGCCTCGTGACTGCGAGCTCGAGGACCTGCTTCAGGATGTCGCCTTGACACTTGTGAATCGCATCTCGGATGTCCGCGACCCGGCGGCAACGCGCGGCTGGCTGCGAATGGTCGCGGTCAACACCGCCAAGACAGCCGCCAGAAAGCGCCGGCCGACGCTCCGTCTCGTGCCCGCGCCGGAGGATGTGCCGTCGGATGTTCCGGATCTCGCCGGCGCCGGGGAAGCGGACGATCCGGCGCTCCGGGAGGAGGCCAAGCGCGCTCTCGAGGCGGCGCGGGAGCTCCCGGGCGATTACAGCGAGCCGCTGCTGCTTCGCTGCGTTCACGGCATGACTTACCAGCAGATATCAGAAGCCCTGGGGCTTCCTGTCACCACCATCGAGACGCGACTCGCACGAGCGCGTCGCATGCTTCGAGAGAACCTGAGCGCCGGAGATGGCCGAAGCGCGGCCACCGGCGCCTGACGCACGGGCCTTGAGAGACACACGGGATTCCGTCATGAACGACATGCTCCCAACCGAAGAACTCGACATTCTGATCACACGCGTCGTGGACAACGAGGCGACAGACGCCGACTGGTCGCGTCTGCAGGAACTCGGAGCGAAGGACGCCGCGGTGTGGCGTCGCCTCGCCGAGGAACAGCAGATGCACGCGATGCTCTGCACCGCGGCGCGTCCGCTCCTCGCTTCGTCCGACGAGGTGGAAACGCCTCTGGTTCGCACGACCGCCTCCAGGTCACCGTGGAGCCTGCGCATCGGCGCGGGACTGGGCTGGGCGGCCGCCGCCGCCCTGGCGCTCATGTGGTACGTGGCGCCCGGTTCGTCGCCGACGCCTGTCAACGCGACAGATTCCGTCGTCGACACTCGTCAGGTCGAGCAGCCGGTGGGGAATCTGACAGATGTCGCGTTGCGGGGCGACGCGGACGATCTTTATTCGCGTTACCTCGATGTCGGCCTCCAGGAAGGCCGCGTTGTCGGGCAGTTGCCCTCTCGTATGGTCGAGGTGCAGCGAGCGCCTGACGGTCAGGGATATGTCGTCCTGTATGTGCGCCCGATTCTCGAGCGTCAGCGCGTCAATGACCTGTACAAGTTCGGCGTCGATGAGCAGGGCAATCCGCAGACGCTGCGCACGCTGCCGGCGAACTTCACCGAGAAGCAGACTTACTGAGCGATGAACGCGGCGCGCGTCACAGAGCCGCCCCCGCGATTGAACAGCCAACTCCAGGGAGGAACTGGATTATGAGAACGAGCATTCTTTCAGCAGTCGGATTGTCCGCGGCGAGCGTTGTGGCCGCTGCGGCCGTCGTGCCGGGAGTCGCCGACTCCGTCGTCACCGCCGCCGGTAAGCAGACAGCCAATCTCACGCAGGCGATCAACGACTTTCGATCCCGCCTGGCGCCGCAGGACCCGGCCTACACACGAATCAACAGCAACATCCAGTGGATGGACTGCGCTGTTGAGTTGACGCCGGTCTGCGACAGGCACCGGGATGAGGAAGTTCGGAGCTTTGTCTTCCGAACGGATGGCGATGATCTCGCCGGCGATATCGAAGGCCGCATTGAGATCATCATCGAGGAGCTTCATGACAAACTGCAGCACCTCGATGCGCTCAAGGAGCTTGACATCGAGATCCTCGGCGACGACGGCGAGAATGTCTTCGTTCTCAGCCCGGATCACGCAGGCAGGACCTTCGAGTGGCGTACGGGCGACAAGCGCGAGGTGATCGTCGCCCCGCACGCTGGCCACGACGAGGAGATCATCATTCTCCGCGGCGGCCCGCACGCCGACGGCAAGGTCGCGCCGCAGGGCAAGCATGGATTCCGCTGGGAATCCGACTCCGGTGAGGTCGTCGAGTTCGACTTCGATATGGACTTTGATTTCGAATTCGGTGGTGAGGACGCGCCCCACGGCAGGTTCATCATCAAGCAGTTTGGCGGCGACGCTCCTCATGGCGCTCACCGTCTTCATCGCGCCCCGAACAGCGGAAAGGCCAAGGGCGGCAAGGGCTTCCGGTTCTTCACGGCGCCCAAGGCGCCGGCGGCCGGCGGTTCGTGCTGCAAGAGCAGTTGCTGCGGCGGCAAAGCGTCGAAGCAGTCATCGAAGCGCGGCAAGATCCTGCTTCGCGAGCACACCGACCGACTGCACGGCCATCGCGACCGAATTCACAAGCACGGCAAGAAGCTCCACGAGCACATGCGCCATCTGCACAAGCGCCTCAAGCAGGATCGCGGTCTGCATGAGAATCACTTCAAGCACCGCAAGCACAGCGACGCGCTCGCGCCGACTCCTGCGCTCCCGCGCAGTCTCGGCGCCGTGCAGACGGCCGCCGATCTCTACGAGGGCTCGCTTCAGGAGCAGGCTGTGCAGGCGATCGCGACCGAACTCCGCAGCCAACTGACGTATGAACTCTCCGCGCTTTCGCGCACGCTCGATAGCGAGCAGGCCGAGCTGCTTGCGGACATCGCTGACTCTGCGGCCCGCAAGGCGGTCGCCGATGCGAACTTCCGTGTGGAGGATGATCAGATCCTCCTCGGCGAGTGGATCGCATCGAATCGCGCCGAACTCCAGAAGAAACTGACGGATGTCGTCACGAGACGCGTCCGTATTGAGGGAGAGGGCGGCGCCGCCGCAATCTCCGAGGCGGTGCGCCAGACGCTTGACGACTTGTCGTCACTCGAAGTCAGCCTCAGTGACGCGACCCGCGCTCATCACGAGCGCATGCTCGAGGCCGCGGAAAACGTGAGGAAGCTGGCGCCCGAGACACCGAGGCGGGAGTTCCCGAAGTTCCGCAAGACGAAGGACGGCGGCGTGCGGGAGTTTCCGGCCTGAGCGCCGGACAGCACTGAAGAGACAACAACATCCGCGCATGACAGATGCGCGATACCGCAGGAGCTACCAACCATGAAACGCATTCTCTCCACCAGTCTGGTCGCTGGAGTTCTGGCTGCGGCCGGCATGCCGGCGAGCGCCGGCGAGCGCATGCAGGAAGAGACCGTTGACGTCTCCGTGAGCGTCTCGACAAACAACGACGCCGTCCTGCTCGAGGCCGGCCACAAGGACCTCGGCATCAACGTCACTGGCTCGATCACCGTCCAGGATGATGAAGGCGGCGAGATCGTCATCAAACTCGCCGACGGCGAGTGCATCTGCATGATCAACGGCGAGAAGATCGATCCTGACGAGATCGAGACCAACATGGACGATGGCGTTCTCGTCATCTCCCGCGATGGCGAGGAGATCTACCGCCTCGATCTCCCCAACTTCGTCGGCAATCAGCTCGATATCGACTTCTTCCGGGGCGAATCCGGCGGGCCGGCGTGGAGATTCGACACGAAGGGCAACATCAACTTCGGCGGGCAGAGCACCGATCTCCTTCGTTTCGCCGCCCCCCCGGCCGATCGCAAGCTGCGCATGGGCGTCTCACTGAGCGACGTCGGTGAAGACAAAGTGAAGGCGTACGGCCTGCGCTCCGGCGATGGGCTCGTGGTCGTCGAAGTGCAGGAAGGACTTCCTGCCGAACGCGCCGGCGTGCTCGCTCAAGACGTCATCGTGCGGGTCGATGGCAAGCCCGCGACGCTCGAGCGCCTACGTGGCGTCATTGAGGAATCTGAAGAAGGCGACGAGGTCATCATCGAGATCATCCGCGATGGCGATGAGCGGGAAATCGTCGTCGAACTCGAGGAGATCGAGGTTCCGCAAGCGCCGCGCTACTGGCTCAATCACGACGGCGCCGGCGGCAATAGGTTCGAATTCGAGTTCGACTCGGAAGATATGCAGGAAGCGATGTCCCGCGCCAAGACGCTCTTCCACGAGAAGATGCATGAGCACGGCGTGCACGCTAACGAGGAGGCCGGGCGCATTCACCAGCTTATCCTCGAGAAGCTGCACGACATCGAACTCGACGACGAGACCAAGCACGAAGTGCACGAGGCGCTCCACCAGGCGCTGAAGTCGCTTGAGAATCTCGAGATCGACTACCTCCAGTTCCCGGAGATTCACATCGGTCGCGGTGGCGATGATGAGCGCATTCTCATTGTTCCTGAGCCCGGCGAGCATGTGAAGGAAGAGATAATTCTCCGGGAAGAGGCGCCTGAGGCGCGAAACTCGGACCTTCAGAATCGGTTAAACCGCATGGAGGACCGAATGTCCCGCATCGAGCGACTCCTCGAGAAGCTCATTGAGGACAACAACTGAGTTGACCGGCTTCAGCGGCGGACTGATTGGAGCCAACTCCTCCTCCGGGGGTCCGGGTCATCCGCCCGGGTCCCGTCGCTGAGACTCTCTGATCCGCGACCGCGGCGTCTTTCCCTAGGAACGGACGGCGCGGTCGCGCTTTTTTTTGCGCTTCCACTCATTCGCGCTCCGCTGGGTTGTCCGCCCTGTCGCGCGCTCGCTCGTCGCGGAGGCGACATCTCCTACACTCAGCGACCGCACGTGTCCCCGCCGTGCCGGATGGCGTCGGGACACGTCCTCGATATTTGCCTCGTCCGGTCGGCGGAAGGAACACATCTCATGCGATCCGCGATCGCCCGTCCCCCAGCGACCCTCATATACGTCGTCACGGCGCTCCTGGGCGCCTTTCAGATCAGCGCCGATGCCGCCACGCATATGACGCTCGAGGTGGACGCCACAGACGCCCCACGCGGCCTGCTGTCAGCCGAGTTGGAAATCCCCGTCGGCCCCGGACCTGTCGACCTCTACTTCGTCGAGTGGACGCCCGGCAATCACAACCCCAGCGGTCCGATCCAGAATCTCGTCGACTTCTCGATCACGGACAGCCAGGGGCACAGAATTCACTGGGATCGCGATCCGGCGCATGTGCATCGCGTCACGGCCAACGTGCCAACGGGCGTGGAAGAGCTTCGCGTGTCGTTGCGCTACATCTGCAATCAGCCATCGGTGATATCCCGCTCGACGGACTCGTATGGCCACCGTAACTACGCCGCGCTCAACTGGAACACCGTCCTCGTCTATCCGGGCGACACCGACAAGGGCGATCTCATGGTCAGCGCTTCGATTCGAACACCGAAGGATTGGCGCGTGGCGGCGCCGCTGCCGGTGGATCGTGATCAGACGCGCGTCGGCGTCACGTCATTTGCTCCTGTGAATCTCGCTCAGCTCATTGACTCGCCGGTCGTTCTCGGTTCGCTGCTGAAGACGCATACGCTCGCAGTGACGCCGGATGAGCCTCACGTTGTTGACAGCGTCGGGCCGCGCCCCGAACTCGTCGAACTCCCCGCTGCGCGTCTCGAGAAGTACGCGGAGGTCGTGCGCCAGACGCAGCACGTCTTCGGCGAGTTCCCGCGCGATCAGTACCGATTCCAGTTCTTCGTCGATGACCGGCTGCCCAGCTTCGGCGTCGAGCATCACGAATGCACCTTTATCTCTTTCACGGAGGATGAGATTCTCCACTGCGAGGCCGAGGGCGGCGACCCCCACACCGTCGTGCCGCATGAGTACATCCACGTCTGGAATGGCAAGCTTCGAACACCGGCGGGGCTGCTCGCTCGTGACTTCCACACGCCGGCGATCACCGACCTCCTGTGGGTGTACGAGGGCTTGACGACCTACTACACGGACGTCATCGCCATTCGCGCCGGCCTCCTGACGCGCGAGCAATTTGATCATCGACTCGCCAATCGCATCGAGCGTTATCAGCAGCAGGCGGGCAGGCAGTGGCGCAGCGTCGAGGACACGGCTCGAGCGCAGCGATTCCTGCGCGACGGCTCCCCACGCTGGGGCGACTTGCGGCGCCGTCAGGACTACTACAGCGAGGGAGCGCTCGTCTGGATGGAGGCGGACGCGATCATCCGGCGCGGCACGAGTGGAGCAAAGTCCCTCGATGATTTCTGCCGCGCGTTCTTCGATGTTCAGGCCGGGGAGTACGGCGATCCCGTGGAATACACGCGCGACGAAGTGATCGAAGGCCTGAACGAAATCTACGCGGGCCATGACTGGGACTCGTTCTTCCACGAGCGTATTGAGAAGCCAGTCGATGATCTGCGCATTGACGTCGCAGAGCACCTCGGCTACCGGCTCGAATACGTTGACGAGCCAACTCGTCTGCAAGAGGACGATCTTGAATCCACGAATGGCGTGCGCCTTCGCACATCGCTCGGCTTCGACGCCGATGAGGACGGGAAGATCACCTCGATCGTGCCGGGCTCACTGGCCGACCGCGCTGGTCTGGACTACGGAGTTCGGATCGTCTTCGTAGGCGATCGCCTTTTCTCGGATTCGGCGCTCGAGCGGGCGGTCGCAGACGGCGACGTGCTCCTCGGTGTGACATTCGATGAGGAGACGATCGAGCGCATCGGGATGCCATATCTCGACGGAATGCGATTTCCTCGCTTGGAGAGACAGGAC
Source organism: Phycisphaerales bacterium (assembly GCA_028279375.1). Lineage (GTDB taxonomy): Bacteria > Planctomycetota > Phycisphaerae > Phycisphaerales > UBA1924 > JANQNW01. The sequence continues at coordinate 87,779 of JANQNW010000025.1, forward strand.
GACGCCCCCGACCTGATCGCGGACATCGTCAGGCCGCTCCGATAAGCAGAGGCATACCTTGCCAGGTTGTGTTCGAGACGCCACCTGCGTCCATCTCTTCGTTATCCACTCGGCGCAACCCGCACAGGCGTCATGCTTGGTGCAGTCGGCGCAGACCGACCGGGGTGAGACTCCGGCCAGGCGCCCTGCGTCCGGAAATCGAAGGGAAGAGAAGATGCACGCAATCATCCTGGCCGCCGCGCTCTCGACCGCTGTCACCGGCGGGTCACCGGCTCTCGAACCACTCAAGCCGGTGGAGAACGACGTGCGCCGTTTCAAGCTCGGCGAGGGAGTTGAGAACAAGAGCTATCTCCGCAGTGTTCGGGGCCGGCAGGATCTCGAATTCCTGCGTGACGCTTCCGGCGATCAGTACGCCGGCGCCGTCCTCGGACAGAACACGACCGCCGTCTTCTTCCTCGATGATGTGCCGGACGCCTTCACGTTCGGGATGAACCCGGAGAACAGCGGCGCCAATCTCATCACAGGCGACAACACTTTCAAGATCGACGTCGAAACCGACCTCGGCGGCGGGATGAAAGCGATCGAGGTGCACTTCCTCACCGAGAATCTCACGGATTGGCTGCCGGCCGGCGTTGATCCCGGTGATGGCGATGTCATCACTGAGCTCCGCATCGATGTGGGCGCATTCGCCGCCGGTGAGTTCGCCGAACTCGGCGCCGACGCGCCGATTCAGTGGAACAATGGCTCATTCGATGTCGTCAGCGTCGAGGTCGTCGCCTACTCCAACGGCATGTTGCTCGCATCCGGACCGATCGGACCTGAGAATCAGGACAACTCGAACGGCCTCGGGGCGGCGGCGGTCTTCACGGACGCCGCAGGCGCTGCTGTCGATGAGATCGCCCTGGTCTGGATTCTCAATGAGAACACCGGCGGTGGGGGAGGGCCCGACTGCAACAATAACGGCGTCCCGGACGCGACAGAGATCGCAGGGAATCCATCACTCGACTGCGACGGCGATGGCCAACTCGACACCTGCGAGATCGCGGCCAACGCGGGGCTCGACTGCAACGCCAACGGACTGCTCGATTCCTGTGAGCTTGCCTCGAACGCCTCGCTGGACTGTGACAACAACGGCCAACTCGACAGTTGCCAGATCGCGTCCAATCCGGCGCTCGATATGAACTCGAACGGGGTCCTCGACAGCTGCGAGAACCCGGGCGGGGGGGTCGACTGCAATAGCAACGGCGTTGATGACGATCTCGAGATCAAAGCGAATCCGTCGCTCGACTGTGACAACAACGGCACGCTCGATTCATGTCAAATCGCGATGACGCCGGCGCTCGATCTCAATATGAACGGCGTGATCGACGGGTGTGAGCTTCCCGACGACTGCAATCTCAATGGACTGCCTGACATCGTCGAGATCGCGATCGATCCGACCAAGGACTGCGATCTTGATGGCCAGCTCGACGCGTGTCAGATCGCCGCCACGCCCGCCCTCGACCTCAATGGCAACGGCGTGATCGACGGCTGCGAACTGACGTCATCGTGCCTTGGCGACATCACGGGCAACGGTGTGATCAACTCCGCGGATCTCTCCGAGTTGATCGGCGCCTGGGGACCATGCCCCTGACGGCGGGCGCCCGAAAACGCAGAGCCAGAGAATGAGAGCGGCGTCCAGCCTAGGCGAGCGCCGGGCGCCGGCCAGTCCGCAGGAGCGCGGTCGCGCGCTCACGCAGCGTGTCCAGGATGGATCGCACACGCCCCTCCGAGATCTCGAGCACCAGTCCGATCTCAGTAGGGGTGAGTTCCTCCGCATAGTGGAGGATCATGACAAGGCGCTCATCGCGCCCAAGGCTCTCAGCGAAAACTTCGCGATCGGCGACTTCCTTGTCGCTCATGCTCGAACACTCCTACGCTCGACGAAACCACGAGATGTCTCACGTCAACACGACGCCCATCGAGGCGCCGCGACGACGCGCGTTACGACAAGACGAACCACCCAGGTTGTCTTTGCAACTGGTCGACGACTGCGAAGTCGAGAGAGATAGATAGTTCGATCGTTTGATGAGCAGCCTTGCTCGCGATCTCGTCCATCTGTTCGTCCGCCCGTCGTCCATCAAACGTGCGCGCCATCCGTGACGCGTCCATGTCTGATGTGCCTCTTATAGGACCACGCGAATTCGCGTGCAAGACCTTCATCGTCACCGATGACGACGAACGCGTGAATTCTCGGCGCGCGTGCGCGCTCAATGACGAACACATGTGGGACATGACGCGCAATGTCTGCGCGATGATGAACGCGCGCACGGCGCACGATGTTAGGTGATTGTTGTGTAACGTGGCGCACATGTGGCGCCTCGAAAGGACTCGCATACGACACGTTGAATCACCAGCGCGACATCGGTGTTCACAAATGAAAAGCGCCCCTCGCGAATGATCGCAGGGGGCGCTGTTGATTGAAGATTTCGTGATTGCTTACGGGCAGGGGCCCCAGTTGCCAATCAGTTCCGCCAGATCCTCGCTGCCGATTGTCCCGCTGCCGTCGAAATCAGCGGCGCCGCTCTGGCCCCACGTTCCGATGAGGCTGGCGAGATCACCCGAGCCGACGGCGCCGTCGCCATCAAGATCCCACGGGCATGGATCGACGACGGACGTGCAGCTGAACGTCGTCACCGAGAAGTCATCGATGGCGGCTTCCACGACCGACCCGGGATCCGGATCCGTCGCGATGAAGCGCATCTGCATGGTGCTGCTCAGTGTGACGTGAGCAGCCGGATTGAACGAGTGCTGAACCCAGCCGCCGCTCGTGCCCGCCCCGGCCGGACCAACGGTCTCGACATTCTCCCAGTTGACGCCGTCCGAGGTGATGTCGATCTGAAAGACCTCGGTGTTCGGCGCAGCGCCCGAGCTGTTCGAGAACCAGCGCCAATAGCTGATCGTCGCGTTGTCGCCCGGAGTCAGCGAGAAGACCGGTGTCAGCAGCGTCGTCGGGCCGAAGTCCACGTCATTCGTTCCAAGCGTGCCGCCAGGAGGCTGCTGACCCGTCACGAAGCAGACGCTTCCAGCGTCGGTGTGATCGTTCTCCGGCTGAGCGGCGGTGCCGATCGGATCGACACGCTCCCAGACGCCCGTTGACGCGGTGTCGCCAGGCAATCCCATGGTCCATCCGAGATCTCCCTCGGCGTCATCGATGAGGACCGTCGTCACGACACCAACCGCGGCGTCGAAGAAGTTCGACGGCGCTCCGGAGGGCGACGTCGCAACGCCGTCTTCAACGCTCTCCGCGGAGACGTAGAACTCAGGAACATCTGGGCAATCGACAGTCGGGAGTGTCGCCTCCCAGTTCATGCCGCCAACGTTGACGAGGGGGGTCGTCTGGAACGCCCCGCCGTCGTAGCGATAGTGCAGCATCGCCGAGCCGCCAACGAAGTCGCTGTCGCGCGGATCGATGACGACGTCGAACGTCGCGGAGTCGCCAGGCGCGATCAGTTCGGGCGTGTTCGACGCCGCGATCGTCAGCGGAGCGGGACCGAGCGCCACGTCACCGGTGACGACGAGCGCGAATCCCTGTGTGCCGACATTCACGCCGTTGGCGATCACGCGAACGTCCCAGGCGCCAGGCGCCGGATTGTTCACATGCACCTGCTCGACGTTGTTCCGATCGTCGGCGGAGCCACCGGCCGTCGAAGAGCCGCCGGAGAACACGTTGCCAAGGTAGGTCGTGCCGTCCGGCGCGACGACCTCGAGGTTCAGATCGTTGATTGGCGCAAAGCTGGCGCCGGCGGCCGCCGGGGCGTCGGTCCACACGAGCGTCACGCGCAGCTGCTCGGAGTTGCTGATGACGTTGAGGGTCTCGACGTCATTCTGACCCGTCGACATCCCGCTCGCATTGCGCACATCTTTGATGAAGAGTGATCGCGAGTCGCCCGTAAAGAAGAGCGAGTCGTCCTGGAGCACGCGCCCCCAACCCTCGAGGTTGCTGGGGTACTCCGCGATACCGGTCATGTCGGTTGCGGAGTTGAGCATCGTCGCCTTGATCAGCGCGCCCGACGGCGTGAAGCCATCAGAGGCGCTGGCGCCGCCGCTCGGGTAGAAACCATCGACGTAGTACTGACGCACGAGCATCGCCACGCCCGCCAGTGCCGGTGTCGCCATCGAGGTTCCCGTCAGCGAAGTCAGACCGCATCCGCTGCCCGCGGAGGCAGACTGCGTGCTGCAGCCCGGGGCGTAGATCTCCGGCTTGCGCCGTCCATCGATGGTCGGTCCGATGCCGGCGGTGCAGTGGCTGCCCTGATTGGGCGTGTCCTGCGACGCCCCGCATGCAAGCAGATTCTTCGCATTCTCCGGGTTCCGAAGCACACCGCCGTTCGTCACGGCGAGCAGCACGATGTCGTCTTCATTGTCGTACAGGAACACGTCGAAACCGCGAGCGAGGCTGTCGTACGACGTGGTGCCGTCGTTGCCCCAGCTGTTGGTGTGGACTCGTGCGCCCTGATTGTGGTGCGTATTCAGGCGTCCGACGATCGCCGCTTCGTTGAAAGACGGGGTCGTATTGAATGCGAGCTTGCCCTCGTACGCGACGCCGCGCGTCGCGGTGTTGTCGCCGTTGTCGCCGACGACAGTGCCGCCAACGTGTGTGCCGTGGACATCGGCGCCCGAAGACGAGTTGTACGCCACGATCTTGCGATGCGTGGGCCCGATCGGGTTCGTATCTGAGAAGGAGCAGTGATTCTGATCCAGGCGCCCGTCGAGGATGCCCACGATCTGGCCCTCGCCACGAAGGCCGTTTTCATAGAGCGGCGTCACATTCGTCTGATTGCTCTGGACGATCCAGCGATTCGTCGAGTTTCGCGGCGTGATCTCCGGCGCCTCCTCGATGTACTGCACATCCTGGATCGACGCGACGCGGGGCGTCTCCCAGAGCGGAATGGTCGCATTGAGGATCGGATTTCCTCCGAGTTCGTCTCGCACGACCACGTCGGCGCCGTCGAACGCGTTGATCGTCTTGATCACACGCTGCACGTCCTCTTCAGTCGAGTCTGCGAACAGCGTGATGACGACGGCCGCAATACCCGCATCGCCGAGGTCCTTGCGCTCCTGCGTCTGATAGTCGCGAACGCCGATCTCCGGATCGATCTTCCACGCCGACTGATACGTCGAACTCCACTGCACGAAGTCGAGATCTGCGGCGCGCAACGCGTCAGCGTTCTCAATGTTCGCGATGTACGAGTTGACCGGGAGATAATCGAGGATTCGAACACCGGACGCCGCGAGTTTCTCGCGCCGGTCTGAAGTCATTGGCCCGTCAAGTTGAATCACGAGTCGCCGGGCGACATTGCGTTCCGCGAGCCGGTCCGCCAGCGCGACACGATCGACCATCGTGTCGATGCGACCGGTGCGCATGTAGATCGAGTTCGAATCGAGGGCGCGTACTTCCTCATTGATGCGCTCCTCGAGAGTCTGCGACCATGCGGCTCCAGCCGCAAGAATCGCAATCGTTGCGCCGATCGCGGCGCACGCGAGGCGTGTTCTGCCTTCTCTTCTTCTGTCGGTCACCGTCTTCATACTCCTCTTGAAGACCGACCTTGCCACCACAACCGAATGTGCCGCAACAGATCGACGGGCGCTGTCGATCTGCGGGCATCGCGTCAGGGTTGGCGACATACGCCACCCTGGGCGACGGCTCATCGAGACAAGGACGGAGACGCTCTCTGCAACGGTTCCACACGTTGACCATTGCAAGTGTAGTCGGGGACCCCGGTTCTCAAAGGCCTGAGGTCGGATTCGGCGTCAGAACCGGCCGCAAGCGCGGGACTATTGGACCCCGGAAGGACCCGATAACCGGAATCGGGGTGCCTATGCGGACGTGTCGCCGGCGCTGCCGCGAGGTGGTTCAAGGGGGTCGATCCGCCCAATTTCGAAGGCGCGGATCAGGCAGTGGAGGCTCGCAGAGAGGAGCCCGCCCACGATGAAGAACCCCACGAAGATCACCGCGGAGAGCGACATCGGAGAAAGACCCGTCAATTTCGCCCGAAGAGACGGCGCCAGGACGAACGCGAGCCCGATCACCGAGGGGGCCCCGAGGAGAACCCCCAGGCCGAGGTACCACATCGACTCCCCGGGACGCCTGCCGAGCAGAATCAGGCCGCTCAGAGCGGCGAGCGCCAGGCCAAGGCCGATCAGGATGATCGTCTCGCGATCGCCCGCCATCGCCCTCAGCATCAATGCCGGCTTCGCATTCCCCTGTGCCGCCGGAGACGCGATAAAGGCCATCACCGCCGCCACGAAGACCGATCCCGCGACACAGGCGAGGGCCATCGGATGGCTTGCCCGGTTGTGCCCGATGCCCGTCATGACGCCGAAGCCGCCAGCGACCACCAGGACCAACTCGAACCCCAGCTGAAGCCAGGAGCCACTCCGCACGGACGAGAGAACACCCCAGCCTCCGACGAGGATCACTCCGAGAGAGAGAACGAGGGCGAGCCTCAGAATCGGTTTGGGAGTAGGCGGCAGCACGGTGTCAGTATCCCTCATCGGCGACCCGGGCGCCCCGGGACAGGGCTCTTCGATACACATGCGCCGGAATGCCCGTCAAGCCACGTCCGGTCAGCGTTCGGCTGGATGAAGCCGCCGCCCCGGCGTACAAGGGATCTATGGCGCACGCAGAGCCTAGCCCGCCGCCGGTCGAGAATACGGCGATCGAGTTCTTTGCAGGCATGGGGCTCGTGCGGCGCGCGCTCGAGACGACGAGCGCAATGACCGACGGCCCGGGCGTCGTCTGGCGGACGCTTCTCGCCAATGACTTTGATCCACTCAAGGAGCGCCTCTACCGCGCGTCCTTTCCGGAGGACCACGACGTCCTCGTCGCCGGAGACGTCGCCGCGCTGCATGCCGATGATCTGCCGCGCGCGGATCTGTGGACCGCGAGCTTTCCTTGCACGGATCTCAGCCTTGCCGGACGCGGGGCCGGGATTCACGCCGGGCAATCAGGCGCCGTCTGGTCCATGTTGCATCTCCTCGAGCGACTGCCCGAATCCGAGCGCCCCGCGCACATCTTCTTCGAGAATGTCCTTGGGCTGCTCACGAGTCATGGCGGCGACGATTTCAAGTCTCTTGTCAACGCCGTGTCGAATCTCGGCTACGGCCTCGACGCGATCTGTGTGGACGCGATTCACTTCGTTCCCCAGTCACGCCCACGCCTCTTCATACTCGCCGAGCGACTCGACCGATCATCGCGTCAGGCGGTGGATCCCGAGCATGCAACGGTCTCCATCGCGCGTCCCCGGAAGCTCATCGACGCCATGCGTCGCAACGAGAACATCGACTGGCTGCTTCGAGGCATCCCCGCGTTTCCGGAACGCGCGCTGGCGCTGGAGGGCGTGATTGACGATCCTCCGGACGATTCGGCGAGATGGTGGTCCGAAGAGCGATGCGAGTACTTCCGGAATCAGGCGCATCCCGGACACGCAGGATCTCTCGAGAGGATGATCAACGGCGCCTCGACGACCTACGCTACGGCGTTTCGTCGCGTGCGTGCGCTGCCGGAAACCGGTTCAGAGAGAACCGAATCGCGAAAAAAGAGCGTCGCCGAACTCCGAACCGACGGCGTCGCCGGCTGCCTTCGCACGCCGAAGGGCGGGAGCGCGAAACAGATTCTCGTGCGCGCAGGTCAGGGCGAACTGCGAGTGCGCCACATGACTCCAGTCGAATGCGCGAGATTACAGGGGGTTGAGACCCTTCCTGGTGGATTTACTGACAACGAACTGCTCTTCGGACTTGGGGACGCCGTCTGCGTTCCAGCCGTGCGCTGGGCGCTCGATCGCCTCGTGGAGAGCGAAGATCAGGCGACGGTCCATTCGCGCCAGCAGTGTCTATTCACGACTCCTGTGTGACGACGGCGACGCCTGCGCTCGTGCCGAGTCGATCGGCGCCTGCTTCGAGAAGTCGCAAAGCGTGATCGCGAGATTTGATGTCGCCATGCGCTTTCAACCCCAGGCCGCTCGCGTGACGCGAAAGTAGGCGAACATGATCGATATCCGCTCCATCCGTCGCGAGCACACCGGTTGATGTCGACACGAAGTCACTTCCGCTCTCGCGGATTGCCGCGCATGCCACGGCGACCATGCGTTCGAACTGTGCCGCGTCGTCGGCGTGTCGAGCGAGCAGCCCCATCTCGAGAATCACTTTCACCACGATCGATCCGGCGACGGCGCGGACTGAGCGCGTCGTCTGCAACAGATCGTCGCGCAGTCCGGCCTGATCGCAGTCCAGAACAGCCGGGAGCCACGGAACGACATCGAGCTCCTGGGCGCCCGCCTTGGCGCTCTGTGTCGCATCCATCGCGCGCGCCATGCTCGAGACGGCCCCCAGCGGGAAGCCCGCGACGCTGATTGCTCGCACCTCATGGGCGCCGTCAGCCTGCGACGCATCAAGCGCGTGGCGCACATGCGGCAGATAGACGCCGTTGACGCACACGCCATGGAACCCATGCACGACGGCGTCCTCGCAGCATCGCGCAGCCTCCATCGGCGTGGCGTCAGCGCGCAGCAGTGTCAGGTCAATCACGGAAGCAAGATCGGATTCAGGCATCAATCTGCGCGTCCCGTGCGTCAGAGCACGAGCAACTCCCCCTCAACAAGTGCGTGGATGTCCGTGCAGTCCGGATCGAAGTCGTCAGGCAAATGAATCAGGCGCATGCGCTGCCGCAGATCATCAGGCAGCACATTGAGATCCTCGATGGGCGTGTGCGCCGCGCCGCGATTGCATTCATGCACGATGAGGTCGGCGCCGGAGAGCCAGTCGATATGCGCCTGTTCATACGGCGTGTCGCCTGACCAACCCAGTGTGCGTTCGCCATCGTTGATCATCAGACCGATCGTCGGAACCGGGTGTCCCGTGAATCGGCAGCGGATCTCGAGCCCGGCGACCTGGGATGGCTCACCCGCACGAAGCGTGTGGACGTCGAAGAAATCCTCGAGTCTTCGATCGCCGCCGGCGCTCCCTCGGCCGTCCATTGCGGGCGCCAAGCGTTCCCAGAGCCGTTCGGCGACAGGCTCGCTCGTATGAATACGGGGCTTCGCGCCGCTGCGCTGCTGAAGGTCGTAGCGCCGCGCGAATCCGAAGGACTCCAGACCATTGCAATGATCCCCGTGCAGGTGCGTGAGGATGATGTCCGTGACGTCCGCGGCGTTGACCGACCAGCCTGAGATACTTGAGGCGTTGGCAAGGACACGATGAATGAGATCGGGGCAGTCGATCAGGACCACGCCCTGCGGCGCATCAACCGCAGCGCTCGTGCTGAAATGTCTGCAAGTGAAGGCGTCGCCGACGCCCGTGATGAGCACACGCATGAGGCCTTGCCGATTCTGCCGAGTGTCGGTTCCAGGGACGGTGCCCCGATTCTACCAGCCGCCCGCGCCGCATCCGAGGAGGGGAGGCCCGCGAGGGCGTCGATGCGCGGGCCGGCAGGGCCTGAGAAGGCTATATTCAGGCGACGGGCCCCACCTGCGAGCCGATCACGACAGTATGAGCGAACTGCGCATCAATCTCGGCCGACGGCGTCGCCTCCTGGCGGCGACCCTGATCGCGCCGCTTGCATGCGTCGCGTGCCAGAACGGCCAGGCGCCAAACGCGGGCCAGAATGACAGCGTCCTGACGATCTTCGCGCCGCCGTCGCCATCAGAGATGGCCCGGCTCGCGATCGATCCCTACGACCCCGACAAGCGCCAACGCGGCATCCGATATCTCGCCAACCAACCCTTCGGCGGCGAACGCGTCTACCTCGAGATGTATCGCATCGCAGCTGAGGATGGCGACGCCGCAGTGCGCGCAGCCGCCATGCAGGGCCTGGGCATGCATGGCGATCCGGAGGATGTTCCGCGCGTCGCATCTCATCTCCAGGACGAATCAGCCCTTGTACGTCGAGCGGCGGCCCGCGCTCTGCAGCGTCTTCACAATCCAGCCGCGATCACGCCGCTGGTGACGCGACTCGATCAGGACGTCGAGGAGGACATCGATACGCGCGCAAGCGCTGCGTCCGCCCTCGGACAGTACGCCGAGCGACGCGTTGTACAAGCGCTCATCGGGGCGCTTGGTGATCGCCGGCTCGTCGTCAATAGAGCGGCGCTTGAATCACTTCGCACGCTGACCGGGCAGGATTTCGGCTACGAGATCAAGGACTGGGTTACATGGACCCGCAACGAGCGCGATCTCTTTGCGGCGCAGACGCAATACATCTTCCCGGTGTATTACCGAGACGCGAATTTCTTCGAAGCGATCATCCCTTTCCTCCAGCCGCCCAATGAGACAGCAGGCACGCCGGTGGGCATGCCCGAGCCGCCGCCGGCGACTGACACCACCGTCGCGGACGGCGAAGATCAGGCGAAAGGCGGCTGATGCGCGCTCTCGTTCGGCGGGGCGACTCCGTCTCACTTGACTCCTTGCGCCCGGAGCCCGCGCTTGACGAGGGATTCGCGCTCGTAAAGCCATCAGCGGCGGCGCTGAATATGCTCGATGTCGCCGTCGCGCGTGGAGCCGGGCCAGACCCGGCTTTCGAAGGCGTGCTTGGACATCAGGTTGTCGGGACGATCACGGAGACGCCGCGCGGCGAGAGGCGATTCGCCTCCGGCGATCGAGTCGTGGCGAATCCTGGATTCGCGTGCGGGAGGTGCGACATGTGTCGGGGCGGCCTTGCGAATCACTGCCGCGAGGGCGCCACGCTCGGCGTTCGGAGTCTTGATGGATGCGTGGCCGAACTCGTGCGCGTTCCGATCCAGTGCGTGATTCGAACGCCGGAATCTCTCAGTGAGGAGGCGGCCCTGGCGTCGTGCGCGCTGGCCGCGGCGCTGCAGATCGTCCAGGCGGTGCACATCGAGACCAAACCCTATGTCACCGTCCTCGGTGATAATCTTGTCGGTCTCTTCGCTGCGCAGGTGATGTCAGCGCGCAATACTGCCGTTCGTCTCCTCGGCGCTTCTGAGCGCGCTCTCTCGCTGTGTGAGAAGTGGGGGCTCAAGCACCGGCCCCTCCACGAGGCGGGTCGCCGCGCTGATCAGGATGTTGTCGTCGACTGCGTGGGCACGCCCGAGTCATTCAATACATGCGTCCGTCTTGTGCGACCGCGTGGACGCATCGTGCTCAAAGCGGCGTTCAGCATGCCCGGCGAGACGACTCCGCGACGCGATCTGCTCTCCATCGTCGAGAATGAGATCGAGATCATCGGAAGCCGATCAGGCTCACTTCCGGAGGCGCTGTCGATTCTGGAGCGTGGAGAGGTGCAGCACGATGGCCTCTTCTCTCGCCGGCTGACGCTCGACGACGCCACCGAGGCGCTCGCGGCCGCCGCCGATCCGGCGCAGACAGGCGTGCTCGTCAAGGTCTGACGCTCACGCCGCCTTCAAATCGGGCCATCCTCCGATATGATCGGGTTCGTGTGGGCCTCGTCCACGACGGTGCGAATCCGTTCGGATCTGACCGCGCAGGTGCGCGGGGCCATGGCGCCTGTCTCCAACTCTCTCCGGGACCACGATGCCGGCAAGGCTGCAACTCACGTGCGACGCTCCTGAGATCGACCTGATCGTCCTGAAGGACAACCGGGTCGCGATCGGGCGTCACCCCGACAACGACATCGTCATTAAGGACGATCTCGCAAGTCGTTTTCATTGCGTCATCGAGCCATCGGCGCAGGGCTACGTGCTCAAGGACCTGCAGTCCCGCAATGGGACACGCCTCAATGAGAAGGTCGTCGAGGCGTCACAAGTTGGCGTGGGGGACGAGATTCGCGTTGGAAGTCATGTCTTCAGGTTGGAGCCGCTCGTGCGAAAGGGCGTGCGGAAGTCGAAGGGGCCGCCTGAGGAAATGCAGTGGATCGCACAGCTCGTGCGCGTCATTGAAGCGCTTCCGCCGAAGGATGTCACGCCAACCGAATCCGTCACCATGATCGACGCCGCTGGAAACGAGACTGGAGCGCTTTCGGGCGACAGCGTCGGATCCGCGGCCGTCCGTCTGATGCTCATCGCCGCGTCGAAATCCCGCGCCACGGATCTTCATTTCGAGCCGAAGCAGGAGTTCATGCACGTGCGCCTCCGTGTGGATGGCGCCATGCTCGACCTGATTGATCTTCCGACGAAGGTCGGTGAGCTCATGCTCGGTCTGATCAAGACCGCGTGTCACATCCAGGACGCGGGTCGCGACTCGATTCTCGAAGGCCACTTCTCGGTGCGCCTCGAGGAGCGACGCATCGACTATCGAGCGAGCTTCACGCCCTCCGTGCACGGTCGCAAGCTCGTGCTGCGAGCGCTTGATCTGCGCGACACGCCGCACAGCCTCAATGACCTGAACATGGCGCGATATATGCTTGATCGCGTCCGGAAGGTCTGTGCGCAGGACGCTGGCATGGTCCTCGTGGTCGGGCCAACCGGGTCCGGCAAGACGACCACGCTCTACAACTGCATGCGCGATATCGACTTCGAGCGCCGGAATGTCATCACGATCGAGGACCCCGTCGAGTATCACCTCGAGGGCATCACCCAGATCCCGGCCGATCACGACAAGGGAAACACCTTTCACAATCTCCTGCGATCCGTGCTGCGCCAGGATCCCGATGTGATCCTGCTCGGCGAAATCCGCGACGACGAGACGGCGCGCACGGCGATGCAGGCGGCGATGACCGGACACCTTGTCTTCTCGACGCTCCACGCGCGCGACACGATCAGCTCGATCTTCCGTTTGCTCGATCTCGGAGTCGAGCCTTATCTGGTTGCGAACTCGATCAACCTCGTGGTCGCTCAGCGCCTCTTGCGCGTGCTCTGTCCGCATTGCAAGCGTGAAGTGCCCCTGACACCGGGGCAGTCAACGAAGATGGGGAGATATGCCGAAGGCGTGCGTCACATCCATGCGCCCACCGGTTGCGCCAGATGTCTGCGAACGGGCTACCGGGGCCGCATGGCGACATTCGAGTTGATGGATGTCAACAACGAACTCCGCGACGTGATCCTGAACAAGCCGTCGATTCAAGGGCTTCGTAAGGTCATCGAACAAGGCCTCTTTACGACGCTCGAGCAGTCCGCCTACCAGATGGTCACGCGCGGGCTGACCTCGCTCGAGGAGGTCGAGCGCGTCACCGGTGGACTCTGAAGGAGCAGATGTGACAGATCGATCGATTCGAGTGCTCCGCCCTGGACAGGCCGAGCGCGCCGGCGACGAGAAGCTGCTCGAGGCGCTCAAGGGACTCGCAGGCGAGTGCGCGCTCGTGATTTGTGAGGTTCCGGATGCGCCGCCGAGCGTGCGGCTGACCCTCGAGCGCTCGACGTGGCCGACGGCTCTCGACGACTACTGCATTACGGAGATCGCGCTCCGGTCTGACGCCGCCGATCCTGAAGAAGACCTCGCAGACTGCGTCGAGACGGCGGAGCGACAGGCGGCCTCCTCCGGCGCGGAGCGCATCCTCGCCAGTCTGGACATCGTTGACGCGAACATCATCCGCGCATTCGAGCGCCTTGGCTATCGAGCTTCGGGCCAGGGGCCGTACCGACTCATCTCGGGGTCGTCGGTTGAGTACCTGATCGGATACACCGACTGTGTCGGCTTCCGTATGGACTACAGCAGGGCTCTCTAGCGTCGTCGATCACGCACGCGCACGACGAAACGAAGGCCGGACCAGGTCTCATCGATCGCGCAGACCTTGTTGTCCACGAGCCCCGTCGCCAGCCCGATCTCGCGCACAACGCCATCAGAGAGATCGGTCTCGACGCCAGAGCTCTTCTTGGGCCATGCGATCCAGAGACCGCCTGATTCAGCAAGACGCGACCGCGCGGCATCGAGTCGCTTTCGAAGATCACGCTCACGCTTCGCGAAGAGGACGATGACGTCGAATGGCCCCTTCGAGCGCATGCCCGTGCGCAGCTGCGCTCCGGTAGGAAGCTCGCCGAGCGTCTTCTCGAAGTCCATGGGCGGATCGATGATCGTGATGAGCGACGATTCCTTTACGCCCAGTTTCTTCGGCAGCGGCGTGCCGGAGTAGCCGGCCATGGCGATCGTCCTTCAGCTCGAGGAAAGCTCGGCGTGCCTCGGGCACGTGGTGACGTGGTCGTTCACCATACCGATCGCCTGCATCAGCGCATAGATGATCGTCGGTCCGACGAAACGGAATCCGCGCTTCTTCAGATCCTTGCTGATGGCCTTTGAGACCCCCGTCTCACTCGGAAGCTCCGCCGTCGCAGTCCACCGATTGACGATCGGCTCATCATTGACGAATGACCAGAGATGCGTCGCAAGACCACCGTCGACGCGCAGCGCGATCGTCGCCCTTGCATTCTCGATTGTTGATTCGATCTTCAGGCGATTTCTGATGATCGACGCGTCTCCCAGCAAGCGCTCAACCTCGCGGGATCCAAACCGCGCAACCGCGTCAATATCGAACCCGGCGAATGCGCGCCGGTACCCCTCACGCTTCTTCAGGACGGTCTCCCAGCTGAGTCCCGCCTGCGCGCCTTCGAGCGTGAGCAACTCAAAGAGCGTGCGCTCGTCGCGAACCGGCACGCCCCATTCGGCGTCGTGATACGCCGCCAGCAGATCTGACGAAGCCCACGAGCATCGCTCTCCCATGGTCGTTTGCTCCACCGTATTCGCAGAAGCGAGGCGCTCTCGGTTAGAAGAGCGCCTCGAAGTGTTCTTCATGCGCTCGGACTGCTGTTCAGTCAGCCCGCCCGCATGTAGGTGATCTGCATCACTTTCGTGCCGGTCTCGCCGATGTGCAGATCGTGGAATTCGAACACGTGCGTGTTCTCATCAATCATCCGTGTGACGGATTTCACCGTCCGGCGGCTGACGAGTCCGGGCTCGCCCATCGTCCCGTAGAAGATGAGCGACTTCCCGTCATGCGATGCGCTCCCCTCGAAGAAGTGCATTGACGTGCTGAAGTTGTCCACCCACATCGATTGATAGACGCCGGCGTGGTTGTCGAATCCGAGCGTGCCCCTGCCCTTGTAGGGCATACCCATCAGCGTCGTCGTCATGAGCTCCTCGATGAAGCGCCCGTCCATGATGCTCTTGATCTTGGACGTGCCCGTGGAGACCTGCGGCTCGCCTTGCGCATCGCCCGCCATCCACATCTTCACCTCGATGTCCCATTTGCCGATGAAGTGCTCCATCAGGTGGTGATGCTCGCCCGGCGTCATCGCCTCCATCTGCGCTGCGCCGAGCTTCTCCATGTCCATGCTCGCGACGTCAAGCGACGGCGCGATCTTCCCGTGATGCTCTTGATGACCACCCGCGGTGACGACCTGCGAGAGTCCGACGACGCCGACTGCGATGGCGCCCGCGCAGCAGGCCGCCCCAAGACAGAACTTCTTGAAGACCATTGTCATTTCCTCTTCCAGTTGCTCACGCTGCTTCGAATCGCACTCGAGCATCCGCGCGATCGCCAATCCGAAGGCCACCCGTTTGTCCCAGCCGCCTGCGTCAGGCGACTCACCTCGTCTCACCGGATTCGAGATCAGTCTCGCAAGTCCGATGCCGCTTCGCCACATCCTACTGCGACGTCGTTCGCGCGGCGTTGAACCCGGTCGGTCGCGTTCCCCAAGCCTGCGAATCGCACAGGACGCTGATACCATCCCCCCGCACAAGAGCCCCGCATCGAAGGAGAAGCCCATGCCTCGCGCCGTCGCCAGCCACATCCTTGTCTCAACTGAAGCCGAAGCGACTCGACTCAAGGAGGAGATCGCCGGCGGCGCCAAGTTCGCCGATCTCGCCAAGGAGCATTCTCAGTGCCCCTCCGGCCAGCAGGGAGGCTCCCTCGGCGAATTCTCCCAGGGCCAGATGGTCCCCGAGTTTGACACGGTTGTCTTCGGTGATCTGCCGCTGGGAGAGATCTCAGAGCCGATCCGAACGCAGTTCGGCTTCCACCTCATCGAGGTCCAGAAGCGCCTCGACTGATTGCGTCGGTCGGCATCGCATACCGTTGCGTAGGACGCTCCATGCGCACGTGTTATGGGGCGCATGGGGCGAACCATCCAGCCTGTTTCGAGCGTTCGCCGTCGTACCCGCCTCACGATTCGCACCGGCGCATCGTCGAACGCGGCACGCGCCCCGATCCAATTGTCTTCGAGCGCGCGGGATTGATGTTGACTCAATCCGGCGTTGACGTAGCCTGAATTGCAGGTGGTCGATCGGTCAGCCGATCCGCAAGTCGTAGGGGTGCACCAGAAGAAAACGCAGCGCAGAGCGGGTGTCAGATTCGTCACTGCGCTTGAACACATACGCGTCGTCCGCGACGCGGCACAGACAACAGGCCAATCAGACCCGGCGGGAAACGACGCGTCTGATTCGCGCAAGACGGCCCGTTCGGAGGAGCGGGCCGTTGTTTTATGCAGTGACCTCGAGCGCCGACACGCGCACGCCGCCGCCCTGCGCCTCGACGAAGCTGCCATTCGGAATCTCTCGCCAGCGCTCCTGCAATCTGTCGAGCGGCTCCGACACGACGAGCGTCGTGTCATTGGCGAGCTCCGGATAATCCGGGCAGATCGCGCACAGGGCGTCCGCATGCAGGCTGTGATAAAGCGTTCGCGCCGGCCCGTGCGACGCGTAGCGCACGGCGAGGACGCGTTCGCCATCTGAGGCCGCCACCGAGAACGTCAACGGGGCCGCGACACCGTGATCTGCCCGGGCACGCTCCACACGATCGATCACGCGCGAAAGCGCTACCTGTGCGTCATCCTGTAATCCGTACGTGAGCCCGAGGAAGAACAGCAGCTCCGAATCCGTCGACCCCTCGATCATCGAGAAGAGCGAAGGATCGACATCCAGCGCAAGATCGCGCTTGACGCGCGCGAACTCGGGCACCACGCCATTGTGTTGGAACACCCAGTTCTCATGTCGAAATGGATGACAGTTCGATCGCTGGATCGGCGTTCCCGTCGCCGCACGAATATGCGCCATGAAAAGCGGGGATTCGATGTGATTCGCCAGGTCGAGCAGATTCCGATCATTCCACGCCGGGTGCACGTCCTTGCAGACTCCCGGCGACGGTCGCCCGTCATACCACGCGACTCCGAACCCGTCGCCGTTCGTCGTCTCCACATTCTGTTCCGCGTGCAGACTCTGGTCGATCAGCGAGTGCTCCGTCTTGAAGAGCACATCATGCAGCAGAATCGGAGCGCCTGTATACGCCAGCCAGCGGCACATGGAGATTCTCGCGTCAGCGGTCTCAGACCTTCTCGAAGACAGCTCGGAAGTCATCGGCGACGAGAATGAGCTGATCGTGGTGCAAGTCGAATCTTGCATTGATGATGTAGTCGTCGCTATTAATCACCATCGTGTCCTCGACGATTCGATAGCGTTCGACATTCGTCTTCACGCGACCGTCCCGGAATGTCGTCAGCGTCGTGACCTGCGTGTTCGTCTGGAATGTCACGACGATCGACGCATAGTCCTCGGGGATCTCCTCGGCCGTGCCCTCAAGGCTGATGATGCGCCATGTGGTGCCGACGAACTGATTCGCCGGCGCCGGGCGATACGCCGTATCCGGACTGCGTGACACCTTCGAGCGCGACATCTCGCGCTCCTTGCGAGCGTGCTGCTCCGCGGCGTCCTTCTTGTCCTCTTCATTGCCGATGACATAGCCGAGCCCGGCGCCCGCCGCGGCGCCGATGAGCGTCGCCCCGGTGCTTCCGCCAATCGCCTGGCCGGCGATCGCGCCGATGCCAGCGCCTGCGAGCGCTCCAGTCTGGCCCTTGGTCTCGCAGCCGACGCCGGCGACAAGCAGACTCGAAACCATCACGATCATCGCGACAACTCGCATCATCCCGTAACTCCCGTTTGCGTCGTTCAACTCTGGCCGATCAGATGACCACGTCATCCTTCCGAATATTATGCGCCTCCGACGTATTCACCTGCACGACCTGCGCGCGTCGAGCCTCATCGGCGTCCTCGACGTAGTCCGAGTGGCAGTTCGCCTTGCCGGAGCCGTCTTCTGACGCGGTGAGACCCTCCTTCGTCTTCGCCGCAAGCCGGTGAATCTCTTCCGGTGAGAGATGGCCGCGCTGCTCGAGGATCTGTCGCTGCTCGTCCGTCAACGCTTCGCTCAACTTCGGGGCCCCGAGCTTCCCGTCCTTGCCGACGCGCTCGAATCCCTCCGCATTGCCGGAGGCGAACTCCTGGATCTCCTTGCTGATGCGCACGCTGCACCAGTCGTGGCCGCACATCGCACAGAAGTCCGTATCGACGTCGAGATCCTCGTCGTGGAACGCCCTCGCGATGTCCGAATCGAAGGCGAGATCGAAGTGTCTCTCCCAGTTGAGCGCTGCCCGCGCTTTCGTCAGGTCGTCGTCCCAGTTGCGTGAGCCGGGGATGCCCAGCGCCACATCGGCGGCGTGCGCCGCGATCTTGTACGCCACGCATCCCTCCTTCACGTCGCCTTTCTTCGGAAGCCCGAGGTGCTCCTTCGGCGTGACATAGCAGAGCATCGCGGCGCCGTGATACGCCGCATTCGTGGCGCCGATCGCGCTCGTGATGTGGTCGTACCCGGGGAAGACGTCGGTGACGAGCGGCCCGAGCACGTAGAAAGGCGCCCCATGGCAGAGTCGGCGCTGCAGCTTCATGTTGTATTCGATCTGATCGAGCGGCACGTGGCCGGGGCCCTCGATCATGACCTGCACGCCGCGACGCCACGCGCGCTCTGTCAACTCGCCGAGCGTTTCCAACTCGCGCAGCTGGGCCTCATCAGTCGCGTCCGCGAGACCACCGGGTCGAAGCCCGTCGCCGATGGAGAAGGTCACGTCCTGCTCACGCATCACATCGCAGATGTCCTCCCAGTGGTCGTACATGGGATTCTCTTTGTTGTGCGTCAACATCCACTTCGCCAGCAGGGATCCTCCGCGCGACACAATGCCAATCAACCGCTTGCGGATGAACTTGAGATGATCGCGCCTGACGCCGGCATGGATGGTGAAATAGTCCACGCCCTGCTCCGCCTGATGTCGAAGCGTGTCGAGGATGATCTCGGGCGTCAGGTCCTCGAGCTTGCGTCCGATGATCATCGAATAGATGGGCACGGTGCCGATCGGCGTCGTGGAAGCCTTGATGATCGCCTCGCGACACTCATCGAGGTCGCCGCCTGTCGAAAGATCCATGACCGTGTCCGCGCCCCAGCGCTCCGCCCAGCGCAGCTTCTCAACTTCTTCGTCAGTGCCGGAAGAGACTGGAGAGGCGCCCATATTCGCGTTCACCTTCGTGCGGCTGGCTCGCCCAATGCACATCGGATCAAGTTGGTGCTTGAGATGCGCGCGATTCGCCGGGATCACCATTCGTCCGGCGGCGACTTCATCCCGAATCTCGATCGCCGTGAGATGGAACTCGCGCTCGGCGACGCGCTCCATCTCGGGCGTCACGACGCCAAGGCGCGCCTGCTCCAACTGCGTGATCGGAACGAATCCAGCTGGACGCACGACGCGCAGGCGCTCGCCGCGCGCCGTCTCAAACTCGACGCTCTCGAACGCCCCGGATGCCGGCGGCGCTGTGGCCCCACGAGCCAGGCGCTCCACGGACCATCCCTCCGGCAGAAAGTCCCAGGCCGTCTTCTCGCTCGGCGTCGGCATGCCCGGCGTGTCGGGGGACGCGAACATCAATGGACCGCCGACATCGGATGCAAGTGCGAAAGAGCCCGGGCTCGTGCCTTCCAGATCACTCGAGGGATTGGCGGCCCCGTGCATCGGGGCATCGAAACGCTCGGAAAGCGCGGGTGGTTCGGCGTTGGACGACTGCTCCGTCGCAGGACGAACGAGTTCGTTCGACTTCCCTGCAGGACTTAGGGTCGCTGCGTCATTGCGCTCTGAACTGTTCCGTGCGATCATCTGGCGTCTCCTTTCGCGCATCCGTCCGAGCGCCGCAGGAGAGCCGAGTTCGTATTCCGGCGGACGCGCCGCGCAGCGCCGGACGAATTCGCGTTCCCTACGCCGGTGCGAACCGGATCAGGTTCCACGGGTGCCTCTCAGCAGACATGCGCGTGCATGCTGCGCCCCGAGCGAACGGCGTCATTCTACGCCATGGCCGCGAGGGGCGTCAGAGGGCTTACCATCGGGGGAGATCGTCGTGCCAGCGGAGGAAATACTCCGCAAGGCCGTCGCCCTCCTGAGCGACGCACGGCACAACGACGATGTACCCCTGCCGCACCTGGCCCGCATCGGAGTACACCGGCACATCGAGCTGTTCGCGGCGCGAGACGACCCACCGCTCACCGGCGCCGCTCTGGTGCTCAGGTGACAACTCAAGAAGCAGGTCCATTGCAGCGTGACTCTTGACGCGCACGCCTCGTATCTCATCCATGGGAACACGCGGGAAACTCACGGCGAGGAACTGCCGTGGCTTCAGCCTGCGCACAGGCTCGCTCCTCGCGAGTTCGACACACCAGGCCGGGACGCGCTCGATGGCCTCCGGGTCGTTGTCGTCGAAGCCCGAGAGCGACAAGGCGGGCACGCCCATCAAAGCGCCGATTCGGGCTGCGCCGACCGTGCCCGAAACGGCCCACGACCACCCGAGATTCGACCCGCTGTTGAGTCCGGAGAGGATCAGATCGGGCGGATTCTCGCGCATGGGCCCCCAGAGCGCAAAGAGCACGCAGTCGGCGGGATACCCATCGACCTCCCATGCCGTGATGTTTGGCCCGAGATCACGCGATCGAACTTCGAGCGCTCGATCTTGAAAGAGACGCGCATGCGCGCTCGTGCCACTCTGATTCTCCCGCGGCGCCGCGACGAAGGTCTCGATCGACTCTTCCGCAGCGAACGCCGCGACCAGCGCCTGCAGGCCGGGTGAATCGAGGCCGTCATCATTGACGACGAGCACGCGCTGCGGCCAGGGGCGAGCGCGCTCCTTCGTCGCCTCGGTGGCGCAACCACCGAGCATGAGAGCAGACAGCACCACGAAGGCGACAAAAAGACAGCGACTTGGCATGGGCGGCTCCTTCGCTGCGAAGTGTACAACTCGGCCTGAGCGCACAAAAAAAGGCCGGCCCCTGAAGGCCAGCCCTTGTGATTACCTTGTCATCCACTCAGGACTCGAGCGGCTCCTCGAAGTCGAGTCGAATCTGGAAGTCGCCGAAGATCATCTCCGTCCCGTCGGTCGTGGAGTCGAACGCGTCAATCAGCGTATTGTTACGACGATAGGTGAACGACTCGATGGACTCCGCGGCCACACCGAATGGCACATTGCCATTGGTTGGATCAACCGGGCCGATCTTGCCGGCTTCCAGAACGCCAGTTGCGATGTAGCTATTGCTGAATGCGATATTGCTCTCGGCGTCGCGCTGGATCTCGATCGAGCCGATTCGAACGGTGTCAATGATCTCATTGTCCGGCGGGAATCCCTGGAGCGGATTGATGGCGCCGACATAGACGCCCGAGTCAAACATGCCGCGCGCGAAGATCGAAGCCACGTCGCCCTGCGACCTGATGCTCGACTCGATCATGCGGCCGCCGACGATCATGTTCGTCAGGTTCGGTTCCTCAGCGGTGAACGAGCCATTCAGCTCGATCGAGGTCTCCCTGAGATCGCCGCGAACGGTGAATCGACGCAGGAAGTTCGCCGTGATCTCAGACTCGGTCACATGGCCGGCGTCGCCGTTTCGTTGATCGCCGACGATCTCGAGTCGCTCGATGCGATCAACGGATTCCACCGAGGACTTATCAAGGCTCGCGACCCGCATGTTGCGAATGCGCTGGCCGGCGGAGATCTCCGAGTTCGTCACGTGGCCCGCGCTGAATCTCTGGAGCTCGAATCCGGCGGCAAGCACGAGGTCGTCCGCCGTGCCCTGAATCCGGACGTTTCCGAAGTCTCCGAAACCACCCCAGGCGCTCACGAGAACATCGCCCTTGATGTTGATGCTGCGGACGGTCGGGCTGCTCTCTCGTTGCGCTCGCGAGAGGATGTCGGCGGCCCAGTCGCCCTCGATGCCGCGCTGCGCGTCGCCGGTCGTCTTCACGCTGCGGTACTTCATGCCGTCGATGACGCCGCCGAACCATTCGCTGACGACCACACTTCCGAAATCGCCTGTGACGACGACCTCGGAGTTCGAGACGCTGCCTGCGCGGATCTTTCGGAACTCGCCCTCGCCGTCGACGCGCCATGAGCGGATGTCGCCCTTGACCGTCACCGGCCCGATGCCGCCTTCGATATCCCAGCGCGACGTCGACAGATCGCCGGCGATCGCCACGCGTCGAAGCAACAGGCCGCTCTCCGGCGCCTCCGTAAGCGTGATGTCAGCGCCGAAATCGCCCCCGACACCCCGCCGTTCACCGGTGATCGAGAGCCTTGTCAGCGACGGAGCGCTGATTACATCGCGATCGCTGTCGGTGTCTCGCCACTCAATCGCCCGCAGGCTCGAGATCGGCGCTGCTGACTCGATGTTCGAGTTTCGAACATGCGCGAACTTGAGCGCCGCGGACGCGCCCGTTTCAGATTCTCCAAGAACCACATCGACGCCCGTCGTTCGACCACGCACGTCCAGCTTCTGCAATCCGCCCATCGCGACGATGTCGCCATCGACATCGCCGTCAATCCGCACCTTCTTCGTCAATCCGTCGAGAATGAGAATGCTCGTGTCGTCTTCGACACTGCCGTCGCCATCGATGTCATCCGGCAGGAGCATCGAACCGAGCACGCGACCGTTGAGGTTGAATCCCTCGACGTCGCCTCGGATGTTGATGTTGTTGATCGGGACGTTTGCGGCGATGAACCCGATCTCGGCGATATTCGTCGTCCTCGCGTCCTTGATCGAACCGATGCTCGTGGCGTCCGCGACGACGATGCCCAGGCCGCGCGTCGGCGCGCCGTCCCGGATAGTGATCGACTTCACGCGATTGCCGTCGAACCTGACCGAGATGTGATCCTCGATCCGATCGACGCCCTGACCTTCAAGATCGAAGATCGTCACGAACGCGTCGCGATTCGATTCGAATGTGAAGGCATCCGCATCGAGCTGACCCGGAGGTTCGGCGACCACACTGACGAGCGTCGCGATGCGGCTGATGACCGCGAGATCATTCGTTTGCAGGTTGTCGGGGTCGGCGTCTTCGTCGACGACGGGGAGATCCGTAAAGGCGCTCTGCACGCCGCCGGCGTCGATCGTGTTCAGCGCGGCGATGGCGTCCATGACCGCGAGGCCGTCGTCGTCGGTGATCTCGCCGAAGACCGTAAACCCGCCATTCTGCGTGTCGAGGTTGCCGCTGTTGTCGCCCAGATTGAAGAACCACTGGTCCGTTGCGGAGTCAGGGTCGCCGCCAAGCTTGGCCATGGCGATTGTGCCGCGCAGATTCGAGCGCTCGAACTCATTGACGACTGGATCGTTCGTCTCGAGTCGATCGAATGGCGATTCCGAACTGAAACCGCCGCCTTGAATGACGAAGTTATTGACGCTGCGATGGAAGATCGTCCCATCCCAGTGCTCGGTGTTCGCATAGTTGAGGAAGTTGGCGACCGTCTCCGGCGTGATGTCGCCGAACAGCTCCACATCGATATCGCCGAGCACGGTCGTGAATCGCGCGATGCGCTCCGCCGGCGTTGATGTGAAGAAGATCAGATTGCCGCCCTCGACGCCGTCGCCCGTCGGCACACCCGCGCCGTTGAACTCGCCATCGAGCTCCAGCAGCGTGCCCTGCGTGATGATGTCCTCCGAGATCACCTCAACGCGATATCGCTCATCAGGCTGGATGCCCTCGGCGAGTATTCGAATCTGTCGGGTGTCTCGGTCATAGGTGACATCGACGGAATGAGTGACGTCGTCATTCGTTCCGAAGAGGAAGTCGCTGCCCGCCGTGGTGACGATGAAGGATTCGTCCTGAACGAACCGCTCGATGAGATTCTCGCTCGACTGGAGGACGATCATGCCGCGATTGTCGGCCTCGATCTCCTCGATGACCGCGGGGCAGTCAACGCTGAAAAGGATCCTCTGCTCCAGCTGCTCGAGCTTCAGCGGGCTCCCGGACTGACGCCGGCGGGCTCGGGATCGGCCTGCCCGCTTCGCGGTTCTCTTCTTGCTCTTTTTGCGCATCTCGCTCCGGCCCTCTGCGGTCCTGATCTCCAGCTGTGCATCGAGAGCCCGAGACTCTCTTCGAATCCTCCAGAGGCGGAACAGGGGCCCGTCCAGCGCGGCGTGTGCGTCACGACCCGGCCTTTCAGGGACATCCACCACCTCAAGTGATCCGTCCTACCGATATAGCACGGAAGGATCACCCCGCCACAGCGCCCGACGGCGTCTCCGTCGCCAGCGTGCGACTGTGACGGTCGTAGCGATGGTACGCGTAATTCCGGCGGATGTTCCCCGCCCGAAACGAGCGGATCTGCCGCTCAGACCTGCCCCATAACCATCCTCTCCTGCCCATCTTCACAAATGTGCAGAGCGCTGACCAGCGTCCCAGGTCGTCGCAAAACGGAAAACGCCGACGCCCGGTTTCCCAGACGGCGGCGTAACTCCTCCGAGTGTGTGGCAGATTGTTGGACGGATAGCGCCCGAAAACGTTTGAGCCCGTGCCCAGGCTCAAAAGTTTGGTTTGGTGACGCGATGACCCTGTGCTTTCACCGCTCAGGCCGGAGTATAACTACCTCGGAACCCGATGCAAGAGTGTGCGCACAGAAACAAGGCGATTTTTTGTCGCCTCTTACTCAACTGGCCTTGCTCTCAGCCAACCACGCCGGCTGAAAAAGGCCTTTCAGTTGTCCCAAGCGCCATTGCGACGCCTGGATCTCGAATCCGGCAGCTTCCCAGACAGCCGAACCCGAGCCGCTCTCGACTCGCGAGAAGCGGGAAACCGCTTCGTCGATGAGTTAACACCGACGAAGCGGGCACAGGGAATCCGTGGATTTGCCACGCTGGTTCACACGGCATTGCACCGGGAAGCCAGCGGTCACCACGGAGGAGTCAGCAAACCAAATGGGCGGCAAACAGAAAGGCCGCGCCGCAAACCTGAAGCAGGACGATGCCCGCCAACTCTCTCTCAACCAGTTGTAGAGTAGGTGCTTCCCCTACTCAGTCGTCTGACACGAATCGCAGATTGTGACCAGACTGACTCTCAACTATGCAGACTCAACACCCGCAACATACCAGTCTCCGGAGGTCAGTCAACCCTGCAATCCGGATTGTCTTCCCAATTTCCCCGACCGGAATCAGCGGCTTACCCAGCTTCTCAGCCCCTTGAGGCCCGATCTACTCGGACCTCCCGCCGGACGGCGCCATCGGGGTCGGCCCGCCAAGCCACGACTTCGCGTCCCGCCACGCGGGAAACTCCTGGCGCCAGCTCCGCACAGACTCCGGGTCAATCTCGACACTCAGAACGCCCTCGCGATCGCCGAGTTCGCCGAGGATCTCACCCCGGGGGGAGACCGCGATCGTCCCGCCGGCGTACGAGAGGTGCGGATCGCGCCCGCATCTGTTCGTTCCAAGCACGAAAGCCTGGTTCTCGATCGCCCTCGCGACGCACAGCGTTCGCCAGTGATCCGCCCGGGCGTCCGGCCAGTTCGCCCCGATCGCGAAGAGCTCGGCGCCCTTACTCAGACCCCGTCGGAAGAGCTCCGGGAATCGCAGGTCGTAGCAGATCACCGGACACACGCGCAGATGGGCTCCCTCGCGTGACCAGTCGTAGATACCCACCTCGCTCCCGCCCTCGAATCGCTCGCCCTCCCGCCCGTACGAGAATGGATGGACCTTGTCGTACTGCGAGATCAAGGAAGCCTGCGGATCGAAGACGATGGCGCGATTTCGCCCCATGCCTCCCTCAGCCGTCCGAGTCAGCCCCGCCTGGACGGTCGCGCGCAGTTCTGAAGCAAGCTCCGCAACGAAGGCCTGGCTGCGGCCGTCATCATCGTTGGTGACCTCGACGCGGAGAGAGAATCCCGAGTCGAACATCTCAGGCAACAGCACGAGATCGCCCGGTTCGACGCCCGCGGACCCCGCCAACGTCCGTACGCGCTCGAAATTTCGCTCGCGATCTTCCCATGCAATGTCGTACTGAAAGAGGTGGGCGCGCATGACAGGCTATTCTTCGTCCTCCAGCATCCCGTCGCAAGGTCTTGCAAGGGCGGCCACTCGCGCCGAAGGGCGAATGTCGATCACTCCAGACCAGTCCTCCGATCAAATCGACGCCGAAACAGCGCATGTCTCCGATTCGGTCGATGGCGACACGCAAGCCGCCGGGCCGCCTGACACGCCCCGAGAGAACGTCCTCGACGGATCCCTGCGCGGAGTGCACCCGAGCTTCCAGCGGACGGAGTTCATCAGTTGGCTCATCTTCGACACCGGCGTGCTCGTCGCGCCGACGATCGCGGGGCCCATCATCGTCCTCAATGTCTCGATGCACTGGCTCGGCTCCGCTGGAATCATCGTCGGCGTGCTCCTGCTCTGGACCGGTCTCGCCATCGCGAGCTGGATGCATCCGCCTCGTCGATTCCGGAGCGTCAAGTACGCCGTCTCGGAGCAGGGCATCGAAATCCACCACGGCATCTACTGGCGTCACGTCGTCAACGTGCCGCGCTCGCGCATCCAGCACACCGATGTCGTGCAGGGGCCAATCATGCGCCGCTACGGTCTTGCGACGCTGCAGGTCCACACTGCGGGGGTCGAATACAACAAGGTCGAGCTCCCGGGCCTTGCGCACAGCGTCGCGATGACGCTGCGCGATGATCTGGCCGGGCACAAGGAGACGTATGCGGTCTGAGAGCCTCCATGTTGTCGGGCGTCAGCTGCATCCGCTCTCGATCCCGTTCAGCCTTCTCAGGCATGCGCGCACATTCCTTGTTCCGCTGCTGTTGTTCTTCTTCTTCGCTGTCGGCAGCTCGTGGGAGCGTTGGGCGGCCTGGCTGCTCATTCCCATCGCCGCGTTCGAGGCGTTCCGTTACTTCGTCACGAAGTACACGATTACGGACTCCGAGCTCATCGTGCGCCAAGGGCTCATCTTCCGATCGGTTCGGCATATTCCGCTCCATAGGATCCAGAACATCGACTACACGCAGAATCCTCTGCATCGGCTCTTCAACGTCGCAGAGGTGCGCGTTGAGACGGCAGGCGGCGCCAAACCTGAAGCCGAGTTAAAGGTCCTCTCGCTCAGTCAGATCGAAGAACTCAGACGCGGAGTCTTCGGGACCGCCGACGCCGTGCAGGCGTCGATCGACGAAACCTCGAGGGCCGTCGAATCGACGCACGCGGCGGAAGGACCTGCCCGAACACTCCTTGCCCTCGGCCCGGTCGATCTTCTCAAGCTCTCGCTCGTGACAAATCGCGGTTTCGTCGGATTCGCAGTCATCGCCGGTCTTGCGTGGCAGTTCGATCTGGACGATCACTTGGCGAACTTCGCAATCATCGACGCGCTGAAGACCATGATTCGCCAGGCGCCGCCGATCGCCAGTGCGCTGCTCATCGGCGGGCTCATCGTCTTGCTCTATCTGACCTTCTCGATCGTCTGGTCATTCGTGACATTCCATCGATTCAGGCTCCAGATCGAGGGC
This sequence comes from Phycisphaerales bacterium, assembly GCA_028279375.1. Classification (GTDB taxonomy): domain Bacteria; phylum Planctomycetota; class Phycisphaerae; order Phycisphaerales; family UBA1924; genus JANQNW01. Next base: position 115,268 of record JANQNW010000025.1, read on the forward strand.
GAGGATCTTCGCATCACCACCGGTCTGATTTCCCGTCTCACCGCGACGATTCCCGTGCAGCGCATTCAACTCGTCGTCGTGCGCCAGACACTGCTGCATCGCTGGCTTGGCGTTTCCTCGGTGATCGTGCAGACGGCCGGCAGCGGGGGAGATCTCGACGAGCAGCCGCACATCGGCCGGCGCTGGATCGCGCCCATCATCGACGAGCAGCGCATCCCGGCGCTGCTTGAGATTCTCCAGCCGCACCTGAATCACGACGTCTCCGACT
>JANQNW010000011.1 GCA_028279375.1 Phycisphaerales bacterium
ACTGCAGCGCGGTGGTGTGAGCTACACGGTCGATACGCTCCGCCAGCTCCGCGATGCGCTTGGATTCGACGTGTCGCTGCGGCTGCTCATCGGCGCCGACCAGGCGCTTGACTTCCATCGCTGGCGCGAGGCCGAGACGATCCTGAAGATCGGTGAGCCGGTCGTGATGATGCGCGGCGATCGGGAGGAGGAACTCGACTCCTTCTGCTCGTTGATGGCGTCGCGCTGGCCCGAGGATGAGGCCGCGCGCTGGCGCGATCGCGTGGTGCGCACGCCGCTGCTGGATGTCTCATCGACGCAGGTGCGGGCGCTGCTGCTCGAGCGCTGGCCGAAGTCACGGGGGCTGCGGCGGATGATGCCGCGCTCGGTGCTGAAGTACATCCGGCAGCGGGGTCTGTATCGCGAGCGGGAGGCTGCCGGCGCATGAGCGCGATGGATCTCACGGGCAAAGCGATCTGCATCACCGGCGCCAGCAGCGGCATCGGGCGCGCTACCGCCATCGCGTGCGCCAGGGCGGGCATGCGCGTCATGTGCACGGCCAGGCGCGAGGAGCGACTGCGCGCGGTCGTGCAGGAGATCCGGGCCGCGGGCGGCGCGGCCGATCATGCCGTGCTGGACGTCACGGATGGCGCGCAATGCGAGGACGTTCTCCAGCAGACAGTCGAGCGATTCGGGGGGATCTACAGCGTCTTCGCGAACGCCGGATACGGCATTGAGACGGCTGCCCACGCGATGGATGACGAATCGCTCCGCGCGATATTCGAGACGAACTTCTGGGGCACGATGAACATCGTGCGTCCGGCGATCGAGATCTTTCGGGAGCAGGGGGCGGGACACGCGCTGATCTGCTCCAGTTGTCTCGCCAAGCTGAGCATTCCTTATTACGGCGCGTACTGCGCCACGAAGGCGGCGCAGGATCACATGGGGCGCTCGATGCGACTCGAGCTCGCCGGCAGCGGAGTGCACGTCAGTTCCGTGCATCCGATCGGAACGAAGACGGAGTTCTTCGAAGAGACGGAGCGCCGGAGCGGGAATCTGCGGATTTCGAGCGCGACGACGAGCGCCTTCATGCAACCGCCGGAGCGCGTCGCGCGGGCGGTCATTCGATGCCTCAGGAAGCCGCGCGGGGAAGTGTGGACGAGCGTGACGATGCGCACGGCCTTCGCGATCAGCGTCGCCGCGCCCCGCACAACGGATTTCGTGCTCGGACGCCTGGCGGCGCGGAAGCTCAGAAACCGCTGAGCGTCCGGGAAAACAGGGTCTGAACGTCCCTGGACGCCCGATTCGGGGCATCTGGGGAAAGCGAGCGACGGGCGCTCCCAATAAGGCTCCTGAAGAGGAGTCCTCCAATGACAGAGGTGATGTTGATCATGGTTGGCGTCGTATTTGGCGCCGTGATTGTTCTGCTGATGCTGCGCCGGCTGAGCCGCTCCGCGCCGCTTTCCCGCGTGCATTCGCAGACGATCTTCGAGCGCGTGAGCGTCGTCGGCAAGCTTGTCGGCCTCGAGGTGCGCGCCAAGGAGATCACGACGAGCACGAAGGGCTGGGCGAAGCTCCCGCCGCTCCTGCTCTCGCCCGCCAAGATGGCGATGATCTTCAACTTCGAGAAGCAGTACGCCGTCGATCTCTCGCAGCTCGAGCCTGAGGATGTTCGTCGCGTCGGACGCGATCTCTATCGCGTGACGCTCCCGCCGGTCGAGAGTTCTCTGCGCCTGCTCGATCTCACGCCGTATGACATCCAGGCCGGCCGCGTGCTGGGCCTGCTCGATGTCGTCCAGATGAACGCGAGCAATCAGCAGCAGCTCATGGAGGAGGCGCAGGAGCAGGCGGCCGAACTCTACGAGCAGAACGAGCGCGAGCACGTCGGACAGGCGAAACTCGCGATCGAGAAGCAGATCCGCTCGATGCTCTCACTCTTCGATGTGGACGTCGACGTGGTCTGGTCAGACGGCGCCGCGCCGTCGCGCGTGCGCACGAAGGAGAAGGCGCCGGAGCTGGCCCTCGTCGCCTGAGTCTCCGCCGCGATCCTACTTCGCTTCAGTGACAATGCGCACGAGGAAGCCGTCCTCGCGTGAGATGCACCAGGTGAAGCCATCGCCGATGTGACGCTTGATGACGTCGAGCGGCATTGGATTCGCGTAGAGCGGGTTCTTCTTCAGTTCGTCCATTTGGGCCTGGATGATCTCCTCGCGCCACTCCTCGTCGGCGCCTTCGCCGAAGTCGTTGGCCGCGAACTGCTCCCGGATGATCTTCTCGAGATTCTGCATGCGCCACTGGTCGAACTCGAACGAGGGCGCCATCTCCTGGAATGAATAGAACATGGCGCCGCCCTCGACGACGTCCTGGGCGCGCTGGAAGCGATCGGTGTCCGCAAGGCGCAGGCCATCGGGGTTATTCGCGAGTCGGATGGCGTTCTCGACTTTCGTCGTCTCGCCGATGAAGAGTTGCCCGGCGCCAACGCCAATGGCGGCCGGCATGCCCTCGGCTTCCCAGATCTGCGAGCCATCGAAGTCCCGCGCCTGCAGACCGACCATGATGCCGACCTGCGACAGCGCGCCCATCACCACCTGTGGGTTCGCACAGCGCACGCCCACAACGAATTGCTTGCTGTTGATCGTGAAGGGCCGGTCGAGATACTGCGCGACACTGATCTCCGGTCCGATTGACATGAAGAGCTGTTCGACCATCGGGAGGAATGCGCCCGCCATGCCCTGCTGCTCCGGCGGCATTGTCGCAAGCGCCTCGCGGATCAATGGCACGAGCCCGGCGAAGTCGAACTTGAAGCTCACGAGCGAAACGGCGTCGGCGTCGACGAAGCCAGGCGCTTCAAATGAAGGCGCCGAGAGATCGAAGAGTTCAATGAGACCGGTCTTTTCGTGCGTGTAGAGACTCATCGACATCTCGAGGTCCGGACCCGGTTGATCCAGCGGCAGGCCGACGCCCGCGGCGCCGAGATTCTGCACACCCACGACCTCGAGCAGCTTCATCACCATCTCGAACTCGCTCGGATCGCCCATCATCTGCGCGCTCTCCTCGAGACCCCGCAGCGTCAGCTCGACGAAGGTGTCGATCATGCCGATTGCGTAGACGCCGGAGCGATCCATCATGGCGTGGGCGCCGTTGAAGGAGTCGGACTCGGTGATGGTGTCGTCGCCGCTGTCTTCCGCGCGATCGATTGCGTTCTGAAGCGTGTCGAGACGCGTCGAGAAGAGGAGCAGATCGTCCATTCGTACGAATGACATGTCAGACTCGAGATTCGCGAAGTCCAGGAACTCATCTGCCTGATCCATCAGATCAACGCCGAGTTGCTCCTGCATCTCCTCAAACTGGCGGCGTCGGGCCTCCTCGGAGACGGTCATCGAGTAGATCGTGAGGCCGGCGAACTCCTCCTCGATGATGTCGAACTCCCCGTTGTCCTCCATGCCCTCGGCGAGTGTGAGCGCGATGTCGAAGACGTCCTCAGATCGTTCGCCGTAATCGGCCATGAAGAGGAGCCCCGGATCGACATCCGGATCATCAGCCTGCTCGACGGAGAATCCCATGGCGCCGGCGGGCCAGCCGATGTCGACCATCTCCACGTCATGCTCCTCGAGCTTTTCGTGCAGTTCCTTGAAGATCTCCTCGCGCATCTGATCGAACCACGCGCGTCCCGCAGGATCCTCGAGCATGGCGGAGTACATCGAGCCTTCATACCAGGAGACGAGGTCGTCCCAACTGTCCACGCCGACGACGGCCAGCGCCTTGCTGGAGGCGAGATCGGTGATGGTCACATCGCCGGCGAACGCGAGCGGCCCTCCGCCGAGCATGATGGCGCCGATGAGCGAGGCGCGAGTCTTCATAGGGAGCTTCCTTCCGACGCCGATTGCGGCGCTGATGTTTCTATGCGTAGGGGGCGCGGTGCGCCAAGTCAGTTTCGGGAGCCCGTGTCGTCGTCGAGGATCGGCGGCGGCGTGAACTCGAATCGCGGCGGCGCCTCGTGGTAGGAGTGGCCGCTGTTGGGATTGTCCTTGTCGTAGGCGAACGCTTCACGATTCACGATGAAGTCTCGCACATATCGCGCCGGGATCGCGAATCCGAGACCCTCGCCGAAGGGGATTTTCATGTTCGTGACGCCGATCACTTCGCCCGACTCATTGAAGAGGGGGCCGCCGGAATTGCCGGGATTGATCTGCGTCGTCGTCTGAATGTAGGTCATGCCCTGGAAATTCCGAAGCGTCGTCGCGATGACGCCGGTCGAAAGCGTGCGCTCGAGGCCGAGCGGCGCGCCGATCGCGAAGACCTCCTCGCCGGCGGAAAGCTCGTCGGCGCCCTGCACGTACACGGTCGGAAAGGGCTCGCCATCCGGATGCGTGAGCTTCAGAAGCGCCAGATCAGTGTGCTCATTGACGGCGATAATCTCGACGTCGTCGACGATGGTCCTGCGGAAATCGAGTTCGCCCTGCTCGTAAATCGTGCACTTGAGGCGCGTCTCACCCTGAATCACATGCGCATTGGTGATCGCGTATCCATCGGGATGAATGATGAAACCCGATCCGAGTCCCGACGGCGTCGAGACCTTGATGACGGCCTCGCCGAATCGCTCCGCCTGCTCGCGAGGCGTCCGCTCGGTGAGGCTCTTCGCGGTCCGGAAGAGGCGATCGGCGTCGGTCAAAGCGACATCCTCTGACAGCGACTCGGCGCGATCGATGCGGTCGATCGACGTTCGCGGCACGCGCACGACATCGTGACCAAGATCGATCCAGACCGCCTCAGAGGTCTCCTTGAGGATGGGAGCGATCAGCGTCCGTCCGTCCGTCAGGTGCACCGTGTCGGCCTCGGGGGCGGCGGACGCCATGGGCGCCTGCAGGAGGCAGAGGCTCAACGCAGCGAGGGCGATTGGAAGGCGCATTGCGAATCGGGGTGCGGCGGCGGGACGTCGCTTCGGTAGGAACATGCTGATCTCCCAGGAGGTTGGCGTGAGCATGACGTCGAGTCTCCGTCGCTACAGTACCGGGCGCCTCGCCGTCGGTCTCACTGCGAGACAGGATAGACGCCGGAAAGAAATCGATCGAATCCGCCAGGAGCCTTTTTTGATGGCCACCATGACCTTCAAACGTTCAACCGGCCTTTGCGGCGTTCTGACGCTCGCCTGCGGCGCACTTGCGCTCTCAGGAGCCGCGATCGCGCAGCCGACGACCGATCTCGGGCGCTACTTCGGATTCGGGCCCACGCGCACGATCGTCATCGACGACGACGCCGGCCCGCTCTTCACAGCAGATTTCAACGGCGACGGCGACCATGACATCGGCGTCGTCAACAACCGCAAGAGCCGCATCGAACTCTTCATCCAACGCGCCCGCCCGCTCACCGACGAGGAGATGGACCGCAACTACAAGGTGAATGAGCTGCGACCCTCGCGATGGTTCGATCGTGTCGAGGTCAGCGTGTCGCATCGCGTTTCGGCGGTCGCGACGCATGATGTCGATGGCGACGGTCTGCTCGACCTGGTCTACGCAGGATCTCCCTCTGAGATTGTGATCATGCGTCAGGAGGAGCTGAACAGCTTCGAGATCATGTCGCGCAAGCGCGTGCGCGGGCTCAATGCGACGTGGTCGAGTTTCGACATCGCGGATGTGACCGATGACCCGGCGCCTGAGGTCGTGGCGATTGTGAATACGCGACCACACGTCTTCCCGCTTCGGGCTGACGGCGCGCTGGGAGAGCCGATCTCGCTCGGCTCCGACACGGGGCAGGAGGGGATCATCGCGCTCTTCGCCGAGGACTTCAACGGCGACTCGATGACCGATCTGCTCGGCGTGGCCCCGGAGCACAGCGCGCCGCTGAGACTCTGGCTGCAGCGCGACGACCCGACGGCTTCGGTCGCCGAACGACCGCGCGATCGCTCGGCGCCGCGCGGGCCGACGGGCGCCAAGGACGGCGTCATCGGATCGGAGCTTCGATTCGAGTCGCCCGGGCTCATCGAGGTTGACCCGGTGCGCTTTCCCGATCGCGACGCCGCATCGATCGGAGTGATCGAGAGACAGAGCCGACGCGTGGTGCTGTATGACCTGGAGCAGGACGCGATCGATTCCTCGAGGCTCGGCTCGGGTGGCGAGCGCGATGTGCAGATCGAGGCGTTCCCATTCGTCGGCGAGGCCACGCGCGATCGCAGCAGCGTCGTCGGCGATATCGATGGCGACGGGCTGCTCGATCTCATCGCGACAGATCCCGGCGGCAATCGCATCGTGATCTACCGGCAGCGGACGAAGCTAGGACTCTCCGTCGGAGACGCATTCAGCGCGTTCCAGAAGCCCAAGTCCATCGCGTTCGGCGAGTGGGATGACGGCGACAAGCCGCGCATCTTCGTGCTGAGCGAAGAAGAGAAACTCGTCGGCGTCAGCGCGTTCAACAGGCGATCGGGCGTGCTTACGTATCCGAGTCCGATCCCGCTCGCCTCGGGCGGGGCGACGCCGGTCGCCATGGGCTGGTTCGAGAGCGCCAGCGGGCCGGCCCTGGGCGTCGTCGTCAAGGAGAAGCGTGATCACGCGCTCGAGATTCACAAGCCCGGTTCGGACGAGGCGACCGTCGTGGAGCTCAAGGGCGTGAAGCGCCCGCCGCAGTCGATGCTCGCGACGGATATCGACCACGATGGAGATGTCGATCTGCTTCTCTTCACGCCCGGTGAGCCGATGGTGATGGTGCTCGCAGAGAATGGCGGAGACCCCTCGCGCGTCGTTATCGACGAGGAGATGCCGCAGTTCGGACTCGTGCAGGCGGCGGGGCCCAACAATACGGACCTCGTCGATATGGATGGCGACGGCAAGGAGGAGCTCCTCATCGCCAGCGCCAACTTCGTCCGCGCGTGCGCGTTCGATCCAGAGAGCGGCTGGCGCGCGATCGAGCAGGTCACGCATTCCGACGCGAACGCCCGATTCAGCTCCGTCGCCGTGCTCGAGGGCGTTGAGAGCGGAGCGCGCAAGCGCGAGTCGGTGATCTTCGCCGCCGATACGGCCAACTCCCGAATCAACATGCTCGGTCGCGATAGCGGCCGCTGGCGCATCATCGACACGCTCCGCATCGAAGGGTTCAGCATCAAGAACATGAAGGCGGGCGCCTTCGCAGGCGACTCAAACGAAGGGCTGCTCGTCATGAGCGACGGCTCCTTCGGCGCCATCCGCCTCGCCGGCTCGCGCGCAGCGCTGAGACAGGTCAGCGCATGGCGCAGCGACGAACGCGACCGATTCGAGCACGAGATCGGCGTGGGCGATGTGAACGGCGACGGCTACGTGGATATGGCGGTGCTCGATGCGCGCGAGCAGATGTGCACGATTCTCACGTTCTCCGCGGCTCGGAAGATCCACCTCGGTACGGAGTTCAAGGTCTACGAGTCGCGTCTCTTCCGAGGCGGAGACACGCGTGAGTTCGAGCCGTCACAGGTGATCATCGAGGATGTGACTGGCGATGGCGGCGAGGACCTGCTGCTGCTCGTGCATGATCGCGTGATCATCTACCCGCAAATGCTGAGCGCCGAGTAAGGCGTGAGTCTCCGCCGCGCGACGTTCCTTCTCGTGTTCCTGCTCCTCGGCGCCTGCTCCGGCGGTCCAACGGAAGTGCTCGTCCTCGGCATGGTCCATTCGGACCACGTTGACAGCGCGCTCTACGACACGGAGGACATCAAGGCCATCGTGCGCACGTTCGAGCCCGACTGGATCTGCGCCGAGATTCCGCCTGATCGCCTCGAGCGCGCAACGATTGAGTTCGAGCGGGACGGGACTATCCTCGAGGAGCGCGTGCGCCGGTTTCCCGAATACACAGACGCGATCTTCCCGCTCACGCGCGAGATGGACTTCGAGATCATCCCCTGCGCCGCATGGACACAGGAGGTGGCGGACGCTCGCCGCGAGAAACTCGACGCGATCGCAGACGATCCGACTCGGTCAGAGCAGTGGGAAGAGCACGTCCGCGCGTGGCGCGACTTGGAGGGGTTCCACAAGGTCCGCGGCGCCGACGATCCGCTCTTCATTCACAGCCAGCTCTACAACAACTCCGTCCGCGACGGCATGCGCCCGTATGACATCTATTTCAACGATGATCTCGGCGCAGGCGGCTGGTCGAACATCAACGCGGCGCACTGGGCGCTCATCGAGGCGCATCTCGACTCGATCTCGGGTAGGGGGGATCGCGTCCTTATCACCTTCGGCGCTTGGCACAAATACTGGTTCATCGACCGGCTCAATGAACGCGATGATGTGGAGCTGATCGACGCGTCGCGCGTGATCCGGGAAGCGCTTGCCGCGACGGACTAGCTGCGAGCCATGCGCGGCTCGAGGAAGAACGCCATCATGTCGAGCCACATGGGCTTCTCGAGCAGCGGGTTGAGATCGCTGGCGAGCTGTCCACGATGATGGGCGCCATGCGTGATCAGATGGAAGAGGATCTCGTAGAGCTGCGTGACGACCTCATCTCCCTCGCGTGTGCGAAAGCGCACTTCGCGATCAAAATCTAACTCTTCATACGATCGAATGAGTCCGTGCAGACGCTCTGTCACCGACCCAATCCGCGCCTTGATCTCATCGAGTGGCCACACAGGGAAGAGGTCATTCGGATCGACGGCCGGGGCGCCGGCGAATCGCGACATCCAGAACTCCTGCGCGCGGATGATGTGTGACATCCGGCCGAGCGACTTCTCCGGGACCACGTCGAGCGTCTCCATGACACTGATGATGCGCTGATTCGCCCAGTGATCGAACTCGTAGAGACGCACGAAATGCGCGCAGAGGCTCATGTGATGTGTCCCCTCGAGTGTGTTGGTGACTCAGGCGCCGGTGCGCTCGGCGCCCGCGGCGTCACGCCCCGAACGGGGCACGACCGTCACCTGGGGCTTTCCCGCGGGGGTCATCTCCAGGCGCTCGCGCATGTTGTCCAGCACATTCATGAAGTTGATGTATGACTCATAGGGCGAGTCGTACGGATTGAAGTACTTGTGGACGTCGCCGTCGGCGAAGTACTTGGTGCACATGTAGTAGAAGTGATCGCTCGTCGAGAGCTTCCGCCAGTCATTGAGCAGGTGCTCGCTCTCGCGAATCTCCCCCGCGTCATCGTTGCGGAGCGCGTCGGTGAGCTTCTTCCGGATCGGTGTCTCGAGCTTGTAGAACTCCTGCAGCGCGTTGGACTGCATGGCGTTGCCAAGCCACGCGGAGAGATCGCGCTCGGTGTCCGCCCAGGAGATCATGTTCGGCACGTCGAACTCGCCGATGGCGTCGAACTGCTGAAACGCCTCGCTTGGCGTGTTGAAATGATTGTGCCCGGGGTTGACGTCGAAGATCTTCTCCGGCAGCGCGTCAAGGAAGCTGAAGATCCCCGTGTCCTCCCACTGATGCTCGCCGAACGTCTCGTAGTCCATGAAGAGGTTGCAGAGATAGCCGTCGCCGTTGATCTGATTGACCCACTTGGCGAACTTCTCAGCGCTCAGCGGCCACTCGGCCCAGCCGCGATTCGAGAAGCGGAAGGCGATGTCATCCGAGAGGCGGAAGTTCTTCAGGAGCAGCGAGAAGGGCTTGCCATCGCGGCCGCCGGCGGTGTGCGGCGGGCGGTAGACATAGTTCGGCGATCGATACCCGAGCAGCCATTCGACGCCCTCCGCAAGCATTCCGCGGAAGCGGGGATTGCCCTCGGCGTCCTGCATTTCTGCGACGTAGTGCGCGAGATCGTTGTTGTAGATCAACTCGGTGTTGCGAAAGACCGTCGGCGTCTGGCCGAAGAGATCCTTGATGCGCTGAGAGTGCATATCGACCTGGTCGCGGAATTCATCGCGCGAGTACAGGAACGACAGCGAGTGGTGATACGTCTCGCCGATGAACTCACAGCAGCCGGAGTCGGCCAGCGCCTTGAAGAGGTCGATCACATCGGGCGCCCAGGCTTCGAACTGGTCGAGCGCGACGCCGGTGATGGCGTAGGACACACGGAAGCGACCCTCGTGTCGCTTCACGAGATCCAGGATGAGCTGCGTCGTCGGGCGGTAACACTTGTTGGCGACCTTCTCGCAGATCTCGCGATTCACGTCGTCAGCGAAGTAGAACGGATGCCCGTCGAAGACCGTGTAGCGCTTCAGCCGATAGGGCTGGTGCACCTGGAAATAGAAGACGATCGAGGCCATGGGTTTCCGTCGCCTGCGAGGAGGAGTGCGGCGGGCGCCGGCGCAGGCGCCTCCTGCACGAGTGTACGCGCTGACGCTTCCCAGCGCGTCTCCCAACTGTTCAACTCTCTCAAAATCGAAAGACGCCGGAGCAATCAGCCGCCGTCGTCCTCCGGCGCGCTTTCGGACGTCGTCTCGCCATCGGCGCTTTCGCTCTTCGTGGGGGCGAGATCCGAGATCGACTTGAAGTACTCGCGCACGCGCTCGTGCAGACGCTTCGGCACCGCTTCATTCTCCAGCGCCTTCTCCGACGCCTTCTCGGCGTCCTGGAGACGCTCGCGCGAGACGGGCCGTTGCAGTGAGCCCTGCTGCTCCTCGCGCGATTCCTCCGGCGTCCACTCGCGGATCACCTGCTCGCCCTCGCCATCGCGGCGCATGTCCAGCACCTCGCCCTCGTCGAATGGATCACCGCTGGGTGGGATCTCCGGTCCGGCGCCGGCGCCCTCTCGCTGCATCTGTTCCGCCCACTGGCGAAGGCGCTCCTTCTCCTCATCGCTCATCTGCTCGTAAAGGCGCCGCGCTTCCTCTTCGAGCTTCTGCGCGTCCTCGCGCTGGCGGTCGGCGTTCTGGCGGCGCTCGCGAAGTTCGTCGAGCTTCTCCTGCAGACGATCGAGCCCCTCCCGTCCGCCTTCGCCTGAAGATTCTCCGCCCTCGGCGCCGGTCTGATCCTGCTCCTGTCGCTGTTCACCAGCCCCGGCGGGCGGATCGCCCTCCTGTTGTGGCTGTTCCTGTGGCGACGCGCCTTCCTGTTCGCCCTGCTCTGATGGCGTCGGCGCCTCCCCGGGCTGCTGACCGCCGCCGGTCTGCTCTTCGGTCGGGCGCGCGCCCTCCTGTCCAGGCTCCGCCTGTGGCTGCGCGCCCTCGCCCTGCTCCTGCTGATCGGGGGACTGCTGATCCGGCGTCTGCTCTTCGCCGCCGGTTGGCTCAGTTTGCTGCTGCTCACCCGGCTGAGTCTGTTCCTGAACGGGCTGCATCTGCTCCTGATCGCCCGATTCCGATTGCTCCTGCTGAGATTCCGCGCCTGGAGTCTCCTGAGGAGTCTGCTCCGCGCCAGGCTGCTGATCCTGACCGGCGCCGTCCTGCTGCTTCTGCTGCTGCTGCTGTTGATTCGGATCGGTCTGCTCTCCCGCCGATGGCTGCTGCTGCTCGGCGCCCGGCTGTTCCTGCGGCGACTGTTCGCCCTGCTCGCCGGGTGACTGCTGCGGCTGGGATTCCTGTCCCGGCGCCTGCTCCTGCTGCTGCTGTTGTTCTCCCTGGCCCTGTTCAGGCTGCGTCTGATCCCGCGATTGCTGCGACTGACTCTGGTCTGGCTGCTGCTCCTGAGGCGCATCCTGAGACTGCGGTTCCTGCTGCTGCTTCGGCTGCTCCTCAGGAGACTGCTCCGGCGTTTGCGGCTCATCTGTCTGGGGGGCCGACGGATCGACCTCGCGCGCCGCTTCTTCCAGCGCCTCCTGCAGATCACGCGCGTCCTGTTCGGCCTGTTCCTGCGCCTGGCGCTCGCGATTCTCCTGCGCGATCCGCTCCGCCAGGTCCTGGGCGCTCTGCGGATCGACGCCCTCCTCTTCAAGCGTCTCCTGGATCGACTCCTCGGCGCGATCGTCTAGCAGTTCATCCGTCGTCTGCTCGTCGAATCCGAGATCCTCGAGCGTCTCGCGAAGCTCCTGCGCCATCTCCTCGGATGTCTCGGCGCCCTCGAGCCCGCGCGACATCTCTTCCAGGCGCTCGGCCAGTCGCTGGCGCTCCTGCTCATCCAGTTGATCGAGCTGCTCGCGAAACTCATCAAGGCGTCGCTGCGCCTCATCAAAGTCACCGCGCTTCAGCGAGTCGCCGAACTCCGATCCAGCGCCCTCGGACTGTTCGCCGGGAATATCGGCAAGGCGCTCCTGCAGCGCATCGAAACCCTGCTCCTCACGATCAGCCTCGCTGCGAAGTTCACTCGCCTTCTCATCCAGCGCGCTGGCCGCCTCGGAGAGCGCCGCGTCGGCGTCGCCATCGGATAGCGCAAGCTCCTCCGCGATCTCATCCAGCAGCTCGAGTTCACTCTGTTCATCGCCCTCGGCGAGCAGGGACTCGCCGAGTTCCTCCTCGATGCGCTGGCGTGATTCAATGATCTGCTGCACGCCGCGATCGCGCTCTTCCTCAAGTGCCGCGTTTCGGACTGCGGCCTCGTTGTCGCGCAGGAGGTGCAGCGTGGGCATCAGCGTCGCCGTCGCGATCGCAAGGCCAGCGACAACTGGCCACGCCACCCAGCTGTTGCCAAATCGCAGCGGCAGAGCCTCGCGGAGCCGAACGCCGCCGGCGGTCTCCTCGGCGTCATCAGATGCGAGCGCGACGAACGGATCGTCAGGCGACGCTTCAAGAAGCTCAATCGCCGAGGCCAGACGATCATCGAGTTCAAGCGACCGATCGACGGCCGCCGCTGCCTGCAGATCACTCCGTCTCTTGAGCGTCGCCAGTGTGCCGGCGAAAGCCATCGCAACACCGCCGGGAATCCCGACCAGCAGCCACGCGGACACGCCCGGACCAATCAGTCGATCGACGAGGAGCAGCGCCAGCCCGATCGTCAGGCCCAGCGTGAGCAGGGGGCCTGTCAGCGCGACGACATCCCGCAGGAGCGACCTGCGTGCGGCGCGTCGGGCGAGCTGGCGGGTGCGTGTCATCGTCAATCTCATCGTATGCAGGCAAGGTCGCTCGTCTGAGATCGGCGCTCAGGGCGTTCGACCGGAAGAGAACCTGCCGGACCGGTCCCCGGATCGCGGCGAGGCGATCCGCACGCGACCTACACTGGCGTTGGGGAAAGGCAATCTCAAGCAAGGAGCGAATGCTGATGACCACCGCCGCCAGTTGTCTGACATCCACATCGATCATCGAGGCCGCGAATCTGTCGCTCGCTTACGCGAAGATGGCCCTTGAGGGGATTTCGCCCGACAAGTTCGCGCGGATTCCCGAGGGCGTGAACGTGAATCATCCCGCCTTCAACTTCGGTCATCTGGCGTACTACATCGACCAGGGCATGCTCGCGTCGCTCGGCAAGGAAGATCTGGCGATCCCCTCTGAAGACTGGGGCAAGCTCTTCAGCCACGAGGCGACGTGCCAGGATGATCCGGATGGGACGATCTATCCGCCCATGGATGAGATCGTGAACCGGTTCTTCGACCGCACGAATCTGCTCCTCGAGCAGATCGCCGTCGCAGACGAAGCGACGCTCTCCCAGGGTCTTCCCGAGGGCAGCTTCTTCGCCGACTATTGCACGAGCCTCGCATCGGTGCTCAACTTCATGCTCTCGAGCCACACAATGATGCACCTGGGACAGGTCAGCGCCTGGAGGCGCATGATGGGTCTCGGTCAGTGCATGCCGATGTAGACTTCCTCCCAAGACACGACATTCACCACGAGACCTAACTCGATTCGGAGAGAATCATGACGACGACGGCCACCGGCGCCACCGCCACCGCGATCATCGACAGCTCGAAGATCGCGCTCTCATATGCTGAAGCCCTGCTCAACGGCGTCACGCCCGACAAGTTCGCCGTGACGCCCGACGGTGTGGATACGAATCACCCTGCGTGGATCATTGGTCATCTCGCGCTGTACCCGGACTACATGATCCTGCCGACGATCGGCAGAGCCGATCTTGCGCTCGATGTCGATGAATGGAACACCAAGTACGGCCACGGCTCCGAGTGCGTGAGCGATCCAGACGGCAAGATCTATCCGTCCATGGATGAGCTCGTCACGCGCTTCAGCGAGCGCCACAAGCTCGCCCAGGAGCAGGTGCTCGCGTGTGACGACGCCTTGCTCGGCGCTGCGCTGCCCGATGACCATCGATTCAAGGGACGGATGTCTACCGTGGGCGCCGTCGTGAACTTCATGTTCAATGACCATGTGATGATGCACCTCGGCCAGCTCAGCGCCTGGCGCCGCATCATGGGCATGGGCCCGTGTATGTGATCGATCGATTCCGAGATTGAATCCTGCAAGCGCCGGTCCGTGCGACCGGCGCTTTTTTATTCCGGAGCGGGCAGCGCCGCGAGGAATCCAGCGAGTTCATCGAGCGTTGGAGACTCCCCGGTGCGCACATACAAGCCGCCGACGCCGACGCCCGTCGCCAGCGCCTGGTCGAGCGGAAGCCCGAGCGCCAACCCGAGCGAGACACCGGCGTTAAAGTGATCGCCGGCGCCCGTGGAGATCCGTGGCTCCTCGACGAACGGCCCTGTGATGGACGCGCCGGCGTCTGCTGTTGCGCCGCCGGCGCCGCGCCGATCGTGCACAACGACAGTCGAGAGTTCGAGCGCAGCGCGCAGAACGACCGCGATCTGCTCGAGCGCGTCGCCTACCGCCCGGGCTCCGCTGAGTCTCGAGAGGCGCTCGGCCTCCGAACGATTGACGCCGAGCGCGACCGGCATCTGCTCGTTGATCGAGCGTAATCGCTCGATCGCGCAGGAGAGATCCTCGTCGGAGCGTTTCGCCGGATCGGCGAGATCGATGAAAAAGGTCGCATCGCTCGCAGCCGCGATGCGCGGCGCAATCTCCTTGCTGAACCGCTCCCAGATGTCGTTCATCGCCTGGATCATCGTCCAGTTGTTCATCGAGATGATCGATGCGCCGGAGAAGAGCGCCGCGAGCTCCTCGATTCCGCCCGCCGAGTTCACGAGTTGATCGAAGTCCATCTGGTCCATCGCCTCGATCTTCCCGAGCATGATCTTGCCGTCATCGAACTCCAGCGCCTC
The DNA here is from genome assembly GCA_028279375.1 of Phycisphaerales bacterium. Taxonomy (GTDB): domain Bacteria; phylum Planctomycetota; class Phycisphaerae; order Phycisphaerales; family UBA1924; genus JANQNW01. The sequence goes on from JANQNW010000011.1 coordinate 14,905, forward strand.
CGTCTCGCCCGGCGGCCCTGCCGCGCAGACGCGCTCGCATGCGCCGGCGAGCTCCGCGAAGATCGGATGTGGACCGCCCTTACCGATGGCGCCGATGCAGCGCACGCGTGCGCCCAGCGCCGCCAGTGCGTCCGCCATGATCGGGCCGTTGCCGCCGAATTTCGATCGCTCCACCACGAGTTCGATGTTCGCGCTGCGCCCGGCGGCATTCTGAATCTGTTCCGCCATCGCGCGCATCGAGCGCATCGGCTCGAATCCGTCAGATCCTGGCCCGGAGCGTTTGTCCACGACGCGAATAATGTGATCCACGAAGCCGTCGAGACCGATCGTGGCGACCACGTCGCGCACATCTTCACTGTGTGTGCGGAGCGCCTCGGCGGCTCGGGCGGCGATCTGTCGGGAGGAATCCTGATGCATCAGCCGGGACAGATTGCACCGGCTCCGAGGCCACGCCGCAAGTCGGCCGGCGAGCGCAAAGCCGGGGCGCTGGCGACTCAGTGAATCGCGAACGCCCGGGACGTAGTTGGCGGGAATGAACGAACCGCGCTACGCGGCCGCGGGGGGGTCGTCGTCATCGAACGGGAACTGATAGCTCTCATGAAGCTCATCAAGCCCGCGGCTGACCTCTTCAACCTTCTCCTGCAATCGGTTCATCGCGTCATCCACCATCGACACGATGTCCTGCGTCGCATCGAAGTTCGCGTGATCACTGATTGAGGGTTTCCTGAGCATCCGTGCGCCGTCAACCGGGAATGGAAGCGTCGGAGCGACGTCCATGTCCTCCTCGATCGGTCTCAGTCGCAAGTCGGGCATTTCGACCTCCCGGACTGTCTCAGTCCGAGGGTCGATTCGGTCATCTGATCACGCTGTTTGAGGTCGCCTGCGCATTCCGAAGGCGTCCGGACCGGCACAGGCGTTGCGAACGGCCCCTCGTCAGGTCTGCTCGCCGGCGCGTGCGGCGTCGCCCCCATTCTCGGACCGGAATCCCTTCGCGAGGCCCCATCCCACTCGTTTCTCGTCGCCCGTCACCATCTTCATGATGTTGCTTCGATGCCGGATCACAACGAAGCACGCCAGCGCCACCGTCACGACCCCATAAGGAAGCGAGCGATCCAACCCCGGAAGCGAGGCGTCGAGGCGCGGCCCGATCGTCGCCGACAGCAGCACCCAGATCGGAAGCGACGCGGCCGCCACGCACGAACTGAATCCGACGAAACTCGTCACGTACAGGCTCACGATCCACGTCACGAGCGCCAGCGCCGCGGGGATCGAGAGCATCGGCCAGACGCCCACGAGCGCGCCGAAACCCGTCGCGACGCCCTTGCCCCCCTTGAATCGGAGCCACATCGGATACATGTGCCCGAGGATCGCAGCCGCGGCGACGCAGAGCCACAACCACGACTCACGGTTTTCGATCTCCGCGCCGCCAGCTACACCGGCGATCATTCCGGCGCCAAGCGACGGCGCAAACCCCTTGAGAAAATCAAGCGCGAAACAGAGCCTTCCTTCGCGCTTGCCGACGATGCGATAGACATTCGTCGCGCCGATATTGCCTGATCCGTGCTGGCGGATGTCGATGCCGCGCGTGCGCGCGATCAGCAGCCCGAAGGGAATGGACCCGGCCAGATACCCGCCGGCGATCAGAATGCCCCACATCGCGCCGTCGCTCATGAGGCTCTCCGCGTCGAGGGTCGCGACACTGCGAGCTCCTCTATCAGCTCGTGAAGGCGATTGATCGTGTCCTGAATGCCGAGCGTGGCGCCAGTGAGGAGCGCCGCGCCGCGCAGCGACTCCAGGCGCGCCGGCGAAGCAGCGTCGTCCATCGCGCGTCGCCAGTCATCCGCTGTTGCGCGTTCGATCAGCAGGCCCGCGCCCATCGGCCGCTCGCGTCCCGGCGCCAGCAACTCGGCGCCGGGATACCGGCGGTCAGCGACGACCGGAACACCGCACCGAAGAGCGTCGGCGATCATCGTCCGAGCCCGGGCGCGTGGCGGACCGCCCGGCGCCAGTGCGATGTCCGCGGCCAGCAGCGCGGAGTCCCATTCGCGAGAGCGCCCCATCGCCACGACGCGATCTTCGATACCGAAGCGTTGTGCTCGCCAACGAGCATCCAACGGCGACGGGCCGAGCAGCAGAAGCGTGTCGCTTTCGCTGCGACCCTTGCGCAGGCGCAGCGCTTCGAATATCAGTTCGCCCTCGTCCCAGGCGCGCGGCGAGAGGAAGAGCAACCATGCCACGCGCGCGTCATCAACACCCAGCAGATCTCGCGCGCGTCGTCGATGCGCCGCGTGATCCCCCGGCGCCGGCGGCGTCAGGTCGCTTCCCCAGCCGATGGCCTGCGCCCTGGCGTGGGGAGCAAGCGTCTCGAGTTCGGCGCGATCCTCGTCGCCGCACGCCGCGACAACATCGATCAACCGGCGTGATCGAGTATCCAGTTCTTCACGGCCCATCGGCAGATATCGGTGCGCGAGCGAGATCCACGGCGGCCGCTTGAGCGGCGCGAGGGACTCAATCGTGCCGCCCTGCTCAGGCGCATAGACGCTTGCAGGCACGAGGCGATCGAAAGAGATCGAGACATCGGGAGCGAGCGCGGCCAGCGCCTTCCGCGCCGAGTTGGTCCACGCCCGCAGGCGCGCGCCATCGAGGGCACGGCGTTCGCCGCTGAGTTCCGTCGAGATGACATCGACCTCGCCCGTCGAGGCGTCATGCAGCGCATGCCTGCTCGTAATCATCGTCACGTCGTGCCCGCGCTCGAAGAGCCCCTGAGCGACGCGCAGTGACCAGAGGCCCTGCGGCCATGGCCGATCCACGAGCCGGCGCGTCACCACGCCCACCTTCACCGGATCAGCTCCTTCACGTCGTCCGTGGGCGCCGCCTGGCGCACGCCGTCAGAAGGGCTGGTCATCTGCGAGTGCGAATCCCCGCGCGGTCGCGTGAGCTCGAGCAGCACCATGTGCTTCATGAGCGCCGCGGCCGCGGTGGCGCTGGCCGCCGACCAGCCGCGCCAGCCGTCGCGCCACGCCTGCTTGATGACCATCTGCTTCAGCCAGGCGCCGATGGGGGAGGTGATGAGCTTCGTCACGCGCCCCTTGCGTCCGAGTCGCTGATAACTTCGCGCCGCGACGCGCGCATGCGCCACCTGCTGCGCCAGGTGCTCTTGCATCGTAAAGAAGGACTCATGACGCAAGTCGCCCTTGAGGCGCTCGACGCGCGATGACCCCGAGCCGGTGATCTCCAGCTTGTCATGCGGGTCGTACCCGCCCCACGCGGCGCGCCCCCGGCGCACGAGACGCAGGCGCCACTCAGGCTGCCAGGCGTAGTTCAGAAACGCGCCATCCCACCACACCTTGCGATTGACCTCATACCCGGCGCACGCGCTCGAGTTCTGACGCACGACGCGCACGATCTCATCCCGCAGCTCCGGCTCGACGGACTCATCGCTGTCGAGACACAAGACCCATTCCTGCGTGCAGTGGTCGAGCGCAAATTGTTTTGTCCGGATGTGTCCGAGCCACTCGTGACGGATCACCTCCGCGTCGTGATGCTCCAGCAGATTGATCGTGCCATCCGTCGAGCCCGAGTCGATCGCGATGATCTGCGTCGCGAGATCATGCACCGACGCGAGCGTGCGCCCGATGGTCCGCTCGTTATTACGACAGACGATCGCCACGGAGAGCGGAAGTCTCGTCGACTCGGATGCGGCTTCGCGGGAGGACATGCGACTGGATCCTCTGGACCCATCGGCGGGGTGTCAACCTCCGAAGTCGACGCCGGTGCGGGTAGAATGGCGTCCGATGCCTGATCGCAGCGACAAAGAGGCGCCACACGCGCTGCCGCAAACCGGCAGCGTCCTGCAGATGCCTGCATGGCACGCCACGCCGACGCGATCGACGTGGCTCTTTCTTGAAGCCCTGCAGCACGGAGCGTGGAATGGCGAGGGTTTCTGGGCCAAGGTGGAAGACGGCGATTTCACCTACCTCGGCGGCATCCACACGCACTCCGGCGAGTATGAGATCGTCCTCAAGCGCTTCGCGCATCGGCGCGGCCTCTTCGGACGCCTCCGCGCGTTGATGCACGGCACGCAGGCGCGGAAGCAGACCGAAGGCGCTCGCCTTGTCTGGGACCTCGGGGTCAGGACCTCCACGCCCCTGCTCCTATTTCGTGGCGGAGAAGAAGGCCGGCGCTACGACTGGCTCGCCATGCTCAAGCTCCCCGGCAAGGACTTGCTCCACCACCTCGCCGATGACGACCTCTCCGTGCGCGAGCAACATGACGTCGCGCGGAGAGTGGGGCGCCTGATCAGGTTGCTCCACGAGCAGGGCGTGACGAACCGGGATTCGAAGCTCTCGAATCTCATCCGCACGCCCGAAGGGGAGATCGGCGTTGTCGACACAGTCGGCGTGCAGGAGCGCGCGAGCGATCCCATCCGGATGCTCCGCGACATGATGTACGAAGCGACGGGCACGAAGCTCCTGCCGCGCCGCGCGATCCTCTATCGGTGCCTCAGCGAGGCCGTCGATAATCCGAAGAGCGCTTGGCGCGAACTCCGCCAACTGCATCAGCGGGGCGGCGATCGCACGCCGAAGATCAATCCGATTGTCTGATATTCCGAATCAGCGCTTCTTCTTCGCCTTCGAGCGCAACGCCTTCTTCGCCTGCTCCTGACGAATCGAGGCCTGCGCCGCCGCCAGGCGCGCAATGGGCACGCGGAATGGCGAACAGCTCACGTACTCGAGATCGGCGTCGTGGCAGAAGTAGACGCTCGCCGGATCTCCACCGTGCTCGCCGCAGATGCCCAGCTTGATGTCCGGATGCGTCGTGCGTCCGCGCTCGATCGCCGTCTCAACAAGCTGGCCCACGCCGGACTGATCGAGCGTCTGGAAGGGGTCTTTTTCGAGAATCTCCTGCGTCAGGTAATCCGGCAGGAACGCATTGATGTCGTCGCGGCTGTATCCGAAGGTCAGCTGCGTCAGGTCATTCGTGCCGAAGCTGAAGAAGTCCGCGTGCTTGGCGATGGAGTCCGCCGTCAGCGCAGCGCGCGGGATCTCGATCATGGTGCCGATCGGGATGTTCAGCTTCTTCGTGTAGTCGCGCTCCTTCTTGACCGTGTCAATTGTCTCCTCCGTCAGGAGGCGCAGCGTCGCAAGCTCCTTCGCGACTCCCACGAGCGGGATCATGATCTCCGGCTTCGCCTTCACGCCGGCCTCCTGGCAGTCCATCATCGCCTCCACGATCGCGCGAACTTGCATGCGCAGGATCTCAGGATACGTGACCGCCAGACGACAACCACGATGCCCGAGCATCGGATTCGCCTCGTGCAGCATGGCGACGCGGCGCTTGATCTCTTCGAGACCCACACCCATCGAGCGCGCCATCTCGGCCTGCGATTCCTCGTCGTGCGGCAGGAACTCGTGCAGCGGCGGATCCAGCAGGCGGATCGTCACCGGCAGGCCGTCCATCGCCACGAAGATGCCATAGAAGTCATCCTTCTGGAACGGCAGCAGTTTCGACAGCGCCTGCGTGCGCGCCTGCGCCGTGTCCGCGAGGATCATCTCGCGCATCGCCACGATGCGATCGCCCTCGAAGAACATGTGCTCCGTACGAGTCAGGCCGATGCCCTGGGCCCCGAACTCGCGCGCCCGGCTCGCGTCCACGGGCGTATCCGCATTCGTCCGCACGCTCAGGCGACGGCGCTTGTCCGCCCAGCCCATCAGTCGCCTGAACTCAACACTGAGTTCAGGCTCCGTCGTCTCGACCGAACCATCCATCACCTGTCCAGTGGATCCATCCAACGAGATGATGTCCGTCCGCCCATACGTGTGCCCATTGACCGTGAACGACTCGCCATTCGAAGCGATGTGAATATCGCCGGCGCCGGCGACGCAGCACTTGCCCCAGCCGCGCGCCACGACCGCCGCGTGCGACGTCATGCCGCCAGTGCTCGTCAGGATGCCCACGGCGCTGTGCATGCCATCGACGTCTTCAGGCGATGTCTCCTTGCGCACGAGAATGACGCGTTCGCCGTTGTTCGCTCGCTCGACCGCTTCCCCCGCCGTGAACGCAGGCGAGCCCACGGCTACGCCCGGCGAAGCCGGCAGCCCCGTCGTCAGCACCTTGGCGTGCTTCTTGGCGCTGTCGTCGAAACTCGGCAGCAGCAGCTGCGTCAGATCGCCGGCGGGCACACTGAGCAGCGCCTGATCCTGCGTGATCAACTTCTCCTTCACCAGATCGCACGCGATCTTCACCGCCGCCGCGCCCGTGCGCTTGCCCGTGCGCGTCTGCAGCATGAAAAGTTCGCCGCGCTCGATTGTGAACTCGATGTCCTGCATGTCGCGATAGTGCTTCTCGAGCTTCTTCTTGATGGCGAGAAGCTGCTTGAAGACCTTCGCGTTCCACTTCGTCATCTCATCAACAGGACGCGGCGTGCGGATGCCGGCGACAACGTCCTCGCCCTGCGCGTTGACGAGAAACTCCCCATAGAAGGTGTTCACGCCCGTGGATGGATTGCGCGTGAACGCGACGCCAGTGCCGGAGTCATCGCCCATGTTGCCGTAGACCATCGACTGCACGTTCACCGCAGTGCCGTTGAGTCCGGTGATCTCATTGATCTGGCGATAGCGAACGGCCCGCGGGATGTTCCAGCTCTTGAAGACCGCCTCGATGGCGAGCTTGAGCTGCTGCATCGGATTCTGCGGGAAGGGCTTGCCGATGTGATGCAGATACACATTCTTGTACGCGTCGCACAGGTCCTTCATGCCCTCGGTCGGCACGTCGGTGTCGAGCGTCACGCCGTACTGACGCTTGATCTGGTCGAACGCCTCTTCGAAATGCTCGTGATCGACGCCCATCACGACGTCGCCATACATGTTGATGAGGCGCCGATACGCGTCATACGCGAATCGCTCGTTGTCGGTCAGGGCGGCGAGGCCCTCGACGACCTTGTCATTGAGGCCGAGGTTGAGCACGGTGTCCATCATGCCGGGCATGGACACTTTCGCGCCGGAGCGCACCGAAACGAGCAGCGGATTCGACGCGTCGCCGAACTTCTTCTTCGTCTCGCGCTCGAGCAGGCGCACGTTCTTCTCGACGCTCTCCATCAGCCCCTTCGGCAGACGGCGACCCTGCGTGTAATACGCGGCGCATGTCTCCGTCGTGATCGTGAATCCCGCGGGCACGGGCAGTCCGATCGACGTCATGTCCGCGAGATTCGCGCCCTTGCCGCCGAGCAGGCCCTTCATGTCGCCGCGCCCCTCGGTCTTGAGCGCGCCGAAGTAATAGACCATCTTCCCCGAGCGCTTGGCGCCCGCCTTCGATGCGGACTTCTTCGCCGTGGTCTTGCGCTTCGATCCGGCGGCCTTCTTGCGCGAAGCCTTCTTCTTGGCCGTGGACGCAGCGCGCCGCGCCGGCGCTGGGCTCGTCGCCCGCGTGTTGCGACGCTTCTTCGTCGTCTTCGTTCCGCTCGTCCGTGACTTCGTGGCCATGCCGCCTGCGCTCCTCTCGAATCGCTCGATCTGATTTCATCTCTTATTTGATGGGATTTCGCAGTGTAGCCGCACCCTCGAAGGGCCGCTTGACGTGAAGGACAGCCCGGGATCCGTCTCTCTGCACAGGGCGTATCATCCCCTCCCGTGACCCTCGCTCCGGCGTCATTTCAACGCACGCTGCTCGGCCGCCTGCCCCTCTCGCCGGCTCACGCGCTCCGGAACTGGCCGGCCGACCAACCCGTCGCCGCGCTGCTCAGCGCGAGCCTGTCCGATGCGCCCGCAGCGCGATGGTCCATACTCGCCCGGCCCTCGGCGCGCGTTCCACGGCGCGAAGACGCGCGTGCCGCGCTTACACAGGCCGCGTGTCCGCAACGCGCCCCTGTCTCCGGACCGGATGAGCCGCCATTTGCCGGAGGCTGGATCGGCTGGCTTTCCTACGACCTCGGTCGCGACATCGAACCAAAGGCGCAGGCCGAGGACGCCCGCCCCCTCGATGATCGCGATCATCCGGACCATTGCCTTCTCCGATGCGACAGCGCCATCGCATTCGACCATCACAAGGGCGTCTGGTGGAGCGTCGGAGAGCCAGACTTCTGTGAGGATCTGTTCAGTTCGAGCGCGTCGCCGCAGGCGCCGGGCTACAGCGTCGGTCGCCTCGCAAGCTCGATGGGACGCGAGCGCTACGAGCGCGCCGTCGAGCGTGTCGTCGAGTACATCGCCGCCGGCGATGTCTTCCAGGCGAACATCGCGCACAGGCTCACCGGGTCATTCACCGGTTCTCCCCGGGCGCTGGCCGCAGATCTTCTCGATCAACTCGGAAGCTGGTACGCCGCGTGCATCGAGCCGCTGACGCCCGGAAGCGCCGTGCTCTCGGCGAGCCCCGAGCTCTTTCTCGAGTTCGAGCCCGAATCCCGGCGCATCGTGACGCGTCCCATCAAGGGCACGCTCGCGGTGCGCCGTCCGCCGGTGGAGCTCCTCGAGAGCGAGAAGGACGCCGCCGAACTGGCGATGATCGTCGATCTCATGCGCAACGATCTGGGGCGCGTCTGCGAGTACGGCTCGGTGCGCGTCGAGGAGGCGCGCTCGATCGAACGCCATGGAGGCGTCGGCGCCGCCGAGGACGCCGGAGTGCATCACAGCGTCGCCACCGTCTCCGGCAGACTTCGCGACGATCGCGATTTCGCCGACCTCCTCGGCGCGACATTCCCGCCCGGCTCCATCACCGGCGCCCCCAAGATCCGCGCGATGCAGATCATCGATGAGGTCGAGCCCGTCCGGCGCGGACCATACTGTGGGGCAGTGGGCTACATCAGCGACTGCGGGCGCGCCGCGTTCAACGTCGCCATTCGCACCGCATGCGTCACGACCCACTGCGACGCGCCACAACCGGAGCGCTTCGACGATCTTCGCGCCGAGGTTGATTACGCCGTCGGCGCCGGAATCGTCGCGGACTCGACGCCCGAGTCCGAGTGGCGCGAGACGCTCGCCAAGGCCGAGGGCTTCCTGCGTGTCGTCGGTCAGGAGGCGCCGGCATGAACGACTCCGGCCCGACGATTCGAAGAGACATCGTCGATGTCTATGTGTTCCGCCAGCGCGACGACGCCGATCCTGACTCCATCGAGATCCTCCAGCTTCGGCGCACCGAGTCGCCGCTCCATGGAACCTGGCAGCCGATCATGGGGCACATCGAGCCCGGCGAGACGGCTTCATGCGCCGCCATGCGCGAGGTCGAGGAGGAGGTCGGCATCCCATCGGATGCGCCCGCCATCCTCGGCTTCTGGGCGCTGGAGCAGGTGCATCCTTATTACCTGCACGAAAAGGACCAGGTCGTCCTGAGCCCACGCTTCGCGCTGCGTGTCCCGCTCGACTGGAAGCCCACGCTCAACAGCGAGCACGACGATTGGCGCTGGGTTGCGTGGAGCGACGTCAATCGCGACTGTATGTGGCCCGGTCAGAAGGCGGCGTGCGCCGAGCTCCATGATGAGATCGCGAATCCGCGATCGCTGGCTGCCGGGCGACTCCGACTGAATCCGTCTGAGTGAACTCGATGCGAGCGCCGGCGTGGGCGCTCGTTTGCAAGACAGCCGTGAGGGGCGGCTGAGAAGGTGATGCACCACATGTCCATGAAGACCAGAATGCGCAGATCGCTCATCGCTGCGCTTGCGCTCATGACGAGCGCAGGCGCACTCGCACAGACTCAGCCCGCCGATCCGCCCAAGCCCGTCGAGGGCCAGGTCGCGGCGACGATGAATCGTCAGCAGGACACCCGCCAGCGCGTGCGTGTCGTGCTCAAGAATGACGACATTCTGCGCGGCCGCCTCGTTTCCAGTGACGAACAGCAGGTCACCATCGATCACCCGCACTTCGGTGAGATCACATTCCAGCTAGAGAACATCAAGTCCTGGGGACCGATCCAGCAGCGCCCAGCCACCGGAGCAGAACGCGAATCTGAAGCCGCCCGCGCCGCCGTGCAGTCCCAGACCCCACAGGGGCCCGCGCAGCCGCCGGCGAAGGCCGGACAGAAGGCCGACGTCGCGACAACGGACGCCGAGGCCGCGCCGGAAGAACCCGTCGTCGAAGAGGACAAGCCCAAGTGGTCAGGATCGCTGGACGCCGGCGCCAACGGCGCCACCGGCAACTCGGAGAGCCACAGCGCACGAATCGCGCTGGCGCTCAAGAGAGAGACAGAGCTCACGAGATTCAATTTCACGAGCACCTACACCTGGGCCAAGAGCGGCGGCAGTGTCAACGTCAACCGCTTCGTCTCGCGAGCCAACTACGAGCGGGATGTCAAAGACTCGAGGGTCTTCTACTTCGCCGACGCCCAGTTCATCGGCGATGAAGACCAGGACTTCAAGACCCGCCTCGACGGCAACGTCGGACCCGGCTACATCTTCATCGATGACGACGTCCAGAAGCTCGACGGCCGCGTCGGCCTCGGCGCCAACTACGAGTTCAGCGGCGACGACGTTGGCCTCAACGCCCAGGCCATCGCCCGCATGAACTGGTCGCGCGTCATTAACGACCAATCCAGGTTCAGCGCGTCGACGCAGTACACGCAAACTTTCAACTACCTCGACAACTGGCTTCTGAGCGCCACCGCCCTCTATGAGGTCGACATGAATGAAGAAGGCACCTGGAAGCTCAAGACGGGCGTCGAGTACGAGTACAACAACCAGCCCGGCGACGCCAAACGCGCCGACACCAGATATTTTGTCACGATGGGATACAGCTTCTAAGCCCCTTGGCAAAGGCGTTTCCGCCCGCGCAACAGACAAAACAAAAAAGTTTCGTCCCCTGGCATCCCCTGTCAGGGGATTTTCTTTTGCGCAGAACGAGGCAGAATCAACGCACGTTCAGTTCGCCGATGAGTCCTGCGCACGCGCCCGCGTAGGCCACACGCGCACAGGGAGATGTTGAACGTGAACCTCGCATGCGACCCGTCCGAATCCGTCGGCGCCATGCATGCGCATCAGGCATCCGCAACTCAGCCGCGGAGCGCACAGTCATATCAGGATGACACTTTGAATACACGTCCGCCCGACTGTGAACTCCGCAGCCCTTTGATCGGGACGCTGACGCGGCACTCACCGCCGCCGATCGCATCGCAGTGGCCACGCGCCACGACATCGGTGGGGGAACACGCTCTTCCCTCCTCCATGGCGTATGCGTCGCCCGCGTCCCGGGCGCGCAACCGAGAGGTGTTGAACAACGCACTGGAGAACGCTCCCGCCTAAAAGCGCACCCCGTGCCATCACCACCTCCTCGGCAGCCGCCAGGAAACCCCGCTGATCTACCCCAGGTCAGCGGGGTTTTTAGCTATCAGAGATTACCCCGCCCGCGCCATCCGCCGGATCGTCGCCGGCGACTCCGGCTGACCCGTGCGCGCGCTCAGCATCGCCGCTTCCGACATCGCAAGCGCGCCCGTCGAATCGATCGGCGCTTCCGGCGTGCTGGTGTGCGGGTCAAGCAACCTGCGAATTTCCTCGCAGATCACCACGGCGCCGTCGGCAATCGCCTCATCCAGCGCCTTCTCCTCTTTCGAAAGCTCGCGCCGCGAAGAATCGATGATCTTCCCATCCGGACCCGTCCACTCAAAGCCGGCGTCGTCGATGCGAATGCGCCCGCCCTCGCCAAGCAGCGTCGCGCCGCGAAACCAGCGACCAGCGCCATCCGTCAATGTCAGCGCCGCCGAACGACCGTCCGCCCCGCGCAGATGCGCGCTCATGTTGCCGCGCAGCTCACGAAGCGACTCGCCCGGCGCGATGTGCAATCCCGCCTGCGAACGCGGCCCGCGCAACGCGGCGTCAATCGTCTCCGGCTCACCCAGGATCGAGTTCGCCACATCCATCGCATCGAAGAGCCGCGCGCCCAGCGCTCCCTGCGCCGCGCCGCTGCAGCAGGCGATGCTCACCATGTCGATCGTCCCGAACGTCTCAAAGACCTCCGTCGCGCTCCGAAATCCCGGCGAGCGCTGCATGCGGGGAACGAAACGCACACTGTCCATGCTCCGATCCGGCGCCCCCACAAGCAGCGAGGCGCTCGTCGGCGTCATGCTCAGGATCTTCAGCCCGTTCTCCGTGCACGCCCGGCGAACATCAGCGGCGTCCAGCGCGCTGGCCGCGTCCTTGCGCGAGATCGCGCAGATCAACGCCGCATCCGCCTCCCCGGCGATCAATGCCGCCCGCAGGTCCGTGATCGACTCCGCCTCGAATCGCTTCGCCAGGTCCCCGGCGTCCACCCCGCGCGCATCGCCCACATGCGTCACCTCGATCGGCGACAACGACGCCACGGCCTCCACCAGATCCGCCTGGTCAGGCTCCAGCCACAGAATCACCCGACGGACCTCAGGCGAGGGGGCCTTCGCAGCCGATGGGGCGTCTGACGGGGTGTCCTTCCTCTTTGAAGGCATGACTCCGATCCTATCGGTGCGATGGGGCGTAGACTATGCAGACTTGAAGCGTGAACAGGCGGCCGCCGGCGGGGTTTTCCCCTCCGGAGGAAAGTCCGAACACGACAGGACGACGGTGGTGGGTAACGCCCACCCGCTCGCACGGTCGCGGGCGAGGGACAGTGCCACAGAGAGCAAACCGCCGATGGCCCCGGCCAACCCGGGGCACAGGTAAGGGTGAAAAGGTGCGGTAAGAGCGCACCGCCCGGCTGGTGACAGTCGGGGCACGGTAAACCCCACCGCGTGCAAGGTCATGCAGTCCCCCGGGAGGTTCGCCTCCCGCGCCCGGTCCGGGCGACCAGGGGACGGGTGGACCGCTTCGACCGGCGCGGCGACGTGTCGGCGAGAGAAATGGTCGCCGCCTCCCTCCGGGGAGGTACAGAATTCGGCTTATCGTTCACGCTCGACCGAGCGGCGGGCCCTGGGAGACCGGGGCCCGCCGGCCTTTTTGGACATCGAAAGAACCTTCCCCCGCCACCTGCGCCATTCGTACGGGTCAAAGAATCCAGCCGCCCGCGCGAAGCCGCCGATCGACGTGGACCGGGCGCCGCCCCGCTAGGATCACCTTCGTGTACCAGACGCTCCTCACCAGACGCTATCTGATCGGCCGGGTCATGCCCCTCCTGGCGATCCTGGCCGTCGTGCTCTGCACGGCCATGGTGCTCATCGTCTGGTCCGTCATGGCGGGCTTCCTCAACATGCTCCTCGCCCAGGGACGCGCCCTCATGGGCGATGTCGTCGTCAACTGGCCCGTCGAGGGCATTCCTTATTACCAGCAGCTCATCGAGGACCTCGAGAACGATCCCCTCTGTGAAGCCGCCGCGCCCACCATCGAAGCGCCCGGACTCATGGCCCTTCCCGAGCCCGGCGGCACGCGCCTCGTCCAGATCGTCGGCGTCGATGGGCCCTCCTACGACCGCGTCACCAACTTCAACGAACTCCTCTGGTGGCAGCCCATCGATGAGGCGCTCCCCAAGGACACCGACGAGCGCGACCTGCGCCTGCGCGTCCCCGAGCAGATGCGCACCGAAGGACTCACACTTCGCGAGTTCGATCCCGAGACGGAGGAGCTCCGCTCGGCCGTCGTCACCGGCGTCTGGGTCAGCGGCTTCAACCGACGCAATCGCGCCGGCTTCATCGACTCCTACTACACCTTCTTCCCGACCGAGGAAGTCACCGTCAGCGTGCTGCCGCTCTCGGATCGCGGCGCCGTCATCGATGTCGCCGCCCGTCGCTTCCCCGTGGCCAATGAGTTTCAGACCGGCCTCTACGACGCCGACGCCAACTCCGTGCTCATCGAACTCGGCGCCCTGCAGGAAATGCTGCACATGGACGCCGCCGAGCGCATCGAAGATGACTTCGACTACCTCGCCGTCACCGAGGATGACGACGGCGAAGAGAACTTCGCCCAGCCGACCGTCGTCGCCGAGGACCCGGCGCGTGTCACCAGCATCCTCCTTCGCGCCGCCGAGGGCGTGACCCCGGCCCAATTGCGCGATCGCGCCAAGGCCATCTACGCTGAGTTCGACATGAAAATGGATGGCGAAGTCCCGCCCTCCGACTTCGTGAAGGTCGAAACGTGGGAGGAGCGCCCGGCTGTGCGCACCTTCATCGGCGCCGTCAAGAAGGAAATGGCGCTGCTGCTGTCGCTCTTCGGCTTCATCTCAATGACCGCCGCCTTCCTCGTCTGCGCCATCTTCTGGGCGATGGTCAGCGAGAAGACACGCGATATCGGCATCCTCCGCGCTGTCGGCGCCAGCAAGGGAGGCGTCGCCTGGCTCTTCCTGCGCTATGGCCTCGTGATCGGTTTCGTCGGCTCCATGTTCGGACTCGCCGTCTCCTACGCCATCGTGCTCAACATCAATCCGATTCACGAGTGGCTCGGCCAGGCGCTGGGCATCTACGTCTGGGATCCCGAGATCTACCACTTCACGCGCATCCCGAGCGAGATCGAACCGCTCAAGGCCAGCTACGTCTTCATCGGCGGCGTCCTCTTCAGCCTCATCGGCGCCGCCATCCCCGCCATCAACGCCTCGCGCCTCGACCCCGTGCGCGCCCTTCGTTTCGAATGACACTCATCAGCGCACACAATCTGACGAAGACGTATCGCCTCGGGCGCGTGGACGTCCCAGTGCTGCGCGGCGTCGATGTCAATGTCGAGCGCGGCGAGTGGCTCGCGGTCCTCGGCGCCTCAGGCTCCGGCAAGTCCACGCTGCTCCATCTGCTCGGCGGTCTCGACCGCCCCGACAAGGGCTCCGGCTCCACCATCGAGTTCGAGGGCCGGTCCCTCGCCGACATGAGCGCGCGCGAGCTTGATCGCCATCGAAATACGCGCGTCGGCTTCGTCTTCCAGTTCTATCACCTGCTTCCGGAGCTCACGGTGCTGGAGAACACCGCACTCGGATCCATGATCCGCTACGGGCGCATCGGCTATCGGATGAAGGCCGGCGAGGTGCGCAAGCGCGCCAACGAGATCCTCACCGAGTTCGGCCTCGAGCACCGACTGCGCCATCGACCCGCCGAACTCTCCGGCGGCGAGCGCCAGCGCACGGCCCTGGCGCGCGCCCTCATGAACGCTCCCGATCTGCTCCTCGCCGATGAGCCCACTGGCAATCTCGACCGGAAGACCGGCGATCGCATCCTCGAGTCCATCGAGCGATTCCATAAAGAACACGGACAGACCATTATCATGGTCACGCACGATCCCCTCATCGCCGAGCGGGCCGATCGTTGCATCCGCCTCGTCGATGGTCTGGCTGTAGATGGTGCGGACGTAGACGCGGAAGATCACGTCGCGCTCAGTTCTTAGGCCTCCGTCCGGCCGATATACTCAGGAAGATGCCAGCGCACGGAGCGCGCATCTCTCCAATGAGGCGTTGGCGTGATCGCATTCCAGCAATTCCGGCTTCTGTCCCGGTTCTCGAGCTACAACGTGCTCGAGGTCCTGCTGGAGCTCGCCGTCATCTGGCTCGTCGTCTTCGGTGTCTGGCGCTTCGTCAAGGGCACGCGCGCCGCCGGCGCTCTCAAGGGCATCATCTTTCTCGTCCTCGTCATCATCGCCCTGCAGCTCGTCGTCGAGGGGCGCTTCCAGCGACTCAGCCTCCTCTTCGATGGCTTCCTCGGCGTCGCCGTCCTCGCGCTCGTCATCATCTTCCAGCCCGAACTCCGGCGCGCGCTCATCCGCATCGGCGAAGCCTCCTTCTTCCGAGGCTCCGCATCACAGATCGCCCCTGTGGTCGACGCCCTCGTCAGCGCCGCGACGTTCCTCAGCAAGAACAAGTTCGGCGCCATCATCGCCATCGAGCGTCAGGTCGGGTTGCGCGAGACCATCGAAGCCGGACGCATGCTCAATGCGGATATCTCCGCCGAGCTCCTCCAGTCCATCTTCTGGCCCAACACGCCGCTCCATGACATGGGCGTCGTCGTGCGCGGCAGCAAGATCGTCGCCGCCGGCGTCCAGTTCCCCCTTGCCGATCCGCAGGACATGACCGACAGCCGACTCGGCACGCGCCATCGCGCCGCCGTCGGACTCACGCGCGTCACCGACGCCATCGTCATCGTCGTCTCCGAAGAGAACGGATCGATTAGCCTCGCCGAACGCGGCGTCCTCGAACGCTGGCTGACGCCCGAAGCGCTGCACGCCGAACTCACGCGCAGGCTCTCCTCCGGCATCGACCAGCAGCAGGACAGCGCCGCTGACGACGAGGGGCTCGTCGAACTCGACACCGAGCCAACGCCCAAAGCCGAGGAGCAGGCCGCATGACACGTTTCCTTCGTGCGCATATTGACTGCTCTCCGCGCCGCGCGGCCGCCTCCTGGCAGACGATCATCGCCGTCACGCTCGTCACGATCCTCGTCTGGCTCTTCGCCGAGGCTCGCAGCGTCCAGCAGACCACGCAGCGCGTGCGCCTCGCCTTCGGTGATCCAACCGGCCAGCGCATCGTGCGCGTCATCGACCCGACCTGGACGGGCAGCGTCATCGTCACCCTCGCCGGCCCTTCGGCATCCATCTCCGAGGCCGGCGCCTGGGCGGACTCGGCGCGCAACGTCACCCCCGGCGCGCCCGGATTCCCGGAGGATGAAGGCGAGCAGTCCGTCGACATGCAGCGCGTGCTGCAGAACGATCCGCGATTGCTCGAACTCGGACTGCGCGTCGAGAGCGTTGAGCCGCCGCTCGTGCGCGTCGGCGTCGAAGCCGTGCTTCCCGCGCCGGGCATTCCGGTCATCGCTGATATCTCCGGCGTCGCGCTGTCCGGACCGCCGGCCATCGAGCCGGCGCAGGTCCAGGTGAGAGCGCCGCGTCACATTATCGCGAAGCTTCAGGAGCTCGAAGGCGGCGCACACGTCCGCGCCTTGCTCCCGCCATCAGCGCGCAACACGCTGCAGGAGGGTGTGCAGGCGACGATCACATCCATCCTCTCACTCCCCTTCGAAGTCGATCCGATCGACGCAGCGTTCGTCACGATCGAACCAGCGCAGGCGAACATCACGATGCGCGTGCGCCTCCGCACCTCGACGTACGTCGTGCCCTCGGCGCCCGTCTGGGTGCGCATGCAGCCCAATGAGACTGACCTCTGGAAGGTCACCATCCATCCCGAGGATCAGCTCCTCACCGACATCACGCTCACCGGGCCCAGCGATGTCATCAGGGAGATCGAAGAGGGCGGCCATCCCGTGATGGCGGTGATCATGCTCACTGACGTCGATCTCCAGACGCGCGTGCAGTCCAAGCCCATCCATAAGTGGGACGTGCCCGAGGGCGTCGTCGTCGAAGGCGAGCGACCCGAGATCCGAATCACGATCGAACAGCGCCCGGCGCCCGCCGACGCCGGTCAGTGAGCAAGTTCAGCCGAGAGCATCGCCATCAGGTCCGCCGCGCCATCCTGCGCTGAGGGCGTGCTCGCAGATTCCGCGCTGGCGCTGTCGAGAACCCGCTGCACGGCCGCCACACTTCGAAGCGGCTCGTGATGGTCCACGATCTCACCCATGCCCGGCGACCAGACGTCCTCCACCTCTCCGCATCGGGTCGCGACGACCGGGATGCCCATCGCCTGCGCCTGCAGAATCGGAAGAGCGCTCTGGAAACGTGCTCGTCCGGCGCCGACGATCGGGCTCGAGCGCCAGATGGCGACGTCGGCCCCCGCCAGCGTCTCATGCGCCGGATCGTCCGTCACGACCATCGAAGCCGTCCACGATTGCTTCTCGAGAATGCGCAGCCCGCGCTCGAGTTGCCGCGCCGAGGGGTGGATCACACCGACGGCTCGGTGGCCCAATACCGCATTCGAAGCGACGACGCGCGCAAAGCTGTAGCCATCCAGCGCCTGAAACGGCGCTCCAATGAGTTGCAGCACGATCGCGTCATCCAATGCGCCCAGGGACTGTCGCGCCGCCGCGCGCGTCGTGACAGCGTCGTCCAGCGAAGGAAACCCGGCGAGACGAGCCGACGGCGCGAGTCTGAGCAATTCGGGATCGCTCATGAGCAAGGCGTGACGCTCGAAGAAGATCAGCGAGCGCGCATGCGCAAGCGCCCGCCGAAGACCGTGCGCCTGCAGCCCTCGACCATTCGCTCGCAGCGGCCCAAGACTGCAGACATGCATCGGGATCGCAGATGCCGACGAAGCAAGCGCCGCCGCGCCGGCGCCCCAGGCGCAGAGCGCCGTCGGGGCTCTTCGATAATCCAGGAATCGCCGAAGCCCCGCGCCGCCGAGGTCGGTGCGCCCGCCCGGCGGATGCAGACGATCGACCGTATGCAGCCCGCAGCGATGCGCCCGGCGCTCGTGCTCGCTCCCGCCGATCAGCAGGATCTCGTGCGCGCTCCGCGCCGGCGCCGCCCCCACGATCGCCGCGATCATGAGCAGACCGAGATCGCCGCAATGTTCGATGTCCACCAGGTGGAGCGTGCGCGCTCTCAACCGGGAAGTCCCCGATTCGTCTCCTCGAGCGTCTCATGCGTGAAGAACATGAACGCGATGCGCATGCCGAAGGAAGACGCCGTCGAGTTCTCCGCGCGATTGCGCTCGGCGCGCGTCTTGGGGAGATCGCCGACGCGCGTCGTGTAGCGCATCGTCAGCGGGTATCCGCTCTCCATCTCCCCAAGGGGCCACAGGCGCTCATTTGCGACCGTGTCGATCACCTTCACCCGCGCCTGCACGATCGGCGCCAGTGTCACGCCGTCAGGCGAGAGCGCGAACGTGTCGATCGTCACGTAGACCACGACCTCCGCGCCCACCGAGCGGCCGATATCCGCGATCGACATCGGACTCTCCGAACTCTCCGTCAGCGCGATCTGCATCGCCGCCCGAGACGCGAGGAGAGACTCCTCGTCCATCACCCGCTTCTCGAGAAGCAGACTCTCCGCCGCCTCGGCCATCTGGTAGCGCAGCGAGCGCCGCGGCATGCGGCTGTTCCGATCATCAATGAACACGA
Source organism: Phycisphaerales bacterium (assembly GCA_028279375.1). Classification (GTDB taxonomy): domain Bacteria; phylum Planctomycetota; class Phycisphaerae; order Phycisphaerales; family UBA1924; genus JANQNW01. The sequence goes on from JANQNW010000011.1 coordinate 33,766, forward strand.
TCGTCGTCCGCTCGTCATCAAGCTCAAACACCGCCTCGCGCTTGGGCGGACCCTCCACGATCAGGAAGATCGGGCCGAGAATGTTGCAGCCGCTCACGCCGAGGAGCGCAAGGCTTGCGAGGGCAAGCAGACAAAGTCGTCGTGTCGAGTTCGCTCTCATGGGATCGTCGCCACACCGCGATCAATAGTCGGGGTAGTAGGGTTCCTGGTGCTCGTAGAAGAGCCACGATGCGCGATCCAGCAGGCGGCTGTTCAGATTCGCCGCCACCACGTCGGCCCCGAAATCCGTCGGGCCGTAGCCGCCGTCATCCGGGAATCCGACCGCAACCTCCCGGCTGAATGAAAAGTCGTTCTCGATCACGCCGTCCGCCTCGAAGACGCCAACCAGCGCCGCGGCGAATCCATCCCACGTGTACGAGTTCCCCGGCTCGTGCAGGCGATACTCGTAGATCTCGACGATCACGAGCCGGTCCACGCCGAACTCCTCCGCCAGATCCTCATAGCTGAACGCCGCCCAGTTCGGATTGTTGAACTGGTAATCCAGCACCAGCGGCCCCGGGACGTATCCGCCCGCGTTGGCGTTCTGGGCCAGCCGGTTCGCCATCGCGTTCGTCATCTTCGCGACCAGGCGGGGCTGGTCAGCCTGGATGAGTCGGTCGGTGTAGACGATCACCGCGAAGCTCTTTCCCTCGACGCCGAGGTACTCCGCGGCGACCGCGCGCGTGCTCGTCTCCCGGTAGCTCTCCGCCATGCCGCCGATCAGGGCGCCGATCGCGCAGCCGCCCAGGGCGAGCGAGAGCGCCGCCAACGCGCATGCCGCGCCGAGACGTCCTGCGATTGCTCGTTGACTGGATCTCAAGATCACGACTCCCCGGACCCCGACCGGAACATGCCGACCCTCGTCAGCGACCGGTTCGATCGTCCTCGCGTGTGTCGCCGCCGGTCATCGCTCATCGGGCCCACCCCGACGGAGCGACGCGGGTCCCGCCCGCGGCAGCTCGTGGCTCGGCCAATATACGCATTCGCGGAGTGGGGGGATCCGATCCGCCTACCAGACCGCCATCTTGTACATCCAGGCGGCGAATCCCAGCGCCAGAAGCAGAATCAGCGTCCTGGGGCGAGTCAGCACCAGGAACATCCGCCCGGCGCGCGATCCCGTCAGCGCCACGTGCAGCGACACCCAGAAGGCCGCCGCCACACCCAGGCTCAGCAGCGCTCCGAAGGGCTGCACCGCCGCCGCCTGGGCGAACTCACCCTCCGCGGCGTGAGCGAACGAGGTCGTCATGCCGCAGGTCGGGCAGGGGCGCCCCGTCGCCGCCTCCCAGTCGCAGCTGCTCAGACCGAGCTGCGTGTGCGTGCCGTGCCCCTCGCGCGATGGCGACAGCCACGCCGCGACCAGGAGCATGCTGAAGCAGCCCAGGCAGATCAACGCCGCGAGCGCCCGCTCCGCGGGTCGTGCTGGAGGAATCGTGGCCATGAATCTGAGGATAGCGCTGGAGGAAGCGAGCGGCGGCCGTGATCAGTCGAAACGGAAAACGCCCTTGCGATACGCGTAGAGGTACGCAACCACCGTTGTGAACATGAAGAACAGCACGCGCATCAGGAAAATGAAGCCCTCGTCGCTCCTCGGCTCGAGCTGGCCGAAGGTCGCCGCCCACGGATAAAGGAAGATCACCTCCACGTCGATGACCAGGAAGATCATCGCGAGGATGTAGAAGCGGACGTTGAATCGCTTGCGGGCAGGCGTGATCGGGTTCATGCCCGACTCATACGCGGTGCCCTTGACGGCGCCGTCGCGCGCCGGGCCCAGCATCTTCGTCGCCACGATGTTGGCGACCGCGAACGTGATCGCCATCGTCAGCAGCAGGAGAACAGGCAGGTATCCGGAGATGTCGGCGGCCAGGACCATCGAATCCAAACTCCTTGAGGCGCTGAATCAGTCGGCGATTCCAGCGCTCGGGCCGCAGTGTAGCGATCCAACGGGCCCGCGCGCCCGCGTCATGGATACACTGTCCGGCCCAGGGTGTAGCTCAGCTTGGTAGAGCGCTGCGTTTGGGTCGCAGAGGTCGCTGGTTCGAATCCAGTCACCCTGATTCGCGCTGGGGAAATCGGGGGCATTTGCCCCAAATTCGCGCAGGTCCGGAAACCACAGACACTTGCATCAACCCCTCTGATCACGTGGGGGCGTTCATCCCATAAGAATGGGGTTAGAGATCGAAAATGAAGGCGTGAATTGCGGGAATCAATTGTTGACGCCGTGAGCAGGCCCCCTGATACTCTTAATCGATAAGGGATCCAGGGGGGATCCGGCTTCTGGAGAGGCAGAAGCTCAACAACTTGGTCAGAAACACGTCTATACACGTCATCCCAAGAGATGTGGAGACGGCGCGCCGAGCCTTGGCGGGCTCATACGTCTGCGCGAGTCGTCTTGGGAAGGAGAATTCAGAATATGTCGAGCAAGCTACTGGCTCGTGGTGTCGCGGTTGTGACCGTCGGCGCCATCGCAGCCAATGCGAGTGCGATAGCGATTCCCGACGTTCCGTCGACGGAGCCTGCCGAAATCGGCGCGCTCGTGCCGCTGGATCTGTCGAGCATCACGGATATCGCCGCCGCCACGAATTTCAATGGTGTGAACGAGATCAGCAATCCGTTCTCATCATCGATTCCTGGCGCGTTCACCGGCACGCTCACTGCTCGTGTCTTTGGCAACAATGGCGGCAACCTCGGCCCAGGCCTCAACGACGTCCTGGTCATCTACGACTTTGTCGGCGATGGTCCCAGCGGCATCGATGAGTTCGAGTTCGGCGTTGACTCCGGACGCAGCATGGATATCTCAGATCTCATCGCTGCGACCCAGGGCACGCTGACCGATCTCACCTCGGCAGGCCAGGTCAGCCCGTTGGTCGATGTTTTCTCGAACGTGTCGAACGACACGTACCTGTTCGACCACGCCGCGGCGTTTGACACGCTTGGTTCCCCCGGGAACACCGAGCGCGTCAGCTGGTACGTCCGCACCACCGGCGACATCAAGATCAACGTCGTTGATGTTGTTGTTCGCAACGCGGGTGTCGCCACCGTGCAGTCTCTCGGCCTCGTCGATGATCCGGGTCAGCCTGACCTGAACGTGCCCGCCCCGGGCCCGCTCAGCCTCATGGCCCTCGGACTCGGTGTTGCAGGAACGCGCCGTCGAAGGGGATAAGCGTCACGCTTGTTTCCTGTACGTAACTAATGCCCCGCTGCGCCGCCGGTCGTAAGACCGGCGGGGCAGACGGGTTCAGCTCCTGGAGGAGTCGAGTGATGAGAAATCACAGGGGAGCATGTGTTCTGGCGGCGACGTCAGTTGCGCTCTTGTCAAGCGGCGTCGCAAGCGCCGCATTCGACCCGGCACAGAATGTGACGGTCGATCCTTCGACGTACGCCACGGAGATCGTGTCAGCAATTGACATCTCCAGCGGCCTGAAGCAGTTCGACTTCCCGGATGAGTTCGGCAATCCGTATCCCAACGGATCGTTCGACACCTCCGGCTATGTCAACGAATTCATGGGCGTCGAAGTCGATCGCACGGAGCTGGTTTCGCGCGTCTACAGGGTTCACACCCCAACCGTTGTCGGCGGCCTCAATCTGAACGTCGGCGACAACGTCTACACCTACACCATCCGCCTCGTTGACTTCTCGACGAACACCGTCAACGGACTCAGCGAGTTCCAGGTGAGCGGCCTTGACTTCACGCTCACCAATCCCGTCATGGACGCCTCCCTCGTCAAGGGACGCGGCTACGTCGGACCCACCGGCGGCGCCAACGCGCCGGCCGTCGAGAATCCCCTCGACCTCGAGGACCTGGGGATCTTCGGCGCCAGTCTCGACTGGGAGTGGGAGGACACTGGCGGCGATGACTTCCTGCAGAACAGCGCCGAAATCACGCTCACGATGTACACCACGCCGTCCCTGCCCATTCAGGGAATCGCGGTGTTTTCCTCCTCTCCCGGAATCCCCAGCAATGTCGATCCAAACTCGACAGGAGCATCCGTCTGGGTGCCCGCAATCCCCGCACCGGGGCCGCTGGTGATCGCCGGAGCGGGTGTCCTCTTCGCGACCGCTCGGAGACGACGCTCGTAACTCATACCCCTGACCTTCAAGCGGGCCCGAGTCTGACTCGGGCCTGCTTTCTTTCGTTTCGACGGCCCATGGAACCTGGCCTCAACTGAAGGCAGAAGGGAGAGTTCGAAAGCGCTGATGGACCATTGACGGCATGACGCCTCGCAAGGCAATCATGGTTTCGCTCGCCGCGGTCGCGGCAGCGTCATCCGTCTGCGCATTCACTCTCTTCAACTTCAGGTCGCAGGCCGACGTCGACGTCGGCCAGTTCGTCCGCTGGCTGCCTGATGGCGCTCCGGCGGCGACGCCATTCGTCCTCTCCATCGACATCGATGACGACTTCCTGGCGAATCAGGACCCCGAGACCGCCGCTGCGGCGGAGGCTGCCGCAGTCAAGGCCTTCAAGAGCTGGTCCGACGCCACCGGCGGCTTCATCAACTTCCAGCAGGTCACACTCTGGAACGACGCTGTTCCGAACGCCGATCCGCTGCCGCCCTCATTCGAAGGCGTCGGATTCGCCGAGTGGATCGCCAATCGCGAGTTCTTCGAGGGGATGGGCATCACCATCGGCCAGGTCGGCTGGGGCGCCAACATCGAGGTCTTCAGCCGGCCCACTGGATTCACGATCACCTCCGAGACGCAGCTCTTCGAGATGGAGCCGGGAAACCTCGGTTTCGCCGTGATCAACACGACCGGCACGCGCATCCTCTCGGCCGACATCTATCTGAATGAAGCGATGACGTGGACCACCGATCACGCCGTCGCCGAGGCGAATCCCGGCACGATCTTCGACATCGAATCCGTCGTCCTCCATGAACTCGGGCACATCCTGGGTTTCGACCATCCGAATCAGGCCGCGTCCATGGGCGGCGACAACTTCGATCCCTTCACGTTCGAAGTCGGCGATCCGTGGAGCCCCAACGATGTCATGCATGCCTGGTACATCGGGCCCAAGCGCGCGCTCACCGACGATGAGAGCGGCGGTCTCGCATTCCTCTATCCGCCCATTCCCGGCGATCTGGACGGCGACCAGCATGTCACCGTCGTCGATCTCGCACAGGCGCTCGCGTTCGCCGACGGCTCCATCCAGCCCACGCCCTATCAGCTCTACACCGTCGACTTCATCAATCGCAACGGCGAGATCGAAGCCATCGAACTCACGCAGATGTTCCAGTGGGCCTCCGGCGCCACGCCCTACGAGTTCGGCTCCGGCGTCGCCAATCGCTCAGACGTCGACGACAATCCGCGCAGCGCCGGACCCGGACAAGTCGTCGCCACGACGACGGCGACGCCCAATGACATCGGCAAGGGGGGCCTCGCAGAGGTCCTCTTCACGATCGAGAACCCTGACGCCGCCCAGGTCCTCAGCTGGGACATCGTCCTGAGTTACGACGACGCGATCCTGCTGAACCCCACCTGCGAGCTCGGCGAATTTCCGCCGAACGCCATCAAGATCATGACGACCAGTCCCGGCGAGATCCGCTTGTGCGTCATCAGCTCCGGCGGGACTTTCGACACGACCGGCGAGCTCGCGCGAATCGCATTCGATGTCGATCTCCCGATGGCCGCCGCCGCAGGGAGCGCCGACTTCGTCATCTCCACCATGGATGTCGTCATCAATGACGGCGGCACGATCCGGCTCTTCGGCGATCAGCCAGGCGAGCAGCTCATCACCGTGGACGACTCCGTCATCGCCTCCGATCTCGACGCGACCGGCGACGGCGTCTTCAACATGAACGACATATACGCCTGGCACGCAACACCCACCGACGTCAATCAGGACGGCTCCATCGATGATGACGATCGCCAGCAGATGGTCCGCTGCTGGCGCGAGGACGAGCAGGCGGACATGCTCGCCATCCCCTGACTGTGCCCCGTCTGACCGCGCTCCCGTCGCGCGTCCCGGCGATATCATCGCCCTCATGATCCGAACCCCGGACACGCTGAACGTGCTGCTCGTCGGTGGCGGCGGACGCGAACACGCCATCGCCTGGAAGCTCAGGCAGTCGCCGCGCCTCGGCGCGCTCTACCTCAGCAACCCTGAGAACCCGGGTCTCGCCGCGCTTGGCAAGCCGATGGACGTGCCCTTCAACCTCGGCGACACCTTCCGCATCGGCAGGTTCTGCGAGAAGAACGACATCAACCTCGTGGTGATCGGTCCCGAGGATCCACTCGCCGCCGGCCTCGCTGACGAGCTCGCAGCGCCAGAGCGCATCATCTTCGGCCCGACGAAGGAGGGCGCCCGTCTCGAAGCTGACAAGGCCTGGGCCAAGCAGCTCATGCGCGCCGCGTCCATCCCGACAGCCGAAGCGCGCATCTTCACCGACGCCGACGACGCCGCGGCGTATCTCGAATCACGCGAAGAGGCCCACGTCATCAAGGCCGCGGGCCTCGCCAAGGGCAAGGGCGTCGTCGTACCCGAATCGCTCGAGGAAGGGCTCAGTGCAATCGATCGCATCATGGCCCAGCGCGTCTTCGGCGCCGCCGGCGACAGCGTGATCATCGAGGAGCGACTGGAAGGTCCGGAGGCCTCTGTGCTCGCTCTCGTCGACGGGCGCACGATCTACGTCCTCGAATGCTGCCAGGATCACAAGCGGCTCCTGGAAGGGGGCGCGGGGCCCAACACTGGCGGCATGGGCGCGTTCTGCCCCACGAGCGTCGTCGATGACGCGCTCATGGCGCGCATCCAGGGCGACATCCTCGTGCCGACCGTTGACGCGCTGCGGCGCGACGACATCGATTTCCGCGGCGTGCTCTACGCTGGCCTCATGCTCACCCACGCCGGACCCAAGGTGCTCGAGTTCAACGTGCGCTTCGGCGATCCCGAATGCCAGCCGCTGATGACGCGCCTTAAGGGCGATCTGGGCGACATCCTCTATCGCACCGGCGCCGGGACGCTCGCCGACGCCGAGATCGACTGGGACCCTCGCGTGTCGTGCTGCGTGGTGATGGCCAGCCGCGGCTATCCCGAGAAGCCCGAGACAGGATTCCCGATTACGGGAATCGACGAGGCCGAGGCCATGGACGATGTCTTCGTCTTCCACGCCGGCACGAAAAAGAACGACGCGGGCGAAGTCGTGACCTCAGGCGGACGCGTTCTCGGCGTCACCGCCCTCGGGGAGACGCTCGAAGACGCTCGCGCCAGAGCCCTGGCGGCGTGCGATGTGATCCACTTCGAGGGCAAGCACGTGCGCCGCGACATCGGGGCCGGCGCCGCTCAGCGCGTCTAGGGAGCCGCAACTCGAGGCTCACGGGCAGACGACCGGGCCCCAGACGCCGAGCAATGTCGCGAGATCGCCGGAGTTGACGTCGCCGTCGCAGATGATGTCAGCGGGACACCCATCGCATGGGCCCCAGCTCCCGAGGAGGATTGCGAGATCCGTCGAGCCGACGACGCCGTCGACATCGAGGTCGGCTTCGTTTGACGGGTGCCAGCAGAAGGAAACGGGCGCCTCGGCCCCCTCCGGAGCGCCGTCATCGTCAGGAGACGTAAACAGACGCAAGGAGCCCGAGTAGCCGATCGGAGAATCGGAGTCGCGAATCATCGAGATCTGTGCGATCAGCACGCCGAACTGCCCGGCGTTCCCGGTTGCCCCGCTGATGTCAATCGCTTCGCGCTGAGTGCTCGGGGAGAAGTCGTACCAAGGACCGTTAATGGAGGTTTCCGTCAGGCAACCGCCGGATCCGAGTTCGGTTTCCGAGTCGTCCTGAAGAAGCGCCATCGTCACGAACGTGTCGTACTCGACGGCTGGTTCGGCGACGATGTCGGCGCTTTCAGGCGCCGTGTCATCGCCGACGATCGGCTCCTGGAAGAAGAGGGTGCTCCCGTCGGCGAGAATGTCGGCATTGGCGGCGGCGCATGCGTCACCCGATCGAGATCCTTCGCCAGCGACTAGCAGGGCGTCTCCCGCGCCGACGTCTTCGCCCGTCGCATAGACGTGAGTCACGACCAGGTTGAGGAGCTTGGCCTCCTGGGACGTGACGTCCACGACAACAAGTTCATCGAAGGCATTACGAGCGCCGAATGGATTGGAAGGGCAACCAAAGGGCAACTCTACAAACACTGCGATGTCAGCCTCGTCCACCCAATTATCTCCGTTGAGATCCTCGGGGCAGCTTGCGCAAGGGCCGAAAGCGCCGAGAATCGAAACGAGATCGGTCGCGCCGACGGAACCACTCCCATCGACGTCACCAAAGCACGAGCCCCCGGTGGCTGCCTGCGCGGTCATCAGGAGTGCAGCGCATGAAGTGAGCGTTGCACGGCTTCTACACATCGAGATGAGGCGGATCATGGTTGTTCCTTTCAGCGGCGAGCTGCATCAACGAAGAAGATGCGCACGAACACCCTGCCGTTCGAGCGCGTGACAGGATTCCGGGCAGGCACAACATCGCCCTGCATCCACAGTCGAACGAGAGCCACGAATCAGGTTGTACTGCTGCGATCACGGTCTCACGGACGGGGAGCGGCACCCGAACAAGCGCGTCTCCTCACCGACGTGTGACCGAGATCCACGAGACCGTCCACGTCCTCGCATTGAATCAGTTTCACTGATTGCGTGCGTGGCGATGCTCAAACTCATTGTAATGAACCTGAGTGCAGATGCAATCTTCGTTCGTTGTTTACAACGATGAAGCGCCGGAGCGTCGATGAATACAAGGGCTTTCTGCGACGGCGCGCGCCACACAGCGCGCTCATGCAGACTATTGGGGTCGCCTTCGATCCGCGAAAGCCGCGCCGCCGATCACAGCCGCGAGCGCGCTCGGAGACGAGGTCTCCTGGGTGAACGCGTCAGTGACCACGTCGGTTCCCTGCTTGACTCTGAGCCGAGGCCCAAGGAGATCGTCGGCGACCTGTTCGCAGAGGACATCGATGCGAAGGTAGTTCGCCTGCGCAGAACTTCAGGGATGCTTCAGTGAGTCAGGGGATTTCGCCTCTGAGAGGCTCGACGCGACGACCTGAACAAGGTGGATGCCAGCCCATGCGACTCCCTTTTGTGAGAATCAGGCGGCTCGCGTCAGAATGCTGCAATGGACCGCCAGCCTCCGGACATTCTCTTCCGGAGGGTCGCTGTCGCGCCGCGGCGGGGCCTCCCGAGGATGGAACGGAGGAGAACTATGAGAATCGCAGTTTCGGCCGCAGCGCTCCTGTTGGGCTCCGCGGCCATCGCCGGCGGGCCCGTCTGGGATGAGGGCGTCGATGGCGACCTTTCAACCGACCCGCTCGCCCCGACGCCGATCGCGTTCGGTCTCGGCAGCAACATTGTCATCGGAGAGATGCAGTCGCCTTCTGACACGCGCGACTATCTCACGTTCGTGATCCCCGCCGGGCAGGCGCTCTCGGAACTCAACCTGCTCGGCTACGAGGATCTCGACGTCGGCGGTCCGGGCGATACAGGCTTCAACGCCATTCATCCCGGCGCGACGAGCCAGGTTCCTTCGGGCGCCAACTCCGGCGACTTCCTCGGCGGAAACCACGTGCTCGACTCGTTCGTCGGCACGGACCTGCTTCCGGGTCTTGCCGCGGGCGCGCTGTCGGGCACAGGCTTCGCCAGCCCGCTTGGTCCGGGCACATACACGTACCTGATCCAGCAGACGGGCCCGGAGCGCACGGGCTACGAGCTCGAGTTCGTCTTCATACCGTCTCCGGCCGGAAGTGTCGCGATGCTGACAGGCATGGGAGTCATCGCGATACGACGGCGTCGCGCCTGAGCGACAGACCGGGACGAGATCACGTTGGAGGGCCGGCGAAGGGCGCGTCGCCGGTCTCTCTTTACGCGCTATGAGATCCGTTCGAGGCGGGCGTAGCGCAGCACAAGCGTTTTCAATCCGACCTGTTCGAACTCGATCTTCGCGCGTGTGTTCTGGCCCGCCTGGATCACGCCCTTCACCTCGCCGACGCCGAACTGCGGGTGGCGCACATGATCGCCGACTGTGAGGCGCTCCAACTCGTCCGCATCATGCGGGCGATCGGATTCGTAGCTATCGAATCCCTTGCCGCTCGAACCGCCGGAGCGCTTCTGCCAGGAGACGCTTCCGGGCGAGCCGTCGGTGTCGAAGTCGTCGTAGATCTGCTCTGACTGATCGCTGATGATCACCTGTTCGGCGGGGAGCTCATTGATGAACTGGCTCGGGATCGTGCGCTCGCGCCGGCCGGCGATGGTGCGATACTTGGCGCTCGTCATGAGCAGTTTCTCCATCGCGCGCGTGACGCCGACGAAGCAGAGGCGGCGTTCTTCCTCGAGTTCCGCCTCGCTGTCGCGCGAGCGTGCGTGGGGGAGCATGCCGTCTTCGAGACCGATCATCGCGACGCACGGGAACTCCAGCCCCTTGGCGGCGTGCAGCGTCATCAGCGTGACGGCGCCCTGGGAGGGATCGATCGCGTCGGCGTCCGCCACGAGCGAGACGGACTCGAGATAGCCACGCAGCATCGCGAGCAGCGGAGGGACCTCGACTTGCGCGCCTTCGGCCGGCGCATCGGAGGCCGGATCCGAATCGATGTCGAACTCCTGCTCGAACTCGCCGGCGCTTGAGATCAACTCGGCGAGGTTGGCGGTCTTGTCCTCATCCGCAGACTCCCCGGCGCCCTTCTTGGCGGCTCGCGCCTGGTAGTGCTTCAGCAGCCCGGATTCGTTGATCACACGTTCGACAAGCTCGGGCAGCGAGCCCTCGACAGGCTGGCCCAGGAAGTTCGTCTGCTCCGTCCAGCTCAGGAGCATCTGGCAAAACTTGATGATGGCGTTGCGCGCTCGCGACGAGACGCCGTTCTGCTGCGCAAGGTCGGAGTCGGTCGTGATCTCCTGGAGCACGCTGAAGACGCTGGCGTCACGCAGCTGCGCGAGCGCGACGATGCGCGCCATGGTCGTGGCGCCGAGGCCGCGTGTGGGCTTGTTGACGATGCGCGCCAGCGACACGTCGTCGGCCGGATTGGCCAGCAGTCGCAGGTAGGCAAGCGCATCCTTAATCTCCTCGCGTTCGTAGAAAGCCGTGCCGCGCGCGATGACGTAGGGCACGCCGTGACGCCGGAACTCATCCTCCATCACGCGCGAGAGCGCATTCATGCGATAGAAGACGGCCATGTTCTTCCACGATTCGCCATCGTCCTGGTGCAGCCGGCGCATCCATTCGACGACGAGCTCTGATTCGTGGTGCTCGTTGCGCGTCAGCACGACCGTCGGCTGCTCGCCGCCCTCGCGCGTCGTGAAGAGGTCCTTGTGCTTGCGCTGCTTGTTGTGGCGAATGAGCGCATCGGCGGTCGCGAGGATTGGCGCGGTGGAGCGGAAGTTCTGCCCCAGCGCGATGATGTGGGCGCCGGGATAGTGCTCTTCGAACTCGAGGATGTTGCGGATGTCGGCGCCGCGCCAGCCGTAGATGGACTGATCCGGATCTCCGACGACGCAGATATTCGGCTGCGTTCCTTCCGGATTCTCCGCGATGATCGATGCGAGCGTGAACTGCGCCTGGTTCGTGTCCTGATACTCATCGATCATCAGGTACTGCCAGCGCTGCTGCACCTCATGGCGCGCCTCGTCGCATGTGCGAAGAATCTGCGCCGTCAGCAGAAGCAGATCGTCGAAGTCCACGGCGTTGGCCTTCTGCAATCCGCGTTCATACGCCGTGAAGATCTTCGAGATCGTGCGCGAGTAGAAGTCCGCGGCTTCCGCCTCGAACATCGCCGCGTTCTTCATCTCGTTCTTCGCGTTGCTGATGATCGAAAGCACGGAGCGCGGGCGCCAGTTCGTCGTATTGAGATCAAGCTCCTTGATGATGCGCTTCATCAGCGCAAGCTGATCGGCGCTGTCATAGATGGAGTAATCGGCGCTGAGCCCCGGGAGATTGGCGATCGGCGCATAGCGGCGCAGCAGTCGCGCGCACAACGAATGGAACGTTGTAATGGTCAAGCCGCGCGGCGGTCTTCCGTTTTCATCTGCGCCGAGCATGTCGATAACGCGATCGCGCATCTCGCCGGCGGCTTTGTTCGTGAACGTCAGCGCAAGCACCTGCCATGGCGGCACGCCGATGCGCACGAGATGCGCAATTCGCCGCGTGATGACGCGCGTCTTTCCCGAGCCGGCGGCGGCGAGAATGAGCAGGGGGCCTTCTGTGTGTTCGACGGCCTGCCTCTGCGGCGGCGTGAGATCGTCGAGCAGGGGGTCGCCGGGGGGCGCCTGGTCCTCAAGCTGGTCCGCTTCGAGGTCGGCGAGGAAATCCGGCGCCTCATCGGCGTCGGAGGCGGCGTTTGCGGGGTCCTGCGCGCTGTTGTTCCGGAGGCTTTCCATGCGTTGGAAGCCTAGCAACGGCGTTTTCGAGGTGCAGATTGGTTCGCGCGCGTGTGCGACGCGTTTGCGCGCCGTGAGAATCGCGTGTCAAGTGCGCTCGCGGGTCAGGTTTTCCACAGGGTGGAAGAGCCCCTTTCGGGTGAGTCTTCAGACGCAAAGTCCCGATTCCCGGCCAGTTACGGCGGTCGTCCGAAAACCGACAGCTTGTCCACAGCATTTTGGGCCTAGGGATCTTGAGTGCACGATATCTAGTGGGTATCGTTCTCTCTGGTTTCACGAGACTTCTAGCCGCGTTCGCGGGTGGTCTGAGACCCGCGAATTGCTCGGATAAAGCCAAATCTGAGAGGTACCCAACACCTCCGCCGCGTTCCGATCCCAGGCCGATCGGGCGTTTGAAGGAAACGGGTTTCGCACGGCGCACGGTGGGACGCGCGCCGAGGGCTGTCTGTCTGTGCGTCGCGAGCCGGCGCCGGATGGACTCTGGGAAGAACGAAGAGGTAGCAGTTCATGGCTGTGCTGTGCGATACGCAGATTCGTGAGTTGGTGGAAATTGAGCCATTCGAAGACGGCGTCAAGCGGGAGGGATCGGTCTCCTACGGCCTCTCCAGCTACGGCTACGACGTGCGCGTCGGCTCGCGCTTCAAGGTCTTCACGCCCACGCCCGTCACCGGCGGCGTGACCGTCGTCGATCCCAAGGCCTTCTCGTCCGATCTCTTCATCGAGATCGACACGGACGTCACGGGCCAGGATCACGTCATCATTCCGCCCAACTCGTTTGCGCTCGCCGAGACCGTCGAGCACTTCGACATCCCGCGCGAGGTTCTCGTGCTCTGCGTCGGCAAGAGCACCTACGCCCGCTGCGGCATCATCGTGAACGTCACCCCGCTCGAGCCCGAATGGCGCGGCAAGGTGACGCTCGAGATCAGCAACACCACCCCGCTTCCCGCGAAGGTCTACGCCAACGAAGGCATCGCGCAGTTCGTCTTCCTCAAGGGAGACCGCATCTGCGCCACCAGCTACGCGGACAAGGGGGGCAAGTATCAGGACCAGGACGGTCTGACCCTTCCCAGGGTCGACTAGGCGGCCGCGTGGCCGCGATCCGGAGCACGCGGCTGTGCGCGTGCCCGGCGTTCGTTTGCGATTCGCAATTCACACGCCAGAGAACACCGAGCGTTGGACAGGTAGACCGCCAAGGACGGCGAAGGAAGAGTCGATGAAGATCACCAGGATGTTCACGGTCGCAGGTCAGGACCCCTTCGAGCACATCGAATGGACGAAGCGATCGTCGCGCATTTCCAATCCGGATGGCTCCGTCGTCTTCGAGATGCCGGACGCCGAAGTTCCGAAGTCGTGGTCGCAACTGGCCACCGACATCATGGTGAGCAAGTACTTCCGCAAGGCGGGCGTGCCGCAGTTCGATGAGTACGGCGAGCAGCTCTTCGATGAAGAAGGCCAGCCCATCACCGGGCCGGAGCGCTCGGCGCGCCAGGTCATCGGGCGCCTGGCCGGCTGCTGGCGTCACTGGGGCGAAGCGCACGGCTACTTCGACTCCGCCGAAGACGCGCAGGCCTTCCACGACGAACTCGTCTTCATGCTCCTCCACCAGGTCTCGGCGCCCAACAGCCCGCAGTGGTTCAACACCGGTCTGCAGTGGTCCTACGGCATCAGCGGCCCGGCGCAGGGTCACTTTTACGCCGACCCGAAGACGGGCGACGTCTTCCGCTCGCAGGATGCGTACTCGCATCCGCAGCCGCATGCGTGCTTCATCCAGTCCGTCAGCGACGACCTGGTGAATCCCGGCGGCATCATGGATCTCTGGACGCGCGAGGCGCGTCTCTTCAAGTACGGCTCCGGCACCGGCACGAACTTCTCATCGCTCCGCGCAGAAGACGAGCGCCTCAGCGGCGGCGGGAAGTCCAGCGGCCTCATGAGCTGGCTGAAGATCGGCGATCGCGCCGCCGGCGCCATCAAGAGCGGCGGCACCACCCGGCGCGCCGCGAAGATGGTCTGCCTCGATCTGGATCACCCGGACATCGAGCAGTTCGTCAACTGGAAGGTGCGCGAGGAGATCAAGGTCGCTGCGCTCGTCGAGGGGCTCAAGCACCTACCCGACGATCAGAGGCGCACGGCTGAGAATCTCGGCCTCGTCCTCGATTACGACTTCAACGGCGAGGCGTACTACACCGTCAGCGGCCAGAACTCGAACAACTCCGTCCGCATTCCGGATGAGTTCTTCGACGCGCTCGATGGCAGCGGCTCCTGGCGCCTCTTCAATCGCACGGATGGCGAAGTCGCCCGCGAGATCGAAGCCGGCGACCTCTGGGATCAGATCGCCTTCGCCGCCTGGCGATGCGCCGATCCCGGCGTGCAGTACGACGGCACGATCAACGCATGGCACACCTGCCCGGAGTCGGGACGCATCAACGCGTCCAACCCGTGCAGCGAGTACATGTTCCTCGACAACACGGCATGCAATCTCGCGTCGATTAATCTGCTGAAGTTCTACAACGCGGACTCGCGGGCCTTCGATGTCGAGAGCTTCGAGCATGCGATCGATCTGTGGACGGTCGTCCTCGAGATCAGCGTGCTCATGGCCGCGTTCCCGAGCAAGGAGATCGCGCGACTCAGTTACGAGTTCCGCACGCTCGGTCTGGGATTCGCCAATCTCGGCGCACTGCTCATGCAGGCGGGCATTCCGTACGACAGCGACGAGGGTCGAGCCGTCGCGGGCATGATCAGCGCGATCATGACCGGGCGTTCGTACCGCCAGTCGGCGATCATGGCCGATCAACTTGGCGCCTTCCGCGGCTACCGGGACAACGCCGAGCACATGCTCCGCGTCATCCGCAACCACAGGCGCGCAGCGCACGGCGTGCAGCGCGAGGACAAGGGGCTGGAGGGCTACGAGGACTTGCGCATCAGCCCGGTGCCCATCGAGCATGGGCTCGTTCGCTCCGGGCGCATCAGCCTCGCCAATGCGCGCGATCTGCTCGATCACGCGACCAGGGCGTGGGACGAGGCGCTGACGCTCGGTGAACTCCACGGCTTCCGCAACGCCCAGACGACCGTCATCGCGCCCACCGGCACGATCGGCCTGCTCATGGACTGCGACACGACCGGCGTCGAGCCGGACTTCGCGCTCGTGAAGTTCAAGAAGCTCGCCGGCGGCGGCTACTTCAAGATCGCCAACGCTTCGCTCCGCCCCGCGCTCATCGCGCTCGGCTACACCGATGAGCAGGTGCGCGACATCCTGACGTACGTCCTCGGCACGCTGAGCCTCGACACGGCGCTGCCCGATGAAACCGGGCGCACGATCGAGGGCGAGGGCACACTGGCCCGATTCCTGCGCGAGGCCGGTCTCAACGACCACGACATGCAGCGCATCGAGGATGCGCTCCCCGGCGTCTTCGAGATCTCCTTCGCCATGAGCCCCTGGACGCTTGGCGACGAGGCGCTCGAACGACTCGGCATGGATCCGGAGCGGGCGAAGAACGATCCCGACTTCGACGTGCTTCTCGCGCTGGGCCTCACGCGCAAGCAGATCGCTGCGCTCAACGACGCCATCTGCGGCGTCCAGACCATCGAGGGGGCCCCGCACCTCAGGGATGAGCACCTGCCCGTCTTCGACTGCGCCAACAAGTGCGGCAAGAAGGGCAAGCGATTCATCGCTGTCGAAGGGCACATCCGCATGATGGCCGCGGCGCAGCCTTTCATCTCCGGCGCCATCAGCAAGACGATCAATCTTCCGCACGAGGCGACCGTCGATGAGATCAAGTCGGCGTATCGCATGAGCTGGGAGTTGGGTCTCAAGGCCAACGCGCTGTATCGCGATGGCTGCAAG
>JANQNW010000019.1 GCA_028279375.1 Phycisphaerales bacterium
CCGCCGATTGGCTCTCCGCCTCCGATTGGCCCCTTGCCGCCGCCGACCTCGCGAACCTCTTCTTCCTCTGCCGGCTCAGGCACATATCCCATGATGTGCTCCTTGATGGCGTCCATGCCCAGCGAATCATCCCAGGCGGCAAGCGCATCAATGAGCTCATCAAGGAAGCTCCCGTCTTCCTTATAGAGAGGCCCATCGAGATCCGTGTAACCGGTGTCCACGCCGAGAGCCGGATCGCAGTAGATCTCTGAGCCATTGGTTGCAAGAACGGAATCAGTCGTCAGGCGACCGATGAAGATGGACTCATTGGTCATCTCCGTGAAGGCCGTCGGCGCATGGAATGACGCCAGGATGATCGAGTTGTTCTGGATCGTGTACGTCGGCTCTGCGAGTCCGCCCGACGCCTCGGAGACTCCATACACGCTCAGGAGCGTCGGGTCTCGGTAGTCCTCGACGTCCTCGACATCGATCTCCTCTTCGTCCATGATCTCAAAGTCAACGCCGAGCCCACCGTTGTCGACGAGCAGATCACCCATCAGGTAGAGCGCGAGAGACGACTCGTCGTCGGCGAACTGGATAGTCGAACCGCCAACGATCTTGAGCAGATCCTCGACAAGAAGCTCCACATGGCCATCGATCGTGAGGATGCCGCCGTCATCGAGTTCGATGTAGCCGATTCTGTACAGGCCGCCGTCCGTGTCATGCAGGACGATGTTCGCCTCTTCAGAGAGGTACACCGAATCAAATCCACCGGAGTTCATCGGCGCCTCGATCTCGAAGTCGAGCTCGACAGGCGATGGCATGATGAGGGGAAGTCCCGTGAGGTACGCCGGGACGTGCGCCGGGGCCGTCGGCAGCGCATCGGCAGGGATGACGCCGCCGCCTTCGAAGAGCAGGTCGTCCACCATGTCCTTCAATCCGGACGACGCGGAGTCCATGACGAAGAGCTGCGAACGCAGAATGTCCGATGAGCCGTCGACATCGAACGCGGAGACCAGCGAGAATCCGGCGCCCAGGTTGGTCGGGTCGTTCAGGAGGTTGCTCGGACTCTTCGACCAGACCGTGATCAGGCTGTCATTCTCGAGCTGAATGCCATCAACGGCGTAGATGCCGAACTCATTGAGACCATCGTCGATGCTCTCTTCGATGTCCATGGGCGGCTCGACTGCAACCACCATCTGGCGCATGCTCGTCAGACCATCGACGACCGCAATCGACGTGATCACGAGGTCCGTGTCGCCAGAACTCGGCGGAGAGCCATCCAGCGCCGTCACGGTCACCGTGACGACCGCCTCGCCGATGGACGCCTCTGTGATGACGCGTCCATCCGCTGACGCGACGGTGCGCCAGTCGATGTCGGTTTCGAGCACGGCGATGCCGAGCTCGGCGCCAGTGCGCGCCGCCCAGTCGGAAGCGGACGCCGCTTCGGCGTTCGTTCCGATGGCGACCGAGTTCTCCTGACTGATCAGGTAGAAACTCGTCAGCGCGCCGGCAGCGCCCAGGCTGATCAGCACCAGCAACAGGGCGACGCCCCGCCGGGGAGCCCCGGCGCGTTCGCGCAGCCAATAGATTTTCCTCTTCCGCGGGTCGTTGCACATATCGTCCACCCTCGACTTTCGTAGGCGAGCGTGCGGTCTCCACCACACTCAGCGCTTATTCCTCCAGGTCGGATTCCTCAGTGTCCGCAAACGCGAAGAACGAGCCGTCGTCATTGCATCCGGGATCAGGCTCGTCGCCATCCGGCGCCTCGCTGGGCCGGTTGTCGCTCTCCATCGCGAAGGCGCGCATCGGCCACTCGCGCGCCTCGGCGCGAGCGCTTGCGCGCGGTGTCGGCGCTCCGGGGCCGGCGCTCACGCCCGCACCCTCCGGCGTCGGCTCCGTGTAGTAACTCATCAGATGCGCCTTGAGCGCCTCGACACCCATCGCGTCGTCCCACGTCGCCATCGCATCGGCAAGCTCCTCGAGCAGCGCGCCGTTGGCGTAGAGCGGACCCTCGAGATTCGTGAATCCTGTCTCGACGCCGATTGCAGGATCGCAATAGAAGGCGCCGCCATTGTTCACACTCAGGCATCGTGTCGTTGCGCGACCGATGAAGACCGCGTCTTCCGAAACCTCCATGCGCGCCGTCGGGGCGTGAATGGACGCCAGCATGATCGCGTTGTCGTCCACGACCAGCGACGGCTCGGCGAGCCCGCCCGAAACCGAAGACACCGAGAGAATGCGCACACGGCGCGGATCCGTGTAGGAGTCAAGAGCGTGCACGCTGAGATCGTCCATAGCGGCGATCGCAGGATCCACACCGACGCCGCCGTCGGCCACCTGCATGTTGCCCATGAGATAAAGCGTCAGCGACGACGACTCATCGGCGAGATGCACCGCCGAGTCGTCCTCGACGACGAGATCGCCCATCACGAGAAGTTCGACGTCGCCATCGATGGTGAGTTGACTCTCCTCACTGAGCGTGAGGCTCTCGACGCGATACTGCCCGAAGAGCTGGTCGGTCATGACGGCCTCTGTGCCGTTCTCAACCGTGACGTTTCGCCAAGCGCCGCCGATCATCACGATCCCGATGCCCAGGTTCATGCGCGTGTCCTCGTCCCAGACGACGGGAAGATCGCGTAGCGTTGGCGGGATCAGCGCAGGCGCCGCAGGCAGGCGATCCATCGGGATCACGCCGCCGCCCTGGAATCGAACATCCTGCGTCAGCTCCTGCAGGCCGCTCGTGGCGCTGTTCGTTACGAAGAGCGTCGAGCGCTGGATCTCGGAAGTCAGGTCGATTGAAAGATCGGATGTCAGCGCAAAGCCCGCGCCGACATTCGCGGGCGTGTTCACGCGTTCGCGCGGATTCCGGCTCCATACGGTGATCAGGCCGTCGGCGTCGAGCGTGATGCCCTCGAGCGCATACACACCGAACTCGCCGAGTTCTTCGTCAATGCTCTCCTCGACGCTCGCGTCGGGGTTCAGCTCGACGACGAGCTGGCGCGTGCTCGTCATGCCGTCGATGTCCGCGACGGATGTGATGACGAGATCAGTGTCGTCGTCGCGCGGCGGCTCGCCATCGAGCGCGGTGACCCGCACGGTGACGATCGCGTCGCCAAGCGCAACATCCTTGAGGATGCGTCCATCAACAGACGCGGCGGTGCGCCAGTCCTGATCGGTCTGCAGAACCGCCAGGCCGAGTTCGGCGCCGGTGCGCGCCGCCCATTCGGAGGCGGACGCTGTGCCGGCGTTGTCGCCGATCTCGACGGAATTCTCCTGGCTGATGAGATAGAAGCTCGCCAGCGCGCCGGCCGCGCCGAGACTGATCAGCACCAGCAGCAGCGCCACACCGCGTCTGGCGCGCAGCGCGCGCGACATCCCGAGAGCGGAGCTCGTCATGTACGAATGCGTTGTCATCGATTCTCCTCAGCCCCCGGGCGCCGACATGTAGTTGACGAGTCCGAACGCAAGCAGCACCTCGTGCTCGCTCTCGAAATCATCAAGCAGGTTCAGAGAGATCCAAGCGCGATTCGATTCTGTCGCGGTGTTCCCGCTGAATGTCGCCCCGAAATCGTCGACGCTCTCGATGAGCGTCTCCTGGGCAGTGAGACCGGCGACGCGCTGCGTCGTCATCTCGTCGAAGAAATCCGTGTCAGGCGCGAGGATGACGTCGACAGCTGCGATCATCTCCTCGGACCACTCATCCGGAAAGTCAATGAACTCGAGAATCAACTCGCCGGCGTCCGCGTCCCACCAGATGATGCGCAGCTCCGAGAGATGAATGTTGTCCAGCGGCTTGTTGTCATGCAGCCAGATCGCCATTCCCTGCTCCTCGTCGTAGGTGAGGATGTTCAGGGAGACGTCGATGAACGCGCGCAGTCGGATCTGCGCCGCATGGGCGCGGAGAAGCGCTGAGCGCGTGCCGCGGTCAGCCTGCGCGCCGTCGCCGACCATTGTCAGCATGGACGCGATGCCGATGCCGACCATGGCCGTGATCGCAAGCGCGATCAGCACCTCGATGGCGGTGAAAGCGCGCTTCATTCTGCAGGCTCCGGAATGAAGGTCTCAAGCGACGCGAGCACGCGATGCTCGTCAAATGACGTCACGGTGAGCGTCACGCCAAGCACGTTCACGCCGACGCCGGAGAGGGTGATTGTCTCCTCGACGGCTTCGACGCTTCGGCCGAGGTTCCAGTAGCTCACGGGATACGCCTCACCATCGAGCGTCTCGAGGGATCCCTCCTCCTGCTCGTAGCCGTCGTAACCAAGGAGCGTGTCGTATGGCTGCGTCGAGAGCTCTGCGAGCAGATCGTCGGCGGCCATCGCGCCAAGCACGACCTTCTGGCCTTCGACGGAGACCTGGCGCCCCGTCGAGACGGCTGCGCCGACCGCGAGCACGACGATCGCAAGCACGGCGCTCGCCACGAGTCCCTCGAGAAGCGTGAATCCGCGCATGGCGGCGATGCCTCGTTTATGGGCCAGCCTGAACATACAGGTCCTTCCTGTCGACCTGGGGTCCCCTGGCGAGTCACGTGCCCCGGCGTCCGAAGACGCCGTCACGCCCTGATCATCGAATTCATCGAGCCGGTGCAAGAGCCCCGGCATGCGCGAGATGCGCGCATGCGCGATATCGGGCGTCACAACTCGCGCCGTTTACCTCCCCTTCACAGGTGCGTCCGGGAAGCTGAACCTGATTCTCGGAATGAGTCCGCAGCGTCGCTCGTTCAGGCGTGGCCTTCGAGCGCCTCGCGATTGGTGCGCATCACGAGTTCGGGCTTCTTCTGCCTGACCACGTGCCCCGCCGGGACGGATTCGGAGACGAAAACGCCGCCGCTGATGATGCAGTCGTCGCCGACAACGGTGTCGCCGCCGAGAATGACGGCGCCCGCGTAGATCGTGACACGATCGCCGATCGTTGGATGTCGCTTGGCGCCACGAATGAGTCGCCCGCGTTCATCCTTCGGGAAGCTCTTCGCCCCGAGCGTGACGCCCTGGTAGATCTTGACGTTCGCGCCAATCTGCGTCGTCTCACCGATGACGACGCCGGCGCCGTGATCGACGAAGAAACTCGGGCCGATCGTTGCGCCGGGATGGATGTCGATGCCGGTGCGACCATGCGCCTGCTCACCGATAATGCGCGGAATGAGCGGCGTCTTCATGCGATGGAGGATGTTCGCCAGCCGGTATGCGAAGACCGCGTCCACGCCCGGATAGGAGAGGATGACTTCATCGGTGTGATCGGCCGCGGGATCGCCGTCGTAGGCCGCCTGCACATCGAGTGAGAGCGATGCGCGTAGGCCCGGGAGTTCTGCGATGAACTCCTGCGCGACCTGCATCGCCAGCGCATCGCACTCGCGACATTCGGCGGTCTCCGCCAGGTGGGATTCGATGTGCTTGACGTATCGCAGCGCGCTGCGCGCCTGATCGGCCATGTGGGCCCCGATGCGCGAGATGAGGCTTGAGACGTAGGAATCGAGCATGCCCTCGCTCAGGCCGCGCCGGCCGAAGAAGCCGGGGAAGACGAGCTCCCGGCAGAGCTCCACGAACTCGCCGATGAGGAGCGGATCCGGCAGCGGCACATCGCCGAGATGACGGATGCGACCGTCGTCCCGAATCGACTGCGCGAGCTTCTCCACGAGCGCTGCGGGCGCATTGAAACCCTCCGGGGGCGTCTTGCGCGCGGCATGGGTGTGGCTGCTGCTCATCGGACGTCGATCCTAATCCCCTGTCCGGAGACTCGCGCCAATCTGGCGATCGCACCGACCCCGAAACTGGGGCGTATGACTCGATCGGCGTTCCCGCGGGGCGGACTGGACGCTCGGCGCATGAAAAAAGGCCCGTTGCGCAGGCCGTGGGGAGCCGACGATGCTCGAACCCCTGCGATTAGGTGGGCGCCATCTCCCGGATCCCGGCCTTCCACTCTGTGGAGGCATGACCTTCGCCCGAGCCGTTCTGGCTCCCCAGGGGTCGACTTGTAAGGTTCGAGCATTGTAACGGCCCGATTTCCACGGGACGCTTCGGACCTTTTCATTCAAATTAGTCGGCACAGGAACCATCGTCGATCAAGAATCGAACAAATGATGGTTCTTTCTCGGTGGTGGCGGATTTCGCTTGCATCGCGCGGCGGAGACGATCCCGGGGCGAGCCGATTGACGGCCCTGCCGGGCGCGGCTAATTGTGGTCCCCCGGTGCCGAAGCGCTGACTTTAGAAGAGGTTGTTCCAATGCAGATTCGTCGATCCGTGAAGTCCGTCAGCACGCTTGCCTCCATCAGCGCGATCGCGCTCCTCGCAGGCGTCACCGGCTGCGCTCCGGCGAATCCCTCTCCGGGCGTCCACAACCTTTCGCAGATGAGTCACGAGATCAACAACGACGTGATCGTCTCGATGGACACCAACGCTCGCGCGCTTTCGAACGACCTCGGGCGTCTCTGGATGACGGATCGCCCGTCGCGTCTGACGTTCGAGACGATGCCACACTGATCTTCTGATCACGCTCCTGCGGACTGTTGACGGCGTCTGACGCAGGCTGTCGCTGCGCGTCGGCGCTCCAGGGCGGGGGCTATGCTGCCATTCCTTCATGAGCGCAGCCCCTCATCGAGCATTCGTTTCGTTCCTCCAGTCCTTCGGACCGGGCGCGATGCCGCCGATGAGCCGGGCGAATTACCGCTGGGAGCTCTCGAGCGCGTGCTTCACGCCATTCGCGATGGCGTGCGTCGAGGGCGGCGTGATCGGGGTCATCGCCAAGAAGACCTTCGACGCTCCTGACGCGGTCATTGCGGCGTTGAGCGCGGCGCCGGCGATGGCCAACATCACCGGTTTCTTCTGGATCCGACTGCTGCGCGGTCGCGATCGGGTTCGTGCGGTCGTCGTGACGCAGCTTCTCTGGATGCTCTGTGTGGCGCTCATCGCCGCGGCGCCGGTGAACACACTCGGGCTCGCGATGCTCGTCATACTCGCCATCTGCGCACGATCGGCGCTGGCGGGCCTCTACAACGCGCGATCGGAACTGTGGCGCGCCAACTATGCCAGACAGGCGCGAGCGCATGTGACGGGGCGCCTGACGATCGTGCACTCCCTCGTCTCGGGCCTGGCCGGGCTCGCGATTGCGTGGGGTATGGACATGTATGCGGAGCAGGCGCCATGGACGTTCCGTCCGCTTTATCTCGCCGCCGCCGCGCTCGGCCTCATCGGCGCGTGGTGCTTCTCCAACGTTCGCTGGCGCGCCCGCGCGTCGATCCTCGCCGAGGAACGCACGCCGGGCTCAGAATCGGCGAGAGCCGGCGCCGGGACGATGATCAGCGTGCTGAAGAACGACGCGGCGTATCGGCGATTCATGTCCGCGCAGTTCGTGCTCGGCATGGCGCAGCTGGCCGGCACGGCGCCATTCGTCTCGGCCGTCGCCGAGATGATGGACTACAGCGCCGCGATCGCGCTGACGCATGTCATTCCGATCCTGATGCCGATCGTTTCGATCCCGATGTGGTCGCGCCTGCTGGATCGAATGCACATCGTCAACTTCCGCGTCTATCACACGTGGGTCTTCGTCATCGCGAACGTGATCACGTGCGCCGCCCTGCTCCTCGGCGCCGGCGGCGCGCTGGCGCTGGCGATTCCATTGCTGTATCTCTCGCGCGGCGTTGTAGGAGTCGGATTCGGCGGCGGGCGACTCGCGTGGGCCATCGGGCACCACGACTTCGCGCCGCCGCACCTGGCGAACGTCTATACAGGGATCCATGTGACGCTCACCGGCGTGCGCGGCGCAATCGCGCCGTTCATCGGTGTGTTTCTCTATTCAGGCTGGGACTTCAGGGTCGGGGACGTCCATCTGGCGTGGGAAGGACTCGGCGGCTGGGTGTTCGGAATCTTCGCGCTCGTCAACATCGTGGCAGCTCGGATGTTCAGCAGACTGCGCGATGACATGGAGCGCGGCGACGTGCGCTCTGCCCTGGACGCCGGGGAGCATGGCTTCAGTCGCTGACGGTGTAGCGCCCGCGCGACACGCGCTTGAACTTCTCACTGTTGATAAGCGTTTGATTCACGATCGTGCGAAAATTCTCGGCGCTCGTCTTATATCCGGCGAGCAGCACTGCTTCGGCGACCTGGGTGACGGTCATGGTGCGACCCGTCAGCGCCTTGGCGAGCGCGTCTTCGAGGCTCATCTCGTTGAATGGGCGGCGTCGCGTGCGCCGCCGGAGTTTGGCCTGCAAGGCGCCGAGTTCGGTGCTGCCGGCGAGGACTTCGATCTCTGACTCGACGTCGCGGAGTTGACTCAGCAGACGATCGCGCTTCTGCTCGAGCGTCTCGAGTTGGCGCATACGACGCCGGAGTTCATTCTCCAGCGCATCCGTCGAGACGTCAGACAGTCCCTTGTCGTCCACCATGCGCCCGTCGTCCTTGTCGCGCATCCGGGCACGCGCCCGGGAGCGTTGCCTCGCGTCCTCTGCGATCACCGGACGGCGCGTTGACCGGCGCTCATGCGTTGTGCGCATGAAGCGCGATTCCGTCCGATTCTCTCTCGGCAACTATGCCTTCTTTTGTTCTCTCAGTCGAGCGCAAAGACAGGTCGCGCCCTACTCCTCCGCTACTCCGAATCGATTCAGCAGGTCGTCGAAATGATCAAGATCGTAGAACTCAACCTTCAGGTGTCCTTTTCGGCCATCAGCGCGGGTTTTGATTGAAACGCGCGTGCCAAGAGCCTCGCCCAGGCGACGCTCGAGCTCCTTGCGATTGAGATCACGCGCCGCATCCTCCTGCGATGCATGATCTTGCGCCGGACGCCCCCCCTTCACATCCCTCGGCGGATCATTTACGAACGACTCGAGCTTCCTCACGGACCAGCCTGACCGGGCGGCGCGCCGCGCCGTCTTGACACGCGCTTCACCCGCATCGAGCGCAAGCAGCGCCTTTCCGTGACCGGCGCCGAGTTCGCCGGCGGCGAGCAGCTCGCGAATAGGCGATTCAAGATCAGTCAGGCGAATGAGATTCGCGACGCTGGAGCGATTGAGCGCGACGCGCTCGGCGATCTGGCCGTGCGTCAGAGCGAACGTGTCCTGGAGATTGCGCAGCGCATCGGCGCGGTCCATGACGTTGAGATCCTCGCGCTGGAGATTCTCAACGATCGCAAGCTCGGCGGCCTCGCGCTCGCTCGCCTCCATCACGATGGCGGGAATGGCCTCGAGGCCCGCCTCCCGGGCGGCGCGCCAGCGGCGCTCGCCCGCGATAAGCTCCCACTGTGATTCCGGGTCGTTCACCCCATTACGAGCCCCCCTTACGACGACAGGCTGCATGAGCCCAGACTGGCGAATCGACTCAACCAGCGGCCTGAGGCTCTCCTTCGTGATCTCCTGACGTGGCTGATGGCGATTTGGAACGATCGCCGAGACGTTCAGATGTTTGAACATGCTTTCCACATTGTGGAAAGACCCGTCGCCAGAGCCTGTGGGGGTCGATGTGTCGGTCGCGGTCGCCGGTGCGGATTTCGCTGGCGGCTCGACAGAGACTGGCTGATTAATCAGGCCGCTGAGGCCCTTTCCAAGGCGCTTCGGCTTGGCGGTCTTCGCCATGGGGCAACTCCTTCATCCGTGAATATCGATAGCCTACGACGATCAGAATGGCCCCACAACAGGACCGGAGTCTTTATGAGCCAAGACGGCGACCATCCCCCCATCGAGTTCATCGCACGAGGACTGCTCGTTCACTCGGGCCACGTCTTGCTCTGCCGCTCTCGGAAGCAGGGCTACTCCTACCTGCCCGGAGGCCACATCGAGCCCGGA
Organism: Phycisphaerales bacterium; assembly: GCA_028279375.1. Classification (GTDB taxonomy): domain Bacteria; phylum Planctomycetota; class Phycisphaerae; order Phycisphaerales; family UBA1924; genus JANQNW01. The sequence goes on from JANQNW010000019.1 coordinate 9,753, forward strand.
GAGCCTGCGGCTGAGGCCCTCGCCAGGGAGCTCGTCGAGGAGGCCAACCTGACAGTCACAGTGGGTGGATTCCTGCATGCTCACGAGGTCCGATTCGAGACGAGGAAGCGCCGTCACCATGAGATCAATGTGGTGTTCCACGTGGAACACCCTGACGCTCGCACCGACGAGCCCCCCGCCGTCGAAAGCGCTGAGTCCGAGATCGAGTTTCATTGGGCGGACCTCGCCTCGCTGGTAGACATTGACCTGCGACCGGGCATTGCGAAGGCGTGGCTCGTCGACGGGGGATCGGGTCGCGACGCCTGTCCGGCGTGCTGGGCGAGCAGTCAGGAATAGGCCTCACGGGAACGGTGAATCCAGTCGATATCGCACCCGGAGTCTCAGCCAGGGGCGATGTCGAAGAGATGAAGCCGGATGGAGTCAGTCTGCCGGACGCGGAGCAGTTGCTTGAGCAACTGGATGCGCTGTCGCTGCAGGCAGAACGACTCGAGCAGGATCTCGAGCGTTCTCAGCGTCTTGCAACGCTCGGCACCCTTGTGGGCTCGATTGCGCATGAGCTCAACAATCTCCTGACGCCGGTGATGAGCTACGCCGAGATGGCGATTTCCTCGCCGGAGGACAGGGGGTTGACGGAGAAGGCGCTTCGGAAAGCCGCCTCAGGAGCTCAAAAGGCCTCGAACATCACCTGTGCCATTCTCGGGTTCCTTCGAGATGACAAGGAGGACCTGTCGGCGCCGGTGCTGGATTGCATCGAGGACGCCGTCGAATGCCTGGTCCGCGACCCGTCCAAAGACGGAGTCGAACTCGTTGTGGTTGCGCCGGATGACCTCTGTGCCGGGATCCAGCAGGTTGCGCTCCAACAGGTGTTCATGAACCTGATGCTGAATGCGATCGAGGCCATGCGGCCGATCGGAGGCGGCCAGCTTCGAATTGAGGCACGGTGTTCCACGTGGAACACCACCGAGGCCCCCTCCCTGGAATGCGTCGAGATTCGCGTCATCGACAGCGGCAAGGGCATGCCTCCGGAGCTTGCGAGACACGTCTTCGAGCCCCTCAACACAACCAGTGGCGAGGCGAATCCGGGCGGCAAGCCGTCGCCCCAGGCCGCAGGTGTCGGACTCGGACTCGCGATCTGCAGGCAGCTTGTCGAGAGCGCCGGCGGGTCAATCGAGCTCTCGAGCAAGGAGGGTGAGGGCTCCTCGTTCGTGATCAGACTCCCGGGCGCACGCCAGCGTCAGATGGCGCCAGCACGGAATTCGGCCGCGGCCTGACACACAAGTCTTTTGTTTACAAAGATTTGGGGATGAAAGCCCCCGCGCGCCGGAGTCGATGGGGGACGAAGAGCCCACGCGATTTAGACGATCAGGCAAGAACAGGTCCGGACTCATTCCCGGATGAGATCTCTGCGGCAGGCGTTCGATCCATCGAAGGCAACCACCTGTCCGGCCGACCTTTACAATCTGCGGCCCCTCGCCTGGCGGCGAGGGCTGCCACCGGTCTTCGAGAGTTGAGAGAGTCCATGCTTCATCGCCAGTTGTCGTACATCTGCGCCTCCACGTGCCTGTTGATCGCCAGCCTGCTTCTCGCGCCCGAGGCGCGCGCTGGCTATTGGGTTGGCGCCAAAGCGCCCGAACTCACGATGGACGGGATGGTGCGCGGACCGGCGAATCCCGACGATGTAAAGCTCGCCAAGCTCCCGGGCAAGACGGTGGTGCTCGCGTTCTGGTCCATCAACTGTCCCAGTTGCCCGAAGGTGATGCCGCACCTCAACGGGCTCGTCGAAGAACTGAGCGACGAGCCGTTTCAGGTCATCTCGGTGGTCAACTATCCGCCGGAAGACGTTCAGGATTTCCTGGAGAACCAACATCAGCTCGATGAGCGCATCTGGGTCGGCGTTGATGGCATGGATCAGTCGATCACATATGACTATCTGATCATGGGCGTGCCCATGACCGTGATCATCAATGACAAGGGCACGGTGGCCGCGGTCACGCATCCATTGAATGTGACAGCAGAAGCGGTACGCGACGTGATGGCCGGCAAGGCGCCGGTGGTCGAGATGCCGCCGGCGGCGGAGGGTTTGCTCGACAAGGAGCTTCCGACGCAGCTGCCGATCTACGAAGTGCTGCTTCGCGCGTCGGCGCAGGACGGATACTCACGATTCAGTCGAGTGGGGGGGCTGCGGTTCTTTTCGACGCCGCTCCGCGACATGCTCTTTCAGGCGTATGGCGTGCCGCCGTCGCTGATTTACTCGGATTCGCTGCTTCTGAGCGCGAAATACGACGGCAAGATCATCCCGCCGCCGCATCGCGTGCAGGACGCGCGTGAGATGCTCAAGACCATGTTGACGAATTCCTTCCCGCTCACCGCGGAAAAGGAGCAGCGCCCTGTCGAAGTGATCGCGATGCAGATGCCGAATGGCCCGGGACCGGAGCTTCGTCCTGCGGCTGACGAGGGCGACTGGATCTTCGAACTCACGGATCGCTACGTGCGCGCCAAGAAGACACCCATGAACTACTTCGCGTATCGCTTGAGCGAAGAGTTCGGGATTCATGTCATTCCGGAGACGGACGAGGACGAGATCTACGACTTCACAGTGTCATGGGTCAGCATGGACGACGAAGATCCGAGGGGATTCAAGGCGCGCATGCTCGAGAAGCTCGGCCTCGACATGAAGCGCGAGACGCGCGTGATGGAAGTGCTGCAGGTCGAGCGCTCCGACTTGCCTGCCCAATGACCAACACGAGGCGCTTGCGCCGTCGCGTTTGATCATGCGGAGGGATCAGGCGTTCCGCCGTCGTCCGATGAGTCGGACTCCGCTTCTTCAACGGGGCCGTGGCCCGCATCGTCTTCCTGAATGAAGAAAGCGCCGCCCTGTTCGGCGTTCCTCGCGCTGGGCGAGCGATATGCGGCGTCTGCCGGACAACCCATGAGCAGGAGGGCGCCGCCGGAGAGCGTCAGGATGGGGATCGATTGCTTGAGTCGTCTCATCACGCTTCTCCTTCGGAAGACCGACCGGGCTGTTGCATCGTCGGCGGCGCTCTGCGGCTTGGGATGATCTCCGTCGGCGTCGCCTTTGTCGAGTCGCGGTTCCATGGAGGTTTGACCGCCGACCTGACTTCTGGTTTCGCACGCTGGCGTCCGCCGATGTTCTCGTCTCACGACAGAGGTCGACGTTCGTGCGCCTGCTGGATTTTCCTTCGCGCCTTCGGAGTCGCGCTGGTATCCTCGGCCCCCGTCTGAGGCGTCGCAGCGAGCGGCGCCGGCCGCCTGCGCGTGGCGAGCTGGCCAGGCCTGCACGCGCACGAAGAACTCCTCAGCGGAGGTTCGAATGGCCCAACTCGAGACGCGCATCGCGCTGCCGCAGCGGCGATTTGGTGAGACCCGACGGACTGATCGCTGGTGGCTGCAGCCGGTTGCCGTGGCTGCGGGACTCGGCGCCTTCATCATCTACTCGACATGGGCCGCCTTCCAGGGCGCGCACTACACCTATGCCGGCTATCTCTCGCCCTTCTATTCACCTGAGGTCTTCGGCGATTCGGCGCATGCGTGGTTCGGCCCCTGGCCGCTCTGGTGGCCTTCCTGGATTCCATATTCGCCGGCCTTCCTGATTCTCTGGGCGCCCGGCGGATTCCGGCTGACCTGCTACTACTACAGGGGCGCGTACTACAAGGCGTTCTGGGCGTCGCCTCTCAACTGCACGGTGGGCAAGCCGCTCAAGGGATATCGCGGTGAGCGCAGCTTCCCGCTCATCCTGCAGAACGTGCACAGGTACTTCCTGTACCTCTCACTCATCTTCCTGGTCTTCCTGTCGATCGACGTCTATCACGGCTTGTGGTTTACGAATTCGGACGGCGCGAAGGAGTTCGGCATCGGCGTCGGCACGCTCGTGTTGCTGATGAATGTCATCCTGCTCGGCTCATATACGCTGGGCTGCCATTCGCTCCGGCACCTGATCGGCGGGCGCAAGAATTGTGTGTCCAAGACCGCCGGTGGGGGGCTTCCATACAAGTGTGTCACGTGTCTGAACAAGCGCCACATGCGCTTCGCGTGGTTCAGCCTCTTCTGGGTCGGCTTCACTGACTTCTACGTCCGCATGTGCTCGATGGGCGTCTTCACCGACTGGAGGCTCATCTAGTGGCGGATATCGTGACGGTCGAGACCGATGTGATCGTGGTGGGGGCCGGCGGCGCCGGCCTGCGCGCCGCGGTGGAAGCACGCGCGCAGGGCGCGTCCGTCGTGTTGATCTGCAAGTCGCTGCTGGGCAAGGCGCATACGGTGATGGCTGAGGGCGGCATGGCGGCCGCGATGGCGAACGTCGATGATCGCGACGACTGGCGCACGCACTTCGCCGACACGATGCGCGGCGGACAGTACCTGAACAACTGGAAGATGGCGGAGAACCACGCGAGGGAGGCGCCGGATCGCGTGCGCGAGCTCGAGGCGTGGGGCGCCGTTTTCGATCGGACGAAGACGGGGCGCATTCTCCAGCGCAATTTCGGCGGACATCGATATCCGCGACTGGCGCATGTCGGGGATCGCACGGGTCTCGAGCTGATTCGCACGCTCCAGGATCACGCGATCCACGAGTCGATTGACGTGCATATGGAGATGACCGTTGTCTCACTCCTCAAAGAAGATGGGCGCGTCTGCGGATGTGTCGCCTACGACCGCGAGCGCGGCCGCTTCAAAGCCTTCCGCGCCGGGGCGCTGATTCTGGCGACAGGCGGCATCGGCAAAGCGTTTCGCATCACGAGCAACAGCTGGGAGTACACCGGCGACGGGCATGCGCTTGCGTATCGCGCCGGCGCCGATCTGCGCGATATGGAGTTCGTGCAATTCCATCCGACGGGCATGGTGTGGCCGCTCAGCGTCGCAGGCATTCTCGTAACCGAGGGCGTGCGCGGCGAAGGGGGCGTGCTTCGCAACAGCGAAGGCAAGCGCTTCATGTTCGACGACATTCCGGATCTCTATAAGCATCAGACGGCGAATAACGAAGAAGAGGGCTGGCGCTATGTCACGGGCGACAAGGACGCGCGCCGCCCTCCGGAGCTGCTCACGCGTGACCACGTCGCGCGCTGCATTGTGCGGGAGATTCGAGAGGGGCGCGGTTCGCCGCACGGGGGCGTGTATCTCGACATCGGCTGGCTGCGCGAGAAGATGACGGACTCCGAGGAGCACATCAAGCGCAAGCTTCCGAGCATGTATCACCAGTTCAAGGAGCTGGCGGGCATCGACATCACCAAGGAGGCGATGGAGGTCGGTCCGACGACGCACTACGTCATGGGGGGCGTCGCCGTCGATGGCGACACGCAGATGTCGACGGTTCCGGGCCTGTTCGCCGCGGGCGAATGCGCCGGCGGGCTGCATGGCGCCAATCGACTCGGCGGCAACTCGCTGAGCGACCTCGTCGTTTTCGGCAAGCGCGCCGGCGAGCACGCGGCGAAGTTCGCGAAGGAGCATGGCAGCGGCGGCGCGTCTGATGCGTCGATTGACGGCGCCATCAAAGAGGCGCTGGAGCCCTTCGAGCGCAGCGCCGGCAACGAGAATCCGTATCAGGTGCAGCGCGACCTTCAGCTCATGATGCAGGCAAAAGTCGGCATCGTGCGCACCGAGCACGAGATGGCGGAGGCGATCGAGGGAATCACCGCGCTCAAGCAGCGCGCCGCCAACTGTTCCGTTGATGGCAATCGCGAGTACAACCCCGGCTGGCACACGGCGCTGGATCTGAAGAATCTGCTGACGGTCGCCGAGGCGATCGCGCGCTCGGCAATCGAGCGCGAGGAGAGTCGCGGCGCCCACTTCCGCGAGGACAAGCCTGAGAAGGACGAGCATTGGGGCGGACGCAATCTCGTGACGAGCATGCAGGACGACGGCTCGATGCGCGTGCGCGAGGAGCCGACGATCGAGATGCCGAACGAACTGAAGCAGATCATCGAGGAGAATCAGCTGTGAGCGATGTGACGCTTCGAATCTGGCGCGGCGCCGAGGGGGAGGGCGCGTTCGAAGAGTACTCGTGCTCGTACGACCCGGGAATGGTCGTGCTCGACGTCGTGCATCGCGTGCAGGCGGAGCAGGCGCCGGACATGGCCGTTCGCTGGAACTGCAAGGCCGGCAAATGCGGATCGTGTTCAGCGGAGATCAATGGTTCTCCGAAGCTGATGTGCATGACGCGCCTCGACACGCTGGACACGAGCGAGCCGATCACGATCGAACCGATGCAGTCCTTCCCGCACATGAAGGACCTCGTCACGAACGTCTCGAGCAACTATCGAGCCAAGAAGAGCATTCGGAAGTTCAAGCCGAGAGCGCCGGACAACGCCGACGGCACGTGGACGATGCACCAGGAGGACGTCGATCGCGTGCAGGAGTTTCGCAAGTGCATCGAGTGCTTCCTGTGCCAGGACGTGTGTCACGTGCTGCGGGAACACCATCTGCACGACGAGTTCGTCGGACCTCGGCATTTCGTGTACTCCGCGGCGCTGGAGATGCACCCGCTTGATACGGAGGACCGGCTCGCGGATCTGAAGAAGACGCAGGGCGTAGGCTTCTGCAATATCACGAAGTGCTGCACGAAAGTCTGCCCCGAGAGCATCACGATCACTGATAATGCGATCATTCCGCTCAAGGAGCGCGTGGTCGATGAGTTCTTTGATCCGGTGACGAAACTCTTCCGGATCTTCAAACCGAAGAAGACCGATTCCTGACACACGGCGATCACGCCGAGACAGGAGCACTGGCATGGGACACGAGGAATTCACCGTTCGACCGATCTCCGCCGGCGGCGTGAATCGCGCGATCGAGAAGGCCGAGCGCTATCGCGCGCTCAATGAGCCGCGTGAAGCGGAAAGCATCGCGCGTGATGTGCTTGCGTCGGAGCCAACGAGTGTGCGCGCACAGACACTGTTGATCCTTGCGATCTCGGACCAGGTCGCCGACGGCGCGACCTCTCGAGCGCCGGATGCGCTTGCGGCCCTCGACGCTGTGAAGGACGAGTATCGACGCACGTACTACCACGGCGTGATTGTCGAGCGTCAAGCGAAGGGTCTGATCAAGCTCGGCAAGACCGGCGCCCGCGCCTATGCGCTGCTGCGCGAGGCGATGGGGCTCTATGAGAACGCCGAGAAGCTCAGCCCCGAGAGCAACGACGACGCCATTCTCAGATGGAATGCATGCGCCCGGCGGATCAACAACGACGATCGCCTGACGGAGGGCCGCGTCGAGCAGGACTACGAGTCGATCATCGACGAGGACATGCCGATGCGCTAGCGAGGGGCGCCGAGCGACGCTTCGAGCAGCGTCTCGGCGATGGACTTCGCCCGCGCGACGGCGCCCGCATCACCCGTCACCTGCGCGCCGACCATGGCCCCGTCAATGAGGATTGAGAGATCCTGCGCGATGCGCTCGGGATCCTCGGCTCCGGCGTCGCGGGCCAACTCCGAGATGTAGGCGTTGAGCAGGCGCTTGTGCTCGCCGGCGAGCGCGTGGGCGGGTGATTCGAGATCTGAGTACTCGGCGCATGCGTTGATGAAAGTGCAGCCGCAGAAGCCGGGGCGGCTGGCGCCTTCGCTGATCACGTCGAAGATCGCCAGCAGTCGATGAAGCGGTGTTTCCTCGCGGCTCTCGACCTGACGCATGAGCTCATTCCGGAAGAGTTCGTCCTGGCGTCTGAGCGCGGCGAGGATGAGTTCGTCCTTGGATTTGAAGTTGTTGTAGAGGGTCATGCGAGCGACGCCGCTGGCTTCGAGGATGCGATCGACGCCGGTGGCGTGGAAGCCGTGCTCCTTGAAGAGGGCAAGGGCTGTGTCGACGAGATGGTCGCGTTTGCTCGTGGCCATGCCTGGAGAACCGGTGTTCATGGTAGATTATTTGATCTATTCCACCGTCGCACAGAAACGTCCAATAATAATAATCCTAAGGGCAATCTGAAGGGATTATTCCTCTACAAGCCCAATCGCGATGGGCAGCTCGAGAAAATATTGCAGACCCGGAATAGACTGATCGGTCTAGCGATTTGTCCATCTGTCGCGGGGCCGAATCGGGCCTTGCGGGGAGTCAATCGAAAGGAGCCAATCATGGCAGGCAACGACACATTCGAGTTCACGCTGGACAACTTCGAGCAGGCCGCGCTTCAGGCTGGCCATCCGGTGCTCGTTGATTTCTGGGCCGAGTGGTGCCCGCCGTGTCGGGCGCTGGGGCCCACGATCGATCAGGTCGCTACGGATTTCGCAGGACGCGCGACGATCGGGAAGCTCAACGTCGATGAGCACAAGGAGCTCGCTCATCGCTACGGCATCTCCACGATCCCGACGATGGTCCTCTTCTCCGGCGGCGAGGAGATCGCCCGGTTCGTCGGCGTGCAGTCACGCGACGATCTGACCAGGGCGATCGACGAGGCGCTGAGCGCACAGGCTGCCTGATCTCCTGCATGACAGGGCGGCGAGAGTCGCCCTGTCGTCTTTTCCTACGTCTGAATCGGCAACACCGGTCCTGCGGCGAACACGGCCGCGATGCGCGATCGCCGCGCCTTCACCTGGAGATACACATGTCACGCAGTCAGAAGACCGTCATCGTCACCGGCGCCTCGAGCGGCATCGGGTTTGGAGTCGCGCAGGCGCTCATCGCGCGGGGCGACAACGTCGTTCTCAACGGTCGCGATGAGTCGAGACTTGTGGCGGCTGCGAAGCGGCTCGGCGCACCTGATCAGATTGCAATCGCAGTCGGCGACATCGGGGCCAACGAGACGCCATCGCGTCTCGTTGAGGCGGCGTTGTCGAAGTTTGGTCGCGTTGACGGGCTGCTGAACAATGCAGGTCACTTCGACGCCAAGCCTCTCGCAGAGTATTCCAACGAGGACTTCGACGGCTATCTCGGGTTCCTGCGCGGCGCGTTCTTCAACAGTCAGGCGGTCATCACTCAGTTCCGCGAGCAGGGTGGCGGCGGCTCGATCGTGAACATCACGACGAATCTCACGACGCGCGGGATGCGCGACGTGCCTTCGTCCGGACCGATCGCGGCGAAGGGCGGCATCCAGGCGATCACGCACAACATGGCGATTGAAGTCGCCAATGAGGGCATCACCATCAACGCCGTGGCGCCCGGGCTTGTTCGCACGCCGCTCCTTGGCGATGACGAGAAGACGCTTGATCAGCTCGGCGCCATGCACCCGATGGGACGCCTCGGCGAAGTGTCGGAAATCGTCGATGCGGTGCTGTACATGCTTGATGCGACGTGGACGACCGGCGTCGTGCTTCCGGTTGACGGCGGGCTTGCCGCGGGTGCCTGAGTCTGCGATCGCGCGGGCTTCGATATAGTGGGCTTTCTCAGCATTCCGGGATTCGCTCGCGGGCAGGACGCCTGTGCGAGCGAGTTCCATTTTTGCGAGGTCCACGGCGCGTGCGTATTACTCGCGAACTGATTCGTTGGTGGCTGATCATCGGCCTGAGCCTTTTCGGGCTCTGCGGAACGACGATCGCGCAGGAGTCGGAGCAAGGGGCCGAGCAGTCGGCGCCTGCAGAAGCGACGGAGCCTTCGCAAACCGAGGCGCAACCTGAAACTCCGCCTGACACGATCGCGATCGGAGAAGTACTGACGCGCGCTGAAGCCGAGCGCGCCCGGATGAAGGAGATCCAGGACAACCTGGATGAGGCGACGGTCGTCAAGTCGGTGACTGAGTCGCTCGACAAGCTCAAGGAATCGATCGCGAAGCAGCAGCAGAGTGTGGCGAATGTGCTCGAGAGACGCCACACGACCGCCGAGCTCGGCGCGCTGCGTGAGGGCTGGCGGCGCATCGAGAGCACGTTCGCGACGATCGACAAGTCGATCGCAGATCGCACGAACGAGCTCGATCAGGCGTTGAATGATCTCAAGAGCGACCAGGAACTCTGGACTCGCACGAAGGACGCGACTGCGGAGTCGCAGGCGCCGGAAGCGGTGCTCGATCAGATCAACTCGGTGCTCGCCGAACTCGTTCCGGCGCTTCAGGCGATCGAAGATGCGCGCAACCGGTTGCTTGATCTTCAGAGTCAGACGGTCGACGAGCGCGCCCAGGTCGAGGAGGGATATCAGATCCTCGATGAGGATCAGGAGGCTCTTGACGCCGATCTATTCCAGGCGCAGGAGCCGCCGCTCTGGGCGTCAAAGGGCGCCTACGACGACTTCGACGAGGATGTGCGGCGCGCGATCTGGAATCTCAAGCTGCAGCTGAACGATCTCGGGACCTACGTCAGAACGCATCGCGACCTGCATGTCGTGCACGTTCTGCTCATCATTCTCTTTGGATTCGGCCTGAGCTGGGGCAGACGGCAACTCCGCCGATTCGAAGGCGAGCGCTCACCGACGTATGACGACAGCCTCCATGCGCTGTCGCATCCGTGGATGGCCGGACTGCTTGTCGGCATGCTGTTGACGGCGTTCCTGCATCCGGAGCGCGTTCGCGCCTTCTCGTTTGCGCTGGCGCTCCTCAGCCTGGCGCCCTGGGCGCTGATCGTTCGAGCCGTCGTGCCGATGCAACTGCGGCGATGGCTTTGGCCGATGCTTGCGCTGGCGGCGACCGACGTCGTGCGTCAGATGTCGATCGAGATCCCGGAAGTCAATCGGGTGCTCCTCATGATCGAACTGGGCGTCGTCGGCGTCGGGTGTTTTCTTCTTCTGAGGCGGCCGTGGCTCATCGAGGCCGCGCATCAGGGGAAGGCGGGCTTCTGGCACCGCCTCTTCCGGCACTGGCTTCGCGTCGTGATTCTCTTTTCCGTCATCGCACTGGGCGCCTCTGTGCTGGGATACTCGCAGTTGGGCGGACGCATCATCATGCCGGTGATCTGGTCGCTCTACGTCGGCGCGGCATGGTTCGCGGGCGCCAAGATCATTGGCGGTCTCCTCGAGGCGATCGCTCTTTCCGGCCGGCTCGACGCGCTGAACATGTTCAAGCGGCGCCAGGAACTCACCCTTCGACGCGCGCGCTCCCTCATTCGCGGCGGCGTGCTCTTCATCTGGTTCTCGCGCGTGCTCGTGATGGCGCAACTCTGGGGACCGACGGTCACGCTGGTTGACGAAATCCTCAACAGGAAGCTCGAGTACGGTCAGGTGAGTTTCTCGCTGGGGGGCGTGATCGGCTTCGTCCTCACGCTCTGGGTCTCGTGGGGTCTCGCCCGATTCATCAGCTTCGCGGCGAACGAAGAGCTCTTCACGCGAGTGAAGCTCTCTCCCGGCGTTCCATATGCGCTGACGACATTCACGCGCTACACGATTCTCGTGCTGGGCTTCCTGGTCGCGATGGCTGCGGTCGGTCTGTCGATCGATCGCATCGCGCTGCTTGTCAGTGCGCTGGGCATCGGCATCGGCTTCGGTCTGCAGGCGATTGTCAATAACTTCGTCTCGGGCGTCATCGTCTTGTTCGAACGGCCGCTACGCGTCGGTGATCTCGTGCAGATCGATACGCTCATCGGCGAAGTGCGCGACATTGGCATACGCGCCACGAAAGTGCGCACGTTCGACGGTTCCGATGTGCTCGTGCCCAACGGCGACCTCATGGCGTCGCGTCTCGTGAACTGGACGCTCTCCGATCGGAAGCGCCGCATCGCGATTCCCGTGCGTGCGCACTTCGGGACGGATCCCGATCTCGTGCTCGGCCTGCTCAAGGAGGCGGCCGAGCGCCACAAGGAAGTGCTGGCGGACCCGGCGCCGGACATCCTCTTCATGGGCTTCGGCGACTACGGCCTGAACTTCGAGCTGCGCGCGTGGACCGAGAGCCCGCGCGGCATCCTCGCGGTCAAGAGCGATCTCGTGCAGGAGATTGACCAGCTGTTGCGCGAGAACAACGTCCAGATTCCGGTGCCGCAGCAGGAGGTTCGATTCCAGGATGGCGCCGGCGCGCCAGTGAATCCGTACGCAGCTCCCAAGGAACGGAAGGGGCCACAAAACAAAAGCGGCGACCCGGGAGAAGGGTCGCCGCCTGATGAATCAGATGAGTGAGCGAGCGAGACCTACTCGAGCGCCGCGGCGCCGGAGATGATCTCGGTCAACTCCGTCGTGATCTGCGCCTGGCGGGCGCGGTTGTACTGCTGCGTCAGTGACTTGCCCATCTTCGACGCGTTGTCGGTCGCGGCCTTCATGGCGACCATGCGGGCGACATGCTCCGAGACGATCGCGTCGCTGAAGCACTGCGCCAGCGTCGTGCGCACCGTGACGGGAAGCAGTTCGCCGAGGAGTTCACCCGCGGGCGGGCTGAACTCGTAAACGGCCCCGCCGAGCTTCTTCTCGTCAGTCTCATCCTCCTTGGCAGGAGGCTTGAGAGGCAGAAGCTGCAGAATCTCCGGCACCTGTCGACCGGCGGAGATGAATCGCATGTACACGATCCGCACCGCGGAGATCTCTCCGGCGATGAATCGCTCCATGTACGACTCAGCAAGATGATCGATGTCCTCACGGCGCGGGTCGTCGCCGAAATGCAGGTGATGCGTCTCGACGTTCACGCCGGCGAACTTCAGGAAGGAAGCGCCCTTCTTGCCGACGAGTTCGATCTCGCGCGCCGCGCTGGACTCGCGCATGGTGCGCGTCGCGAGGCGAAGGACGGAGCCGTTGTAGGGACCGCACAATCCGCGATCAGACGTCATGACGAGCCAGAGCTCTTTGGCGTCCTTGTTCGCACCACCGGCGGGGCCGCCGATAAGCGGATGATCGATGTCGCCGGCGGTCGCGGCAAGCTCCTGCACGAGGCCGAAGACGCCCTCGGTGAATGGCTTGGCGGCCGTGGCGCGCAGCTGCGCCTTGGCGAACTTGCTGGTGGCGATCATCTGCATCGTCTTGGTGATGCGATGAATGTTTCCGACCGCCTTCATGCGGCCTTTGATTTCGCGGCTCTTGCCCATGGGGCGAAGAGTGTAGCGAGGATGGATCCGCCCGAAAAGCCGATGAGAGGGGGGATTTGAGCTTTCGCTGCGCCAGTGGAGGGGTTCTCCCGCCTCTCAAGTAGGATGTTGACCGTGATGCTGGGGGAATACCCTGACAAGCTGGGTCCGTACGAGATCGAAGGCGTGCTCGGACAGGGGGGCATGGGCGTGGTCTATCAGGCCACGGACCCCCGCCTGGGGCGACCGGTCGCGATCAAGACGCTCCCGCCCGACCTGAGCCACGATCCGCACCGACGATCCCGATTCGAGCGGGAGGCCCGGGCCCTGGCTTCGCTGACCCATCCGAATGTGGCCGCCATCTACGGCGTCGAGGAGGTGGACGGCCAGACGATTCTCGTCATGGAACTCGTGCCGGGGACCACGCTCTCGGCGCGTCTCGAGCAGGGGGCCCTTCCGATCGACGAGGCCCTGCGCGTCGGTGTCGAGATCGCCTCGGGCGTCGAAGCCGCCCATGAGTCGGGGATCATTCATCGCGATCTCAAACCCGGGAACGTGAACATCACGCCCGACGGGAAAGTGAAGGTGCTGGATTTCGGCCTGGCCAAGGCGCTGGGGCCGGAAGCCTCCTCAAACGACGCGACGAACACGCCGACAATGTCCCTCGAGACGATCGCGGCGACCGGCGCCGGCATGATCCTGGGCAGCGCGGGCTATATGAGCCCCGAGCAGGCGCGCGGCAAGCAGGTTGATCGCCGCGCCGACATCTGGGCGTTCGGGTGCATCCTTTATGAATGCCTCACCGGAGAGCGCGCATTCCCCGGCGACACGGTGACCGATTCGATCGCGGCGATCATCGAGCGTGATCCGGATCTCGCTTCGCTCCCGGCGCGCACGCCGAAGAGAATCACGACGCTTCTCGAGCGCTGTCTCGACAAGGACTCGAAGCACAGGCTGCGAGATATCGGCGACGCGCGCATCGAGATCGAGGAGTCGATCTCGAATCGCGAGTGGACCGGCGCTCACGCCAAGGCGCAGCTTGCCGGATCCGGGCGCTCGCGCTTCGGGATGGTGGGATGGGCATGCGCCATAATTCTGGCGATTGCGCTTGGCGCCGCGGTGAGGGAATGGAAGCCGTGGACGCCGCCGCTGGCTGAAGCCCCGGTCGTGCGATTCACGATTCCGACGATGAAGACGGATGGCGTGGCGGCGTGGCCGACATCCGATATGTCCATGTCGCGCGATGGCACGAAGATTGCGTACTCCGCGCGAATCGACGGCAGACTTCGCATCTTCCTGCGCGATCTGAACACCTTCGAGACGCGTGAGCTTCCAATCGGCCACGCCGGCTGGAGTCCTGAGTTCGCGCCGGATGGCGAATCGATCGTATACACGACAGACAACCGGTACATGCGCATCTCTCTGCGCGGCGGCCCTCCTTCCGAGATCGCGCGCTTCGACATTCCATTCGCCGGAGAGAAAGAACTCGCAGCCGACGGCGCCCTCTACTACCTGCAGGCGTTCGGACAAACTCTCCTGTGCGTCGAGCGCCCGGGCGCCGAGCCGGTCGAAGTCGCGAGGGCTGATTCATCCAAGGGCATCCTCGGTCTCCAGGAGCCGACGATGCTCCCGGATGGCAAGACGATCATCGCCAACTGCTGGACGGGCACGACGATCGAGGATCACGAACTGATCACGATCTCGCGCGAGACGGGTGAGATCACCCGGCTCGGCGTGCAGGGCGTGCAGCCGTTTCCGATGGGCGACAGTCACATCGTCTTCCAGCGCAATGCGTCACTCTTCCTGATGCCCTTTGATTTTGAGAAGAACGTTCCCACCGGGCAGGAATCCGTGGTCCTCGAAGGCGTGGTGTGCGATTCATGGGCGGAAGACCCGAGCTATGCGGTGTCGAACTACGGCGACATCGTGTACATGCCGGGCGGACGCGCGTGTGCCGATCGAAGACTCATCACCGTCGATCACGCCGGCGCCATCACGCCGCTGCCACTGGATATCGGCTTCTACCATGACGACGTGTCGATCTCCGACGACGGGCGATGGCTCCTCGTCAATACACTCGAGCGATCGCTGCAGACCTGGGCGTACGACCTGCAATCACGATCGCGCGTACTCGTCAATAGTGAGGGCGAGGCGAACAACCTTGCGATCTCGGCGGACGGATCGGCCGTCGCCATGCAGATCAGCTCGATCGATCGCGGATATATCACTCCAAGCCTGGCGATTCGGAAGTTGAATGAGGACGCCCGGGATTTCATCGATCTGCCGAAGAACTGGCATGTGCCGGTCTCGTGGTTCGATGATGGCTCACAAATCCTTGCGGGGCGAACAAGGGAACCCGCCGGCTCGAACCCGGACATCTTCATCGTGACGCTCGGCGATGAGCCGAGTGAGACACCGTTGCTTGCGACTGAATACGGCGAGTACCCAGCCGATCTGTCGCCTGATGAGAAGTGGCTTCTCTTCTGGTCGAATGAATCTGGGAACTACACACTTTCGGTCTGCGCGATTCCCTATGACGGCAGGCGCTGGCAGATCAGTGAGAGCGGCGGCGGCGCCCAGTGGTCGCCCGATGGCTCCGAGATCTACTACACCGACGGCGATCGCATGAAGGCGACGAAGTTCAGCGCGTCGCCCCAGGTGACGATCGGTGAGACGCGCGAGCTCTTCCGATCGCCGTGGATCGGCGGCACCGACACCTGGCCTGCCTGGGACGTCATGCCGAATGGCGAGTTCCTGTTCATCGAGCCCGCCGAGTGGGAGCAGTCGGCGCCGGACCTGCATGTCGTGATGAACTGGCTCGACGAAGCGCTCGACGAACTCGAGGACTAGCGCTACTCCAGAACGAGACCATCCCAGGCGAGGCTCATGCTCTCGGGCATGCGCTCCTGCGTCTCCGCATGCTTCACCTGGTGCGCCATGTGCACGAACCATGTCTGCTTCGCCTCGATGCGCCCGGCCATTTCAATCGCCTGATCGACCGTGAGATGCGTCGGATGATGGCGCGGGCGCAGGCAGTCGAGCACGAGCGTGTTGAGATCCGTCAGTGATGACCACGTCTCGGTCGGCACTTTTGACACGTCCGTGCAGTACGCCATCGGGAGGAAGTCGGGCCTTCGAAGCGTCGATCCGGGCGCGATGTCGATGCGGAAACCGAGGATGGGAAGACGTCCATGCATCAGACGGATCGGCTCGAAGCGAAGGCCGAAGAGATCCACCGGCGAGCCGACGGTCATCGTGTTGGCGATGAGCGTCGCGACGAAGCTCTTGTTGACGTTGTTGTCCTGATCGAAGATGTGCTGATAGACGCGATGGAGCGACTCCATCGTGTGGGGCTCGGCGTAGATATGGATCGGCGCCTGCATGACGGCGTTGAATCGGCGCACCTCGTCGAGACCGAAGACGTGATCGACGTGATTGTGCGTGAAGAGCACGGCGTCCAGGCGCGTCAGATTGGCCCGGAGCGCCTGGATGCGAAGATCCGGCGTCGTATCGAGCAGCACGACGCGCTCATCGCCGGATGCGTCGGTCCATTCAAGACAGGCGCCGGTGCGCAGGCGCGTGTCGCGCGGATCGTCGCTCGTGCAGGTGTCGCACGAGCAGCCGATCGCGGGAATGCCCGCTGAGGTCCCGGTGCCGAGGAAGGTGAATCGCATCGCGGCCACAGGATAGGGGGGCAGGCGATACGCTGGAGCGGGAGATCCACTCGATGACGAACGAAGCTCAGAAGAAAGATTCAATCCGCGCGCTGCAGGCGAAGATCCATGCGTTCGTCGAAGCGCGCGACTGGCGTCAGTTTCACAGCCCGCGCAATCTCAGCGCCGCGATCGCCGTCGAGGCAAGTGAGATTCTCGAGCACTTTCGCTGGACGACGGATGCGCAGTCATGGGAGATCCGCGACGACGCGGAGCGCCTGCGCGAGGTGGCGCACGAGATGGCGGATGTGTGCATCCTGACGATGGAACTCGCGCACAATCTCGAGATCGACCTCGGCGGAGCGATCGAGGAGAAGCTCGCGATCAACGAGGATCGGTACCCGGTGGAGAAGTCGCGCGGCAGCAGCGCGAAGTATGACAAGCTCTAGGGGGCTTCTGGCTCCGGCGTCTCCGCCTTACTCGCCCAGACCTGCGCTTCGGCGGGTTTCTCCCAGGATTCGTAGAGGCTGACAATTCGCTCGATCGTCCTGTCTCTGAATGCCTCGTTGGGCTCCTCCTCAGCCATGATCGCCTCGTAAGCGGCGAGCAACTCCGCCTCGGCTTCTTCGTGGCGCCCCTGGCCGGTGAGCGCGGCGCCGATCGCGCTGCGTACGAAAATCGCGCGTTGATCGCCTTCGATCTCAAGTTCGTCTCGAATGCGATAGCACTCCCGGAACGCCTGCTCGGCCTCGACAAAGAGATCCAGCTTCAGGCAGCTGCTGCCGAGCTGCGAATAGGAAGAACCGAGAAGCGGCGTGTCCTGCGACTCTTCGATCGACTCCATCTGCTCGATGTGCTCCTGCCAGAACACGCGCACCTCGTCTTCGCGCTCGGTGTTGCGAAGAGAGGAGGCGTAGTTGTAGGCCGTCGTGTAGGTGTTTCGATGCTCGACACCCAGGATTCCGCGCTGGACTTCGTAGACCTCGAGATAGAGTTCAATCGTCTCCTCATGGCGCTCCTGCGACCTGAGAAGTCCCGCGAGGCTGACGATCGGATTGAGGCGATTGAGATTCTCATGATTGAGGATCTTCCGATGGCGCTCGATCACGGTTCTGAAGAGCTCTTCAGCGCCCTCCGGATTGTCGCTGTAGCGCTCGACCCACGCGAGGTTGTTCATGGAGATGAGCGTGTCGGGATGATCTTCTCCGAGCGTTCGCAGGTAGATCTCCGTAATCTCGCGCCCGAGCGGTTTCGCCGCGTCCCAGTTTCCCTGACGCATGTACGCGACGAGCAGCGAATTGCGCGACACAAGTGTGTCGTCATGCTCGGCGCCGAGCGTGCGCGAACGCACTTCGACAGATTCCTTGAGGAGCGGAATCGCTTCATCGAAGCGCTGCTGGCGGCTCAGCAGATTGGCGTAGTTCGTCTTGGCGAGCATCGTCGTCGGATGCTCAGGACCATACGTCGCCACCACGCGGTCGACCGCCCTGACGTAGAGCTCTTCGGCTTCTTCGGTCTGTCCGAGATTCTCTTTGACGACAGCGATGTCAATCATCGATCGCAAAGTGAACGGATGTTCCTCCCCGAAGGCCTCGCGGCGCACGTCGTACGCGCCCGTGAGGAGTTCGACGGCCCTGTCGTAGTCGCCTCGGAGGTAAAAGAAGACGCCGGCGCCGGCGAGCAACTCGCTGCTCGCCGCCGGATCATCCGCCAGCCCGATCTCCCGCAGCGGAAGGGCCTCCTCATAGAGGGCCTCGGCTTCATCCAGTCTCCCGAGATCGGAGTAGCAGAGCGCGATGTTCGAGATTGTGGTGAGGGTCTCGGCATGTTCGCGACCCAGGAACCGGGTTCGGAGTTCAAGCGCCTCGAGATAGAATTCGAGCGCCTCCTCATGGCGCCCCTGATCGCTGTAGAGCACAGCGAGGTTGTTGATGGTCGTCGAATAAAGGACGTCCTCCGGCGACAGCTCCGCCCGCGCGCGTTCAACCGCAAGAAGAAGCTGCTCCTCAGATTCTTCGAACTTCGTGATCATGCGATACGTGCCGCCGATCGTGTCGCGCACCGAGATCTCGATCTCGGGTTGATCGGAGAGTTCCGTATCGATGCGCTCCGTCGCATTTGAGAGGATGTCTTCGAGAAGCTCCGTATCCCGGCCCGCGGCGACTGTCGGATCAACGCTTTCCAGGATCGACGTCAGGAACTCACTCGTGCGTTCAGCCTTGGCGGCTTCGAGCGTCGCGCGCTCGGCTTCGAGCGTGGCCCTCTCGGCTTCCGCGACGGCGCGCTCTTCAGCGAGCTCCGCGCGTTCCTGCTCCGCCTCGGCCTGCCCGAGCGCCTCGACGGCGATCGCGCGCTGCTGCGTCGCGCTGATCGCGAATATCGTCGAAACGATGACGCCGGCGACGAGAAGCACGAACGACGCCGCGAGGCCGGCCACCAGTCCCTTGTTGCGCCGCGCGAACTTCTTGACCTGGTAGACCGTGCTCGGCGGACGCGCCGCGATCGGTTGATCGTTGAGATAGCGACGAATGTCCGCGCCCAGTGCGCTCGCCGTCTGGTAGCGCCGGTCCTTCTCCTTCGCGAGCGATTTGCCGACGATCGTCTCGACATCGCCTCGGAAGACGCGGTTGATCGTGCTCAGCGGTGTCGGATCATCCTCACGAATGATGCGCGCCGCCTCATGGATCATCTTCTTCTGAAGCTCGTACGGGAGGCGGCCTGCAAGCAGCTCATACGAGATGACACCCAGCGCGTAGACATCGCTGCGCGTGTCGAGATCCGTCGGATCGCCCGAGATCTGCTCCGGGCTCATATAGGGAACAGTGCCGATGAGTTGGCCGACATCCGTCTGGATGGTCGTCACCTGAATGTCGGAGTCCGTCGATCGCGCGACGCCGAAATCGAGAATCTTCGGCTGGCCGTCTCTCGTGACGAGGATGTTGCCCGGCTTGAGATCCCGATGGATGACGCCCTTGCCGTGGGCGTGCTGGACGGCGTCGCAGATGCGCGAGACGAGCTCAAGTCGCTGACGCGTGCCCAGCTTCAGGCGATCGGCGTACTCCGTCAGCGGCTCGCCATCAACGAGCTCCATCGCGAAGAACGGGATCCGCCTGCCGTCCGGCGCCTTGTCGACGCCGGCTTCGTAGATGCGGGCGATGCCGGGATGCTCGAGCCTGCCGAGGACCTCCGCCTCCTGCTCGAATCGCTTCAGGAGTTTCTCGGCTTCCCAGCCCAGGCGAATGACCTTGAGCGCGACCTGTCGATGCGGCTGCTCCTGTTCGGCGAGATAGACAACGCCCATGCCGCCGGCGCCGAGTTCATCGAGGATGCGATACCCGCCGATCTGCTCCGGACGCTTCGCCATGTCCGGCGTCGCGTCAGGCGAATCGGGCATGAGGGTGGGCTGATCGTCGGGATGCCCTTCGGCGCTGGTGGGCAATTCCTCGGGGCGACTCCCCGGGTCTGCCGGGTCGTTCGGATCGAACATGGATCACTCTCCGATACGGCGCCTCTGCGCAACTCCCTTGTGCGCAGACTATTGGCTTCCGGCCATTATGGCGTGGGGCCCCTAGGAAGGGGGGCCATAAGTGACGCCTTTGGAGTCCGATGTCGGAATTTGAGAGCGATCTGGAGGCTGTGAGGCGTCCTCAAATCCAGAAGCGGTCGGATTCCGGGCCCGCCGGCGGGGAACAGGCCGATGATCCCGGGCGTATGTCACAAGTCGGCGCCGCCGGTCCGCCCGCAAGCGGAGGTGGAATCGTCGGCGAAGCCGGTGCTAAGGTATTCCCCCTCTCTGCCGAGGGTCTCCGCCACGAATCGAGTATCCGTAGACGTCCGCGACCCGCGTCGGGACCAGCGAGAACACAGCCCATGTCGAGCCTGAGCGCGCCCCAGGACAGCCCCCTGGATGAGCAGCACGATCACCACAAGAGCATGGCCAGCGGCCACCACTGCTGCTCGCACCATGAGGTCCAGGTTGAACGGCACATCGTCTGGTTCATGATCGGCGGCGTCCTCGTCCTCACGACGCCCGTCATGCGCGGACTGGGCGTGGTTCACGAGAACATCGCGATGATCCCCGCGGCGATCGGCGCCGTCTTCCTCGGATCATTCCTCTTCATCGCCTCGGCGCGCGAACTCATGGCTCGCAGGCCCACCAGCTCGACGCTGGCGGCGCTGGCCATCATCGCAGCCATGGCGATCGGCAACTATGTCACCGCTGGTTTCCTCGCGTTTATCCTTCTGGTCGCGGATCAGGCGGTGCGGCGCACTGCCTACGGCGCTCAGCGCGCGATCGAAGAACTCGTTCACCTCACGCCCGATATCGCGCGCGTCCTCGACAACGACTCCGAGACTGAGATTCCAGCGGAGCAGCTGCGAACGGGGCAAATCGTTCGCGTCCGTCCCGGCGAGAATCTGCCGGCCGACGGAACCATCCTCACCGGCCGATCGACGATCAATCAGGCGAGCCTCACTGGTGAAGCGGTCCCGATCGAGGTTGACGAGGGCGCCGAGGTGTACGCCGGCACGACGAATCTGACAGGTGTGATCGACGTTCGCGTCACGAGCGTCGGCGAGAACACCACGATCGGAAAGGTCAGCCAGCTGATCCAGGAGGCCGAAAGTCATCGCACGCCCAGACAGTTGCTCATCGAGCAGGTGGCCGCGTACTTCGTGCCGGTCGCAATCACGGTCGCGGGACTCGTGCTCTTCTTCACGCGCGACGTTGAGACGGCGATTTCGGTGCTCATCGTCGTGTGCCCCTCGGCGCTGCTGATCTCGAGCCCGACGGCCGTCGTGGCCGCCTTCGCCTCCGCGGCGCGACTCGGCATCATGATCAAGGAGACGCGCTACCTCGAGGAGGCAGCGACCGTTGACACCGTGGCGCTCGACAAGACCGGCACTCTGACGACCGGCGTGTTCGCCGTCAGCAAGCTTGCCCCGGCAGATGGCATTGAGGGCGCAGAGTTGCTCCTGGCAGCCGCCGAAGGCGAGCAGCAGTCGAATCACCCGCTGGCGAAGTCGATCATTGCCACCGCGACGCAGGCGCGGATCGAACCCGAGGAGCCCAGCCACTACGAAGAGGTCCATGGACGCGGCGCCCGGGCGACGACATCCTCCGGGGATATCTGCGTCGGTCGGGCGAACTGGCTCTTGGAGTTGAATCCGTCCATCAAGGGCGAGGTCGAGCAGGCCGAGAGGAAGATCGAGGGGATAACGGGCGTCCATGTCATGCGGGACAACAAGTACCTCGGCGCCGTCGGCCTCGAGGACAAGCTCCGACCGAACGCCAAGGGCGTGGTGGATCGTCTTCGCGAGCTCGGCGCCAAGCGCGTGGCGATATTCACCGGCGATCGCACGGCCGTGGCCCATCGGGTCGGCGCCGTCGTGGGCATCGACCTGATCGAGGCCGAGTGCCTACCGGAGGAGAAGCACGAGCGCCTGCAGCACATGGTCGGCCAGGGGCATCGCGTCCTGATGGTCGGCGACGGCATCAACGATGGTCCGTGTCTGGCGACGGCCGATGTCGGCGTGGCGATGGGCCTCAGCGGTTCCGATATCGCGACGAACTCGGCGGGCGTGGCGTTGATGAACGACGATCTCAGCCGCGTGCCATTCCTCATCGAACTGGCGCGACGTTCGCGCGCGATCATCGCGCAGAACATCGCGGCGTCGATCCTGATCGCGATTCTCGGCCTCGTGCTCGCGGCGACCGGCTCGCTGGCGATCTGGCTGGCGGCCCTCTATCACTCGGTGGCGGACATCGTTGTCGTGGCGAACAGCTTCCGGCTGATCCGCTTTGGCGAGGAGTTCGCGGATGTCGAGGGTCCGGCGACGGTCTCTCAGGCTGGTGGGACGCATTCGATCAACGCCCCTCGAAGCCCCGCGGCGCCCTCGCTTCCCCAGCCTGCCGGCGCTGTGGGCTGAGAAGCCGTCTCGAAACCCGAGGAATGTGACTTTTTGGTCGTCGGATCCCGCTTTTTCGGATCACATTCAGGGTTGGACGAATTGGGTAGGGAATACTCCGAATTGGCCCCTATCACTCTGCGCCACAACCCCTTATGCTGGGGATGGCTGGCCTTTGGGGAAAAAGAAGCAAGCGACCTGACAGAACCGCCGTGAAGGATGTCGTTGTCGGTGCATACCGGCTGAACGAAAGTGGCTGCCAACCGGGCGACCGGTGACTGGGAAGGAGCTGCTCATCGTGAACACGCCGCTCGAGCACGACGAGTTCTCCGCCGCAGCAACGAATCGTTTCCGAGACCTCGTAGAAAGTGTGGGAGTCAAGCGCTTCGCCGCATCGATGGGCCTTTCGACCCGTCAGGTGAATCGCATGCTCTCGGGCGCCCAGCCCAACCCCGTCGAGAGAATCATTCGCTCATTGCAGGCGAGTCAGACGGACGTTGGCGACGCGGTGCTCAGCTACATCTGCCAGGAGGCAGGTGGGCACTTCGTGAAGGAACCGGGCACGATTACAGAAGCGTCGGTGAACGCCGTCAAGGAATGCGCCGAAGCGATCGCCGCCATCTCCGATGGTGAACTCTCGAAGCCTGATGAACAGGAGGTTCGAGAGGCGATTTCGGCCCTGGCGGGACTGCTGCGTGCAGTCCAATATGGCGACTCTGGTGAGTCGACGTCCCCAAGCGTGGTGGTGCGTCCTCAGCAGAGCAGCGCCAACAGCGCCCGCGTTGCGGGTGGATGAAAAGTGAGGCTGGGCGTCATCGCCGGGCGCGTCGAACTGACTCGACGCGCCGGCGATGGGGCTCGCCTCCGAACTCCGAGTCAATCGAAGAAAGACGGCGGATCTCGCGATCAATGGTCTCGCTGCGCGAGCCGTCCTCATTCTGACTCTCGAGGATCTCGAGCATCCCCGCCCACGCTCGCCAGAAGCGGTCGTCGTAAGTCAGGCTGAGTTCGAGGGGCTCCACGCCCTCGCGATAGAGCGAGAAGGCGCGGCGCAGATCGTCGTCAGCCACAAGCGCATCGGCCAGGAGAATCAGCAAGGAGGGCGTGCGGCCCCGAACGCGCATGATCTCCTCGAGAATCGGAATCGCCTGGGCGGCTCGCCCGGCGAGGATGTGGCCGGTGGCGAGCGCGACGCCAAGGTCGAACTCAAGATCATCCGGGCATCCGGCGCGCTCGCACAGCTCAAGGCCGGAGCGACTGAGTTGTGCCTGCGCGATCGCGATCTCTCCCGCCCGCGCGCCGTGGGCGTCGCGCATCGCGTCGGCGAGGTCGGACGTGGAGGCGTCGAGCGCCAGCCGCAGGAGAGCGACAGCACGCGGGACGACGCGCGGGTCGAGATCACCCCGAGCGACCCCCTCGACCAACTCCGCTGTTCGCGCGTGGGCGCGAAGCAGGACGCTCGCCTCCAGCTCGTGGAGATCGAGCGACAGCAGGGCGCCGTCGCTACTCGCAACGGGACTGCCGACATGCGCCGCTCGAGCCATCGTGACGCGCTCGATGACCACGCGGGCGAGAACGCTCTGCTCCTGCGCCGGCGCCGAGCGCATGCGGAGAAGCGAGAAGCGGACGAGTGTCTGCATCGCTTCGGCAGCGAATGAAGAAGCGTCCACCACACTGAGCAGGAGCTGATCCGACTCCGGATTCGTCGGCCCGAGCCTTCTGGCGAGAGCGATACGCCACGCGTCCGCCTGCTCTGGATCGTCAGCGCGCTCGATCGCAGTCCGGAGCGCCCGATCCCACATCGGCATAGCGTCTGTGATGCGTTCCTGCGTTCCGATCGACAAGACGCCTCGATCCAGGGCATCGAGTCTGACGCCGAGGGCACACGCGATGGCGAGTGTGTCGTCGGCGTGCGACCACTCCGGGAAGCGGATCGCCAGACGTGACGCGCAGACCAGCAGATCGGCGCTGGCGAGTGCGCGGCCATCCAGATCCGACTCGGCGTCGAGTCGCGCCTTGTGCGCCGCCAGGAGCGTTGACATCGCCTCGGGCTGCGCTCCTCCGAGTGCGCCTGATGTCACCATGGGCTCGAGGAGATCGATGGATCTCTTCAGCGCCCTGACGTCGCCATCGCGCGCCGCGGACTCGATCGTGTGCGTCGCCACCGCGAGCGCGATCAGAGGCTGCGAGGGTGAGAATCCCGGCTGGCGCTCCAGAGCGCGAAGTCGGCCGAAGATCGCCGTTCGGCGCTGCGCCTCATCGAGACCGAGCGACTCGTCGCCGAGCGCGTCCTCGTAAATGCGCAGCGCCGCGGTCGGATGGTCGCCCCTCAACAGCGCCGCTCGGAATCTGACATCGACGAGAAGAAGCTGCCACAGCGGCGACGGGACGCCGGTGGCATCAACGAAGGGCGCGGCGCCACGAAGCCTGGATTCGACCTCCTCCATCTCCTGCGATCTGCTCATGCGCGCAAGTTCGAGCACGAGCGCGAGGAATGCCTCGCTGCGTAGGCGACGCGCGCCCGGGGCGCTCTCCAGCCTGGCGACCGCCTGCAGGTAGACGCCGACGGATCGATCATCCGATGGACGCCCGCCGAGTCGACCAGCGTGGCCAAGCAGAATCAAACGCTCTGCGCCGAGCGCACCAGGCGGCGGCTCCATTCGAAGCAAGAGCTCCCGTGCGGCAAGCGCCCGAGTCTGGCGTTCCTGCGCCAGCCCGGCGGCAGCAACCAGAAGCGATGCGCGCGCATGGAGAAGCGGTCGGCGGAACTCGGCGTACTCGACATTCAGTTCGCTCCGCAGGTCAAGATCCGTGCGGTCTTCGCCGAAGTCTGGCTTTGATTCGAGTCGCGCCACGCCCTCAGCGAGCGTAATCTCCGCGGTTGTCGCCAAGCGCTCCGCCTGTTCGGCTGCAGCGAGCACGCGCATTCGCTGTTCATCGGTCAGCTCGCCGAGAAGGGTAGTTAAGTCTGAAAGATCGCGCTGAATGGATTGCAAACGCTGCTCGCCGAGTTCGACCTGCCACATGCCAAGGCGCGGATCGCCGTCTCCATCTCGAATGCGGCGCTCGAGCTCGCGCGCCTGGATGATCTCCGAGGTCTGCTGCGCGAACGCGGGGAGCTGATGAAAGAACGCCCCCGCGAGCGCGATGGCGGCGATCGCCTGTCGCAACGGACGCATCACGCGTCTCCGGCGCCGGCGAAACGGATCTGATCGAAACCGGCCGCCTCGATGGCGTTGAGCGTCTGCACCGTATGCTCCCAGCGCGCGCCGGCGGCCGGCTGAATGATGAACGGCTGACTCTCATCGAAGAGCGAACCCCGCAGCGATCGCAGTCGGCGCTCGAGCATCGGGAGCGTGCGAATGTCCTCCATCGACGCGGCGTCAGCGCGTACTTCGAAAGCGCCGGGCGCATCAGAGGCCGAGCGGATGGTGATGCGCACCGGTCTTCGCGGCAGTCGGTATGGATCGGGCGCTGCGCTGGCCGTCTGCTGCGCTGGCAACTCCAGCGCGAGGCTCTCCTCGTTGCGCTGGAACTCGGCGACGAGCACGAAATACACGAGCAGCAAGAAGACGACGTCGATCATCGGCGTCATGCTGACCGACAGAAATGGCTTGCGAGCGCGACGCTTGCGCCGGCGTCGCCGACATCGATCCTCGCGCATGCGCTCCTGGATCCTCGTGCGGCTAGCCATCGGCGCCTCCCTCGATCGGCTGCACGATCAGATCGAGCGCCGGCGATCCGCCTGCAGCGCACGCCTTCATGATCCGGTGCACGCGCTCATAGGACGCCCAGCGCGGGGCGCGCACAAGCACGCGCAGATTCTCATCCCGCGCCAGCGCGATCGCGATCGCTTCGCTGAGATCCGCAAGGCCGTCGTCGGTCTCGTCGAAACTCCGCGTGCCGACGCGCACGCCTGCGCCGTCGTCGAGAGGCAGGACATTGACGATCATCCGCTTGTCACGCGGCGCATCGACGCTCTGGCCCGGCTCGACCTCGGGAAGCGCCATGCGCAAGCGCTCCGCGCTGGTGATCTGCGCGACGAGCACGAAGAATACGATGAGCAGGAAGACGACATCCACCATGGGCGTCATGTTGGGTCGCACTTCCGCCGGACCTGATCCGAAGACGCGGGCCATGATGAGTCAGGCGACGCCGACGGGCGTCCGATCGGCTTTCTCGGCGCCCGCCTGCTCGGGCCGGAATCGATTGAGCATGTCCTCGATTGCGAGCGAGGTCTCCGCGGTGAGGCTGTCGATCGAGTTGCGAATCAGCGCGTACCCCGCCAGCGCCGGAATCGCGACGACGAGCCCCCAGAACGTCGTGGTCAACGCCGTGCCGATGCCGCTGGCGAGTCCGACGGGGTCTGGCGAGCCACCGGCGCTGACGATCTCCTGAAACGCGAGGATCATGCCGTAGACAGTCCCGAAGAGCCCGATCATCGGCGAAACGGCGCCGATGATGTTGAGCGTCTCGACGCGCCGAAGTCGGTCGGCCGTGAACTCCTCCGTTGCGCGCTCGAAAGCGCGCATCATGGCGTCGTAGCCATAGTTCGATTCATTGATCGCAGCGCGCATGACGCGCGCGAAGTAGGACTCGCTGCCCTTGAGGGCGGCTTCGGCGCCGTCGAAATCCTCGCGCCGCAGCGCCGAGCGTGTCTCCTCGAGAAGGTCCCCAGGCAGAATGTCCTGCCTCCGATTGCTTCGGATGATCGCGATCATGAGGGCGATCGAGGAAGCGGAGAGCGCCAGCAGGAACCAGATGATGAGCGAGCCGAGCAGCTCGATGCTGCCAGTCCGCCTGTTCTTCTGAATGAAGAACGCCTCGGCCAGGCTGATGCGCACCTGCTGCGATGCGTCCTGCGCGATGCTCGTCCCCTCGACCTGCGCTCCGGCCGGCTGCGCGAAGATCACGGCGCCGACCAGGAGGCCTCCGAGCGCCAGCGCGACGATGATGAGTGCATGTCTCCTCAAGATCCTCTCCCGACGCTCCGCTGCGATCGAGCGTCATTGACTCTCGTTGAACTCCTCGAGACTGATGAACTTGTAACCATCCTTGCCGCCATGGGCCAGACCGATGCGCTCCATCAAGCCTGAACTGTCCTGATTGAGGATCTGGATCGTCTTGATGACGATGCGCCGATCGCCGCGGCGATTCCGGGGGTTGAGCGAGTCCAGCCTGCCGAGCACGCGCACGGGACTGAGGTCTTCATCGTCCACGCCGCGCAGGTCGGTGGAGAGAAGGAAGATCGCGTCGGGTTTCATCCGGATCGCCGACTCGAGGGCGCCGAGCGGATCGGAAAGGCCGGCGGGCGTCACGCCGTCGAGCCACCGAGAGACGGCTTCCTTGTTCCGGCGCGTCGCATCGATGAGCACGGGCCTCCGCGCGCTCGTCGGGATCTTCGGAGCGATGAACGCGCGTCCCTCGGCGTTGCGAATGAGGAGGACCTGGAATCGCTGCATCGGATGCAGCGCTTCGATCGAGCGCTTGAGTTCCCGCATGACATCGACGAGCGTCGAGATCATCGAACCCGAGGCGTCGACCACATAGACGATATCCCGCGCATCAGAGGCGCCGACCCCTGCGAAGTCGACGCGCGCATGCTCCGTGTCCATCGCGCGGATTTCCATCGAAAGCGGTGGGGTCTCGAGCGCCAGATCGTCGAGCGAATCCGAGAGCGATCCAATCGACGCGAGCACATCGTCCAGTTCGAGTTCAGGCGTCTGCTCCTCGGGCGGCGCCTCAACGCTCTTCACTTCGGAGGACTCGATGGCTTCACTGGGCCGCGGCGCCGGCGCGGGGGCGTCGAAGCTGACGGTCGCCGGCGGGCCGGACTCTTCGGCGAGATGCGCCACAGACCAGACGATGAAGAACCCGGAAGCGATGAGGGCGCCATGCAGAGCGATCGAGACGATCCAGGGAATCGCGTCTTCAGCGCAGAAGCGCGGGGAATCGCTCATCTCATTGCGTTTTTCACGCATGCGTCATCATGACTCGATCGATCGCCCATGCCCAGGCGGCTGAGCGTTGCTCATTCATCCGTCTCGGGGCTCATTTCTTTCGGTCTTGACTTGAAGATGAGTTTGGAGTCCATGCCGTAACCCGGTCTTGAGACGAAGAGGGCGAAGCACGCCATCAGCAGCATGAAGCGCCACATCATGGTCTCCCACGTGCCGCGAGAGACCGAATCGACATAGTCAAGGTGTGGAAGGACCCACATGAACGAATCAGAAGCCGAGCCGATTGCGTTGGGCGCGATGTAGGTCATCCACAGCGCCGCGGCCTGGGTTCCCGCCAGGAGCAGCGCGGAGAGTCGGGTGAGCAATCCGAGGAGCAGGAAGAGGCCGCCGATGAACTCGACGACGCCCGCGGTCGTGCCAAGTGTTGTCGGCCAGTGACCGCTTGCGAATGACGCAGGAAGTCTGGCGTTGCCGGACTCCGGGAAGACGGAGTTGTAGATGCGGATCGCGATGCGGTGCTTGCCCAGCGCCTCGGCGCCATTCGGGAAGTCCGCGGCTGAGAAATTCCGGGCCACGACGCTTGCCGGCTCATCCGCCTCATCAACCTCGTCCGCGACATCAGCTGCGGACTCGATCTCGTCCTCGACGGGGTCATCCTGCACGAGCACCAGCTCGAAGTCATCGCCCCAGGCGCTGACCTGGTTGTCTTCGTCCTCGCTCATGGCGGGGTCCGATTCGTCGAGTCCCTCAGGATCGACGACCCCGCCGGTGCGCGGCGTGATCACGCCGAGCTCCGCGAGCACGGCGGCGTCCTGAGGAGAGAACTTCCGATTGCGGAAGAGATCGCCGTAGCCGGCCCAGACGAAGGTCGCAGCCAGCGCGAGTCGAAGCAGCAGGGGCGTGAGGCCCAGGGCCATGCGGTCTCTGAAGCTCTTGTCGTGCTCTTTCATTTGGTTGCGTCCTCTGGAACTGGGATTCACGAGCGCCCATGCATCGTTCCGAAGGGCGCTGCGAGCATTCCATCAATCATCGTATCTCGGCGGTGTCTGAAAGGCAGGTTTTGGATCATCAGGCCTGTTTGACGCGTGTCATTGACCGGAAGCGGCATGCTGGGAGAATGCAGAGACGGATCCACATCGCTGCGGGCGTGGCGGAATTGGCAGACGCGCGAGATTTAGGTTCTCGTGTCCGAAAGGACGTGGAGGTTCGAGCCCTCTCGCCCGCATTTGGTTACAAATCAAACGAGCGCCGCCTTCGCGTCAGGGCGACGCATCATTATCGGGCAAGGCGTCCATTCTGGGCCGCCGATCGCCCCAATGCCGATGAAAGGCGCCTCGGGAGAGGACTCCCGCGATTGCGATGAACGTCTCTGGACCGAACATCCCGTTCCACGCGGCTCGCGCCTACGGCATCCAGCGACCGGCGACTGTCGCGCCCGTGAAGCAGGCGCCGACGCCGGAATCGACGTCTCCAGCCGCCACGATCGGATCGACAGACGTCGCTCAGACGACGCCGGGCGTCGCATCGCGATTGGTCGCCGGAGTCGTGCCAGGGTCGATTGATTTCTCCGGCTCGGAGCCGACCCCGAAGAATGACGCGCTGCCTTTCTATCGCCATCCCGCCGATCGGAACGCCGCGGCCGTCGCGATTCAGCTCGGTCGCTCGCTCGACGTCTCCGGCTGACGCGCTGCGTAGGCGCCTCGTCGCCTACCCTAGCGCCGCATGACAACGACGCGCGTCGCAGCCAATCCACTGAAATCGCTCTGGCCGCTCGATCCCGATGTGGTCTTTCTCAATCATGGGTCATTCGGTTCGTGTCCGCTTGCGGTGCTCGAAGAGCAGCGTCGCATCCGGGATCGGATGGAGCGTCAGCCCGTGCAGTTCTTCGTGCGCGATCTGCTCAATCTTCTTGACGAGGCGATGACGCCGCTGGCTCAGTTCGTCGGGGCGCCGGCTACCGACATCGTCTTCGTGCCGAACGCGACGGCCGGTGTGAACGCAGCGCTTCTCTCGCTCGATCTCGAGCCGGGCGACGAGCTGCTCACGACGAATCATGCGTATAACGCGTGCTGGTGCGCATTGGATTCGACCGCGCGGCGCGCGGACGCCGTCGTCCGAGTTGTGGAGATACCGTTTCCGATCCTGTCGGAAGACGATGCTGTGAATGCGATTCTCGCCGGCGTCACGGACAAGACGCGCATTGCGCTTCTCGATCATGTGACAAGCGCTACAGCGCTTGTGCTTCCGATCCGACGCATCGTGCAGGCGCTCCGAGCGCGCGGCGTGGAGACCATCGTCGATGGCGCCCACGCGCCGGGAATGGTCGAGGTGCATGTCGCCGAAATCGGCGCCGCTTACTACACCGCCAACTGCCACAAGTGGCTGTGCGCCCCGAAGGGCGCAGGGTTCCTGTATGTGCGCCCGGATCTGCAGGACACGACGCGTCCGGTGGCGATCAGCCATGGCTACAACGCGTACAAGGGAGATCGCTCTCGTTTCCGCATGCTCTTCGACTGGGTCGGCACAGATGATCCGAGCGCGTTCCTGACGGTCCCGTATGCCCTTCAATATCTCGAGTCGCTCGTCGACGGCGGCTGGGATGAGATGCGTCGACGCAATCGAAACCTCGCGCTCTTCGGAAGAGATCGTCTCTGCGAAGCGCTTGCAATCGAGGCGCCGGCGCCGGACTCAATGATCGGCACGATCGCATCGACGCCGATTCCGGATGGCGCAGGCGAGCCACCCGATTCGCCGTTGTATTCCGATCCGCTGCAGCGCGTGATGCTTGAGGAGTTTCGGGTCGAAGCGCCGATCGTGCCGTGGCCAGCGCCGCCGCGGCGCGTAATTCGCCTCTCGGCGGCGCTCTACAACGATGAAGGCGAATACGATCTCCTGGCGCGAGCGCTCCGCTCAGCGCTTGAGAGGGAGCGACGCTGAATGGCGGAGACGAGGAAGATCGAGAGAGCCGCCATCTTCGGCGCTAGTGGCGTCATCGGACGTCAGCTTGCAAAGAAGTTGATTGCTCGTGGGTCGAAAGTGCGCGTCGTCGCGCGATCGCACGAACGCCTGTGCGAGTCCTTCGACGTTCACGCCGTGGAGTGTGTCGCCGCCGATGTCAGCGACGCCGCGCAGGCGATCGAGGCCGCTCGCGACTGCGATACGCTCTTCCATTGCGTCGGGCTTCCCTGGGGCGAGTACACGAGGCACGCAGCGATCGGGCGCGTTGTTGGCGAGGCGCTCCGTGCCACGGGCGCGTTCGGCGTGCTCGTCAGCGGCTATTGGTCTCGCACGCCGGCGACGAACCTACCCATCACTGATTCGCATCCTCGACCACGACAGAGCGCAGAAACGACTGCGCGTGCCGATCAGGAGGAGTTCATTGAAGCCGCCGGAGGCGCTTCGGCGATCTTGCCCGACTTCTTCGGTCCCGGCGCCGTCAAGGCTCTGATCAACAGCGCCGTCATCGATGTCGCGACTGGTCGCGAGCCCAGGTGGCTCGGACGCCTCGATCTCGAACGCGAGTTCATCCATGTTGGCGACGCGGCGGATCTCCTGATCCGTCTTGCAGAGCGACGGGGCGCCGGGGGCCGCTCTTGGATATTCCCAGGCTCCGGTGTCACGACGCCGCGAACAATCATCGATCTCGCATGCGCACAGACTGGGAATGCGCTGACGCCGTCGACACTGACGCGCGACGAGCTCGCGCAGTCTGCGGATGATCCTGCATCAAAGGCGATGCTTGATCTCCTGCCGATCTACGATGCGCCCGCCACATTCAATGCGTCCGAACTGCTCGCGCTCGTCAGCGACTTCACGCCAACCTCATACGAGACCGGCGTCGGCGAAGTCATCGCCTGGGCGCGCGAACTCGATTCGTAGTCGCCCGCCGGTCTCTCTATAGTGCGAGAACATGCCAGTTCGACCGTTTGAGCACATCCTGGGACAACGCGCCGCGGTCGACGTGCTTGCGAACGCGATCGACACCGGACGCATCCATCATGCATGGATCTTCCATGGCCCCGAGGGCGTTGGAAAACGCACGGCGGCGATGGCGTTCGCGACTGCGCTCCTGAACCCGAGCGCGCGCGTTGACGACGCAGGTGTTCTCATTGATGAGCCTGGCGAGACGCAGGCGCTCATTGAGAGCGGATCGCACCCTGACCTGCACGTCGTGACGAAAGAGCTTGCGCGCCATTCCGAACATGCGGAGATTCGAAATCGGAAGCTCACTACGATTCCCGTCGAGGTGCTTCGCGAGCGCGTGCTGGGGCCGGCGTGGCTGGCGCCGACGCACAATGCGCATGGGAGCGCATCGAAGGTGTTCATCATCGATGAAGCGGAGTTGATGGCGGCGCCCGCCCAGAATGCGCTGCTGAAAACACTCGAAGAACCACCGGGTGGCACCGTCATCATCCTCGTCAGCGCCGCGGCTGAGCGCCTGCTTCCGACCATTCGCAGCCGGTGTCAGCGCGTCGCCTTCGGCCCGCTCTCACAGGAGGAGATGGACAGATGGTTCCGCGGATGGGGCGGCGCTGAAGGCGTCGCCAATGATCCAGCGGCGCTCGAGTGGATTCGCGAGGGGGCAGGCGGCTCGCCAGGGCGCGCGGTTCTGGCAATTCAGAGCGGGTTGGCGCGCTGGCCTGAAACGCTCGGCGCCATGCTCGAGGCGACGGAGCGGGGGCAGTTTCAGTCGCAACTCGGCTCGACGATGGCGAAACTCATCGACGACTGGGCGAAGGAATGGGTGAACGCCAACGAGGGCGCCAGCAAGGACGCCGCCAACAAGGCGGGGGCCCGTCACATGTTTGCGCTTCTGAATGAACGCGGTCGCCATCGACTACGCGCCTGTGTTAGCGCCGACCGGCTCGACGCGAGCGATGCGCCGCTGCGATGGCTCGAACAAGTGCGCAAGAGTGAATCACACATCGCAAACAATGTGAATATGACGCTCGCCTTCGAGAATCTCGCGACGCAGCTCGCGCAGCCCTAATCGCCGAAGCAGGTGCCCACGGCCCGCGCCGCCCTGATGAGCGGGTGGTCCGCCGGGATCATGCGCTGCTTATTCGCCGCCTTGCGAATGTCAATGTCCGTGATCTTCATGTCCTGACACACGACGAGCCTGTTCGACTCGCCATTCATCAGAACTTCAATCGCATGATGGCCGAACTGGGTCGCGAGGACCCGATCGGCTGAGATCGGCGTGCCGCCTCGAATCACGTGCCCGAGGATGACCGCGCGGGTCTCAATATTCGAGACGCGCTCGATGTCGTCGGCGAGGATCTCGGCGATGCCGCCGAGGCGCACGGGATCGGGGCTCGTCGGATCGATCTTCGCGACAACCTGTTCGCCCCCAACGCTCTTGGCGCCCTCCGCGATGCAGATCAGACTGAAGCGCTTGCCCCAGCGGCTGCGCTCCTCGACGAACTCGCACACCTTCCCGAGGTCGTAAGGGATCTCCGGAATCAGGATGACGTCGGAGCCCGAGGCGACGCCCGAATGCAGCGCGATCCAGCCCGCGTTGCGCCCCATGACCTCGACGACGATCACGCGATGATGCGACATCGCCGTGGTGTGGAGTCGGTCGATCGCCTCGGTCGCTGTTTCGACGGCCGTCAGGAATCCGAATGTCAGATCAGTGCCCACGAGATCGTTGTCGATCGTCTTCGGGCAACCGATGCAGTTGATGCCGGCTTCGATGAATGGCGCGGCGCCGCTCATCGTGCCGTCGCCTCCGATGAGGACGAGCGCGTCGATGTGATGATGACGAAGATGCTCGAGGCAGCGATCGGTCACATCCTCGAAGCGCGGGTCTCCGTTCTCGTCGTAGCCGATCGCGTACTGCGCCGGATTCGCCTTGTTCGAGGTGCCCAGGATCGTGCCGCCGCGCGTCAGGATGCCGGACGCGTCCATGGATGTGAGTGGCTTGATGCGGTTCTGGATGAGTCCGAGATAGCCGTCCTCGATGCCGAAGACCTCGAGGTCGTAATCGAACATCGCGGTTTTGCAGACTGCTCGGATGACGGCATTGAGTCCGGGGCAGTCGCCGCCACCTGTGAGGACTCCGATTCGCTTGGGCTTCCCGCTCATCAAGGGCTCCTGGATCGGCTGGCGCTCGGTGCGGACGCATCCTGCGCCGACGGTCACGACAGAGCACCGAGCATATCCGGACGCGCCCGACCGGCGCGGGGCCCTGGTTCACGCGAGATTCCGACGATCTGGCGAGCGAACGCTGGAAAAACGGACCTCTAGGTGGCAATATGACTCGTGCCTGAGCGGGCTACACTGGGAGCGAAGCTTGTCACCGACCTCAAGACGCAGAAACCTGACAAGCAAGGAGAGGAGCCTGGTGTTCTCACAGACCGCCGAGTATGCGCTCAGAGCCATGGCGTGCCTCGCCCTGCACGCCGACGAGAGGGTTTCCTCCGGCCTGCTCGCCGAGACGACCCAGGTCCCGCAGGACTATCTCGCGAAAGTGCTCCAACTGCTGGCCAAGGCGTCTCTTATCGAGGGACGTCGGGGTGTCGGCGGGGGATACCAGATCGCCCGGTCGCCCTCCGAGGTTCGCCTGCTCGAGGTCATCGAAGCGGTGGAGCCCCTCAAGCGGATTGACTCGTGCCCGCTTGGCCTGAAATCACACGGGGCGAATCTCTGTCCGCTCCACCGAAAGATGGATGAGGCCGCCCAGGCGGTGATCGAGATCTTCGACGACTCGACGCTTGCAGACGTCCTGACCACAGGCGCGAGCACGCCCCTCTGCGATAACGGCGGCGGCGGCCGCGCGTCGCTCACGGTCGATCGCAGCTGAACCTTCGATCTCCACGTCAAGCGACGACCCCGCAGGACCGATATTCCGTCGGAGCGCCTGACCCGCGCCCGTTGGAACCATGCGCCGACTCTCAACGCATCTCGTCGCTCTGGCTTCGATTCCCGTCGCCGCCCTCGCTGGCTGTGGCGGCGAACATCAGATGACCGAGCGCGACATTCGCGAGCGCTTCGCAATCGCGCTTCGCGACGGCGCCGCGTCCGGCATGACCGAAGTCAGCGCCAAGAGCATCGATCCTGAAACACTCGATCTGATTGATGTGCGTGTCTACGACGGAAGTCACATCATGCACGCCGATCGCGCCGAGATCCTGATCTCGCCTGACGGACGCACCGTCTCACTTCGTTTGCACGGCGTCGTCGGCGCGAACACCGAGGAAGGGCGCCTCATGGAGCTTCCCGGATTCACGACGGATCCCGTGAAACTCCCCAGGCGCCTCGTCAGCTCTGATCCGAGTTCTTCGTAGCCTCAGGGCCGATCCGGCACATCAAGATCATCGACCGCAGGAGGCGGAGGCGGCGGCGCGTCATTTCGACGATCCCGCTGGCGACGACCCTCGCGCTGCGCGAATCTGCGGCGCTGCTCCGGTGAGGCCCGGCGCGTGCGCTCCAGAATGCGCTCGGCTTCATTCTCTGCGCGGCGCATCATCATCTCATCACGATGCGCAGCCAGCTGGCCCTCGACGAACGCCCGCTGTTCCGCTGTTAGGACATCCCAGATTCGTTCGTAGTGCGCGTCCGGTCTCGGCGCACTCGCCCAGAGATCACGAAGCTGCTGCTGCGCAAGCTCACGGTCCTTGCGAGACTCCGGGCCAGGCTTGGCTCTCGCCTCACGGCGCGGCGCGTTCCCGTCGTCAGGAGCGAAGGAGCCGCGCGCCTGATCAGACCGATCCTGTCGCTCGCGATCGCGCGAACTGTCGCCACCCTGCCTCTCACGGGCCCGATCGCGCTGTTGCGCCTTCCCGTCCCTCGTCCTTCCGGCGCGTTCTCGCAGCGACTTGATCTCGTCCTTGTCCGCTTTCTGGAAGGCGCGCATCTCCTTGCCGAAGTCCCGCGCGATGGCGCGCACCTCTTCGACTTGCTCCGGCGTCGGGCGCAGTCGCTCCGGCGTGTCTTCATCGCCGAGCGCGCGCATGGCCTTCATAAAGACCTGGAATCGGATGGGCTGCTCGCGGCGCTGACCCTGCTGCTGAGCGCCGGGGCGCGGCGGTTCGCCGAACATCTCGGTCACGCCGGGCACATCCCGATCCTCGACGCTCGGTCCGCGCAGAAGCTGGGTCGGGTCGTCAGGATCCGGCGCCTGCGACGTGACCTTCTCCGCCAGGGCGACTGGCGCGAGCGAGAGAGCAGCGCATGCTGCCACGATGAGAATTTTCGGCGTCAAGTTGGATTGCTGTTTCATCAGATTGCTCCGCCTCAAGGTGTCGTCGGCAGAACGCCCCAGCCCGCTGAGCATTGCCCGGGACACGGGCCATCCATGCATCCTATGATCACAGACATCCGGAAAAACGCCTCTCGCCGGCCGTCCGGCGGGCTTTGGCGGCGTCCGGGAATCCACCGCATCGAGCCTGTCAGAGAGGATCACGCATGTCGCTCACGAAGGAACTCATCGAGAATGCGCTTTCCGGCGTCCAGGAGCCGGATCTCAAGCGGGATCTCGTGTCGATCGGCGCCGTTCGTCAGATCGCTGTCTGCGACGGGCTCGTGCGCATCGCCGTCTGCCTGCCCGTCGGCAGCAGCGCGTCGATGAACGATCTGCGTCAGGAGATTGCGCGTGTGATCTTCGACAAGGCGGCCGGCGCCGAGGCGCCCTGCTCTGAGGTCACGATCGAGTTCGTCGATGACGAGGGGAACATCGTCGACGCGTCGCGCGCGACGGAGAAGCAGTCCACCGCGTCAATCAGACCGAACTCGCCGCAGCCTTCCGCCGGTTCGCTTCCGGGCGTCAAGCGCGTGATCG
Source organism: Phycisphaerales bacterium (assembly GCA_028279375.1). Lineage (GTDB taxonomy): Bacteria > Planctomycetota > Phycisphaerae > Phycisphaerales > UBA1924 > JANQNW01. Next base: position 46,900 of record JANQNW010000019.1, read on the forward strand.
CCGTCGGCGCGGGCAAGGGGGGCGTCGGCAAGTCCACGGTTTCGGTGAATCTCGCGGTCGGTCTGGCGCGCAAGGGCTTCGCCGTTGGGCTGATGGATGGCGACATCTACGGCCCTTCAGTCCCCACGCTGCTTGGCTTGACCGCAGAGGATCCGATCGTTCGTGAGGGCATGATCGAGCCATTCTTCGTGCATGGCATCAAGTCCGTCACCATGGGACGGCTCGTGCCTGCGGACAAGCCGCTTATCTGGCGCGGCCCGATGGCGCATGGCGCATTCAAACAACTCGTCGAACAGACGAACTGGGGCGAGCTCGATTTCATGATCATCGATCTGCCGCCAGGAACAGGCGACGTGCCGTTGACGATGTCACAGATGATGAGCCTTGACGGCGCCGTGATCGTCTGCACGCCGCAACAGGTCGCGCAGGATGACGCGATCCGCGCTGCCGGCATGTTCAAGCAACTCAACGTGCCGCTCCTGGGCGTCGTCGAGAACATGAGTTACTTCATCGGCGACGACGGCAAGGAATACGACATCTTCGGGCGGGGCGGCGCCGAGCGCATGGCGCAGAACATGGGCATTCCATTCCTCGGGTCGATTCCGATTCACATGGAGCTGCGCGAGCACTCGGACGCCGGCGATCCGACGGCGAACTTCGAAGGAAACGCCCAGCTCCGTGATGAGCTCGAGACGTTCGTCGCGCAGTTTGAGAATCAACTGGCGCTGGCCGCGATGCAGAAGGAGCAGACGACGCCGGAGCTGACGATCAGCTGATCGGCGATTGCTGATCCGGTTTCGTTTCGACGATCAGCGGCAGTTCGTCCACATCCCGCTCCGGCTCAGGAAGACTCGAGAGCTCGCTCCGACCGCGCTCGATGCGCTTCGGCTCTTCGAGCGTTTTGGCGCTGCGGGCGCCGGCGTCCTCGAACTTCCGAAGCGATGGAATCATGCGCGTCTCGACGGATCCGACGAAGTCGTTGTATCGCGCAATGGCCGTATCCAGTGACTTGCCGAGCTTGTCCGCATGCGAGAGGGCGACGGCGGCGCGTTCATGCAGTTGCCTTCCGAGCTTAAATAGCTCATTGGCGCGCTCTGAGAGCAGGCGCTCGCTCCAGCCGACGTGCACGGCACGGAGCAATCCGATCAGCGTCGAAGGACTGGCGATCACGACGCGAGATTCGCCTGCGATATCGAGCAAATCCGGCTGGCGCTGCAGCGCGGCGTCAACGAATTGGTCGCCCGGGACGAACATCACGACGAACTCGGGCGATCCTTCGACGCGCTCCCAGTAGGATTTCTTCCCAAGCGCACGAGCCTGCTCGAGCATGTGACGCGCAAATCGCTCGAGGTGCTCTTCAGCCTGTTCATGCAGATGCTCTTCAGCCGCTTCAATCGCATCGAGATACGCCTCGATATTCGCCTTGGCGTCGATGATGACCACGCGATCATTCGGCAGACGCACGACCATATCCGGTCGAAGCAGCGCTCCTTCGTCATCGCGCGTTGAATGCTGTGTGTCGAAATCGCAGTACTCGCGCATGCCTGCGATTTCGACGATGCGCTGCAACTGAATTTCGCCGTAACGTCCGCGCACCTCGGACTTGTGCAGCGCACTGACGAGCCGGCCGGTCTCCTGCTTCAGCGCCTTGTTCGACTCAGCGATCGCCTTCACCTGCTCGGAGATGCCTGCGTAAGCGCCGGTGCGCTTCTCCTCCAGCTCCTTGAGGTGCTGCTGGGTCTTCTCAAGGCTCTTGCCGAGCGGCTCGACGAGTTTCTCGACGCCGAGCTTGCGCTCCTCGAGCTCGGCCTTCTGCTTCTCGTGCTGCTTCTGGAGCGTCTCGCCTGCGAGATTCAGGAAGCTCTCCTGAGAGCTCTTGAGCGCTTTGCCCGCCAAGCTGTTGAAGGTCTCCTCGAACTGCTTGCGCGAGTCCTCGGCGTGGCGCTTGAACTCATCCTGCTTCTCCAGCAGGGAGCGTTCGCGCTCCTCGAATCGCGCACGCTCGACTTCGAATTCAGAGAGGCGCTGATTGCAGTCTTCGAGCGACTGCTGGATCGCGTCGAGCTCGGCGGTCTGCTCTGCGAGATCTTGCTCTGTTGCTCGCACGCGCTCCTGCGCTACGTCTCGGGCGGCGACGAGTTCAGACCGACCACGCAGCAGCATCGCGCAGTAAACGGCGAGACTCGCGAGAAGCACAGCAAGAAGAACGACTGCAATGAGCATGTTCTCAGTGTACGCGCCAGCGGAAACGTCGACGCCATGGGGATTGCAGCGTTATCCGGCCGGCGCCGCTGACAGGTTCTCCCCAGCGAGAATGCCCCGATCGTGGGGATAGGCATCGGAGGGGCGTCCCGTAGGGTTGATGGGTCTGAAAAGACAACTCTCCTCCTGCCCCGCACGCCGTGCCGCATGTCGTTGAGATCGCGACATTTGCACGGCGTGCGAGGTTTTTGGATTGCACGGTGAGCGCAGAAAAAGACCGGGATCGAGAGAGCGCTGGAAGCGTTGCGTGTGTCGATCCCGGCCTGGTGCAGTGGGGCATCGCCGCCTGTGACGGCGCTGCGCCCGACTCATGCGCCTTGGGAGGTCTGCGTTGTCAGCAGGCGCATGCGCACGGGCCCCACAGTCCAAGGAGCAGCGCGAGATCGCCTGATCCCACAACGCCGTTCCCATCCAGATCGAAACGCCTGTTGTTCGAGCCCCACGAGCCGATGAGCGACGCGAGGTCTGACGAACCAACAATGCCATCGCCATCGAAGTCCGGGCAGCACGGTCCAAAGGCTGCGAGCAGGAGCGCGAGGTCGACCGCGTCCGCCGTCTGGTTGCCATCAAGATCCGCCTGGCAGCATGGATCAAGGAGACCCATCAAGATCGCGAGATCCTGCGTCGTCACAAAGCCATCTCCATCGAGGTCGGCGGGGCAGGGCTGACCGGCGGCGCACGTGCCGATGGCCGCCTGCAGGGCCGCGATGTCGGCGCCGTTGACTGCGCCGTCAGCGTTGATATCGCCCCGACAGCATGGACCGAAGTTGGCGATCAGGATGTTCTGATCCTGACCGTTCACCTGCCCGTCTCCATTGAGATCCGCCGGACAGGGAAGACCGGCCGGGCAAGGGCCGAGCGCCGCCAGCAGAATCACGAGATCCGCGGCGTCGACAAGACGATCGTTGTTGAGATCGCCGACGCAGCACGGCCCGAACGCGCCGAGCACGAGTTGCAGATCAAGCGCGTCCACCTGCCCATCGCCATTGATGTCTGCAGGACATGGGCACGCATTCGCGCACGGGCCGAAGGCGGCCTGCACGATGTTGACATCGCGCTGATCGGTGACGCCGTCGAAGTTGAGATCCGTCGGGCAGCATGGCAGCGGCGGGCAGCCCGCGCCGATCGCGCACTGCATCGCCGGCACATCCGCCGCATTCACCTGGAAGTCGCCGTTCAGGTCTCCCGGACAGCACGTTCCGAAGAGCGTCGTGAGAATCGCCGTGTCGAGCGGATTCATGACCCCGTCGCCGTTCAGGTCGCCGGGGCATGCAAGACCGGGCGGGCAGGGTCCGAACATCGACGTCAGCAGCGCGACATCGGCTGCGTTGACGAGTCCGTCTCCAGTCAGATCGCCCGGACAGCAGCATCCGGGCGCGGGGCCGGCGTGCGCAGTCGCCGCCATCGACAGCGCCGCCAGAATCGCGAGTGTGGCAGAGTGTTTCGCGTTCGCCATGGATCCATCTCCTTCCAGGGCGCAGAGCGCCTCCGGACGACCGGGCGCTGGTCGTTCCCAGGGTGATCGACGCGCGACGTCCTGAAGAAGCGGTCCACGACTCGCCGCGCGTCAGGTTTCCCTTGGATGGGCAAGGAGGGCGCCAATGCGCAGGAGGCGTCTCCGGACGAGCTTCAGCCCGGCGACACTCCTCATCTGGCGGAAATATTGGCCGATAGCGCGGACGCTACTGTCGCCCGGCGTATTCCCCCGCGCGCCCGGGCGCCGAATCTGGCGCGGGCTTCAGCGCGAAGAGGTCGCGCGCCTCGGCGCCCATCAGCGGGCGACCGAAGATGCGGACCTCATCGATCATTCCATTGAAGCAGGTGCGCTGGCGGGCGCAGGCCCCAATGAGGATTTCGCTCGGAGCGTCTCGCTCTTCCGATTCGAGCACCGAGATGGCTCGAACGAGTGTGATGATGTTCTCACCATCGAGATAGAGCGCGACGGAGTCCGGGCGGAAGGTCACGACGATGTGTCGCCAATCGCCGGGACGCAGCTTGTGTGAGAGCGGCTCGCCGTCACGGCGCATATCGTCAGCGTCGGCGATGAGCCGGCCCCGCTGCAGCCGGATCGCAAAACCCATCCCACGCGTCGCACTGACGCGCTGGACGATGGTCTGGCGCTCGCGCACGTCGTCGGGGTTGATCCACAGCGAGATCGCGCCGGATTGGAGACTGGCGATCGCCGGCTCATCGAGCACGAGATGATCATCATCGCCGCTGAGGCGCACGGCCGCGCCGACCACGCCAGCGGAGTCAATCTGCGCCCCGTATGCAAGACGCATGGCCCGGGCGCCGCCCTCGTCGATGACGCGATCGCCCACCGGATTGTCAAAACTGAAGTGCGCCTTGAGCCCGGCGTCCAGGCGCTGCCCACTCAGCTCGTAGCCCGCCGCCCAGTCGATGCTGCGGCGAAGAATCGCGCGCCCATCATTCGTCAGGCTGGCGAAGGACTCCGGCGTCGGGCCCCAGGGAAGGAAGACGCGCCGCGCCGGCGCGATCTCACCGCCCAGCAGCCGATCACCGGCGTCGATGACGAAGAAGACGGCGGCGCCGGACTCACCATCTTCAGCAAGCACCGCGACGCCGGGCGCAATCCCGCCGGACGCGCGATTGAGCATCTGCTCCTCGCGCATGATGCGGAGCCAGCCGCCGCCGAAGGGCCCTGTAATCGCGTGACCCTCGTGCACCACGCCGATTGAGTCGTCGACGAACGCTTCGCCATTTGACGTCAGCAATCCAAACGCGTCGGCAATGCCGAATTCCTCGCTGACGACACCGCGGGGAGCGCCACGGAGCTTATAGCCCAGAGCGCTTGAAGAGATGTTCTGCGCGATGTAGATGACATCCGCCAGGGCGATCGCCGTCTGAAATTGCTCGGAGTTCGCGTGCGCGCTGATGACGGCGACATCGTGGCCCCACTGCTGAAAGAGCGCAATGCGCTGCCGGTCATCGTCCTGCGTTCGCTGCGCGTCGTTGGCCACGTACAGGATCTCCGCGCCCTCGGCCGCCGGTGTGGCGCCGACGACCACGCAAAGAGAGAGTGCGATCAGCGATGTTGTTTTCCGGATTCCCATGACAGACGACCTCGAGGTGGATTTCCGTCACTTCATCGGCAGGCCGACCCGGGCTCCGAAGTGGAGCCGGCCGTCTTCAGACGCGCATGCAGACAGTCCCATAACAGCGTTGGTGAATCGCCAAGCGTTCGCGTGCGTCCACTCCGCTTACATCGAAGCCGAGCTCATTCCTCGACGAGAGCGATCACACCCGTGTCCACCGGCGCCAGTCGACGACCCTTGATCTGCGTGAGATAGACGAGGTCCATCCCCTGGTGGTCGTTCGGACCATAGACGACCTGCACGCCGCCGAGGTCGAATACGCCGACGCGCGCGAAGGCGTCGAGCAGCTTCGCGCGTGTGGGCTCGCCGCGCACATTCTCGAGCGCCTGGCAGAAGAGCTTGCCGGCCATATAGCCCTCGAGACTTGCGAAACCGATGCGTTTCTCTTCACCAGTGGCCTTCATCGCCTTGTGGAACTCGGCGACGAGCGGAAGCTCCGTGTCCCACGGGAACGGAACGACCTGCGATATCACGCATCCCTCGCCGGCGCCGCCCAGCGCCTGCTTCAGCTGATGGGCGGAAGCAGAGGACGGGGCACAGAAGAGAACGTCGTCAAGCGCCGTCTTCTTTCGTGCCGCCTTGATAAACGCGGCGCTCTCTCGGGCGTCACCCACGATGATGATTGCTTCCGTGTTCGTTTGCGCAACGTGCTTGAGCGCGGATTCGATCTCATCGCCCTGTTGCAGCAGCAAGATGTCCGCCACCGCGCTCATACTGCGGCGCGAAAGCGCGCGCTCGACGCCGTCAAATGCAGACCGGCCGTGTTCCGTATTGGGATGCACGCATGCGATCCGGTCATATCCCTGCTCTTCAACGAGATACTGGATCAGGCGCTCCATCTCCTGATGCAGGCTCGCTCGCAAGTTGATCGTGAACTCCCGATGCGGCACGCGCAGAAGTTCATCGCCGGACATCGGTGCGACCATTGGCGCCCGCTGCGCCTCGGCGACCGGCAGCGCCGCCCGCGAGGTCTCGGCGCCGACACCACCGATGAGCGCCAGCACACGCATCTTGTCGAGCAGCGTGCTCGTGGCTCGTACGCATTTCTCAGGCTGGGCGCCGTCGTCGATGGCCTTGAGCTCCACGCGCCGGCCATGCACGCCGCCCTCGGCGTTGACCTGCGCGAAGCAGGCCTCCAGCCCGGCGTTCATCGCGACGCCGATATCGCTGCCGGCGCCGCGCAAGGAGCACGTCTGACCAAGCAGAATGCGTGAATCGCTCACGCCGGGATTGGCGCCATTCAGTGCGCCCGCGCTGATGATCATCGCCAGCGCCGCAATGGACGCCGCTCGAGTTGCCTTCAGAATCATGTGTATTTCCCCCGAGCTGTGGACCGCCGGATGGCGAGGCCGCCGTCTCGCTAGGCAATCGGCCTTCCAGTAGATTGACTGTGCCCATGCCGAACCCATCGCGCTCATTGCGTTCACGGGAAATCGCGCGGACGTTCGCTGATGACGAATGCGCCGGCTGGCGCGAGAGGAGCGGTATCCATTGAGGGCGTCTTCAGCACTCGCAGCGTTCGTGGCTCTCGGCATCGCCAGCGGCGCGATCGCGCAGGTGGGAGGCCTTGCGCTTCCTGAAGACGGCACGCCGAGCAGCGGAACCGCTCGCGCGGGATCCGCGGCAGTCGCGCGCGACGCCTCCACATCGCTCCTCAACGCAGCCGGCATGACGCGCCTGGAAAAGCCCGAAGTCATGCTGACGCTCTCGCCGTTCGTCCTGAGGACCGAGTTCGATCCGGACAGCAACTCGACCGCGACCGGCGGCGATGGCGGCGACCAGGGCGATTTCTTTCCGGCCGGCGGCCTCTTCCTGGCGGCGCCCCTCACGGATCGATTCGCAGTCGGCTTCAGCGTCTCCGTGCCCGTCGGCATCGGGCTCGATCCCAAGGACAACTGGGCTGGGCGCTACTACGTCACGGAGGTTGATCTGGTGGCGGTGAATATCGAGCCGTCATTCGCCTTCCGCATCGATGAGCAGTGGTCGATCGGCGCGGGCGTCTCGATTCAATACGTGGATTTCGAGCAGAAGCTCAGGATCAACCTGCCGGGCAATCTCCCCGACGCCCGAGCGAAACTCGACGGCGACAGCTGGGATGTCGGCGCCTCCGCCTCGCTGCTCTGGGAGCCCACCGAGACGACACGCCTCGGCGTTCTCTACAGGTCGCAGGTCAGCCACAATCTTGACGGCGACTTCGAAGCCTTCGAAAACGTCGGCGCCATCAACGTCGGACGCTCCATCTCATCGGGATTCAAGATCCCACAGAGCGTGACATTCAGCGCGTATCACGAGATCAACGATCGCGTTGCGCTCCTGGGCAGCGTCGCCTGGCAGGACTGGAGCAATTTCAATCGCACGTCGATCGAGGTGGATGGCGACGCCGGCACATCGGTCGACATCCCGCGCAATTGGGACGATGTGTGGGGCTTCTCGCTCGGCGCGCACATCAAGGCTTCCGACCAGTGGCTGCTCATGTTCGGCGCGGGTTACAACTCTTCGCCGGTCGATGATGAGGATCGAACGCCGGATCTGCCGGCCGATGAGCAGATCCGCCTGAGCGCAGGTTTCGAGTACGAGATGAACGAGCGATGGCGCTTCGGCGCGAACTACACGTACATCTGGCTGGGCGACAACGAGATTGATCAGAACTACAACCAGTCAACGGGCCGCCTCTCGGGCGACTATGACGCGGACATACACATGCTTGGGTTGTATGCGTCGTATCGGTGGTGAGTGCGCTATCGCGCTTGAACTTACGCACTCGTGAAAATGGAGCCGGGGGGAATCGAATGTCCCGGTTATCGAGCATTCGAGCCCGCCAGCGGGGGATGACGCACAAATAGACTCACACGCGGCGCTTGCAGAGATCGTCGCGGTGTGGCCCAGACTCGGGCGAACTACGCAGAATGCCATTTGCGAGATCGTTCGCACGACGCTCGCCGCACGAGCCGCCGATATGCAAGCTGCGAGTTCGACCGGCTGCAAGCCGGGCGGCGACCCTGACGTGCGGAGCAATGCCCTTCAGGGCGTACCATGCGAGCGCGGCAGGGGCGTCGAACGGCGCAGCACGAATGCAAATGAGACGTCCGAGCGATCAGCGGCGAGCGTCGGCTTGTCCGACGCCGCCGCCAAGCGACACGACGCGTCATCTAACGACAGTGGGGAGGCGCGATCATGACCTCCCCTCAGACCTATCCCCGCTCTGTAACACCGGGGATAGAAACCCATCTTGTTCCCAAGTCGCAGTTGGAGCCAGGCATATTTGTCAGCGTCGATTGGCTCCGAGGTACGTGCAGTGAGGAATACCTCGAGAGAGTCGTTGAGTTCGCCATGAAGAAATGGGGTGATGACGCGCGCTCGACATTCGGCGCACGCCATTACAGACACGGGCTGGATTGGCAATCCGGGACCCGGGTCAGTTACGGGCATAATCAGGGAGTCGCGCAACTCGATGTGCGTGGTGATCAGCTCGAGAAAATGACCCTCGATGAGCAGGTTCGAACTCTCTCTGACATGCTGGGCATTGGACTTCGGCTCACGAGGATCGACCAGGCATTCGACTTCGTCGGACAAGCACTCAGGATATTTGAGAATGCTCGAGACTCGTGCGAGCGCGATGAACTTTGTCTACTTCGGACCTGGGAGCCCCAGTGCAACTACGGCCCGAGACTCAGCCCAGTGAAACTCCATCTGAGTCTTGGCAATCGTGAATCTGATGTCTGTGCGCGCATCTATGACAAAGGCCTCGAACAGAAGATCCCCTCGCCAGGGGAGTGGGAACGAATCGAGGCCGAATTCAAGGGTGAGAAGGTACGAGAGGTCGCCCAGACTCTCGCACAATCGAATGATCCGAACTCGACGATCAGAGGCTTGATCGCTGGCGCGTTTGACTTCCGTATGCAAAACGGCCGTTCTGAGCTGGCAAGAAGACCTCGGTGCGAATGGTGGAGCGAGATCGCTGGCAGCAACCTGATCAGGCCGCGCCCCGTTCTCCGAGATCGGTCACTGGAGAAATGGCGAGACGGATTCGCGCGCTCGTACGGTCGGCCGCTCCTTCGACTTGCCAAAGTCGCCAATATCACGCCCGGTGCACTGGTCGACTACCTGCTTCAAGGCGAATCCGAGTCGCAGTCTCCGCTCCCGTTCGAGGAGCGGCTTCGCTCAATGCTCAGTGCGTAACCCACGCCAATTCGCATCGGACACGTAGATCCGGTTACTCTGGCCCTGTTCTGGACCAATCGGCGATCGTGCCGAGGGGGTGGGAATGCCGGTGCGTACAAGCAAGGCCACGGCTGGCGAGCTGTTCATCGTTGACAACAGCGATGCTGAATGGAAAGCCGTTCGTTATCTCGAACAGTGGTGTAAGTACGCCACGCAGATGGACATTGCGACGGGGTTCTTCGAGATCGGTTCGCTTCTGGCGCTCGAAGATCACTGGCGACAAGTTGATGGCTTCCGAATCCTCATGGGAGACGAGGTCAGCCTTCGCACGAAGCGCGCCTTCGCAGAGTCATTCGGGCTCATTCAGGGTCGTCTGGATGGCTCCATCGAAGAAGAGAAGAAGAAGAATGTATTCCTGACCGGTGTTGCGGCGATCGTGGATGCGATTCGATCCGGGAAGATCGATTGCCGTGTGTACCGCAAGGACAAGTTTCACGCCAAGGCGTACATCACGCACGCCCGCGACGAAGTGCTCGGATCCGCAGCGCTTGTCGGTTCATCCAACTTCACTCATCCCGGTCTGTGCGAGAATATTGAACTCAATGTCCGTCTCGATGGCACAGATGTCGCGGTGTTGCAGGAGTGGTTCGAAGATCATTGGAAAGACGGCGAAGACGTCGCGGCTGAGATTCTCAGGATCATCGCGCGACACACCGAACCTCGATCACCGTTCGAGATCTACGCCCAGTCTCTTCACCATCTTTTCAGGGATGCGCCAACGCCCGCGAAGGATTGGGATGAGAAGCCTGTCGCAGAGGGTGGATCTCGTGTCTATAAGACGCTCGATACGTACCAGAAGGACGGCTACCGCAATCTGATCGCGATCGCAGATCAGTTCAACGGCGCCTTCCTCTGTGACGGCGTCGGTCTCGGCAAGACATTCATCGGAATGATGCTCCTGGAACGCCTCGTGATGTACGAGCGGCGCAATGTCGTCCTTATCGTCCCGAAGGCCGCGAGGAAGGCTGTATGGGAAGCCTCACTCAGGATGTACTGCCCCGAGCTGCTGGATGGGGCGTTCAGCAAGCTCCAGATCATCAATCACACAGACATCACGCGCAAGGAATCGAAAGACGTCGACTGGCCCGCGCTGATGCAAACGATTCGCGAGAAGGCCGAGGCGATCGTCATCGATGAAGCTCATCACTTCCGCAATCCCGGCGTCCAGGTCGAAGTTGATTCCGAGAATCCCAATCTCATCAGGGCTCGTGACGGGCGGGAGCCATCCAGATATCGCCGGCTCTACCACATGCTGGACTCAGGGCCATGCGGCCCGAAGCAGGTATTCCTGCTTACGGCAACGCCTGTCAACAACCACATCAACGACCTTCGTCACATGATCGAGCTCTTCTCGCGCAAGAAGGAAGATCACTTCGCCGCGCTCGGAATCCAGAGTCTCCGTGGTCACTTCACGAAGCTTGAGAATGAGATCAGAGAGCTTGAAGAAGGCCAGGACGCGATCTTCACCGACGCCGACGAAGCCGGAGAGGTTCTTGAGTCCGATCGGCTCTTCACCAAGATCGTTGTGCAGCGCAGCCGTTCGTTCGTGAAGGACAGCCAGAAGGCTCAGCGAGGCGACTCGGCGCAGTTTCCAATCCGTGATGACCCGCAGGTTGCGCACTACAACGTGCGAAAGACCTACGGCGAGCTCCTCGATGCCGTAGACAAGGCGTTCCACAAGAAGGACCCACTCTTCCGCCTCGCCATCTACAACCCCTCTGCGTACGAGATTTCACCGGAAGACACGAAAGAGACGGCGATCGAGGCAAATCGTCAGACGCAGGTCATCGGCCTCATCCGAACGAACTTCCTGAAGCGCTTCGAGAGCTCCGCGAAGTCATTCGAGGCGTCCTGCGAGCGATTGCTCCTCAAGATGCTTGCATGGCTCTCTGTCCATTGCGAATCGCCGCACGAGAAAGACAGACTCGACAAGTGGAAGCACAAGTTCGAGAAGATCCTGGGCATCGTCCACGAACACCAGCCCTTCGCGGAGCGCCATCAGCAGGGACTATTCGACGACGAGGCGGATGCCGAAGAGGATCTGATTCCGGAAGAGCTCAAGCTCGAGATCGTCAGGCTCAGCCGTGACGAGCACCGCGTCGAGGACATGATCGACAACACGATCGACGACCTCAACGAGCTCGCGGACTTCCTCAAGAGCCTTCAGAAGCTTGCGCCGAAGCACGACGACAAGCTCCAGAAGCTGATCAGCATGGTGAAGTCCGACAAGGACCTCAAAGGCCGCAAGGTCCTCATCTTCTCCGAGTTCTCCGACACCGCCAAACACATCGGCAAGGGCCTGAAGGACGCCGGGATCGACGGCGTCCACGTGATCGACGGGGGAACTTCGCCTGAGGCCAGGCTCGGGATCATCGAGCGATTCGCGCCCTTCTACAACGGCTCATCCAGCTCGAAGCTGGCTGAGGCCGGTGAAGAAGAACTGCGCGTGCTGATCTCGACGGATGTTCTGTCCGAAGGACTTAACCTGCAGGACGCCACGCGTCTGATCAACTACGACCTGCATTGGAACCCTGTGCGCCTGATGCAGCGCATCGGCCGTGTCGATCGGCGCATGAACGCCGGCATCGAAGAGGCCATCATCAAGGCCCATCCGAATTTCGCGACGGATCGGGGCCGAGTCGTCTACTGGAACTTTCTCCCGCCGGACTATCTGGAGAATCTGCTGGGCCTTTACAGCCGCGTCAGCAGGAAGACGCTCCGCATCAGCAAGGTCTTCGGCATCGAGGGAAGCCAGCTGCTGACGCCGGATGACGACTACGAGGCACTGCGCGATATCAACGCCAAGTACGACGGCAGGAAGTCGAGGCTCGAAGAACTTCGCCTCGAATACCAGAGGATATTGGGGGCCGACGATGCGCTCGAAGATCGCCTCGACAGGTTCCCGAGTCAGATCTACTCCGGACGCCAGTTTGACCCGAGTCACACGCTCTCTGGCCGCGGCGTCTTCTTCTGCTACGCCATGCCCGGGTTCGACAAAGCCTCCCCTGAGGAGGTGGAGCTGCGCGAGCGCTGGACGGAAGAGAAGGGCGAGACGATCTGGCTGCTCTACAACTGCGAGGACAACGAGATCCTGAGCGAGCCGACGGAGATCGCGGCCTTCATCCGCTCCGAACCCGACACCGCAAGACACGTAGAAATCTCAACGACCGATTTCGACACCGCGCGCAAGGCCGTGGAGAAGCACCTGCACAGGGGCTACCTGCGCTCGCGCGACGCGCCGGCGGGCGTGCGCGGCCGTCTGGTCGCGTGGATGGACCTGAGCCATTGACCTGGGCTGAACTGGATCACACCGGGCGCGAGGTGTTGATCGAGCTCTACGCCGCCGAGCCGCGCACGGTGGATGACCTGCCTTACACGATCGAGTTCGAGCGCATGCGCGAGGCGTTCAACAGGCGCACGGGAATGGACCTCTCGGCGCATGACTTCTGGCGCGCGCTGTCGTCAGCGCGCAAGACGGGAACGCTGAGGCGCAAGGAGCGCTGATCCCGCTGACTACGGAGCGCGACGCATGCCAGCTTCTGGACTGGAACTTGCACGGATTCAGAACTTCGATGACCTTCTCGTCTATCTGGAGGAAGAACTCGACTGGCCCATCGATGAGATGGACATCGATGATCTTACGTTCGAGTACGAACCTGAGGAGCTCGGCCTCGATCCGAAGAGCGCCGCCAAGGTCAAGGTCATCAAGCAGCTGCGACCGTTGGAATCTCAGCAGCCATTCGGCATCTTCTTCATCGAGTTCGAGCCCAAGCGCCTGCCGGTGACGGCCCTTCGGCGCATTCTGGCGCGCCTCGTCACGAAGAAGCGCGCGAGCGCTGACAGGGCCGAGCGCAAGACATGGGACCTGGACGACCTCATATTCGTCTCCAACTACGGTGATGAAGAAACACGCCGGATCGATTTCGCTCACTTCGCTGACGACTCGCAGAATGGCCTGCCCACGCTGCGCGTGCTTGGATGGGATGCCGATGACACCGCACGGCGCATCGACCTCGTCGAGACGCGCCTCAAGACCCATCTCGCATGGGAAGATGGCGAAGAACCCGATGACTGGCGACAGCGCTGGCGCAGCGGTTTCATCTGGGAGCCTCGCCAGGTGCCGAAGACGACCAGAGAACTGGTCAGTGCGCTCGCGAAACTCGCAATTCGCATTCGCGACAAGGCGCTCCGCGCCATGGATGCCGAGACCTCAAAGGGCCCCATCCGCAAGCTTCACGCGGCGTTCCGCGATTCCCTCATCCACGATCTTGATGAGAAGGGATTCGCCGACATGTATGCCCAGACGATTACCTACGGCCTGCTGTCTGCGCGCATCAGCCGGCCCGCCGGCCTTGTTACAGATGACATCGCCGAAATGGTCACCTCGACGAGTCCGTTCCTGAAAGAACTCATGCAGGAGTTCATTCGCGTCGGCGGGCGGCAGAACGGCGAGGTGCCGGGCGGACGCGATGGAATTGATTTCGATGAACTCGGAGTGAATGAAGTCGTCGAACTTCTACGCGACACAGACATGGAGCCTATCGTCGCCGATTTCGGGCGCACACGCGCCGGCGAAGATCCGATCATCCACTTTTACGAGGACTTCATGAAGCAGTACGACGCGCAGCAGCGCGTCAAGCGCGGAATCTACTACACACCCAAGCCCGTCGTGTCCTTCATCGTGCGCTCCGTCGATGAGATTCTTCGCGAGGAGTTCGGCCTGCCGCTCGGCCTTGCAGACACCAGCACGTGGGGCGAGATGAGTCAGCGGCACGAGTACCTGACCATCCCCAAGGGAATCTCCGAAGACGATCACTTCGTTCAGATTCTCGACCCCGCCTGCGGCACGGGCACTTTCCTCGTCGAGACAATCGACCTCATCCACAGCCGCATGAAAGAGCACTGGCTCTCCGAGGGCTACGGCGAGCTTGAGCTTGAGACTCTCTGGAACGACTACGTCGCCGAGCACCTCCTGCCGCGCTTATACGGCTTCGAGCTGATGATGGCTCCTTATGCAATCTGCCATATGAAGGTCGGTCTGAAGCTCGCCGAATCTGGCTACCAGTTTCGCTCGAGCGAGCGACTACGGGCATTCCTAACGAACTCACTTGAACCGCCACAAGATCTCAGCGAGATGCTCGAGTTTGTCGCTCCGTTTCTGGCCCATGAGGCTCGCGCTGCGAATCTGGTGAAGGCGCAGCTGAGGCCAGTAGTAGTGATCGGGAATCCGCCTTATTCAGGGTTTGCATCAAACCAGAACGACTGGATCCGCTCACTCGTAGAACCTTACAAAGTCACTGTTCGACATTCCGAGCGCCAAATCCAGAGGCTCTCGAACGACTACGTCTACTTCGTTCGACTCGCAGAAGTCCTGTTGGGTGCCTCCGGGCATGGAGTCCTCGGGTTTGTTACAGACCATGGCTATTTGGACGGCACACTTTTTGTTGACATGCGACGATCATTGCGACAGTCATTCGGACAGATTCGATGCTTGAATCTTCATGGTGCGATGCGGCGAGTTGCTGATGGTGGAGATCAGAATGTCTTCGATATTACCCAGGGCGTCGCTGTCGGACTAATGCGATTGGGATCTTCGAGCCGACGGTCATGCGTCGAATACGGATCGTTGACCGGCGGACGGCAATTCAAGTATGAACTCCTGCAGTCCAACACATCCAATGAGTTGGAATTCCATGAGATCGAGGGGGATCGATTCGTCCCGACCTATGTGGGGACGGAGTATGACTCGTGGGCGTCGCTGCCGATTCTATTTGGATCGGGCGATCTGCAACGCGATCGCGACGTGGTCGTTGGCACCGGGGTCAAGACTCGACATGATTCATTCGTTGTCGGTTTCGATCCGGCCGAGGCGACCTCTCTTGTGAAGCAGTTGGCCTTTCGAGACCAGACTAATGAGGAACTGACTCAATCTCTTGGTCTCTGCACGACAGCCCATTTCGATATCGACAGGGCGCGACGCCGCGCCGAAAGGGGCAATTTGGCAGAACATGTGAAGGGCATTCGCTATCGGCCATTCGACACAAGATACATCGTCTATCTTCGAGAGTTTGTCTGTGAGCCGAAAGCAATAACTATGGCTCACATGACCAGAGAGAACGTCGCGCTTTGCGTACTCCGCCGAGACAGAACTGAGCTATCCGCCGGCGCCTTTGTTGGCCGAGGCCTCGTTGCGAAGGACTTTGTTTCTAATCTGGATGATGCGCTTGTGATCCCCGTACTCCGCGTTGAACGCGGGCTCAATCGCACGGCGATAGACCATGCAGCCAACATCTCGCAGCTTGGGGTCAAACTTCTGAATTCTGCCGAGGTTTGCGATCTTGCAGAACCTAGTCATGTTGCTTTTCATCTGCTCCACTACGTGTACGCCATTCTGCATTCGCCCCACTACCGGCAGGAGTTCCGGGGACAGCTTTCCCAGGATTTTCCGCGCATCCCAAGCAGCAGTAGAGATACGACTAAACGTCTTGCCAAGATTGGCGCTGACCTAGTGGCGCTTCACCTTCTCGAAGACGATTATGAACACGCCACGTGGAATCAGGGCGGTTCTGGGAAGACTACTCCATTCGACAAGTTCATTACTTCTTTCGATGACGAGGGCGATCGCGAGGTTCGGCGAGTCGGCGAGACTCACAGGTCAATGTCAGATTCGCCAGACTTTGGCGATGGAATCGGGCGGGTGTACATCAACGACACCGCCTACTTCGACGGCGTGCCCGAGGAAGTATGGAACTTCCACATCGGCGGCTACCAGGTCTGCCACAAGTGGCTCAGCGACCGCAAGAAGAAGGGCGGCAAGAACGCTCGCCCCGGTCGCGTGCTCACCGATGACGACATCAATCACTACCACCGCATCGTCATCGCCCTCAATGAAACCATTCGCCTGATGGGCGAGATCGACGAAGTGATCCAAGCCCACGGCGGCTGGCCGGATGCGTTTGTCACCAACTCAGAGGGCGACGTCGATGAATGACGATGCATCACAAGTTGATGGAGGCGATGCCGACGCTCAGGAGCGAGCCGCTCTCTTCCCGCCAGAGAAGAGACCGTTCTTCGACGCCAGTCGAATCGACGGCACAAAGAACCAGAATGTCGCATGGGTCGATCTGATGGGCGCCAAGTCAGCGATGGGGCGCTCGCTGTTTCAGACTGCCAACTTCATCGGCAAGATCCACACAGCCGCGTTCACTGCCGCACATGATCGCGAGGGTGCGCGAGTGTATCCGGTGATCGATGGCTGCTATATCACAGCTGGGCAGCAGGAGATCTTCGAGTCCGTTCTGCGGACCACCATGCTGAGCCTTGCGAATGCGTTTGTGTCTGAAGAGAAGATGTCGCAGCGGTTCCTTGTTCGCGGCGGAATCGCAGCAGGGCGAATCATTCCAGGCGCCGAGCTTGCCAAGGGAAGCAACACACTACAGCAACGTGCCGGCTACAAGGGCGCAGTGGCGCTGGGCACGGCGATCGGCCAGGCATACATGGCGGAAGCGAAAGCGCCGCCCTTCGGGTATTTCGTCGACATCACCGCCAGATCATTCGCGGCCGGGAAGAAGCAACCATTTACTTCGGTGTACTGGCGATGGTGGGATGACGGCCGAGAGAAGGACGTGCGCCGTCGTGAGATCATTCTTTCAGAGCTGAAAGCGTACTACCGATGGGTGGCGAGCAATCATCGAGGACTGGAGTATCCCGTCGCCGCGTATGAAGAGCACCGAGAGCGGGCCTTCGAGTATTTCCGCGGCGGCTGGTCGGATGAGACCGCCACCAACAAGGCAGAGAATTAGAAGATGCGCACGGCCAAGGAACTCAAAGAAACGGCAGACCTGGCGAAGGCGAATCAAGAGCCGCAGAAAGTCACACCCCGTGAGATGCTCGGCTGGTACGGCTACGCCAGGCGCGGCTCCTGGATCACCGAACAGATCGTCGCTCACCTTGCCCGACTCGATGTGGTGACGTTCCCGTCCTTCGCCGGCGCCTATATCGATGCGCCGATCTACATCGCCCGGCGCGACGACCTGAAGAAACTGATCGGCGACGATGCGGCCGAGACCGAAGCGGCCGCGGCTCAGGAATCGGCGACCGAGGCATCCGAACCCCAGAGTGCAACGCGCCCGGACGGGCCGATGCATCAGATCAGCCGGCTGCGAGCGGCGAACACAGCGCCGACAAGCGTCGCGCCGAATGACACGATCGAGAAAGCCGTCACGCTCATGAAGATGCGCGGCTACTCTCAGCTGCCCGTGATGACGAATCCACGGGAACTCAAGGGCCTGATTTCATGGCGCTCGATTGGCGAGAAGCTCGCGGCGGCACAGGCATGCACCGAAGTGCGACATTGCATGTGCGAGGCGCCGGAGGTCCCCGAGACCGAGTCGATCTTCCGGGTCATTCAGCGGGTCAGCGAGCACGACTGCGTGCTGGTGCGAGGTGGAGACAAGCGAATCAAGGGGATCGTGACCGCGACTGATATCTCCGAGCAGTTTCACGCCCTCGCTGAGCCGTTTCTCGTCCTAGGAGACATCGAAAACCACCTGCGTCATCTCATCGAGAAGGCCGGCTTTGACGCCGAGGCGCTCTCGAGCGTGCGGGATCCGGACGATGACGGCCGTCGCGTCGAGAAAGTCGCAGACCTGACCTTCGGTGAGTACAAGCGCCTCGTCGAAAACCCGGAGAACTGGAAGAAGCTGGGGCTCCGCATCGATCGCAGTGAGTTTGTGAAGGAACTCGACAAGGTGCGGGAGATCAGGAATGACGTGATGCACTTCGATCCTGATGGCATCGGCGAAGAGCATCTTGATTCGCTCCGCCGATTCTCCAGGTTCATCGAAGGGCTCGTTGACGAGGCGTCCGCAGCCGGGTGCGGCGGCGCCTGAGCGCCGAACGAATCCGGCGGCATCCGCCCGCTCAATCGTCGTCAGAAATGGAGCCGGGGGGAATCGAACCCCCGTGTTTCGCGTGCTCCCAGCCTGTCAGCAGCGTGTGACGCACACATGGACGCACAGGCCTTGCGCTCGCTCGAGATAGTCGTCTCCTGTTGGGCGCAGATGCCACCGGATGTCCGCGCGGGCATCGTTGCACTTACGCAACCCTGGAGACATCCGAGCACTCGGCACGTTCCGCAGGGTGACCCCGCTCTCTCTGACGAGCGGAGCCGGGGCCGCATGGCCCTACCATGCGAGCACGGCAGAGAGAGCGGGGTCACCCACGCCTGCGACGCCCCACATGCCGGCGCGGACGTTGCGTCGGCGCAGCCCGACGCTACGTCCGACGGCTCCGGAGGTGCCTCATGAGCGAGGCACCTGGCTCCTATCCCCGTTCTGTAACACCGGGGATAGAAACCCACCCTGATGAGCCGCAACTACCACAGGCAGGGACCTATGTAGGCCTCGACTGGATGCGATTCACAGGTCTTGACAACTATCGTGAAGAGCTGATGCAAATGCTGGAGTCGATGTTCGGCGCCGAGCACAAAGGCTCGAAGGGCGCCAAGTACTTCAAACACGGGCTGCACTGGGAGCCAGGCATCCTGGTGAGCTGGGGTCACGGATCGGATATCTGCCAGGTGGACATCCAAGGCGGGCGGCTGCGGCTATTGAGCGGAGATGACCGCATGATGCTCTTCCGACGACTCATAGAGAAGGGGATCAAGCCGACCCGTATCGATGGTGCGATCGACTTCATTGACCAGCGCCTCGAGGTCTGCCAGAACGCCGAAACTTCGTGCCGACGCATGGAATTATGCATGCTCCGGAAATGGAGCCCTAACAACGAATATGAGGCTGACGGCACACCCACTCGGCTCCTGCTCAAGCTCGGTTCACGCGAATCAGCTGTGTGTGGGCGGATCTACGACAAGGGCCTCGAACAGAAGGCAGCCGCGATCGGCCGGTGGGAGCGGCTGGAAATCGAATGGAAGGACGAACGAGCGATCTCGATCGCACAGAAGCTCTACAGCGCAGGTTGTAGCGGCGATTGGTCGTCGAAGCTCGTCGCCCTAATCTTCGGTGCTGTGGACTTCCGCGAGAAGAACGGCCGGAGCGAGCTGGCCCGCCGCCCGCGACTGGCGTGGTGGGAGAGGGTAATCGGAGGACACGAAACCGTAGCCGTTTCACCGGCGATGGATCCGAAGACGCATGAACGGTGGCGTGGTGGACTCGTGCAATCGTATGGGAGAACACTGCTAGCGATGGCGAACGCAGTCGGTCGGCCAGTCGGTGACATATTGGATTGGCATCTCAGGGGCGAAAAACCGAACGACAAGGTCAGCCCGGTGGTGGCGGAGTTCGCAAGGGCGTACCGCGAAGATATCGCGAGGGACCATCGCTGACCCGCGGACTGTTAGCTTGACGAAGTGAGCACCAACCTTGCGAGCATGACTACATTCTTTTTGCGCAGAACGTCACTTTGGTATACCGGACACCAAGAACGTTGACCCGACTTCGTCGGGCCAGACCCGATCAACCGCCCCTCCTGTCCCCTCCGCAGCAGCGAAGCCCCCCTGAAGCTCCGCATACGGCTCGGACGTAAACTCGCCACCATTATTTGGTATCCCCGATTTGTGAGTGTGGTGAACCGGCAGCAGACAGCAAGATTCCATGCAGAACTCTGAATTCAAGATAGAGCAAACGCGCGCGACGCGAGAGAGATTGCGCGATGAGCACGCGAGCTACGTCCACGAGCATCAGTACGGTCATTGACTGGTGCCCAACGTCAATGAGCCAAGCCTATGCTGCCCACATTCGTTTCATAGAGGGAGTAGATATGCACGAGATCATTTGCCCGAATTGCAAAAAGGCGTTCAAAGTTGACGAATCTGGTTACGCGGAAATCCTAAACCAAGTACGGAACAGCGAATTCGAGCAGCAGATACGCGATCGGCTTGAATTAGCTGAGAAGGAGAAGCAGAACGCTGTTGCACTTGCGAAGAATGCACTCAACAGTGCCATGCAGGAAGCTGCCTCAGCCAAAGACGCTGAGATTCAGAGCCTAAAGGCAAAAGTCGATGCCAACGACATTGCGCAACAACTTGCGGTCAGCCAGGCTGTTCGCGCCGTGGAGAAAGAGCGGGATGATTTACAGAGCAGCCTAAGACAGTCTGAGCTCGAGAAGCGACTCGGCGAACAATCTCTCAAGGACAAGTACGAAACGCAACTCAAGGATCGCGATGAAGCAATCGAGCGCTTGCGAGATATGAAGGCCCGCCTCTCGACCAAGATGGTCGGCGAGACACTCGAACAGCACTGCGAAACCGAATTCAACCGCATCCGAGCTACTGCGTTTCCCAACGCTTTCTTCGAGAAGGACAACGACGCTTCATCAGGCAGCAAGGGCGACTACGTCTTCCGAGACTCGGCTGAGGATGGCACAGAGATAGTCTCGATCATGTTCGAGATGAAGAACGAAAGCGACACCACAGCAACGAAGAAGAAGAATGAAGACTTCCTCAAGGAGCTGCACAACGACCGGACCGAGAAAGACTGTGAGTACGCGGTACTTGTTTCACTACTTGAATCCGACAGCGAGCTGTACAACTCTGGTATCGTCGATGTGTTTCACCGCTACCCCAAGATGTACGTCATCCGGCCCCAGTTCTTTATCCCGATCATTACGCTTCTACGCAATGCCGCGATGAAGTCAGTTGACTACAAAAAGGAGCTTGCGCTCGTCAAGGCTCAGAACGTAGATATCACCAGTTTTGAAGACGATCTCGAGAAGTTCAAAACGGCGTTTTCGAAGAACTACGACTTAGCCTCTCGAAAGTTTCAGACTGCGATTGACGAGATCGACAAGTCAATTAACCACTTGCAGAAGACGAAGGACGCACTCCTAGGAACTGATCGAAACCTCCGTCTTGCGAACAATAAGGCCCAGGATGTCACCATCAAGAAACTGACACGCAAGAATCCGACGATGGCTGCCAAGTTCGCACAGCTGGACAAGACTGACCGTTCTGATGACGACAGTTGACATCGCGGTGTCGCGCCATCACCTCCCGAGCGGTGCTGGCCCTTTTTTCGCAGTGACTTAGCCTTGACGCCAAAACCCGGTTGCCGATATGTCCTGTTATCGCATAACTGATAGCGCGCGCAGACTAGAGCTTTGTCACAGAATACACGTGCTTGATGTTGGCGTTGAAATACTGGCCGTGCGAGCTTGCGGCCATTAGCTCATCGTACTCCTCTTTGGGAACACCTGCATATTGGTAGACCGCCCCATTGTTGAACTCGATTTCGAGCGCGCAGGCGTGAGAGTCGTATCCGATAGACGATATGTTCGACGAAGAAACGGGAATGCGATCCATCAGAACTACTCCTAGACTAGTTTTCCGGAATCTGCGTTCGCCAAGCTCTCACCATCGCAGTGTAGTCCTCAGTCGCAAGCGGCTGTGTCCAGCCGACACGTGCCGCCCGCTTCCCATCTTTGCCGCACTTCGTGACAACCAGTGGGTCATGGCTATCAGGGCAATTCTCATCCTTCGGTCTGTCGATCATGACTCTCACGGGCATGTTCACAGATTCACCAACCAAGAGTGCTTCACCTGTTCGCAGAATTGGCAGCATGGCAAACAGGCCTTCAAGACCATCTGAAGAGCACGAACGAATGTGCCCGCGATCCGATTCGTTAGTCAGGCGAAGTGCGATCGTAGTACCGCACTGCGAAAGAATGGTGCTATCAATCTCTGACGGTCGCTGGCTCACAAGCATCAGACCAACGCCATACTTGCGGCCTTCTTTTGCGATCTGGCGAGCAGCAACAGAAGCACGACTCTTCGACTCGTGTCCGAGATAAGAATGAGCCTCTTCCAGAACAATGAGCAGAGGTCGATCTCGGCCGCCTTCAGGACTTTTCCTACCCCAGAATAGCCCGTCGTACAGAATTCGCAGCATCGCCCCAACGAGATCGTCCAGCACACCCTTTGGGATTCCGGATAGGTCGAATACTGAGATGGGCCTCTTGCTACCAAGCCAACTACTGAGCAGCGAGTCAAGATCAGCGGTCGTGCTGCCATTTTTGGTAACAGACCACTCTCCAGGCTGGAACAGGAACTTCATCCGAGGATCACGAAGTTTGACCTCTAGGCTGTCGAGGTGCGTGCGCGATTGCCCTGAGTACTCGCCTTTGTATACCTTTGGGTTTGCTCCAGTAGACTGATCCACGGGAAGAAACATTGGCCGCAACAACTGGTCACTGTCACCCACCAAATCCTTCGGGGGCTCTCCGTATTGCTGATACGCTCTTGAATCAACGGTCTGGTTCTGCTGGGGACTGACCGTGTGGTTGGCACATTGAACGGTGTAGAGGTGGAGCCAGAGCTCGCGGACTGAAAAGGGAAGCGGAGTGTCAACTGTTATGTCAGCCTCTGGAATCCCGTGATCATTCTCGGCTGGCCTCGATATCCTCCGCTTGTCCAGGATCCACTCTTGGGTGAGCGCCAAAGGTGTTCCAGATAGCGGCCCCATTGAAATCGCAGTGAATTCGTCAGCAGTCAGAGCCCAGTAAGGAACATGCAGCTCCTTCTCGCCTCTCGAACTGTCCGCACCGATTCGGAACACATTTGCTCGGTCTCCGAACGCGCCCGCATACTCACCATGAAGATCGAGCAGTACTATGCGGGCTGCGGGAAACTTGGTCTCATCTGACACGGCACAAAGAAGGCTAGCGACAGCGGTAGACTTGCCCGAACCTGTGCTACCGACAACTGTGCAATGCCGACTAACGAGTCGATTGAGATCCACATATGCCCGAATACCCTCCGAGCTTGCAACTCGTCCAAGAGCAACGTGCGATTCCGCGTCTGTCGGCGCATAGACCGAGCGAAGATCCGTTTCCGTGACGATGTGTACAGAGTCTCCGATCGATGGGTACTGCGAAATTCCGCGCTCAAAATCCTCGCCCCGACGCCCCTCTCCGACGAGTTCAATCCGCAGCCACCGACTTCCAAGTTGTGGTATCGCTTCAGGGGGGCCGGGGGCCGCGCCCGCGCCCACCTGTACGACAATGCCGAAAAGATCAACGTACCCAGCAGGAATGCGGACAAAACTCCCGACCTGGCCGACGCGGTAACCCTCCCCTCGGACAAAGACGAGGCCGTGAGCCGTTTCAGAGTCGAGCTTGACACTAACCCGCGAGCCTGTGACATCCTCGACCGTACCCAGTCTCGTCGGATCTGGATCAGAGTGCGGCATGTTCGACCTCACTCCTATCGCTATAGAGTTGCTCGAGGAATAGCGTGAAGTAATGAAAGTCGCCGAGCCTGCAGCGCACCGATTCAGTGGAACCAGTTGCTGCGGTGCGATCACCAGATTCACCCTGAATCCAGACATCTGATTCGCCTGCATCGGAATGAAGTGACGCATATGCCGCCGCTCTGGTTCCAACTACCGCACCGTCGCATGCTAGGACAGTCATGTTCGGTTGTTCGCTTGCAAATTTCACCACAGTCTCTGACTCGGCGAGCGAGCCATACGCCAATACAAAACACTGGGCGGCCTGGTTTCCCCGAAGTCCATCCAGGAGAACTTCATTAAGATGATCATCAGAAAAGGAGTATCCGCACACCACCAGTACAGGCGGACCGAATACTGGTGCAGCGGCAGTCGGACGGAAGAATGCGCGAAGTCGATCGATCATCGCGAGATATGGCATTCGACGACTCTGATCGTATTTCAGGTGTGACGGGTAGATCATCGCTTTGCCTTCCGCAGCAGGACCTTGTGCTCGAAAGACTGCGCCGTCCTCGCGGCGCTGCCAATTGATGGACCCGTGTAGTTTCCACAGTCGCGCCCATCTGCGAGGAAGAGCATCCTGTTCAATAGATGCGATATCAAAGAAGGGTTCGCGGGAACCCACGAAGCCATCGAAGTGAGGCATTCTCTGGCATTCGAACGCCTCTTCGATGAGCAAGTCATAGTTGGGCGTAAACAGGTCAATGGGGGCGGTACGCTGTAGACCGCCGACCCATGATGCGAGTCGATGATAAGAGCAACGGTATGAAGGGAGAGGTTTTCCTACGGCAGACACCACCAGATCGCATACCTTCCGATCCAGTATCTCAAGCGTGTCCTTACTGAGTCCGTCAACCTCCCCAGTGCCTCGCCTTGCTGTTAGTGTCCGCAACTCTGAGAGAATGTGCTCGATGTTGGGAGATTCCTCGCCACCATCTTTGCAGGCTCGGGAAAGCTTGTCCCAGCTCGGAGCCAGCTTGTCATCAGTTCCCTTGCCAGCGTCCGAGGCCTCCAGCTCGGCTCGCACATCGGACGTTAGCCGCGCAACATCTGGGATTAGTGGCTTAGTTCTTTTCCCGTCCTGATCGTAAATACCAGATGGGCATCCTGCGCCCAGGAAACACCCTATCCGGATCTTGTCGGATTGCAGCGCATCTCGCAACAGTCTCGCTTGCCGCAGGACATCATGTTGATAGCGGGGTCCAGTCTCCGGTGGTGGGGTATCCGTCGTCGCAGGAACGGATCCCGAACTGGGGGTGGGTGCAGTTGTCATTTAGCCTCCCTCGCGTCCTGTCCCGCGAATAATCATTGAAGAACCTGCCTTAGTGAACTTGCCGAAGTCATGCGCCATTGCGACGACAACTACGGTTTCGAGTGCCTTGTTGTGCTCGCGTCCACAGTCTTTTTTCGCCTGCATTCGGCTACCCATTAAACTATGCGACTGCGTCAATGACTGTCACCCCCCTGACGGCCCCCTACTCGTTAGAGAGACTCCCAGCCGATTTCTCTCCCTCCGAACCTCCCGCTCTTCCGTGCTTAATGCGCTCAGCTCGAACGACAACCAGGACAGAGCGACGGCGCCCCCTGTCCGACGGAACGCCTGGGAACGGGCCGTCAACCGACACCGAATCTACGGCCAGCTCAAGACCACCGATGAGCAACATCGACCCGAACTCACCAACCGCCTGAACGGCGATGCGACTGAGCGCGATGATTGGTGCCTCCTCAATGAAGTTCGTCGCCGTTGAGACCCCAATCGGCGCCGAATGCTTGATGTGCAAACTCAGAAACCTCTGTGAAACGTGGTTCGATCAGCCACTGAGAATGCACTGCGCGCACCGAGCTGCTGGCAAAGTTGGAAGTTCTCAACTAGATCAAGCTGAAGGCAATCAGGCCTTAGGCGTTGGTCGAGGCATTCCTGGGGCAGCCTCGCGCCTGATGTGCTACGCCGCGTCCGCGACGCGGCGGACCGAACCAGGGCTGCTCCCAGCTAATGAAAAGAGGGGCGCCAGCCTGAGCTGACGCCCCTCGGGTTACGGTATCGACGTAGAGGATGCTCAGGCCAGGGAGGCAGTGGCCTCAGGCGTGATCACCACTTCGCAGGGGCGATACACGAGCTGGTAGAGGAGCTCGTAGAGTTCCTTCTGACCGGCGAAACCGGCCTGGCTCCGCATCCAGGGATTGTCTTCCCGCTTCTCCCAATCCACTTCAGAGAGATGCAGGGTCAGTTCCTCCAGGCGGTTCGGGTTCATCGGAGTGTCGATGTGAGTCTTGATGATGTCGTGTCCCAGCTTCGCGAGGGACGCAACGCCCACGAGGTCCTTAATTCGGTAACGGATCTTCACCTCCCGCAACTCACCCGTGACAGGATCTTCTTCTTCCTTCGTCGCGGGATCATTGAACCAGGCGTCATTGCACGCCTCGGAGACCGCCCGCCAATAGCGCTTGGCGATCGCGAGCGGAAGCGCCGGATCGATGGCCGTCAGACGATCCAGCAGAGTCTTCGGAAACATGTTCGCAGTTGAACGGCGCAGTCCCTCGTAAGTGACCGGACGGTTGGGATCACGCACGCCGGTCATGTTAATCTGCTCCTCGCCGTCGATCGGTCCCCAGACGGAGTCGCCGTCACGGCAAAGGCCGAACGCGATGCGCCGGATCTGCTGGGCGTATCCGACCTGGTCCGCCTCAGTGATGTCGCCACGCGTGGTTTCGATCAGCGCCTTGGGCAGCTTGCGCTGCGTCACGTTTATGACATTGAACAACTCCGCTTCCTCGACGAAGCTCATTCCGAAGAACAGCAACATCGGGATCGACGGCGAGAACGTGGGATCATTCTTCCAGGCTTCGATCAAGCCATAGGCGCGGTGCTGACCGTCAACGACGGACAATGCCTGATGCCCGAACCGCGCCACGATCGCGTCGGCGTCTCCGGCTGCAAGCATCTCCATCATCGCCTCGATGTCCTTTTCGCTATTCAGACGGACGGAGATGATCAGCGGCGTGATCTTGAAGCGGTTGTCGCCCGTCGTGAAGTGCTTGGCGATTTCCTTGAAACGCTTCTGCATCGGAGGGCGCTGATAGCCGTGGAGATTCCCGGCGTTCGACAGAGGGTCGGTCGTTTCGTAGGTCGACACGAAGAGCACCTTCGCAGCGACGTCCGGGCGGATGGTGGCGAACGCGGTGCGACCGGGTTCGACGAAACTGATCTCATGAGCCTTCATTTCGAAGCTCCTTCTTTTCGCCGCCTCATTCTGGCCTTCGAGGGCGCCCCACCGACGTGGCGGGCGAAATACGCTCTTGGATGGTTCCGAGAATGAGTGCGACACAGGCACACCATAACACTAATGTCACACTCAAAGTCCGAAAAAAACGAAGTGGTGCCGATAAATCTTATCGGGCGTCCTGGTGAGCCCAGATCGATGGTCTTGACGGTTGAGAAAGTAAGCGTATGATATGAGTATGCAGAAGCTCCGAATCACTACAACAATCCGCCACGACCTCGTCGAGCGCCTCGATCGCCTGGCTGATCTAGAGGATCGGTCGCGCTCGGCGGAGCTGGAAGCTCTCTTGGAGCTGGCCATCGAAGAGAAGGAGAAGCGGCTCGAGAAGCTCGCTACGCCGATTCTCGGGCCGATCATCGAGAGCATCATCAGCCACCCGACAATCCTCCCGGCCATCGCCGAGTTGATCGGCGAGGGACTCGACCCTGAGGAGTTCGCGAAGTGGCAGGAGGCCGGGCCGCGCATCTCGCGCACTCGAGACCGACTCCGCAACGACCAAGGGAGGCGCACTGACCTCCGGCCGGAGGGTTCATGATGGTCCGGCAAAGACCCACACTTGAGTCAGACGTCATTTCCATGGATGAAGCGGCGCAGCTGCTCGGCGTCTGTCGCCGATCTGTGGAGCGCCGAATCGCCGAGGGCGAGATCCCGCGCCCAATCAAAATCGGGAGGAGATCGATGCTCCTGCTGCAGGATCTTCAGGACTACATCGCGGGTCAACGCAGGAAGCGATCAGTCTAGTGCCGCATTCAGTATTCAAGCCAAAGCGAAAGCGCAACGGCAGGCGAGTCGAGGGTCGCTATTGGTACGGCCAGTACAAGCTCCCAGGCGACGAGAAGTACACGCGGTTTAGCCTAAAGACGACCGACAAGCGCGTCGCTGTGAAGCGCCTGAATGAGATGGTGGTGCTCGAGGAGCGGCGGCGCGCTGGCTTAGTTGCACCCGAGATTCAGGTTGCAGCCGCGGCCGCGACGATCGCCGACCATCTGGATGAGTTCATTCAGTATTTAAAGACTGCGAACCGATCGCGCGAGTATTTCCGCAAAATCCGTGAGCGCGTATCGGCACTTATCGATGCGTGTGGCTGGGTGCATGTCCGCCATGTGACGGCAGACTCGTTTATCGCCTGGCGAAGTCAGCAGAGCCTGTCAGCGAAGACGCTGAACAGCTACCAGGACGCCGCGTGCGGCCTACTCAACTGGCTCAAGATGACCGGCAGGATCGACAGCAATCCCCTCGCCTCTGTTGCGAAGATTGACGGGCGCGGGAAACAGACTGTCGAGCGCCGAGCATTCACTGACGACGAGATGAAACGGCTAATCGCCGTCAATAGGGAGAGGGGGCGCATATATCTGCTGGCGACTCACACTGGGCTCCGGAAAGGGGAGCTGCGCGCGCTGCTGTGGCGCGAGATCGACCTGGATAGAGGCGTTCTCTGTCTCCGACCGGAAGCAACCAAATCTCGGCGTGCCGACGTGCTCCCCCTGAGCCCCTGCGCACAATCCTTGCTGATCGATCTACATCCTCGCCGTGCAGAGTCGAAGAAAGTGTTTGGGAATGGCGTACCGAATCACCACACCTTCCATGCTGACCTTCTTAGAGCCGGGATCGAGCGGGTGGATGAGCTGGGCCGTAAAGTCGATTTCCATGCCCTGCGCATGACGTTCATTACCAACCTGCAGCGGTCAGGAACTTCGCAGCGGACTGCAATGGCACTGGCTCGTCACACTGATCCCCGCCTCACCGCATTCGTCTACACCGACTCAACGATGCTGCCGCTGGCTGAGGCCGTGTCCACTCTTCCGGCGTATGACGCACACATATACGCACAGGAATCGGTCGCAGGGAGTCTTGCAGAGTCGCAAGCCGGCGCGGCAGGACCCGCGGGCCAACCTTCGAATAACTCTGCAGAACAAGGATTCTCCGGCGTCTCGACGCGTCGCATTGCGACACAAGAAGACTCCGGACGAGAATGGAGCCGGGGGGAATCGAACCCCCGTCCCGAAGCAGCCAGAACGATGCCTCTACGCGTGTAGTCGTTGATTTAATCTCGGCCTCAGACCGGCCAGCGACAGCCTGTCAGTCAGCCCAGTTCCCAGGAAACCTCTCACTCTTCAACCTGGTCACACCATTGAAGAGCCAGCCCGAAAGTCGTCAACCGGAGCTCTATCGGGCGTCGAGCCCCGGTTGCGTTGCCTGATCTCAGGCAGCGAGTGCGTACTGCGGTTCGGCAGTTATAAAAAGTTGCACGCTTGTTGACGCGGCCAGCGTGCGCCGCGACGCGCCACATCGAACCGGGAGTGCCCGGTCGAAACCATGTCGGCCCCAATTGTCAAAGAAGACTGGCAGGCATTATTCGCCGCCATCCGCCGCGAGTCCAGCGGCAATCTCTATTCCGAGGCAAGCAGGTTGATCGCGCTGCCCGCAAGAGCCGTCAGCGTGAGATGATCCAGCGCCGCCTCCGCGTCGTTGACATTGAGGCTCAACGCGAACATCGCACCGTCACGACGGATCAGCATCCAGTTCATGCTCAGCACGCCCGGCTCGGCGCCGCCGACGTACGCGGCGTTCGGCCAGCGATAGGAGTTCAGCTTCAGACCCGAACTCGACGTCAGGATGTTCGCCACGCGCCGAAGCTCCGGTGATGACGCCTTCGACGTCAGATCAACCAGCGCACGGCTCATGTCGCGCGCGGAGGCGAACCAGCCGATGGACTCGATCATGCGCGGCGAGCGCCAGTTGAGCAGCATCTGAAAGTTCGGCTTCACGCCATCGAGCTCGCGCTCAAGCATCGCGCGACGCTGCTGCTCATCGGCGTTCGCATATTGGAATCCGATCTCCTGATTCGTCGCCAGCTTCAGCTTGAATGCCTCGCCTGCGAGCAGGAATGGCTGGTTGAGCGCCGCGTGGTCCGTCACACGCTCCATGTACGCCTCGATTGCGCCGCGGCCAACCAGATCGGAAACGTGATCGGCGGCGACGTTGTCAGACGTCGCGATCATGCGCTGCGCAAGATCGGCAAGCACCCAGGTCTCGCCCTCGCGCGAGTTCCCCTGGCGCTGCTCTTCAACAACGATGAGATCGCCACGAATCTGAATGCGATCGAGCCAGTCGATCTCGCCCGTCTGCACGGCGTCCGTCAGCGCGCCAAGCCGGAAGATGTGAGCCGCAGAGCCGATGGCTCGCGCATCATTCGCTCCGACTTCGAGCACGGGGCCGATGTCGCTGAGATTCTCGACGCGATAGACGCCGAATGAAACGTCAGTCTCGAGCACCGTCAATCGCTCTTCGAGATCTTCCCATGTCGAGACGCCCGGCGCGCCAAGTTCCGGCGCCGGCGCCACACCAATGGCGTCGATCAGCGACGCGTCGTCGGCGCCCGCCCGGACGGTCAGGCGCCAGCGCGAGCCGAACTCTCTTGGCGCGAGCACGGCTGACACGAGCTCGTCGCTCTCGACGCGAAACGCCTCGATCTCGAATCCGCCGCTGGTCTCGCGCAGATCCGTCGCGATCTGGGCGAGGCCTCCGTCATCCAGGCGCTCGAGAAACTGAGCCGTCAGTCGGTCGTGGGCGTCTTCGGCGACGCCCTCATTGATCTGCGCAACAAACCAGCGCAGGTGCGCTTCAGGTGTCGCGGCGTCACCGGCGCGCGCCTGCAGCGCCAGCGCGCAGCAGACAACGACGAACGCTGTCTGAATGGATCGTTTCAGTCCCATGCTGCCTGTCGATACGCCCCAAAGGGGGCGGGGTTCGCCCGAGGGGTCAGTCTTCCTCATCCTGGGGCTTGAACGACGCGACGATCTCGGCCTGCACATTCGGAGGCGTCTGCTCGTCATGGCTGTAGTCCATGGTGAAGGAGCCGGCGCCGGCGGTCAGGCTCTTGAGCTGGCTCGAATACGCGAGCGTCTCCGAGAGTGGAACGACTGCTGAGATCGAGCAGAGATCGCCGGGAAGCATGTCCGTGCCCTGCACGCGGCCGCGCTTGCCCGCGATGTCGCTCGTCAGATCGCCGAGGTACTCAGAAGGCGCCGTGACCTCCATCTCGACGAAGGGCTCGAGAAGGACAGGCTTGGCCTTTTGCACCGCATCGATGAACGCGCGCTTGCCGGCCGTGACGAAGGCGACCTCCTTCGAGTCAACCGGATGATGCTTGCCGTCATAGACGGCGACGCGCACGCCGGACATCGGATAGCCGGCGACCGCGCCATCGGAGAGCACGGATCGCACGCCCTTCTCGATCGCGGGCATGAACTGCTTGGGCACCGAGCCTCCGAACGTGTCATCGACGAACTCGAAGCCATCTTCGTGATCTGCAGGAAGCGGCTCGACGCGCAGGAAGACCTCGCCGAACTGACCGGCGCCGCCGGACTGCTTCTTGTGACGGTGATGACCTTCGGCCGTCGCGCTGATCGTCTCCTTGTAGGCGACGCGCGGCGGCTCCATCTCGACTTCGACGCCGTATCGACCCTTGAGCTTTTCGAGGATCACGCGCATGTGCAGTTCGCCCAGCGCCCGGGCGACGGTCTGCTTCGTCGCGGCGACGCGTTCCACGATGAAGGTCGCGTCTTCGTCCGTGAGCTTGCTGATGGCTCCACCGAGTTTGGTCTCGTCGCCGCGGCTCTTGGGCGTGATCGCCTGGCCGTACATCGGCTTCGGAACCGGCAGGGGCAACAGGTGCACGCCATCGGAGTCGTGGGACGCGTGCAGCATGTCGCCCATATGCATCTCTTCGATCTTGGTGACGGCGCCGATGTCGCCGGCGATCACCGCATCGGTCTCATGATGCTCCTTGCCCATCACGTTCTGGATATGGCCAAGGCGAATCTGCTTCTTCTCGTCATTGCGAAGCACCTGCGAGTTGGCGCTGAGCGTTCCCTGATGCACGCGGAAGAACGCGAGCTTCCCGACGAATGGATCGCTCGAGATCTTGAAGACATGGGCGCACATGTCGCCCGACGCGTCGCCCGACATCGTGACGACTTCAGCGTCGTCGCCTGAGCCCTTCCGGAAGGGTCTCGGATTGCCCTCGAGCGGATTCGGACACTGATGCGTGATCAGGTGCAGGAGCTCCTTGATGCCGACCTCATTGCGCGCGGACGTGAAACAAACCGGCGTGAGATGCCCCTCACGCAGCGCCTGCTCGAAGGCGGCGTGGAGCTTCTCGCCCGTCGGGCCCTCGCCCGTCTCGAGATACGCCTCCATCAGGGCGTCGTCGACTTCCACGATCTGCTCGACGATCTCGGTGTGAGCATCGGCGACGGAGGAAAAGTCCGTGTCGCCCTCGGCGTGTTCGAGCACATCGGCGACGCCTGAGGCGCCTCCGGTCGGCAGATTAATCGGCAGGCACGTCTTCCCGAAGGAGCTCTTCAGGTCCTCGACGAGCTGCTCGAGATTGACCTCGTCATGATCGATCTTGTTGACGACGATGACGCGCGGCAGGTTGCGCTCTTCGGCGACCTTCATCATGCGCCTCGTCACGGTCTGAATGCCCTTGGTCGCATCAATGACCACGGCGACCGTTTCGACCGCCGGCAGCGCCGTGACAGACTGGCCCAGGAAGTCCGGGTAGCCCGGCGTGTCGAGGATGTTGATGCGCTTGCCGTCGTAGTTGAACTGGGCGAGCGCGCTGGAGAGGCTGTGGCCGTGCTCCTTTTCCTCGGACTCAAAGTCACAGACGGTGTTGCCATCTTCGACCGAGCCGATGCGACCGATGACGCCGGCTTCGTGGAGCAGATGCTCGACGAGCGTGGTCTTGCCGGAACCACCATGTCCGACGAAGGCGAGGTTGCGAATGTCTGAAGTCGTGTAGCTGGGCATCGCTGGAGCGTCTCCCGGGCCTGTTGGCCTTGAAAGGGTCCATATGCGTCGTTCGTCCGGATCGCGGCGCTCCAGCGACGGGCGCCGGCCCGTTGGACGAACGTTGTCAAAGTGTGCGCCGAGGCTCACTGCGACCGACGAGATGGCGTCCCCCACCGACCGCCGGTCGCGTCGCCAAGTGTAAGGACTCCGCGCACGTCTGTGAACGACCCGCCCTCGGGGATCGGCCCCCCGCCGGACCGCCTGCTAGGCTGGCCGCATGGCCGCATCCCGGAAGAAATCCAGCAGGAAATCGGGGCCGTCGAGGCCGACGACGGCGATGCGGATTGTCGTCTTGCACGGCGCAGAGCCCTTCTTCCGCTCCCTGCACACCACCCGCCTTCGAGAGCAGCTTGCGGAGGAGCATGGCGAAATCGAGACCGTCCGGTTCGATGGTGAATCCTGCAGCGCGGCCGAGGTCCTCGATGAGTGCCGCAGCTGGAGCCTCCTCCAGCAACACAAGCTCGTCCTCGTCGACGCCGCGGATCAGATCGTCAAGGAGGCGAACCGAAAGCTCTTCGAGCGCTATGCCGAGGCCCCGAGTGAGGACGCGACGCTCGTCCTCCGGTCCGACACCTGGCGCAAGGGCAAGCTCGACAAGCTGATCGACACCTGCGGTGGCGGGATCATCAAGTGTGACCACCCCACGAGCGCCGAGGCCACGAAATGGGCGATCAACCGCTGCCGGAGCGAATGGGACGCGGAAATCGAGGCTGACGCCGCCCGCCTGCTGATTGATCGCCTCGGCGTCGATATGGGCCGGATCGACACCGAACTCTCGAAGCTCGCATCAGCGATCTCCGAGGGGGCATCGATCTCGCTCGCACTCGTCCGAGACATGGTCGGCATGTCGCGCGAGGAGGAAGTCTGGGCGATCCAATCGCGACTGCTCACCGGCGATCCGGAGATCGCCCTCCGGTCCCTCAATGAGACGCTGGATGTCTCAAGGCAGCCGGAAGTGCTTGTCTCATATGCAGTTATCGATCTTGCACGGAAGCTGCACACGGCGGCCAGCCTGATTCAGGGCGGGATGCAGCCGTTCAACGCTGCTCGCGAGGCGAAGATCTGGGGGCCGGCGCAGCAGCCGATACTGGCCCTCGCTTCCCGCGCTGCGCCGGCGAAGTTCGCGGCCCTGCTCGACGACGCCGTCGAGGCGGATGCCCGAATGAAGAGCGGCCGGACGTCGCCGCGCCGATCTCTTGAGGCGCTGGCCCTTCGATTCGCAAGCCTCTAGGCCATGCGGGTCGATTGATTCGTTCGCGGATGCCTCGGATCGACGGGCGCATCGCGCGATGTGGTTCTTTCCGCGGGTTCACCCGCAAGGCGCTTGCCCCATGGTCCGTCGTCCGACACGTGTCGTCCATCTCTCGCATCCGCTCCCCGCGCTCATCGTGGGCGCCCTGCTGGTGGGATGCGCCTCCAGTCCTCCGCCCGCCGAGCCGCGCGTGAACGCCGGGCTCGACAGCTTCTCGGGAGAAGGCCAGGTGACCACGGGACAGGGGGGCGTCGATCCTTCGCTGCGTCCCAGTTCTCAGGTCGATCTCGCATCGATCTTCGAGGAGAACGCGCAGGTCCTGCCTTCGCTTTCGAGCGGCGATCTCGACGAAGGACGCGAGAGCGAGATGGTGGGGGAGCCGTCGCGGACGGAAACGAACATCGCGAGCGTCATCGAGGCGCCGCCATCGCGACCTGGTGAGAGCGCCAGCGAAACGGCTATGGCCGGCGAGACCGTCGAACCGGAGTTGAAGCCATCATCGACACCCGCAATCCAGAGCCCCGGCGCGACGAGCCGCTATGAGCGTGTCGTCGCCGAGCTTTCATCGATCCTCGGCCGGTTCACGGACACGTCGGACAATCCACTCGAGGCTGCGGCGCGACTGAGCGTCGTCGAAGCCCTCGAACCGGGTTCGACGCGCCAAGCGCGCGATGTGCATGCCCTCTCGCCGCGAGAGATCGACATTCTCGAGTCCTGGCGCAACATGCATACGCGCCTCGGTGAAGGCCTCAGCTCCGACCCCGCCGAGGCGATCGATGAGTTGACGTTCGCCGTCAGCGAGGCGGCCAGACGTATGAACGCCTGGACGCCCCTGGATGTCACGAAGGTCGCTCTGTGCACCAAGGTCAGCGGTTACGGCGTCTACAACGAGCTTCCCACGAAGCGCCTCCTTGCCGGACGTGTGCATCCGCTGATCATCTACGTGGAAATCGAGAACTTCACGACATCGGTCTCGTCGGGCCCTGATGGACAGACCGGCTTTCAGGTCGAACTCGAGGAGGAGCTTCAGCTCTTTCACGAGGCCGACGGCGTGCTCGCGTGGCGCCAGCCGGTCGAGCGGATCAATGACTTCTCACGTAATCGCAGGCGTGATTTCTTCCTGGCGCAGCTCATCGAGCTTCCCGCCGAACTCACCGTGGGCGCGTATCGATTGAAGGTGCGCGTGACGGATCGCGCTACGGACGCGGTCTCCGAGGCGATCATCCCAATCGAGATCGTCGCCGACGCGGCCCTGGTGCGGGCGCCCGAGGACTGACCCCGACGGATGGCTACTATGGCGTCGGCATGGCTGACGCCACATCCCACCAGTCGACTGAAACACGCTTCTCGCGGCGCAGCCTGATTGCGCTCGCCGATCTGTCGTCAGATGAGATCCGATCGCTTCTCTCGTCTGCGCGAGACATGGTCGATGCGGCGGCGTGGCCCGGCGCCGCGCGAACCGATCTCGCCGGCCATTCGGTCGGCACGCTCTTCTTTGAAGACTCAACGCGCACGCGCTCGAGCTTCACGCTCGCGGCCCAGCGCATGGGCGCGCACGTCGTCGATTGCTCCGGCGCAGGCACAAGCGTGAGCAAGGGCGAGACGATCGTCGACACAGCGCTGACGATCGAGTCTATGGGCGTAAGCGCGCTGGTCGTCCGGTGCACGCCGGAAGATGGCGTACGCGCCGTGGCGGACGCCGTGCAGTGCGCCGTCATCAGCGCCGGCGCCGGGGCGGGCGAACATCCCACGCAGGGACTTCTCGATTGCCTCACGATTGCTCGGGAGTTCGACCGGGACGACGCCTTCGATTTCTCCGGCCTTCGCCTGCTGATCGTGGGTGATCTCGCACACTCACGCGTCGCTGGCAGCGCCGTTGTCGGCTTCACCAAACTCGGCGGCGAGGTCATCTGCTGCTGTCCGGAAGAGATGACGCCGGGGCCGCCTATGGCGTCGTCGCTGACCATCGAGCGCGACCTCGATCGCGTGATCCAGGACGTGGACATCGTGATGATGCTCCGTATCCAGATGGAGCGCGGCGCCGACCCTGGGTCGATGAACGCCTACACAAAGGCCTACCAGCTCGACGCCCGGCGCGCTGCGCTGATGCGCGACGACGCCATCGTCATGCACCCGGGGCCGATGAACCGGGAGGTCGAGATCGCCTCGGAGGTCGCCGATGGTCCGCGCAGCCGGATCTGGACGCAGGTTCGATTGGGCGTCCCGGTCCGTATGGCGGCGCTTCTGCATTGCATTCAGTCGACAACCTGACGACAGCCCACGCCGGGGACGCATATTGCGTATGCTTCGCGCGATGAGTCAGGAGAGATCTGTGCAATCTGAATCGGGGGGCGCGGGCATGCTCGTCGTGATTTCGGGCCCGTCCGGCGTCGGCAAGACCACGATCGTGCGCTCCGTTGTCGATCGGCTTCCGGACGCGACACTCTCAGTCAGCGCCACGACCCGCACCAAGACGGGCCAGGACCAGGAGGGCGTCGACTACTTCTTCCTCTCCGAGGATGAGTTCATGAAGTGGGTCGACGAGGGGCGCCTGCTCGAGCACGCGAACTACGCCGGGAACTGGTACGGCACGCCGAAAGCGCCTGTCGATGAGTTGCTGGACGATCATCGCATCGTCATCCTCGAGATCGACGTCCAGGGCGGACTGCTGGTGAAAGAGCGAGAGCCTGACGCGCTGAGCCTCTTCATCCTGCCGCCGACCGAGGAGACGCTGCTCGAACGCCTCAAGGGTCGCGGCCGCGATGACGAGCAGGTGATTCAGAAGCGATTCAGCGAAGCGAAGCGTGAGATCCAGGTCGCGACGGAGAGCGGCGCCTATGACCACTCGATCGTCAATGACGACCTTGAAGGCGCCATCGACAAGGCCTGCAAGCTCATTCTCGACGAGCGCGCCCGCCGCTCCGGGACTGTCAACGCCAGCGGCGCCTGACGCGAGCGCGCCATGCACGATCCGAAGGCGACCGGCAACGATTTCTTCAAGTGCGACTTCTGCATGAAGCCATGGTCTGAAGGTCTCCCCATGGTGGAGGGGCATCAGGGCAGCCTGATCTGCGCGCACTGCCTGAGCGTGGCGTATACGGCGCTTGCGCTGAATAACGAGAACAGCGCGCCGGCGGGCTATACGTGCAGCATGTGCCTGGAGCAGCGCGACGATCCCGCATGGGTGAGCCCCATCCGCGCCGAAGGCGTCATATGCAAGCGGTGCGCACGCCAGGCTGCGACCGGGCTGCAGAAAGACCCTGATTCGAATTGGCAGAAGCCGGTTCGGACGCCGGTGGACGAGGCCTAGTCCTCGTCGTCAGCCGTGAGACGCTCTCCGAAGATCGCGGTCCCCACGCGCACGAGGTTCGAACCGTACTCGATCGCGAGTTCGTAGTCGCTGCTCATGCCCATCGAGAGGATGTTGAATTCGCTCCCCCCGATGTCTCGCTTACGCATGTCGTCGAAGCACTCGCGACAGCGCTCGAACGTGATCCGGATCTGATCAGCGTCCTCCGTGAGCGGCGCCATCGTCATGAGGCCGCGCAGACGAACATTCACCATCGTGTCGATCTGATCGCCGACATGCAGGGCCGCCGGCGTTGCGATGCCCTGCTTCGAGGCCTCACCCGAACAGTTGACCTGCAGCAGCACATCCACCGGATCATCGCGGCGCAGCGCCACAGACTGCACTTCCTCGGCGAGGCGCATCGAATCAACGCTATGAATCAGGCGCGCGTGCTCGACTGCTTTCTTGACTTTGTTCCGCTGCAGGCGACCGATCATGTGCCAGCGCACCGACTCCGGAACGTTGCCCGTGTCCTCGTCGTGCTCCTTGGCGGCATGCGGCGCGGTGCGCAGTCGCTCGATGTACTCCTCCGCCATCGCGGAGCGCTGAATCAGCTGCTGAACGCGGCTCTCACCGAAATCCTGGTGACCCAGGCGCATGAGCGTGCGGATCTCATCGGGCTCGGCGTACTTCGTCACGGCGACGAGCAGCACCTCCGACGCGGGTCGTCCCGATCGCTCGGCCGCGGCCGCGATTCGATCCGACACTTCCGTGAACCGATCCTTCAGCGTCGTCAGTGCAGTCATGGATCCTCCGTGACTTCATGACCGGGCTTCACTGTCCCGGTGGACTCTCTCGTGTCAGAATACGCCATCAGCCTGCTCAGGGCCACGTTTCCGCGCTCTGCGCCGGCGTGCGACGATCGTCAGTGAGTATGCTCTGCGAAAGCGTCGCGCCAGAATTCACGACCGAGCCACCGGAGGAGCTCCCCATGTCCGCAACCAGCGCACCCGCCCGCCAGACCCCGATCGCCGTCGGAGAAAAGGCCCCCGAGTTCACATTGAAGGATCAGGATCGCAACGACGTCTCCCTCAGCGACCTTCTCGCCGGAGGAGGGGATGTCGTCATCAGCTTTTATCCGCTCGCATTCACCTCAGTCTGCGGCGATGAAATGAAGTGCTACACGACCGATCGGCCGCAGTTCGAGTCGAAGAACGCGACCGTCATCGGCGTCAGCTGCGACTCATTCGCCGCCAACAAGGCGTGGACCGAGCAGGAGAACCTCGGCATTCCGCTGCTGGCGGATATGCATCGCGAGGTGTGCAAGGCGTACGGCTTCTACTGGGCGGACCTCAACGTCGCGTCGCGCGGCACCGTCGTGGTCGGCCCTGATGGCGTCGTAAAGTGGGTCAGCGCTCGCGAGCCCGGACAGGCCGTCAGCAACGGCGACGTGCTCGCCGAACTCGGCTGACGTCAACACCAAGGAAGCGAGACTCTCGCCCCGATGGCGACGCTCAAGAACACTCCATGCGTGATCATCATTCGCGACGGCTGGGGTCGAAACCCCAATCCCGAGCACGACGCGTTCAACGCGATTCACCTCGCGCAGACGCCCATCGATGATCGCCTGGAGGCCGGTTATCCAAGCGCCCTCATCGCCACGAGCGGCGAGGACGTCGGGCTCCCCGATCGCACGATGGGCAACTCCGAGGTCGGCCATCAGAACATCGGCGCCGGTCGCATCGTGGACCAGGACTCGGTTCGCATCAGCAAGTCGATTCAATCCGGCGCGTTCACGGAGAATGAGGCGCTGCGAAGCGCGATCGAAGGCGCCCGGCGAGACGGACGCGCCGTGCATCTCATGGGCCTTGCCTCAGACGCCGGCGTGCACGCCCGGCTGGACCATATGTACGCCTGCCTCGATCTGTGCGCATCAGTCGGACAGGAGCGCGTTCTTCTGCATCTCTTCATGGACGGACGCGACACGGGCCCCTTCACCGGACGCGGATTCGTCGAGCAGGTGCAGCGTCATTGCGAGAAGGCCGGCGTCGGGCGCATCGCATCGGTCATGGGACGCTACTACGCGATGGATCGGGACAATCGATGGGAGCGCGTCGAACTCGCATTCGCATGTCTCACCGGACACGGATCGGCAGACAATCTCCCGCGATACGCCAGCGCCGGCGACGCTGTCGATGCGTATTACAGCGAGCCAACGTCGGACTCGATGCAGGGCGATGAGTTCGTCTATCCGTCGCTGATCGGGCGCGATCAATCCGATGCGGATTCGATGCGCTTCGCCGATGGCGACAGCGTGATCTTCTGGAACTACCGGGGTGATCGACCGCGCGAGCTCTGTCACGCGTTCCTCGATCCAGAGTTCGAGGGCAAGGCAGCGCCGTCGCCGGATTCCGGAGCGCGCGGATTTGATCGAGGCGCGCGCCTTGATCTCCGGTTCGTCGCGATGACCGGGTACTCAGAGGAGATCGCCGAACTCGCGTCCGTGGCGTTCCCGAAGCCACCCGCCATGAAGAACATCCTCGGCCAGCATCTCGCGGCACATGGATTGGCCCAGTTTCGCTGCGCCGAGACCGAGAAGTTCCCTCACGTCACCTTCTTCTTCAACGACTATCGCGGCGAGCCGTTCCCGGGCGAACATCGCGCGATTATCCAGTCCCCTCGGGTGGCGACGTACGACCTTCAGCCCGAGATGAGCGCCGACGGCGTGTGCGGCGCCGTGCTCGAGCGTCTGGATGCAGATGACTGCGAGCCTGTGATCGTCGTGAACTTCGCCAATCCGGACATGGTCGGCCACACGGGCAAACTCGACGCGATCATCAAGGCTGTGGAGATCGTGGATGAGTGCGTCGGCGCCATCGTCGATAAGACGCTCGCGCGTGGAGGCAGTTCAATCGTCTTCGCCGACCATGGCAACGCAGAGCAGACATTCGACCCCGAGACAAATGCGCCGCACACAGCGCACACGACATACACCGTTCCAGTGATCGTCGTGGGCGAGGTATTCCGGGAGCGGTCTCTACGCGAGGATGGACGCCTGGCCGATATCGCGCCAACGGCGCTCGAGATGATCGGGCTCGAGCAGC
Source organism: Phycisphaerales bacterium (assembly GCA_028279375.1). Lineage (GTDB taxonomy): Bacteria > Planctomycetota > Phycisphaerae > Phycisphaerales > UBA1924 > JANQNW01. The sequence goes on from JANQNW010000019.1 coordinate 87,527, forward strand.
CCGCCGAGATGACCGGTCGGAGCCTGCTCACATGAACGCGCCGGCGCGCCGGCTCGTGTTCGGGTTCATGAGCGGGACGAGCATGGACGGCGTCGACGGCGCGGCCGTCGAGATCATCGGCGCCGGTCTCGAAATGAATGCGATCTTTCTCCGCCTCGTTTCTGCGCCGCTGAATGGTCTCTCGGAGACCATGCGCCGCATCGCGTCCGGAGAGATCGATTCTGAGGACGCGATCGAGCGCGCCGCAGCACAGCTCGGAGAAATCCATGCCGAACTGGGCGCCGAACTCGCGAGAGAGTTTGGCGTTCCCGATCTGGCTTGCGCGCACGGGCAGACCGTACGACATCAACCCCCCGACAGCGTTCAGCTCTTTGACCCCGCGCCGCTGTTGCGCGCCGTGTCATGTCCGGTTGTCTTCGATTTGCGCCGCGCCGACCTGGAGGCCGGCGGGCAGGGGGCGCCCATCACGCCGATCGCCGACTGGGCGCTCTTCCGTGCGAGCGATGAGTCACGCGCGATCGTCAACCTTGGGGGTTTCTGCAACGCGACCTTGCTCGCGGCCGGAGGCGATCCGACAACGCTTCATGCACAGGATGTATGCGCCTGCAACCAGGTGATGGACGCCGTGGCCCGACGGGCGCTCGGCGCCGCGTGCGATGAAGGCGGAGAAGCAGCATGCGCCGGAACAGCCTCCGAGACAGCGGCGCTGGAGCTCGTGCGACTGCTGGAGACACAGTCGCGATCAGGGCGATCGCTCGGAACACATGACGAGGCGGCTGCATGGGTCAATGCGTGGATCGACCGGCTCGAGCCCGCCGATCTGGCGGCAAGCGCCGCCGAAGCGATTGGCGCCGTCATCGGCTCGCACCTCGCTGAAGTCGATCAGGTCCTCCTCGCCGGCGGCGGCGCGCGGAATCGCGCGCTCGTCGAGGCGATCACACGGTCGTGCGCTTCTCCCATCGCACTGGTGGATGACCTGGGCGTGCCCGCGCAGGCGCGCGAGGCGGTGTGCATGGCGCTGCTCGGCGCGCTCTGTGAAGACGGCGTCGCGATCACGCTGCCTCAGGTCACTGGCTGCGCGACTCCAGCTCCGGTCGCGGGAGTGTGGATGCGACCGGCGTCGATGGACGATGCAGTCGCATGAGCGGGTCGGACGCAACGCATCCTCCGGACCGAGGATCGATTCTGACGGAGCGGCGCAACAAGCGCACGATGTCACTCGGCGCGATGGATATTCGCGCCTGCGTTGAGGCGCTCAATCGCGAGAATCGCGATATTGCGGATTCTGTCGAAGCTGTCGCCGACGCGATCGAGGGGTTTGTCGGCGCCGCGCTCGAGCGCATACGGGCTGGCGGGCGGCTCGTCTATATCGGGGCCGGCACCTCCGGAAGGCTCGGCGTGCTGGACGCTGCGGAGTGCCCGCCGACATTCCAGACTCCGCCGGAGCTCGTCGTCGGCTTGATCGCCGGCGGAGACGCCAGTCTGCGTCGGTCGAGTGAGTCAAAGGAGGACGAGCGCAACGGCGCGCTCGCCGATCTCGATAGGCTCGAACTCACCAAGCGCGACGCGATCCTGGGCATCGCGGCCGGCGGCACGACGCCCTATGTCCTCGGCGCGCTCGAGATCGCTGCGCAGCGGGGAAGCGCGACAGGTTTGTTGGTGTGCACGCCGATGGAAGCGCCGCCATTCGTCGATCACCTGATCTGTGTGGAGACGGGTCCCGAGCCGCTGACGGGATCCACGCGCATGAAGGCCGGGACGGCGACCAAGCTCGTGCTGAACACGATCTCGACGACGCTCATGGTCCAGCTCGGCAAGGTGCACGAGAATCTGATGGTCGATCTGCGCGCTTCGAACAGCAAGCTGCGCGATCGGGCAGCCCGCATTGTCAGTGAACTCACGGGGCTCACGCGCGAGGCGTCGTTCGCTTTGCTTGAAGACGCCCGCGGCGACGTCAAGACTGCGATACTCATGCGCCTGCGACAGGTCACGCGTGATGAGGCCGTGTCGCTTCTCGAGCGCGCCGGCGGGCGTCTCAGCGCCGCGCTGGAGATTCCGGTGTGACCGGGCCGTCGCTGCTTGCACAGATGTCCTTCGCCCCGCTCGACTGGCTTGCGCTCAGCGCCTATTTGCTCATCGTTGGATGGATCGGCCTGCGTCTGGCGCGACGGCAGAAAGGTGACAAGGACTTCTTCCTCGCCGGGCGGCGCATTCCGATGTTCGCCGCGGCCGCGTCGTTGCTGGCGACATCGCTCTCGGCGGCGACATTCATCGGGGCGCCGGATCAGGCGTTTCGCACGAATCTCACCTATCTCTCCGCGAGCATCGGCGGCGTGATCGGTGCGATCATCGTCGCAAGACTCTTCATCCCGGCCTTCTACAAGACCGGGGCTCCAACGATCTACGCCTTCCTGGAGGAGCGCTTCGGCGTGCTTGCGCGGCGATCCGCGAGCGCCATGTTCATGATCGGGCGCGTCTTCGCCAGCGGCGCACGTCTCTACATCGCGTCCATTCCGCTCTCGTTGATGCTCTTCGGAGATCTGGACGCGACACATCTGACGTGGTGCATCATCGGCATCGCCATCGTCGCCTGTCTCTATACGATGCTCGGTGGCGTGGGCGCCGTCATCTGGACGGACCTCGCGCAGATCATAATCCTCGTCGGCGCCGCGGGCGCCGGGCTGATCATGTTGCTGCGGCGCATCCCGGCGAGCCCGGGCGAGATCGTGGACGCGCTGACGAAGACGGCGACCTCCGACGGTGGATCGAAACTCGCGCTGATCGACATGAGTCTGGATCCGAGCGCTGTCTACACACTCTGGACGGCGCTGATCGGATTCACCCTCTTCAACATGGCCGCCTTCGGCGCCGACCAGGACCTCGCGCAGCGGCTGCTTACGTGTGAGAATCCGAAGAAGGGCGGGCGTTCGCTCATCGTCTCACAGTTCGCCGGCGTCGTGACGACACTGCTCTTCATGTCTCTCGGCCTGCTGCTCTACGTGTACTACCGTATGCCCGAGATCATGGGCGACGCGGCGCCGGAGCGCATCGTCGACGATGGACGGCGCGTCTTCGCCGAGTTCATCCTGACGGAGGCGCCGGCCGGATTGCGCGGGCTCATGATCGCAGGGCTGGTCGCCGCAGCGATGAGCAGCCTCGATTCCGTGCTCACCGCGCTGGCTTCGACGACCGTCTGTGACTTCTACGAACCGCTGCGTCCCGGACGCTCGGAACGTGAGCATGTCCGGGCGTCTCGCATCGCAATTGTCGTCTGGGCTCTGATCCTGGGAGCCTTCGCCAGCGTCTGCATCCACTGGCAGCAGCGGAGCGAGCAGAGCCTCATCGATTTCTCGCTCGGAGTGATGATCTACGCTTATGGGGGATTGCTGGGGGTGTTCCTGGCGGCCCTGCTCACGAAACGAGGTTCGAACGCCAGCGTGCTGGCCGCCCTGATTACGGGGGTGGTCGTCACGATCGTTCTCCGGGAGGCGGAAAGCCTCGGCCTGAATCGGCCGATCTCGATGGGGTGGCAGATGACCCTCGCCAGCGCCGCGAGTTTCGGCGTTTGCATCCTACGACGTGGGAGTGGAGGGGCATCCGGAGTGGAGCGCGAGTCGACACATGCAGCTTGATCTGGAAGTCAGGAAGGCGATCGGCCGGATGCTGGTGGTCGGCGTGCGCGGATCAACCAAGGGGATGCGCGCTCTGCATCTTGATCTCAACGCTTGTGTCGATGCGCGCGTGGGCGGCGTCATTCTCTTCGAGATGGACGCCTCATCGGGCGAAGAGCGCAACATCGTCACACCGACGCAGACGCAGATGCTGACGACAATCCTGCGCGACAGGCTGGGAGGCGATCTGCTCGTCTGCGTTGATCAGGAGGGCGGTCGCGTCGCGCGCCTGTCGGCGCGGAACGGATTCGTCGATCGACCGACAGCCGTGGAGTTCGCCCGATTGCCCGGCAACGACCAGTATTGCGCGGCCCGGGAGATGGCGGACGAACTCGTTCACGCTGGATTCAACGTGAACTTCGCGCCGTGCGTTGATGTGAATGTGAATCCGGAGAATCCGGTGATCGGCGCCCGAGATCGGGCTTATTCAGCGGATCCCAAGGAGGTCGTGCGATCTGCCGAGAACTTCATTCGCGCACACCATGACGCGGGGATCATCACCTGCCTGAAACATTTCCCGGGCCATGGCTCGGCCACACAGGACAGCCACGACGGCTTCGTCGACATCACCGACACGCATGAGTTCGAGCGGGAACTGACGCCCTATTCCTGCCTCATGAATGCCCGAGTTGACTGGCCAGGCGTCGGGATGGTCATGATCGGCCATCTCTACACCGCACGCATCGATCCGGAGTTTCCGGCGAGCCTCTCCCACAAGACCATTACGAAGCTTCTTCGGGAGCAGATGGAGTATGACGGCGTCGTCATCGTCGATTCGCTCGATATGTGCGCGATCACCGAGCAATACGCGCCGGATGACGCTCTGGTCCTCGCGATCAACGCCGGCGCCGACATCCTTATGCACTGCAACAACATTCAATCACCGACCGGGGCGACCGGCCCATGCCCCGCGTTCGAAATGCGCGAGGCGATTGAGAAGGCGTGCGTCGATGGTCGAATCGCGGGTGGATCTGATCGCCTGCTGGCGAGCGCGGAGCGGATTCGGCGCCTTCAGGCTCGCTGCCGACCTGCGGTCGCGAACTGAGACGTCCGGAGGCGATGCACCGTTCATCAAGGATGGGCCGAGGACGAACCTGCGCGGCGCCGCGCGGGTAACATCCGCGGACCGTCCGGTGAGCCGTCTGGGCGGATCAGTCAGCGCGCAGCGCCCGGACAGGCGCAACCGGAGACCTGATGCGTTCTGAGTCTGGAGTCGCCGACGCCGACAGGCCGATTCATCACCAGTCATGACGAACACGCCCAACCACGACAGCCCGCACCTTGACGACCTCCTGAGTCGTCGCGGCTTCCTGCATATGGGTCTTGTCGCTGGCGCCGGGGCGCTCGTCGCCGGCTGCGCGTCGTCAACGAGCACGCGCGTCGCGGATCTTCCGGATCCCAAGTGGCCTGAAAGCGCCGCACGACCCTCGCTTGGTGGACGCCCCCGGCTGAATCGGCCGTTGAGCAACAACTTGTCGTACCGGTCGGGCGTCGATTATCACGGCGATCTTCCCAGCGGCGTGCTCGCTCGTTCGTCCTGGGCGCGTGGCAAGGCGATCCCACGCCGCATGGACCGGCTCCCGGGCGTGAGCCGCATCACGATCCATCACGACGGCATGCCCCCGGTCGCGATTCGCACGCAGCGCGACGCCGCGTCGCGCCTCGAGATGATCCGAGTCTCGCACTTGGGTCGGAACTTTGGCGACATCGGCTACCACTACGTCATCGATCCTTCCGGGCGCGTGTGGGAAGGGCGATCACTGACCTGGCAGGGCGCCCATGTGCGCGGACAGAATGAGCGCAATCTGGGCATTCTGGTGATGGGCAACTTCGAGAAACAGCGCCCGTCAAAGCAGTCGCTGGCGCGCCTCGACCAGTTCGTCACGCAGCAGATGCATCGCTACGGCGTGTCGCTCAATCGCGTGCACACGCATCGCGAACTCGCGTCGACGGTCTGCCCCGGTCAGAATCTGCAGGTCTATATGAACCGCACGCGCGGCGCCGGCGGAGCGCTGGCGCTCGCCTAAGCGATCACGACCCCGGCGAAAATAAAAGAGCCGACGATCATCAGGTGATCGCCGGCTCGCTTTGTCTTTATCGCCGAGGAAGAGCCCTACTTTTCGTCATCCAGAGGCGTCGTGCCGCCGAAGATCTGCGCGGCGCCGGCTTCGTAGGACTTGATCGCCTCGGGGGTGATCTCCACGGCCGCCATGTTCTCGCTTCGATATCGGTCCGGAATACGGCTCTCGACATAGATGAGGCGTCCGCGCCGCGTCACCGCCTCCGTGAAGCGCGTTCGGCCGATCATCATCATCGGAATCCCCATCTCCTGGAGCACGTCTTCGATGACGAAGTGGATGTCGCCATCTGAACCCGTCAGCGGTCCGCTCCACCAGATGGGGCTCTGCAGGTCAAGGCGCGGCTCAAGGTAAAGGTCCTTGCTCGCGATGTCATTGCGAATGCGCTGATTGATCTCGACGATGTGCAGGTCCTTGTAGGACGGGCTGATGCCGCTGCAGGAATAGACGATGTCGTTGATTCGCACGACGGCGTTGCGCGAGCGCAGCCAGTCGCCGAACTCTGTGCCTCGGGCGATCGTGTCGAAGAACTCGGCAGCGCCCTCAAAGACCGAGATTTCGAAGAAGTTCTCAAAGCGCTCGAGGTAGAAGTCGCGTTTTGGATTGTCGCCCAGGAACTCGGAATACTCCTCGAGATTTCGCTCGAGGAGCTCCTGCTTTCGCTCCGCGGCGTTGTCGCCTGCGAATCGCGCATAGGACTTGTAATCAAGCTGCGCCGGCTGGTTGAGCAGAATCGTGTACTCCGTCATGCCCAGCAGCACGTGCACGGCGCCGCCGGCCTCTTCAGCCTGATTCTGCAACTCCCACAGGTACCGCGCCGCTTCATCCACGTATTCAGAACGGCCAAAGACGTTGCCCATCTGCACGAGATGCGTCTCGCCGCCGATCCAGTCGCCCTGCGCATCGATGACTTCCATCTGCTCGAGCAGGGCGCGCAAACGCTCGATCTCCCCGGTGACTCGACTGATCGCGACGACGCGCTCGACGCCGTCGAACTCACACTCGATGATTTCACCGGTGTAGGCGCCGGCGTTGGGATCCGGCTGCGCGGCGCTCGCCGACATCGTCGTCAGGTTCAACGCCGCCATCAATGCGGCGCCAAGAGCGCCCACTCGAAGCAAATCAACCACCAGAGATCTCCTTTTGACCATTCCTCTCCACCACCTGTTCCGGCGATGCAATCGCCGGCTCTTCATTGAGTCCTCGTCCGTTCGTGAATCGCCCAATTTCACCTGTCATTCTCGATCGGCATTCCGCCGGCGGGCGATGACCTCTCGTCGATTCTCCAGAGACGCACGGAGCTTGCAACCACTGACTGTGCCTGCACGTTCATCTGCGTGTTGAATTCGACGCTCACCGCCTGGTCAGTCTCGTACCGCTCGAGCGATCCTCGGTTGAGGTCCCAATCGAGCCGATAGCCCAACACGCTCTTCTTCAGGGCGACCGGGGCGCCCTCGAACTGGATGGCGCCTTTCGGCTCCTGAATGATCTCACCGTCGCCAACAACGCGGGCGATCCCCTCGTCAGCGGACTCCAGTCGCCAGGCGATCTGAATCTCGTTGTCCGCGACACCTCCCACGCGCTCGCGCATCGTCGTCGCCCATTCATCACCGATTGACCGTAGGGGCGTGTCCGCCGACGGCCTGTACAGCAACTCCATCACAGCGCGAATCCACACGTCGTCGAAAAACGCGTCGATCTCCCTCGCCTCACGCGAGCTCGCCGCGCCGGCGCCGTAGGCACGAATCGCTTCGATCGAGATCATCTCCCCGTCGGGCGCCATCAGCACATCGACGCTGCCTCCCGCGAACGCCGCCAGCGCCCGCGCCCGCGCTGAGGTCGGCAGGGCATCAGCAGAGGCCGCGCTGTCGAACGCGAATGGCGCTCCTTCAGGAGGCGTCACGACCATGCTCACGCGATCGATCGTCATGCGCACGCGCGCATGCCCATCGGGAAGCGCTTCAAGTGTCTCCAACCGAATATCGCGCTCGAGCTTCGCGGCAAGACGCCGCGTGTCTCCGATGAGCGGAATCATGCGCGTCTGATCCACGTGGAACTGGTGACGATATGTCGCGATCGAGCCCTCTTCAAAGCGCGGACTCAGGGTGACGGTCTCACCCGCGCGCGCGACGCCGGTGCTCACGATCGCGAGGCCAGTCAGAATGCCAACTCGTTGCAGAACGCCCATGCCATCATTCTCCTTCGATCGAAGATACGCCTTCACCGGCCTCCAGATGCATGAGCCCCGGAAGTCCGCGCCCGTCAGCGTCTTATCGCCCCTGGAACTCCGCCGGAGGCGATCCGTAGTCCGCGCGTATCACCGATCGGACTCCGCCCCGGCCGCGCCAATTCGTGATGACCTGCAACCACGATGGGGACATGGCGCCGGCGAGGTCGTCGCGAATCCGATTGGTCACCGCTTCGTAGTAGATGCCCTCGTTGCGAAACGACTGGTAGTAGAGCTTCAGCGATTTGAGCTCCACGCATACGCCTCCGGTCGCCGGCTGATAGCGGAGCGTGATCTCACCGAAGTCCGGATGGCCCGTCACGGGGCAGACGGACGTGAACTCCTCGTTCACATGTTCGATCACGTAGGGCTGATCCGAAGGGCTGGGGAATGTCTCGAGTAGCGACACGTCGGGCATGAGGGATGGGCCTTTCCTGTTGAAGGCCTGATGATACTCCGCGTGCGGCGCGATCAGCCGTAGCGACTCAGCAGCTCGATGATGCGCGTCTGATCACGCTTGATCTGGAGGCTGCGGCGCAGCGCCCGGATGGCGTCCCGGCGCGACTCGAGGTCCTGACGCCCACTCAGGATGTACCGATTCAGCAGGCAGACGCCGACGCCATTGAGCGCCGGATAGTGCTTCGGATCAAGACGGACGGACTCACCGAAGGCGTCCAGCGCCTTGTCGAGTTCGTTCAGGCGGAAGTGCGCGTAGCCGAGACGTTCGAAGGCCGGCGCCGACGGGCTCAGCTTCACGAGTTGCGTCAACGTGTTGAGCATCTCGCGATAGCGACGCGCCTTGCCGAGACTGTCTGCGAGGTTCAGGAGAAGCTCGGGCGTGAGCTCCATGAGTTCAGCGGCCGCCTGATACTCGCGCACCGCGTCGTTATGACGACCGATCGCGGAGTACACCGCCGCGAGATTGACGCGCGCCATGCCGTTGCGCGTGTCCAGTTCGACAGCGTGCTGTGCGTAGAAGAGCCCCTGGCGCGGCTCTCCAATCTGCAGATAGGCCGTGGCGAGATTGAGATTCGCTTCGAAATCATTCGGCTCGATAGACAGAGCGCGGACGTAGGCGCGAATTGCCTCCGAGAGTCTGTTGAGCAGTTGAAGGACGAGCCCGTGATTGAACTGGGCGTCGAAGTTCGAGGGTTCGAGCGTCGCCGCCCGGCGATAGCCGACTTCGGCGGCCGAGTAGTCGCCGCGCTCGCGATAGATATCCGCCATGCCCATGTAGGCGGTGGTCAGCGTCGGATTCTCCTCGATGGCGAGCGCGAACTGCTGCAGCGCTTCCTCGAGACGCCCTTCGGTCGCCAGCGCCTCGGCGACATCCGCATGCTGCTGCGCCCGAGCGCCGGCGCGCTGCGTCCTCGCCTGATGCGCGGTCGTGCAGGCGCTGAGCCCGACGAGCGCGCAGAACGACAGCGCAATCGAGAGAGACCGAAGTGTTCGTCCGGATGGCGTGCGAGTTGGCTGGGTCATGCGCAGTCGGCCCCGGGCGACATCATGTCGCGACTCTCGCTCGTCTCCGCCTTGCGACCGAAGGCGCCGGAGAACCCCGGAGGACCTTGCGCAGGCGGCGGAGATTGAGCGTATCCAGAGGTGTACCTTTCGGCGTTTCCCCCTTCGGCGTTTCCATGATTTTCGGAACCTCCGTCAAATCCGGGTGGTTCATGATCGCGCTGAAGGCGCCCATCCCGACTCTGCCCTTGCCGATGTGCTCGTGCCGATCCCGGCGACTATCGAAGTCGCCCTTGCTGTCATTGAGATGGAGCACGCGCACGCGATCGAGCCCGCAGATCTGGTCGAGCTCCTCGAGGACGGCGTTGGCTTGGTCCTCGGTCCGGATGTCATATCCCCCTGCCAGCGCGTGGCACGTATCGATGCAGAATCCGACGCGATCGTCAGCGTCGGCGCCCGCCTCGTTGTGGATACGCTCCGCCAGGTCGGCGAGTTCATCAAAGGTGCGGCCGAGGGTTGAGCCGCCGCCGGCGGTGTTCTCGAGACAAAGGACGACGCCCGAGCCGCGCGTCTTCCGGAATATCTTCTTGTACGCCTTGGCGATTCGCGTGAGGCCGGCGTCGGCGCCGCTGCCGGTGTGAGCGCCAGGATGGCTCACGAGATACGGGATGCTCAGGCGATCGCATCGCTCGAGCTCCTCTTGCATCATCGCAGTGGACTTCTTCCAGAGTTCGTCATCCGGGCTCGCGAGATTGATCAGATAGCTGTCGTGCGAGACCGTCCGGTCTTCCCACCCAAGTCGCGCGAGCTCTCGCATCCAGTCTTCGACTGCATCATCTTCGAGAGGCTTCACGCGCCACTGGCGCTGGTTCTTCGTGAAGACCTGGACGGTGTCGAGCTTGAGCTTCTCCGCCTCGAGAAGCGCGTTGACGAGTCCGCCGGCGATGGAGAGATGGGAACCGATCATGGAGGGATCATATCGAGCCGGAGGCGTGCGGCTTTCGCGCCCCAGCCACTCTTCGTACTCTCTATCCCATGCTCGCACGACTCGGAGAACGCATTGCCCGAATTTTCCGGGCGACCGCGCCCGACCCATTCGTCATCGCCATTCTGCTCACGGCGCTGACCTTCATTCTCGCCATCACCGTCGCCGGATCAACGCCGAAGGCGCTGGTCGGCTACTGGTCGAGTGACTCCGGCGTCTGGCGCTTCCTGAGCTTCGGCATGCAGATGTGCCTGATCCTCGTGACAGGGCACGCGCTTGCGAGCAGCCCGCCGGTTGCGCGATTCCTGACGAGCATCGCGAGTTGGCCAAAGAGCGCTGCGCAAGCTGCTGCCATGGTCGCGCTGGTGGCCGGGCTGTTCAGCGTGCTCAACTGGGGCCTCGGGCTGATCGCCGGCGCACTGCTTGCGCGACGGGTCGGCGTCGCGATGGAAGCGAAGGGCGTGAAGGCGCACTACCCGCTGCTCGCGGCCGCCGGATACACCGGGCTCATCATGTGGCACGGCGGATTCTCGGGAACCGCGCCGCTGAAAGTCTCCACGACGAAGGAGATCGTCGACATCTTCGGCGCTGAGCCTCCGATCAGCGCCATGCCACTTACGCAGACGATTCTCTCGCCGCTGAATCTCATCGTCACGGGCGGCCTGTTGATTCTCGTGCCCGTGGTCATGGCGATGTTGTGCCCGAAGGACGAGTCCGCCATCGAGCCCGCAAGCTCATTCGTCAGTGATGAGCCGACGACGACGCCCGAATCGCGGTCGAAGAAAGCGGCGCTTCCCCGCCTGCTCGAAGACACACCCATCGTCTCACTCGCACTCGTCCTGCTGATCGGCGCGTGGGCGTGGACCTATTACTTCCCACGCGAGGGGCCCTCCGGCATCGGCAGTCTCACGCCGAACACCGTCAACCTGACGATGCTGATGCTCGGACTGCTCCTGCACGGAACGCCGGCGCGCTATGTCGCTGCAGTTGATGACGCGGTGCGGGGCTGCGCCGGGATCATCCTGCAGTTCCCGCTGTATGCAGGGATCATGGGCATGATGCATGAGTCCGGGCTCACGCGCATCATCGCGGATCAGTTCATTGCGCTCGGCGGCGGCACGGAATCAGGGCTGGCCGTCATGACGTTCTTCTCGGCAGGGCTCGTGAATCTCTTTGTCCCCTCCGGAGGCGGGCAGTGGGCGATTCAGGGGCCGATCGCGATGCAGGCGGCTGTGGACGCGGGTCTCGAGAATCCGTCGCGTCTGGTGATGGCCGTCGCTTACGGGGACGAGTGGACGAACATGCTGCAGCCCTTCTGGGCGCTGCCGCTCTTGGGCATCACGCGCGTCAAGGCGCGGGATATCGTTGGATACACAGCCGTGCTCATGGTCATCGCCGGATTGTGGATGACCCTGTGCCTCATCCTGATATGACGCTGGAAGGAAAGTCCATGTCATCAAGCGCGACCGGAGTCGAGTTCGTCGAGACCGATCTCGGGACGCTGCGCATCGAGTCGCGCGGGCGCGAGATCGTCGGGCTTTCATTTGCAAACGTGTCGGCGGCAGCCCTCGGGCCCGTGGCGCCGTGCGAGGCATGCGGGACGACGGACGCAGGGCGGCAACTCATTGAGTACGCGCGCGGCGAGCGGAAGTCATTTGATCTCGATCTCGCGCCGATCGGGACGGACTTTCAACTGCGCGTCTGGGACGAACTTCAGCGCATCGGCTTTGGCGAGACGATCAGCTACGCGGAGCTTGCGCGGCGCCTTGATTCACCGAAAGCCGTGCGCGCGGTGGCCGGCGCCTGCGGCGCAAACCCGATTCCCGTGATTATTCCCTGCCATCGCGTCATCGGCGCTGACGGAGGGCTGGGCGGCTTCTCCGCAGGACTGGAGAACAAGCGCAAGCTTCTTTCCCTGGAGGGATCGCTGCCGGCGTCGCTGGCTCAGGCCCCGCTGTTTCCGCCGGCTGCAGCGCGCTGATCGGCGCCCTTCGTCTCGGTCTCTGCCTCTGGGTACGCGATGCGCCCGTGGTAGATCGAGTTCAGGGACTTGACGAGCGACGCCTCGATGACATGCAGCTCGCGGAGCGTCAGATCGCTGTCGTCGAACTGGCCATCCATGAGTCGTTTCGTCGCGATCGAATGCACCATCGCCTCGATGCGGCTCGGTGACGGATCCGACATGGCGCGAGCCGCCGACTCGACGGCGTCGCAGAGCATCAGGATCGCCGCCTCGCGCGTACGCGGCTTCGGGCCGGGATAGCGATACTCGACCTCGGCGGGATGATCGACATCCTCGTCTTCATCCGCCTTCTTCTTCGCGGCGTGGAAGAAGTACTCGACGAGCGTCGTGCCGTGATGCGATTCGATGTAGTGATGCAGTGCGCGCGGAAGGCCATACTCGCGCGCCAACTCGACGCCGTCTTTCACGTGACCGACGATCACAAGCAGGGACATGGCCGGACTCAGACGCGTGTGCCGGTTGGGCCCGCCCATCTGATTCTCGACGAAGTACTCGGGCTTGTTCATCTTCCCGATGTCGTGATAAAGCGCGCCGACATAGAGATGCAGGCCGTCGGCGCCGATGGCGTCCGCGGCGCTCTCGGCGAGTGTCGCGACATTGAGCGAGTGGTTGTAGGTGCCCGGCGCGCGCTGCTGCAACTCGCGAAGCAGCGGATTCTTCGGATCGCGCAGCTCGATGAGCGTCATGCCGGTGGTGATGTCGAAGATGCGTTCAAGGGACGGCAGGATGCCGAGCGTCAGGAATCCGACGCCGACACCGCCAAGACCGGCAAGCGCCGCGTCCCATCCGAGTTGTGTCCAGATCGCCGGCACGATGGGCGCCTCGAGCACGCCCGCCAGGGCCGAGCTGATCGCCAGCACGCCGCCGGAGAAGAGCCCGGCGCGAATCAGCGCGTCGCGCTGCCGGATCTCGCGGAGCTTCCAGATCATCGCGCCGGAGCCGGCCATGATCATCGCCAGGAACGAGAGCGGGAGATTCAACGCAAGACAGACCAGCAGGCCGTGCATCGACGAGAGCGCAAACGCGGTGCGCTGCTCATACGCGATCACCATGGCCACGGCGACGAAAATCGTCGGGCCCGTCGCGAAGAGGTGGATGAACTTCGGCTCGGCGACGGAGGTGATCGTCGCCGCGAGCAGACAGGCGGTCATCAGCACGGCAATCGCGAAGACGCGCCATGGATTGCGCACGATGCGCGGGCAGAACGTCGTGAGATAGACCATCATCGCGATCGTGACGATCAGCGAAGCGCCGAGCGCGCCGGCGCGGTCGATCCACATTCCAGCGATGTCGCGCGCACCGGAATATGCGCGCTCTTCTTCCTGAAGAAGCGCATGCGTCTTCTCGTCGAGGACCTGGCCCTCGCTGTAGATCACGCGCCCGATCGGGTGCCTGACGATGCTCGGCTCGATCGCCGCCACGAGCTGCTCGGCGAGCTCATCCGTCGCCGCCTGATCGAAGACAAATGTCGGGCGATGCTTGTTCGTGAGGCGCTCCACGATCAAGTCGGTGGATTCGCCGCTGAAGCCGACACTGCGCACGGCGAGCGTCATCGCGTCGACATATTGATCGCCGCCAAAGGGCACGAGCCGATCCTTCATGGCGCGCGTCGGCGCGCTCTGATCACTGCGTAGTTCAATGCGATCGCTCGGCGACTGCTGCGCGAGCTGCCAGGACTGCGCCTCGACGACCGGAATCGTCCGAAGCTGCGAGATGAGTTGATCGACGCGCCGCGTCCAGGAACGCTGGCTGGCGTCGTCGCGAGCGAAACTGCGGATGGCGTCGAGACGCTCCTGCGTCAGGTTGAAGCCCTCTCGAATATCCGGGGCGACCTGATCAAGATCCTCAGCGTCGGCGAGCGTGGTCGGAAGATTGGCGAGCGACGACTCGATCTCGTTGAAGGCCGTGGCGTCCTCGATGTAGACGCGCGGCGCCGCATTCCGGGCGCCCTGGCGACGGCTGTTCGTCGCTTCCGGATCCTCGAGCTCGAAGGCCACGCGCACGGTGCGCGTGTCGGTCATCACCCGCCCGGGTGAGACAAGTTGGCGCGTGCGCGTCCAGGAGATCAGCGCTCCGACAATCAGCGCAAAGCACAGCGCAATCAGCACACCGCGCACGATCGCGGGCGAGCGCATGGCGTCGCGCCAGCGCGGCGTCGGCCGCGACATGCGCTTGCGAAGCTCGGCGCGTCGAACGCCGCTTCGAGTCGACTTGGTTTGCGGGCGATCAGGCATGCGCCTCGTCCGGCCCCTTGTCGTCCCTCATGAAGTCGAGATCCGCGTGCTGCTTGGTCTGCTCGTCGCCATACGCGTCGACGATGCGCTGCACGAGGTTGTGTCGAACAATGTCCGCCCGCGACAGACTGACGAAGCCAATGCCGGGCACTCGCCGGAGTCTACGCGCGGCGTCAATCAAACCGCTCTCCCTCGGATCGGGGAGATCGATCTGTGTGGTGTCTCCGGTGACGATCATCTTTGACCGCTGGCCCATACGCGTCAGGAACATCTTCATCTGTCCCCGCGTCGTGTTCTGAGCCTCATCGAGAATGATGATCGCGTCGTTGAGCGTGCGCCCGCGCAGGAAGGCGAGGGGCGCCACCTCGATCACGTCGCTGGTGATGAACCGGCGGATCGTGTCGTAGTCCATCATGTCATTCAGCGCGTCGAAGAGGGGGCGCAGATACGGGTTGATCTTCGCCTCCATATCGCCCGGCAGGAAGCCGAGTTTCTCGCCCGCCTCGACAGCTGGGCGCGCCAGCACGACCTTCCGCAGCTTGCCGATCTTCAGCAAATGCACAGCCGCGGCGACTGCCAGGTAGGTCTTGCCGGTGCCGGCAGGGCCCACGGCGAAGACGAGATCGTAATCGCGAATGGAATCGAGATACGCCTGCTGATTGCCGGAGCGCGCCGCGACGGGCTTGCCGTTGACATAAACATCGAGCCGGTCGCCCCAGAGAGCGCCGAGCGCGCGTTCGCCGGGCGAAGGGTTCGTGGATCCCGCGAGCGACTCCATGGACGGACGATCGCCTGCGTCGGCGATGATCCTCAGCACATCGGCGCGGCTGAGGTTCTTCCGACGGCGCGCCTTCTCGGTGAGTCGGTCAAGCACCTCGCGAGCCGCGTGCACGGCCTGAGACTCGCCGCTGACCCTCACGACGTCGTCCCTGGCGGCGATATTGACGCCAAGAGCTTCGCGGATCAGCTTGAGGTTGCGTTCAGACGCCCCGAGGAGGGACACTCGGTCCGTGTCCTCTGGAACTCGAATGATCAATTCCACGCGAAATCGTCTCCTCCGCACGATGAAGTGCGCCCACCCCCAGGTCGGCGCGCCAGCTCCATCGCGGGACGTCTATTCAACGGGTCATTCTATGGTGCATCGACCGAATGAAGGGCCGGATCCTGTGATATCTGTTTGGTGTATTATCGGGTTGATCGCCCTGATAGGGATGTTTGCCCCGGGCTGTGCATCGTCCGGAGGGCCGATTCCGAATCCGCAGGGCCAATCCAGCCCAGGAGACGCGGAGTGGGACGATCTGGACGCCGCGATCTCGTGGACGGCCACCGAGCATGAGCTGGGCATCCTCGGATTCGAGGATCAGTCTCCCGAGACGCGTGTGTACGAGTTGAACACGCTTCGTGGAGATCCCGTGTACATCCAGTTCTCGCGCGAGGAGAAGGTCTCTCCCTACGAGAGCACACCGGTCGAGATCACCGTGCAATACGGATTCTTCGGCGACGAGCGACGCGAGCAGGCGATCATCCAGACGCTCCAGTCAAGGCTGGCGCGATTGAGCGCGATCGACTGACGATGCGCCGCCCAGCATCGAGCCGGCGCGAATCTCCCCATCCGCCATGACCTCCACCCAGGCGGCGCCGGCATCCGTCGTCGAGAGCCACACACGATGCCGACGCACTTCATCCCATCGCTCGTCGCCGCGGCGCATGGCGCCTGTGGATTGAATGGCGACGAGAGGATCCACCGCCTCGACGAATCGCATGGCCTCGGGAATCGCCGAGCCATGATGCGGAATTTCGAGGATGTCCGCGCGCATCTCGGGCACAAGTGACGTCAGCGATCGAATGCCGGCCTTCTCGATATCTCCGCAGAAGAGCGCCGTCCGAGCGCCCTTGTCCGTTTCGACATCGATGCGCATCACGAGTGACGCGTCGTTGTCCTTCTTCGGTCGCGCTCCGCGATCGGGCGCGATGAAGTGCAATGGTGCGCCCGCGAGATCGAGTGCGTCACCACGCGCAACGACGCGCACGCCGACTCCCGTGCGCCGCGCCTCCTGCAGAAGGAATGCGGCCGCGGAATCCGGGTCTTCCTGCTCCGACATCAGGAACGCCTCACCGATGACAAGCTCGCGCACACCGAGCGGCTCGATCACATCGAGCACGCCGGCGAAGTGATCGATGTTCGGATGCGAGATCACGATGCGCTCGACCCGTCCGGCGCCCAGCGCCCTGACAGCGCGTGGGACAAGGAACTCACCGATGCCAAGCGATCGGCTCCCGCAGTCCCAGAGCATCGAGTCTCCTCCGGCGCGTATGAGATGACACGTGCCTTCGCCGACGTCGATTGTGTCGATACGCAGCGCAGTCTCGTCTGTCACTCGCGCCTGCGAAGTGTGCAACGCAAGCCAGAGCGCGATGAGTGCGCTGACGCCGACGCCGCGCACCCGTCTCCATGAACCGCGATGGAGCCACCATGCGATTGCGCCAGTTGCAGCGACAGTCCAGGGAAGCCCCACGATCGGAATTCGGACTGCTGCGATCGGGAGCGTGTCGATGGCGAGCACGGCGCCCGACAGCCAACCGGCGAGGCTGCTCACGAGGGGGTTGAGAATCTCAGCGATCGCGGGCGCCGCAAGTCCGAGGACGAGTTGCACGTAGCCCGCGCACAGCGTGACAACGAAGAACGGCATGAGAAGCACAGTCACGATCGGCGCCAATGGACTGAAGACCCCGAAGTGATAGATGACCGCAGGCGCCGCCAGCGACCACGCAACGACGCTGGCGCAGAGGAGGTCCCTCATCCACCATCCGATGCGGGCGCGCATCGAGAGATGATCCGCATCCGGTCGGTCGCCAAACCAGCGTTGCGAGAGCGGCGCCGTGAAGACGATGAGCGCCAGCACGAGCCCGAAGCTCAGCTGAAATCCCGGATCCCAGAGGTCCATCGGGCGCCAAATGAGCACGCCCAACGCGATCCACGTCAACGCCTGCACCGAGTCGTAGCGTCGGCCTCCCATTTCCGCGAGCGCGAAGCCGATCACCATGACGCCAGCGCGCATCACCGGCGTGCGCGAGGGCACGAGCAGGAGATAGAGCGTCACAATGACAATGAGCAGCGGCGCCTCCAGTCGTCCCCAGTCGCGAAACGCCCGCAAGAGCACGAGGACGGCAGCCGCCATGATCGCGACGTGCAGGCCGCTGATTGAGAGCATGTGCGCAAGGCCCACGCGCGCAAAGGCGTCCTGCGCCGGTCGGAGGGACTGCGAGCGTTCGCCCAGAATGAGCGCGTCCATGAGAGCGGCGCCTCGATTGGATGAGGCGCTTGCGAAGAGACCGGATGAGCGCTCGCGCGCCGCATGAATCAGCGCAGCGACACGCTGCCGCAGGCGATCCAGCAACCCCGACGCGGGCAGTCGCTCGATCAGTTCCGGTCCAGGAAGGCGCATCCAGCCTGCGAGCCCATCCTGTCGAGCGCGCAATCGTCCGTCGTGCTCGCCGGCGTTGCGTGGCGGGCCGTAGCCTCTCGCCAGCCCCTTCAGTCGAATCCGCTCGCCTGGCTTGAGACCGGTTTCACCCTTCGCCAGATCAACAGTCAGTCTGCCGCGCACGTTCATGAAGTCGCCGGAGTCGAGTTCGACTTGTCGCACGTCAATCTTGAATCGCTGCACCGGCGGACGCCAGTGAAATGACGCGAAGGCGCCGCGACCGAAGGAATGCTCCTCAGGCGGGTCAATCACCACTCCTTCGACGGTGCAGATGATTTCCCGATCCGAAGGTAGATGGCTCAGGAGACGCCGCTCATCAGACACGCCCAGGCGCACACTCCACCACCCTGCGCCGGCGAGCACGAGGGCGAGGGCAAGCGCCGCAGCGCTCGGCAGGCGCGGAAGAAGCACTGCAAGTGCGCCGACGAGCGCGCTTGCGACGAGAACGCCCGCGGGCGCCTCCAGAGCGCGCTCCCGTGCGACGATCATTCCCAGACTGAATGCGGCGAAGACGATGATGACGCGCAGCCGACTGACGAGGACGTCGGTTGAACTCGCATCGACGCCCGGAGCGTGCGCAGGCATGGCGCGACGATACGACGGAGATCGTCGATGAGATATCCCCTGGTGGGGGACGCGCTAGGCTGCGCCGGGGCTCGTGAATCGCTCGAGCATGAGTTCGTCGATCTCGCCGAGGAGCGGCCGCCCCTCTTCGATGCGGCGGAGATTGCGCACGACGACCTCAACGGCCCGCTCCCAGTAGCGTGGGCTTGCGCCGCTGACATGCGGCGTGAGAAGCACATTCGCCATCGTCCACAGTGGAGAGTCCGGCGCCAGCGGCTCGTGTTCGAATACATCCAGCCCCGCCGCGGCGATCTGACCTGATTGCAGCGCTGTCACCAGTTCGCCCGTGCGCACGACACCGCCACGGCTCACATCGATGAGAATCGCGCTGGATTTCATCGCGCGAAACTCGAGCTCGCCAATTGTCGTGACGCCGGGTTCGTGGAAGGGCGTCGCGACCACGATCACATCGCAGTTTCGAAAGAACTCCGCAGATTCGCCCACCGGAAGCACTTCATCGACATGCAGGTATGGATTCTCCGGATCCGGACCGATGGCGACGACCTCGGCGCCGAACGCCTTCGCGCGCCTCGCGATCTCCTCGCCGACGACGTCGATCGCCACGAGGCCGACCATGGCGCCGTCGAGATCTCTGATCTCAGGCGCAATGTCGCCCGCCGCCCATCGGTGCTCGGTCTGCGCCGCCATGGCGTCATGCAGCTTGCGCATCAGCGCGAGCATCAGGGCCATGGCGTGCTCCGCTGACTGCGGCGCTCGGATCGGCGCCGCGCTGCAGACGCGTGTGCCGCTCTCCATCGCCGGCTGCAGCCACGCGAGCGATTCACCGCCCGAGCCAGTCAGCTGGATCCACTTGACGCCGGCGCCGGCGCCGGCGAACTGTGATTCCGTCAGCGGAAGACCAATGAGATAGGTGGTCTCGGCAAGCGCTTCGCGCAACTCGGCGCGACTGCGCACCGACTGCACGCGCACATCGCTCGGCGCCGCGTCCCGAATGCGCTCGATCAGCGAATCCGGAAGACTCCAGCCGAGAGGTTCGTTGAAAACGGCGACAGTCAGCATGCGCTCGGTCATGGCTGACGATCAGTGTAGCGAGGCGCTAGCCGCGAATTATCAGGTAAATCCAGAGGCACGCCGCGACGAAGAGCGTCTCGAGCGCGACCCAGCCAATCGTGCTGCGTGTGCCTGGCTGCATTCTCCTGAAGGGGCGATTGATCAACTCGCACACAGACGCGACCACTGCAAGCGCCGGCGGCACGATCTTCTGCAGAAATCCAGGCAGTGCGATCGTGGTCGGGGTCTTCACATCATCCGACTCGCCCGTCTCGACATCGGCGATCGGCGTGGTCGCAGCGCCTTGCTCTTCTGCGGGCGCCGGCTCTGTTGCCGGCGCGCTCGCCGGAGCGTTGATGTCAACGCTCATCGAGACGGCCTGCGCAGCGTCAGCTTCCTGAAGCTGCGCTTCCGCCTCCTTCGCCATCATCGCATCAACATCGTCGATCGACGGCTGAACGCTCGCCGCCGCCTCTTCAAGCTGCGCCGGAACATCAGAGTCATCTGCGAAGTAGACAGGACAGGTGTCGCCCTCCACCGGAGCGTCGGCTTCAGGCTCCGCTTCACCGGCGGCCTCCTCGACGGCGGCGGCAGGCGCCTCTCCCTCTGCGTCCGCCTCGGGATCGGCGCCGCCAGCTATTCCGGCCAGCGCCTCGGCTTCGGCGATCAACTGATCAACCTCGTCATCGAGCGTCTGTGACGCTGGCTTTGTCGTCTCGTCGACGATCGGGGGCATCTCTTCAGATTCGGTCGCAGGTTCAGCGACCTTTCCTGTGGCCTCGACGACGTCGTTCTCCTCGGCGACCTCCGGCGCCTCGGTCTTCGGGGGCTCAACCGGCTCGGGATCCTCCTTCGCTGCTTCCGCCGTTTCCGCCGACGATGCGTCGGTGGCGATGTCCTCCGGCGGCGCGTCGTCAGCGATCTCGGGCGCCTCGACGTCGGCGATGGGTTCGGGCTCCGGCCCTGGCTCCGGTTGGGGCTCAGCCTGGATCGACTCGGGTTCTTCTGCGGGCGGGGGCTCTGGCGCAGCCGCCTCACCTTCGGGCGTCGCCGACTCCCTGGCGGCCTCAACGGGCTCGCTCTCAGCCTCTTCGTCCGACTGCAAACGGCGCTGAATAACAGCGACGGTCGAGTCAATTTCTGACATCAGGGCGTCCACCTGCTCCTCGAGATCGAGTTGCAGGCCCTGTTCGCCAGCGTCCTGGATGTCTGGAGGCGCCTGGGACATTGTGAATCGGCCGAGATGACTCGATCATCGACGTGAATACAGGACGACTCAAGCCCCGGCTTCAGGCCATCGACTTGCCCTGCTCGTCGGAACCGCTTATCCGGACTGTAGCCCATCCAATGCCCAGGCACACCCTCTATCACGACGCTCTCACTGAGGACTCCACGGAAGCGCTCATCTCGGGCGATGAGGCGAAACACGCGCTTCGGGTGAAGAGAATTCGCGATGGCGACGAGGTTGGGGTGCTGAATGGGCGAGGACTGGGGGGAATGGCGATCGCGCGCACGCGCGGACGCGATCTGCTTCTCGAGATTCGTGAGATCGGGATGCAGGAGCGCGTTCAGCCTCAAATCGACGTCTGGACCGCCACGCCGAAGGGCCCGCGCAGCGGTGAGATGATCGATGCGCTCAGTCAGGTCGGGGCGTTTGGCTGGTCGCCCCTGGCGACGTCGCGCGCGAATGTCGATCCGTCCTCAGCGCGAGTGGATCGCCTGGCGCGCGTCGCGATGGAAGCCGCGAAGCAATCGGCGCGGGCCTGGCTGCTCGAGATCGGTGGGGCGCATTCGTTCGAGGAGGCCCTCGACGGCGCCGGTGGAGGGGGCGTCGTTCTCGCGGACGCCAGCGGCGAGGCCTATGACGCCACGGGCGCCGAGGAGATTCGTCTCCTGATCGGTCCCGAGGGGGGGTGGACGAACGACGAACTGTCCGCCGCGCGCGACGCAGGCGTTCGTATCGCTCGATTCGGCCCGCACGTCATGCGCATCGAGACAGCCGCCCCGACGGCCTGCGCGATCGTCATCGACGCCGAACAACGCCTCCGAGCGACCTGAGACCGGTACGATCTCCTGAGTCGCCACTGCCGGCGCCGCTCGAGGAGATTCTTCATGCATCGTGATCGTAGATTGGGCATCCGACATCTCGGCGCAGTCGCGCTCACCAGCGCACTTGCCTTCGCGGTGTTCTCCCCGACAGCGCTTGCGCTCGATGAGGAGCGCTATCGCAAGGCGCGCACGGCGATCGAGAAGGCGATCGACTATCTCGAGTCGCAGCAGGACGAGGCGACGGGGGGCTGGAGCGTGCGCGAGGGGGCGCCTGTCTTCCCCGCGATCAGCGCCATGGCCCTCACCGGCATGCTTATGGAGCCCGATGTCGATGCGGATGATCCGGTCGTTTCGCGCGGCGTCGATTTCCTCCTGAGTTATCGCCAGGACGACGGCGGGATCTACGACCGTGTGCTTCCCAACTACAACACCGCCATCAGCCTTTCGGCGCTCGCGCTGGTGAATCGCCCGGAGGCCGCGGCGGCGATCGAGCCGGCGCAGAACTATCTGCGATCGATCCAGTGGTCTGAAGAGAACATCGCGAGCGCCGACTCACCGGACAGCATTGATGTGCGCGACCGCTCGCACCCGTACTACGGCGGCACGGGATACGGAGGCAATGGTCGTCCTGACAATTCCAACCTGTCGATGACGCTCCAGGGTCTGCACGACTCCGGACTCTCCTGCGATGACGAGATCTTCCAGCGCGCGCTTGTCTTTTTACAGCGCACGCAGATGCATGAGAATGTCAACGACATGAAGTACGCAAAGGGTTCGCGGCAGGGGGGGTTCATCTACGCGACCGGCCCGAACGCCGACGCGATCGGTCAGGGCGAATCCAAAGCAGGCATGATCGAGGAAACACTCGACGATGGCACGCGCATCAGTCGGCTTCGCGCGTATGGCTCGATCACATACGCAGGTTTCAAGAGCTACATCTACGCAAACCTCGATCGCGACGACGAACGCGTTCAACTTGCGTATGACTGGCTTCGTGCGAACTACACCGTCGAAGAGAATCCGGGCCTTGGGAATCAAGGCCTTTACTACTACTACGTGACGATGAGCCGAGCGCTGGATGCGTGGGGCCTTGCGACGATCGAGACGACCAACGCCGACGGCTCGACAGGCGCCTCGCGCGATTGGGCGAACGACCTGATCGACCAGCTTGTGAGCCTTCAGAAGCCGGATGGGTCGTTCGAGAACGTGCACGATCGCTGGATGGAAGGCGATCCTGTGCTGGTGACCGCATACGCCCTGCTGGCGCTGCAGCACGCGATCAACTGAGGGACCAGACAATCTGCGCATCGCGCGGTGAGCGCCTGATCGGCAACCGCGCCTGACCGTCGCCGTATCAGCCACATTGAGATGGTGGATGTGCCCGTTCCGCGCGCCGGTCGCTGCGCGAGTCCGGGCGCCGCTGAAAGGGGCCGGTTTATGAATCAGGGATCGTCACGACGGGATTTTCTTGGGATGGTGGCTGGCGCGGGCGCGGTGGCCGGACTTCCCGCGATTGCGACGGCCGGTGATCATGGTCACGAAAAACGAGCCATGCCGAAGAAGCTGAAGATTCTCGTCCTCGGAGGAACCGGGCAGACCGGCCCGCACTTCGTGCGCCAGGCGCAGGCCCATGGGCATGAGATCACGCTCTTCAATCGCGGACGTCGATCATCGGAGATGTTCCCTGATCTGGAGTGCCTGATCGGCGATCGCATGGCAGAAGGCGACGAAGGACTGAGCGCGCTGGCGTCAGCCGTCGGCAGCGGGAGAACATGGGACGTCGTCCTCGATGTGTGGCCGCATATCCCGAAGGTCGTCGAAGCAACGGCGACACTGCTCAAGGACAACACCAGTCATTACATGTACGTGTCCTCCATGTCCGTCTACTCGGACTCGGCGACGAAGCGTCAGGACGAATCCGCGCCCGTGGGCGAAGCCCCGGACGCCGACAACATGGAGTTCGGTTGGGAGCTCTTCGGCCCGTTCAAGGCGGAGTGTGAGAATCGCGTGCGCCGTCTCTATCCGGATCGGAACACGATCTTCCGTCCGGGCCTGATCATCGGGCCGCGCGACTTCAGCTTCCGCGGTGGATACTGGCCAGTTCGCGTGCGTGACGGCGGCGAGGTGCTCGCGCCAGGCACTGGAGAGACGCACATTCAGAACATCGATGTGCGCGATCTCGTTGATTTCGAACTGCTCTGCATGGAGCGCAACATCGGAGGCACATTCAATGTCGTCGGACCGCATCCGCGCACGCCGTTGACGATGAAACGCCTGCTCGAGACATGCAAGGCAGTCTCGAAGTCGGATGCGGAGTTCACCTGGGTCCCGGCGGAGTTCCTGATGGAGCATCAGGTGGGGCCGTGGATGCAAATGCCATGTTGGCTCCCCTCGGAGGGGGAATACGCCGGTTTCGGCTGGCACAAGGTCGACAAGGCGGTCGCGGCCGGTCTTACATTCCGCCCGCTCGCAGAGACACTCGAAGACACGTTGACGTGGTACGACGGCCTTGAAGATGAGCAGCGCAATGGGTTGCATCAACGCGCCGGCATCTCGTCTGAGAAAGAGAAGGAAGTTCTCGATGCCTGGAAGGCGAGGAACGCGGGCTAGCCATGAGTCTCTTCGCGCCGAAACGTTGACAATTTCCTGACCGCGACTGCGCGCGACAACTGGCGTCGATCGCTGACGATCTGTCTCGATCACCGGCCAGCGGCCTGTTCCCCCCTGGGAGGAGAGGGAGACGGGCCCCGGCCGGTGCTTCACTTAAGCACCCTGGTCGCGCAGCCACTCGTCTCGAATCGCTTCGCAGAGCGTCAAGACCTCGCCGAAGTACGGCGCTGTTCCAATGCGCTTCATGCCGGCCTTGATCATGACACGCTCCGACGCCGTGTGCCCCTGTTCGCAGACGGCGATCACGCGGCCAAGCCCATGCGTCGTGAACGCTTCTCGCAGGCAGGCGGCCGCGGCCTCTGTGGCGTACCCGTGTCCCCAATGGGAACGAACGAAGTGGTAACCGACCTCGATCTCTTCAGGCGCATCAGGCGTATCTCCTCGCACCGGGACAAGCCCGCAGTCGCCAATTGTCTCGCCGGACTCCTTGAGATCGACACTCCATCGGGTGAATCCGCGCTGCTGTTCAAGCGCGACGCGTCGCTGCACGCGGCGCTCAACCTGCTCCGGCGACTCGAGTTCGAACGGCTTGCCGTTGACGCCGAGAAATCGCACCGCCTGCGGGTCGGTGAAGATCGCCTCCATGGCGCGCGCGTCGCTGGCGCTCGGCGAGCGGATGACGAGTCGATCAGTTTCGATCCGGGTCGGCGTCATGCGGCGCATCTTAATCCGGCTACACTCTCGAATCCGGCGCGCATGGAACCGCCGGTCCCGAAAGGAACACCCGTCATGTCTACCGCTGTCGCAACCACCGGATCCTCAACCGGCTCCAAGCCCTATGACGAACTGCTCGGCCTCCTTCGTGAAGCCGCCGTGCTCGACTCCGTGCGTTCGCTCCTCGGATGGGATCAGGAAACGGAGATGCCTCCGAAGGCCGCTCCATTCCGCGCCGAGCAGCTCTCTATGGTGGCGACGCTCGCGCACAAGCGCTTCACCGATCCGCGCATCGGCGACCTCATCGGCGAGTGCGAATCCGATTCGAATCTGACTTCGGACGACGAGGCAGCCGCCAATCTCCGCGAGATCCGGCGTTCATATGACCGCGCCACCAAGCTCCCGCCCGAACTCGTCGCCGAGATCACGAAGCTCGACTCCGAAGGATTGCACGTCTGGAAGGAAGCGCGCCTCCAGAGCGACTTCGAGATGTTCCGTCCGATCCTCGAGAAGCAGTTCGAGATCAATCGCCGCAAGGCTGAGTGCTATGGCGCTCCCCAGGGCGGCGAACTGTATGACGCGCTCATCGAGGACTTCGAGCCCGGCATGAGCGCCAAGGCGATCGATGAGATCTTCACGCCGCTGCGAGCCGATCTCGCGGCGATCATCTCCGAGCTGCGTCCGAAAGCGAAGCAGATTGAAGGGACGCCTGCCGCGTTCGGCGCCAGCGTCGATCTGCAGCGGAAGTTCGTGAAGTTCATCGCCGAATCCGTGGGCTATGACTTCAAGGCCGGCGCGATCGCCGTCTCGACGCATCCCTTCTCCGAAACCATCGGCGTGCATGATTCGCGCATCACGACGCGCTACGAAGAGGAGAACTGGCCGGTGGCCGTCGCCACGACGCTGCACGAGGCGGGCCATTCGATGTATGAACAGGGTCTGCGGCCCGAGAAGTTCGGCCAGCCGTTGGGCCAGTATCTGAGCCTGGGCATCCACGAGAGCCAGTCGCGCATGTGGGAGAACCAGGTCGGCCGCTCGCGCGCATTCTGGTCGTGGGCGCTTCCCAAGGCGCAGGCGCACTTCGACGGCCCGATCAAGTCCTTCTCACTCGACGACATGGTCAAGGCGGTCAACTCGATCAGGCCGTCGTTCATCCGCGTGGAGAGCGATGAGGCGACGTACAACTTCCACATCATGCTCCGTTTCGACATCGAGAAGATGGTGATGCGCGAGGAACTCAAGCCGGCGGACATCCCCGCGCTCTGGAAAGAACGCATCAAGGCCGACCTCGGCATCGACGTCCCCGATGATCGTCACGGCTGCCTGCAGGACATTCACTGGGCTATGGGCTCCGTCGGCTACTTCCCGACGTACACGCTTGGCAATCTCTACTGCGCGCAGATGTGGGAGACCATCAACGAGCAGATTCCGGATCTCGATGAGCAGACGTCGCGGGGCGAGTTCACGCAGTTGCTGTCGTGGCTGCGCACAAACGTGCATACGCACGGACGGCGCTATACGGCGCCGAAGCTCTGCGAGCGCATCACGGGCCGGCCGCTCAGCCACAAGCCCCTCGTTGCCTATCTTGACGCCAAACTCCGCGAGATCTACGGGCTCTGAGACTGCGTCTCAGTCCTTGCGTCATCGCGTTCACCGGCGGGGCAGTCGCCCGGCATATCGCCTGGAATCCCGATAACACGGGCGGATGCGCCGCAAGGCATGCGCTTGCGCCGGGATTCTCTGGAGCGAACGCAGGTTCGTGACTACAGTCTGAACGTCATGTCGGGCGAGACGCAGACAGTTCGAATGAACTTCGGCACTCCGAAGCCGATTTTCCCGCTGCACGGCATCGTGCTGCTTCCACATGCGGTTGTTCCTCTTCACATTTTCGAAGAACGCTATCGTCAGATGATGGAGCATGTGCTTGACGGCGCAGGCCAAGTCGCGCTCGCCGTCTTCGAGGATGATGTCGATCTGCTCGGGGCCGAGACCGATGCGCCCACGATCAAGCCGGTGGTCTGTGTCGGCCAGATCGTGCAGCATGAGCGCCTTGCCGACGGGCGCTACAACATGCTCCTGCAGGGCGTCTGCCGGGCGCGAATCGCCCAGGAAATCGAGCCCGATGAAGACCATCTCTATCGACGCGCCATGCTCAGGCCGCTCGCAAGGCCGGAGAATGAGGACGCGATGCTTGGCGTACGGGAGCGCCTCAAGGACCTGCTCTCGGACGTGGGACTGACCCAGCTTGCGGCTGCCGAAGGCCTCGTGCGCTGCCTCGAGCAGGAAGAGGCGCCGACGTCGGCGATTCTCGAGCTCGTCGGCATCTCGGTCGTGACGGACAACGACCTGAAGTACCGCCTGCTCGAGGAGCCCAGCGCCATTCGTCGCGCGGCGATCATCGAGGAAGAACTCATCGTGCTCCGCGAGCTCGTGAGCAGGGCGGCGCAGCAGATCGATCCGGAAGCGCCGAAGGGCTGCAACTGGAACTGACCATGCTTGAAGAACCAAGTTGCGGCTGAAACGCGTGATGCGTTTCTTTTTTTGCGCTGCGCATAGTCCCCCGAATCCGGCGCTGTGATTGCTGTTCAGAACGCCGAGAGCGGTCTGCCTTCGACGACACACCGACAGATCAGGGGATATACGCAACCCGCGCATCCCCGATGACCCACCTGCGCTTCAGAACAGCTCACAGATCTGCTGCGTAAGTCATCTGCACAGGGACTGATCATCTTTCCATTTCAGGATCAGAGAGCTGCGGCGATCAATGACCTCGGCGTTGAGTCGTTCTCGCGAGAGACGCTGACTGGAGGAGACGCCACCTCGCGGCCCGCTGGCGCTCGTTTGCCACGCCGGGAGATTCCTCGCCAGGTCATCGCCGCGGTTTTTTGCGCAGACAGCGTCCCAAGCGATGAACACCGATATGAAATGTGGGTGACTTAGCCGGTCGCGGGCGCCGCAAGCAGCGGAAGTCGCGAGCGATCGGAGACCACGACGCCGCCGGGGCGCTCCACTGTGATCGCGAACATCGTCGCCTCGTGAATCTCGATCTTCGGATCGATCTTCACGATGACCTCGCCATCCTCGGTGATGTCGAAGACGCCGCCATCAACCGGGTGCGCATCGGGTCGATCCGCGTCGAAGATCCAGAGCTGGTACTGCTCCTTCGTCGGATCATTCACTGCGAGACCGCTGAATCGCATGTAGCCGCGCTGCTGCACGTCGCTCCATACGACATCGCCTGTCGTCTCCGCTGTAACGCTCGGATCTTCGAGCGCCGCCCAGTTGATCTGGACGAGATCGGCGGCCGTCGCCATGAGGCTGCTTCGATCTGCGCCGAGATCTTCGGGCGTCTGCGGCCCGGTTGTCGGGGCGCCGAGCCATGCGATCGCCGCAAGCAGCAGTGACGCGGCGGCGATGATCCACGGTGTCCACGTGTTGGGGCCGATGCGGCCGGCGATCTCCGGTGCGCTGTCGTCTTCAGTCCTGGCCGGTGAGATCGTCGCCGCGGGACCGGACGAGCCGTGCATGCGATTGACGATGTCCTGCTCGATGCGGCTCATCAGCGCGTCGGGCATTGAGGATTTCGGTGCAGGACCAGTCGCGAGATCGATCTGTGCGATGGTGAGTCCAAAAGAATCAGCTGAGGCGTCCGCGCCGCCATGGATCTCCGAGCCGTGCTCGGCAAGAAGCGCATCCAGTTCTCGCTGATCGGCCTCGTCGAGACCCCAGAGGGCCTGCTCGGCCAGCAGTTCATCAATGCGCGTCATGTAAGAGGAGTGGTCGTTCATGCCGCCCCTCCCTTCACGCCGGTGACGCCCAGCTCAGCCAGCCGGTCGCGGAGTGCGATCAGCCCGCGCCGTGCGTGTGTCTTGACGGTGCCCAGAGGCATGTCGAGAGTCGAGGCGATTTGCTCATGTGTCATGCCACGGCAGATGGCCATGTTGAGCACCTCGCGCTGCTCCTCGCGAAGGTCTTCCATCGCCGCCTTGGCGAGATTGACCTCATCAGATGAGGCGAGCGACTCGCCGCGACTCTCGGCTCCGCCGGCGAAGTCAAGATCTTCGATGAGGCCAAAGGCGCGATCGCGTCGCGACGATCGACGCTGGCGGTCGATCAGCCGACGACGGGTGATCATGGAGACGAAGGTCGCTTCCGCCCCAAGGGACGAATCGAACCGGTCCGCCTTCTCCCAAAGTTCAACAAAGATCTCCTGCACGGCTTCTTCGCAATCTGATTTATTCAGGCACATGCGCAGCGCGAGCGACCAGATGAGGTTGCTGTATCTGGCGATGAATTGGCGTACTGCCTCCTGATCGCCTGCTGCTACTCGTGGAAGCAGCGCCTCATTGTCCGTTCGCCTGTCAGGCACCCGAGTCCTTGAACCTCCGGACAGGTCAGTTCGCTCATTGCCGCGCTCACGGGGGCCGAGAAGGCTCCGAGCCCTCTCAGGGGAGATCACCGTGATTGTCGCAGCCCCGATCATGCCAGTTTGGCTCCGAAATGTCCATCCAAACGGAGATGGACGATGCACCGGTGAGTACGGCGCGTCTGCGGCCACAGATTCAAGAGCCTCAGGTCCGACCGAAATTCTTTTTTCGAGATCCTCGAATCTGGCCGCGATTGGCACGCGAAATCTGGTCCAGACGCGGGCAGCGGCCCGCCAGCTCCGGGCAGCGAAAGTCAACGTCTCAGTCAACCTGCCCAACCTTCACTCTCTGATCCGAAAGGAACTCCCATGCTGAACAAGACTCGCGCTATCGCCGCGCCCATGTGCGCCGCCTTCATCGCCTCCGCCGCCTTCGCCGGTGGCTCCTGCACCTACTCAAAGACCGCCCAGTCGCAGTGCGGCTCATCCAACGCTGGCTATCAGGTCGTTCAGGCTGGTCATCATTCTGAGCCCAACATCATCCAGATCGCCTCGACCACAGAGGGCTTCGGCACGCTGACCGCCGCCATCACGGCCGCGGGCCTTGCCGACGCGCTCCAGGGCGAAGGTCCCTTCACCGTCTTCGCGCCTACTGACGACGCATTCGCCAAGCTCCCGGCGGGCACGGTTGAGTCCCTGCTCCGCCCGGAGAATCGCGAGACGCTCGTCTCGATCCTGAAGTTCCACGTCGTGCCGGGCCGCGTGATGGCCAAGGACGTCGTGAAGGTCACCAGCGCCGATACGCTCATGGGCCAGCGGGTTGACGTCAATGTCGATGGCGGCAACGTCACGATCAATGGCGCCAATGTCATCGCGACCGACGTGACGGCCGGCAACGGCGTGATCCACGTGATCGACACCGTCATCCTCCCCGAGGACAAGAACATCCTCAGCGTCGCCGCCGAGGCGAACATGTTCAACACGCTCGCCGCCGCCCTCGGCGCCGCCGAGCTGACCTCCGCCCTCGAAGGCGACGGCCCCTTCACCGTCCTTGCTCCGACTGACGAGGCGTTCGCCAAGCTGCCCGCCGGCACGATCGAGAACCTGCTGAAGGTCGAGAATCGCGATCAGCTTCGCGCGATCCTGCTCTACCACGTCATCGAAGGCCGCGTGTACAGCGATCAGGCGATCAACGCCAAGAAGGCTCGCACGCTCCAGGGCTCGAAGGTCAAGATCAAGAGCGCGTACGGAAGCGTGAAGATCAACGACGCGAAGGTCATCGCTGCAGACATTGACGCGACGAACGGTGTGATCCACGTGATCGACACCGTCCTCCTCCCGCCGTCGCACTGATTCCCCATCTCGTTCCGGGGTCGCTTTCGCTCAGCGACCCCATCCTCCCTGGGAGGAGCGCTCGCAGCTCCTCTGGGAACCGC
Source organism: Phycisphaerales bacterium (assembly GCA_028279375.1). GTDB lineage: Bacteria > Planctomycetota > Phycisphaerae > Phycisphaerales > UBA1924 > JANQNW01. Next base: position 118,501 of record JANQNW010000019.1, read on the forward strand.
CGGGTCGAAGCGTCACCGCGCTTCGGCCCGCTTTTATTTCTCTTCATCTGCGCGCAGGGACTCGGCGATCGAGATTTCGTGCATGCGGATCGTGGATCGATCGAGCGCCTCTTTCGCCTGCTGGAAGCCGCCCGGGTCAACCGAGCTCCAGTCCGTATCCGCCTGCTCGATCAGCTTCTGCAGCGCCCCGAGGCTGTCTTCGATGGCTGTGCGGACATCAGAAGCCAGCTTCCCTCCGACCCGATTCAGCTGCTCGCGCGTCCATTTGATGTCGAGCCTGCTGTTCGTCACGAGATCGACGATTCGATGGCGCTGCATGTCGTCGCGCGCGTGCGCAAAGGATTCCTCTTCCATGCGCTCGACTTCCTCGCGCGACAGGCCATGACTCGGCGCGACCTGCAGCGCCGCGCGCTTCCCGCTGCGGCGCTCGAACGCGGAGACGTTCAGGACGCCATTGGCGTCCACGAGGAACTCGACCTCGAGCTGCGGCACCCCCGCCGGCATCGGTGGAAGCCCTGACAGATGAAACTCGCCCAGACTGCGGCAGTCCTCCACCATCTCGCGCTCGCCCTGGAGCACGTGAAGCTTGATGGAAGTCTGCCCGTCCACGCTCGTCGTGAACATCTCAGTCGCTCGCGCCGGCGTCATCTGATTGCGCATGATCATCTTTGCGACGGCGGCGCCCTGCGTCTCCACGCCCAGCGAAAGGGGGATGACGTCAAGCAGCAGTCGCGAGCGATCGAGCCCGCCGACGATGGAGGCCTGCACCGCGGCGCCCAGCGCCACCACGAGGTCGGGATCGAGCGCCGTGTAAGGCTCAACGCCGAAGAAGGCGCGCACGCGATCCCGAACAATCGGCATACGCGTCGATCCGCCGACCATGATCACACGATCGATGTCCTTGACGCCGAGCTTTGCGTCCGCAAGCGCACGGTCGCAGCAGCGCATCGCTTGTTCAATCCAGTCATTCGCGAGCGACTCGAGGTCGGCGCGTGTCAGCGCTCGCTCGAAGACGCGCCCATCTCCCAGGTCGATGCGCACCGGCGCTTCGGCGTCCTCGGAGAGGCGCACCTTCGCTGCCTCGGAAAAGGTGCGCAGGGCCTGCCGAGCCTCGCTGGCGAGAGATGAAAGCTCGAGTTGAGTTCCGAACTGCCCGCTCATCTCGTCGATAAGAAGTCGCATGATGAGGCGATCGACGTCGTCGCCGCCCAGGCGCGTGTCGCCCGCTGTCGAGAGCACTTCGAAAAACTCGGCGCCGGCGGCGTTCTCGCCAGGCGAGAGCAGCAGGATGGACACGTCGAAGGTCCCGCCTCCAAGATCGAAGACGACGATGCGCTGCTCCTCGGCTGCGCGAACCCCGATGCCGTACGCCAGCGCCGCAGCCGTCGGCTCGTTGACGATGCGCACGACGTCGAGCCCGGCGAGGCGCCCTGCGTCCCGCGTGGCCTGACGCTGGGCGTCGTCGAAATAGGCCGGGACCGTAATGACCGCCCTCTCGACGGCCTCGCCCAGCGCCTGCTCTGCGCGCCGGCGAAGCTCGACCAGGATCTGCGCGGAGACTTCCTGCGGTGAGATCAGCGCCTCTCCCACGCGGAATCGCGCGGTGTCGTGCGCGCCTTCCTCAACGCTGAACGCGAGCGTCTCGAGATCGGGCGCCACATCGCGCATGGATCGCCCCATCATGCGCTTGGCGCTGTGGATCGTCCGATCGGCGAATTCGACGGCGCTGCTCTTGGCGGCGTGGCCGATCGCTTCGATCTCACCTGAGGGGCCAAACCGCGCGAAGCTCGGCACGACGCCGCCGGTGACGTCGTCGGCGCCCAGCACGCGCGGCCCGCGCTCGTCGGCGAACGCCACGACGCTGTTCGTGGTGCCGAGGTCGATGCCGATGATGGGTCCGGCGGCCATGGGGCTAAGAGTAGGCGGCCGCCCCGCATCTGCCTATCCCGCTATTCTTCGGCCATGCTCATCAGTCTGAACTGGGTCAATTCGCTGTTGACGCCGGGCGACGTCACGCCCGAGGAATTCGATCGCGTCATGACGGTCGCCGGTTTCCCCATCGAGGGAGCCGAATCAGTCGGCGCCGGAGACACGCAGTTCGATATCGAAGTCACCTCCAATCGAGGCGACTGCCTGTCGCATCTGGGTGTTGCGCGAGAGATCGCCGCTGCGACAGATCGCTCAATCGCGCGTCCCGAGGCGCCCGAGGCGCTGCTGAAGACCGCATCCGCCGGCGCCGCCGGAGACGAGTCGGGAGTCGACAATCGAACGCCGGAGGTCTGCCCGCGATTCACAGCGCGCCTGATCCGTGGTGTAAAGGTCGGTCCCAGCCCCGCCTGGCTTGTCGACCGCCTCGAAGCCGTCGGCCAGCGCTCCATCAACAATATCGTCGACGCTTCCAACTACGTGCTCATGGAGCTCGGCAATCCGTCACATGCCTTCGACCTCAACACGCTTGCCGAGCGCCGCGTCGTGGTGCGATACGCCGAGAAGGGTGAGACGCTCGTCACGCTCGACGAACAGAAATGCGAGCTCAGAGCGACAGATCTCGTCGTCGCCGATGCGCAGAAGCCGGTCTCGCTGGCCGGCGTCATCGGTGGACTTGAGACGGGCGTCACCGAGAAAACGACTGACATCCTGCTCGAGCTCGCGACGTGGGACCCGGTCACGATTCGCACGGCCGCGCGCCGCCTGCGCATCACGACGGACGCCTGCCACCGATTCGAGCGCATCGTTGATCCGGCGTCGATTGATTTCGCCGCCGCACGCCTCGCGGGACTCATCGTCCAACTGGCTGGCGGCGCGATCGTGGATGGGTTTATCGACGAGGGCGCTGGCGCGAAGCCGGCGGAGACGATCGAACTGCGCGCTCAGCGCTGCCGAGACATCATCGGCGTCAATATTCGCTCTGAGATGATGGTCGATCTGCTCCGAGGGCTCGAGATCCCGGCGGAGCTCAACGGCGACCGCGACACCCTGGTCTGCTCGCGCCCCAGTCACCGGCCGGATCTGACACGGGAGATCGATCTCATCGAAGAGGTCGCCCGAGCCAACGGCTACGACGAGATCCCCATCGACGACCGAATCAGCCTCGAGATCGCCCATCCACAGGAAACCGAGGTCGCCGAGCGCGAGCTCGGCGCCGCCCTCGCCGGGATGGGCTTCTACGAGACCATCACCTTCAGTTTCGTGACGAAGAAGGAGGGCGATGCATTTCTGCCGAAAGGGCGACGGCTTCTTCATGTGGACGAAGAGCGTCGCAAGGGCGCGCCGTTTCTGCGCCCGAGCGTATGGCCGAGCCTGATGCACTGCCGGCGCGTCAACCAGGACGCCGGCGTGCGCGTCGAGACCGGTGTTCGTCTCTTTGAGTTCGGCTCCGGCTACTCCGAGGAGGACAAGCCGGGACGCCAGAGCGGTGAATCGCGCACCCTCTCCATGCTGATGGATGCGCCGGACAGCCAGCAATCACTCCGGCAGATGCGCGGCGTTATCGAGACGGCCGCACGCAGACTCGGCGGGGACGCCGTCGATATTCAGATCAAGCCTGGCAAGCCTCGAAGCGCCGCCGAAGATGCGGACGCAAGCGCCGAGATTCTGCTCGAGCAGAAGTCCGTCGGCACGATGGCGCTTATCAACCGGAAGACGCTCGAACGATTCGGCCTGGACGAACCGGTCGTGGTGGGGGAACTCGCGCTTGATGCGCTCCTCGATCTCTATCCTCCGCGTACGAACGTCGAGCCGCTGCCGTCGTTCCCGTCGATCGAGCGCGATCTGTCGCTCGTGGTGGATGAGTCCACGCCCTGGTCGGACATCGCGGGGGTCGTCGAGTCGCAGGATCTTGACAAGCAGGTGGGCCTCGTTTTCGTCGGGACGTATCGCGGCAAGCAGGTCGGCGTCGGCAAGAAGTCCGTCACATTGCGAATCCGGTTCCAGGATCCCGATCGAACTCTTCGCCATGAAGAGGTCGATCCGCAGATCGAATCGCTGGTTGGGGCCCTGAAAAAGCGGGTCAGCGCGGAGATTCGTGGCGCCTGATCGATCGCTCTTCCGCCAATTGACACGTCGGACCCGTGTCAATATCCTCTCTCCCCGATTGAGACTCGGTCTCAATAAGCAAGGACTGGTGGACTCGTGCAGAAGGCATCAACCTGGACAAAGCGACTCGGCGCCGCGGCGTTTCTCTTCTTCCTCGTGAAGGGGTTGCTGTGGCTGGCTGTTCCCGCGTTCATTGGCTGGAAGGCCATGGCCGGCGCCTGATCTCGCAGCGCTCTGCGCATCCGCCCTGCGAATGAGGATCAGACAAGATGGCTGCAGATGACCGTTGCCCGGCGATGGCCGCGCTCCGTGACGAGACGAAGGAGCACCACGACAACGCGGAGAATCACACGTTCCAGCGCGCCCTCTTCAAGGGTCAGCTCGGACAGGATGAATACGCGCGTTTCCTTGGCCAGATGCTGCTGCTGCACGAGGCCCTCGAGCAGGCCATCCGTTCGAACAACGACGGGCATCCGGCTTTCGAGACGGTCATTCGCGACTACCAGCACCAGAGCCCGTATCTACGGGAGGATCTGGAATTCCTCGGCTCCGACGCCGATTCCGTCGAGCCCGGACCGGGTGTCGAGGATGCGATCAATCGCATCCAGGCGGTCGCCGATGACGCGCTGGCGCTCCTGGGCATGCATTACGTGCTCGAGGGCAGCAACAACGGCTCGAAGTACATCGGAATGAGCCTCGCCAAGACCTTCGGCTGGCGCCCGGGCGGGCCGGGTCTTCGCTATATGGATCCGTACGGCGACCAGCAGAAGGCGTACTGGCAGGCTTTCAAGGACGACATGGGCGAGGTCGAGTTCTCCGATGGCGACATCGAGAAGCTCGTCGAGGCAGCCAAGAGCATGTACGGCATCGTCGCGTCGATCTCCGACGACCTTGAGAAGACGCCCGCTTAGGTCCAGAATCCTCGAGAACACGGCTCTTTCCCGGCCCAGACGCCGCGTCCGGCCATCCTCCAGGCGCTGCTAGGATGGTGTCTCTACACCACCAACCACCCATGGAGGATTCCGATGACCCAGGCGGCGGCGTCTGAAAAGCAAGCGACCAGCGGAGACCACGGCGGCGAACTCCTCATCTGGCTCAACGGCAAACTCGTGCCGAAGTCCGAGGCGTCGATCAACGTCTACGATCACGGCCTGCTCTATGGCGACGGCTGCTTCGAGGGCATCCGCCTCTACAACGGGCGCATCTTCAAGTGCGCCAGCCACATCGATCGGCTCTTCAAGTCCGCCGAGCGCATCCGCCTCGACATCAAGAAGACGCCCGCCGAGGTTGACGCGCTGATGCGAGAGACCATCGAGGCGAATGGCCTGACCGATGGTTACATCCGCCTCGTGGTCACGCGCGGCGTCGGCACACTGGGCCTGCATCCCTTCCGATGCCCGGAGCCCGGCATCTTCTGCATCGCCGACAAGATCCAACTCTATCCGACGGAGATGTACGACGAGGGCATGCCCGTCGTCGTCGCGAAGCGGCCCCGCATTCCCGTCGCGTGCCTTGATCCGCGCATTAAGAGCCTCAACTACCTCAACAACATTCTCGCGAAGGTCGAAGCGATCGACGCCGGCGTGCTCGAGGCGATCATGCTCAACACCGACGGTTACGTCGGCGAGTGCACGGGCGACAACATCTTCGTCGTCAAGGATGGCGCCATCTCGACGCCTCCGCCGGAGGCGGGAATCCTCGAGGGCGTGACGCGCCAGTTCGTCATGGACCTCTGCGCTGAACTCGGCGTGCCGCTGAAGGAGCGTCTCTTCAGGATCGACGAGGTCTTCGAAGCTGACGAGCTCTTCCTGACCGGCACGGCCGCCGAGATCATCGCGGTCTGCAAGGTGGATGACAGCACGATCGGCCAGGGCAGCGAAGGCCCGATCACGCGCAAACTCCGTGAACGCTTCCGCGATATCGTCAGCGCCAACGCGCCCGAGGATTGAGTTCTCACGCGAGCGCGAGATTGTCCCTGTGAACCAGTTCCTCGTACTCAGCTGAGCCGAGTTCTTTCGCAATGTCTGTCGTTCGTTTACCAGCGATGCGCCGCGCGTCGGTGTCGCTGTAGTTGCTCAGACCGCGCGCGATCTCCTCGCCATCAGCAGCTTGAATGGAGACGACATCCCCCGGCGCGAACGCGCCCTCGACGGCGCGGACGCCGACTGGCAGCAGACTTGACCCTTTCTCGCGGAGCGCCGACACAGCGCCGGCGTCGATGACGATCGCGCCCTTCGCCTTGTGGAAGAAGGCGATCCAGCGCTTCCGATCTGCGACACGCGAAGCGCCCGCGTCGAACGCCGTGCCGAGGCGCTCTCCTGCGAATAGGCGAGTCAGCATGTTCGGCGCGCGCCCGTCGGCGATGATCATTCGTTCGCCGGCGCGCATCATGATTTCCGCGGCGTCGAGCTTCGTGCGCATGCCGCCGGTGGAGACATTGGAGCCCGGACCACTCGCAGCGTCGCGAATAGCGGGGGTTATCTCCTCGACGTGATCGATGAGACATCCGCCATGTTCCGGCGGCGCGTCGAGCAGGCCCTCCACGCCCGTGAGAAGAATGAGCAGGTCCGCCTGCGCGAGCGTCGCAGCCAGCGCCGAGAGGCGATCGTTGTCGCCGAAGCGGATCTCATCGACCGCAACGGCGTCGTTCTCATTGATGATCGGGACAGCGCCGACCTCGAGCAGTCGGTGGATTGTGTTGCGCGCATTGAGATGTCGTGTGCGATCGCGCATGTCGTCGTGCGTCAGGAGAACCTGGCCGACACAGACTCCGCGCTCGGCAAAGAGGTCGCGATAGATCTCGATCAGGCGCGCCTGCCCGAGCGCGGCCGCGGCCTGCAGGCTCGGAAGATCTGTTGGGCGATTCGCAGCGCCGAGATCCGGCAGGCCTGCCGCGATCGCCCCGGATGAGACGAGCACGATCTCAATCCCGGTCGAGCACGCGGAGACCACTTGCTCGACCAGCGCCGCGACCTCCTGCTCGTCCAACTGGTTGGACTCATCAACGAGGAGTCGACTGCCCACTTTCACGACGACCCGACGCACGTCGCGCATCCATTCTCGCTCGGGCGCTCCCGTCATGCGCACCTCCCGTCGAGGGACAATCTACACTCTTCGAAGGATCCATCCTGATGCGCGACTCACCCTCCATGCAGGATCTCGCCAAGCGCGCCCGCGGCGCGTCACGCGCCTGTGCGCGCCTGGACGCGGAGGACCGCCGACGCATTCTCGAGTCGATGGCAGAAGCCATCGAGGGCGCCAGCGCATCGATCGTGAGCGCCAACGCAACTGATATGGAGGCCGGCCGAAGTTCGGGACTCTCGAACGCCATGCTCGACCGCCTCATGCTGAACGACGGGCGCGTCCGCGGGATGGCGCAGGGCCTCCGTGATGTCGCGGCGCTGCCCGATGCGCTTGGCGAGGAGCTGGAGCGCATCGAGCGGCCGAATGGGCTGGTCATCTCGAAAGTGCGGGCGCCAATGGGCGTCGTGCTGATGATCTACGAGTCGCGTCCAAATGTGACGGCGGACGCCGCGGGCATCTGCCTGAAGGCGGGAAGCGCCGTCATCCTCAAAGGCGGATCGGAGGCGTTTCATTCCAACAGCGCGATCGCGGAGGCGATGATCGAAGGCGGGCGCAGCGCAGGTCTCCCCGAGCACGCCATCCAACTGCTGCGCACAACCGAGCGCGCCGATGTCCATGAACTCCTGCAGATGGACAATCAGATCGATCTCGTGATCCCGCGCGGAGGCGAGGGGCTGATCCGGGCCATCGCCGAGCATTCACGCGTGCCTGTGCTCAAGCACTACAAGGGCGTTTGCCATGTGTTCGTCGATGAGACTGCCGATGTCGACATGGCGCAAGAAATCTGCGTGAACGCCAAGTGCCAGCGCCCGGGCGTCTGCAATGCGATGGAGACATTGCTTGTGCATCAAGCGTGCGCGGAGAAGTTCCTTCCGCAGATCGGAAGAGCATTCGGCGAGCACGGCGTCGAGGTGCGCTGCGATCCTGACGCGCTGTCGATCCTCGGCGCCGGCGTGCCTGCGACGGAGGATGACTGGCGCGAGGAATACCTCGATCTGATCTGCGCAATCCGCGTCGTCAGTTCACTGGACGACGCGATCGAGCACATCAACTTCTTTGGCTCCGGGCATACCGACGCAATCGTGACGAGCGACAAACAGAATGCGGAGCGCTTTCTTCGCGAGGTGGACTCGGCCACGGTCTACCACAACGCCTCGACGCGATTCACCGACGGCGCCGAGTTCGGAAAGGGCGCCGAGATCGGCATTAGCACCGACAAACTCCACGCGCGCGGACCCTGCGGTGTCGAGGAGATCACGACCTACAAGTACGTCGCGCGCGGCCAGGGACAGGTCCGGACATGAAATTTCGGCTGTGTGCGAGCCTGTCCCGACCCGGTCTCGCGGAGACATCTCACACGGAATCGCTTGAATGTAAAGGGAGTGGCGCCCAACAATGAAGAGCAGCCATAACAGGACGGCGATGACGCACGTGGGCGCACCGGTTGTTCCTTTGGTCCTCCCTCAACCGGTGGCTGGCTGTGTCTCCTCCCCTGGCCTGCCGGCGCCCGCGCGTCGCCGTCCTTCCTCGCACACATCCCGCCCGACCCCGACGACTCCCCAAGCACCAGGAGCGCTTGTTGATGCCTGAAGATCGCGTGCTCGCCGAAGCGACATTCAACCCGAAAGTGCGCTGGTACTGGCTCCTGGGCGGCGCGCTGATCTTCGCGCTGACGATTGTCGGCATCGTGCTCCTGCCGATCTGGTTCCTTGTGGGTCTCAAGCTCACGCAGGTGTATCTCGATCGCATGGCGTGCACGCTGACAGACCGTGCTGTGAAGGTGCGCAAGGGCGTCCTCACACGCATCGAGAAGACGATCCCCCTGGAGAAGATCACCGACGTCGGCATGGTCGAGGGACCGTTGATGCGCCTCTTCGGGCTCAAGGCCCTCTCGCTGGAGACGGCCGGGCAAAGCGGCGGCGTCACCGGAGCGCTCGTGCAACTCGTCGGCATCGAGGACGCGGTGACGTTCCGGGATCGCGTGCTCGAGCAGCGTGACGTCCTTGCAGCCGGCGACTCCGCGCACGCGGCGCCTTCCACTTCAGCGCCAGCGGCGACCACAGATGCGCAGGACGTGCTCATCGAGATTCGCGACTCTCTGCATCGCATCGAAGAGCGCCTCGCAGATCGGTAGACGTCGCAAGGCGACCACTGCGTCGTTACGCTGCCTCGCATGAGCGGAGCGGTCTGGATCAATGGCGAATTCGTCGAACGCGACAGCGCGCGGGTGTCTGTATTCGACGCCGGATTCCAACATGGCGTCGGGCTCTTCGAGACGATGCTGGCCGTCGGCGGCGAGATCGCCCATGTGCGACGGCACATGCGCCGGCTCAAGAACTCAGCCGCGGAACTCGGCCTCACGAGCGCACTGAATGTCGATCCGCTGATCCAGGCGGCCGAGATGGTCGCCCGCGAATCTGGTCTGCCGCGCGCCCGCGTGCGCCTGACGCTCACCGGGGGCGATCTGAACATGCTCGCCTCGACCGGCCAGGGCCCGGTGAACCCCACGATCGTGATCGTCGCCAATCCGGCGACTGAGTATCCGTCGGAGATGATCGAGAAGGGGGTGACGGCCGTCGTCGCCGATCTGCGCGTCAATCCGCTTGATCCCGGCGAAGGGCACAAGACACTCAACTACTGGCCGCGCCTTCGCAGTCTGCAGCAGGCGGCGGCGAAGGGCGCGGGCGAGTCAATCATCTTCCAGGTGAGCAACCACCTCGCCGGCGGCGCCGTGAGCAACATCTTCCTCGTGAAGGACGGCGTGCTGCTCACGCCGATCGCGCGCGGCGAGGAGGAGCAGGCGGCGCTCCCGAGCCCGGTGTTGCCCGGGATCACGCGCCGCTTCATCCTCGAGGAGGCCGAGGCGGCTGGAGTGGAATGCGTGAAGAAAATGCTCTCGATCGACGACCTGCTCGGCGCAGATGAGGTCTTCCTGACGAACTCGAGCTGGGGGGCGCTGCCTGTCGTGCGCGTCGAGGCGGAGCAGATTGCCGATGGCGCTCCTGGCGCGCTGACGAAGTCGCTCTACGTCAAGTGGCGCGCCGGCGCTGGACTCGATTAGATACGTATGCTCACTCTGCGATGAGCAGCGAAACCCCACATGCCGCTGAAGGCCTGGACGCCTATGAAGTTGCGCTGAAGGATGAACGCAGCGCGGTCATTCGCGGCGCCACGATCGCTGACGCCGCGCAGCAGTTGACTGTCGAACGTGAGACACACACCCTCGGCAAAGGCACGATGCAACTTCTCGAGGAACTGTCGCAATCCGTCGAAGAGCAGGAGCGGGCGATCGATCGGTTCATCGCCGGCCAGTGGGCAGGTCTGGAGGGCGCTTCGATTGTCGCAGAGGTCGATGGCGAACTCGCCGGCGAAGTGAATCTCAAGCGCTTTCCGCTGGCCCGTCTGCGTCACAACGCGCGTTTGGGTCTTGGAGTGAGCCCGAAGTTCCAGGCGCTGGGCATCGGCCGAGCGCTCATGGAGGCGGCGATCCGCTGGGCGCGCATGACGCAGGAGCACGAGGATCCGGGTGTGACGCGCATTGACCTCAGCCACATCGGCGGCAACGATCGCGCCCATGCGCTCTACGAATCGCTCGGCTTCCGCCAGGTCGGCGTGCATACGAACAAAGTGCGCGATCCGGATGGAACGCTGCGCACGGATGTCGATATGGAGTTGCTGCTGGACTAGGCGCCGGGTCGCTGGCCGCCCGGGCCGGTCATGACACGCACGTTCTTTCGTCCCTGGTCATCGGACTGCCCGGAGACTGCTCGCCCGAGTCTCTTGAGTTGCGCGGCGATCCAGACGGCCAGGCTGACAACGAGGACGATCACGAGCAGCGGGATCAGGATCGCCAGGAAGAGCGCGATGATGACCACGCCGGCGAGAATGAGCCCGAGCTTGGCGAAGGGGCTCGGACTACTCGCGGCCGACTGGTACACGCCGTAAGCGCGGCGCGAGCGGTCGCTCGCGGCGTTCCGAAGATCGACATAGGTGAAACCGGCCATCGCTTGATGATAGGGAGGAGGGCAGCGTGGTTTTCACGAGGAAACCCGACCGAGAGACTCCCTAGTTGCTGGGATCCGCCACACGACCGTCGACGCCAAGGTCCCCGTGTGATGGCAGCGCAGCGCTTCCTCTTGCCGGCTGGCCGAGCACAGTCTCGTACGTCCTGTACTCGATGACGTTCACCCAGCCATTCTGACCCCGCTCTGGAATGATCACTCCCATGCGGCAGGTGACGCGCGATGAGCCCAGCCGGTCCACGACGAACTCCCTCCTGAGCCGGTTCGCGGCGAACTCCCTCTCGAGAAGCTGCGGTTCGTAAGCGCGATTCTCAATGAGGGGGGCAGAGAGATCGAGCCCGGCAACGGAGTCGGGTGTCTGCCCCTCGTCTGACATTGGCGGTGTTGTCGTTGACGACAGGCAGATAACCGCACATACGAGGGCTGGCTTCGAAATCACAGGACACCTCCCTGAATCTGGCTCGAGAGCCTGCGAGGCGCTCGCCCGCGTAATCACCATCGGACCCAGAGGTCATACGACCTCAATCGGGTGAGGATGTGTGAATCTCCTGTCCACACCGACCCGCGCGCCAACTCCCTGAGTATCCTGTCGAGGAACACTCGCGAACCCCAACAGGTTGCCCCTGATGCCCTCAGATGCCCCAGATGTCGTCGTCGGGAATGAGATCCCGCGTGAAGAGCAGTTCGTTCATCTGCATCTCCACACGGAGTATTCACTCCTCGATGGCGGCAATCGCATCGACAAGCTGATCAGCCGCGTCAAGGAACTCGGCATGACCAGCGTGGCCATCACGGACCACGGCAATCTCTTCGGCGCCCTCGCGTTCGCTCAGGAAGCGAGGAAGCAGGGCATCAAGCCAATCCTCGGCTGCGAGGCGTATGTCGCCCCAGGTGAACGCCAGGATCGCACACACACCGGCGTCATGGACGGCGGGTATCACCTGGTCCTTCTCGCAGAGAATCAGACCGGCTGGAACAACCTCATGCGTCTCGGCTCCGAGGCGTATCTGACGGGGTTTTATTACAAGCCGCGTATTGATCGCGCGCTGCTCGAAGAGTGCGGCGACGGCCTCATCGCGATCAATGGCCATCTCGGCAGCGAACTCGCCTTCCACCTGACGCGCTACGAGCGCTCCAACGATCCGCGCCATTGGGAGGACGCCCTCGAAGTCGCCCGCTGGCATCAGCGCGTCTTCAAGCCCGGACCCGATGGCCCGCGCTTCTATGTCGAGCTGCAGCGCCATATCGACGAACAGAATGCGATCAACCCCCTGTTGATCAAGCTGGCGCGCGAACTGGATCTGCCGCTCGTCGCCGACAACGACGCTCACTTTCTTCTGCCCGAGTCACACGACGCCCACGACACGCTCATCTGCATCTCGATGGGCAAGATCAAGAACGACGAGCAGCGTCTGCGCTATCCGAAGGAGCTCTACGTCAAGAGCCCACAGGAGATGCGCGAACTGTTCCACGACGTGCCCGAGGCGATCGACAACACCGTCGCCATCGCCGAGCGATGTGAAGCGGATGTCGAGTTCGGCAACTATGCGCCCGTCGTCAAGGTCATCCGCCCGGCGACGCGCCGCGCCTGGCAGGAAGGCGACGACCTCACCGAGTGGTTCAAGGCGTTCTGCGCCGACTATGACCTCGAGCCCTTCGACGAGGGTAAGGATCACGAGACCGCGGATGAACTGAAGACGGAGTGCGACGCGGCGCTGCGCGAGCTCTGTGAAGCGGGACTCATCTGGCGCTACGGTCCTTCGTTCGCGCCGGGCGCTCCTGAGCCGGAAAGCGCCGAAGAGCGCCAGCGCATGGCGGATATCCGCGCCCGCCTCGATCGCGAACTCGGCGTGCTCATCGAGAAGTCAATCAGCGCGTATTTCCTGATCGTGTGGGATTTCGTCAACTGGGGTCGTCAGCGCGGCATCCCGGCGATGGCGCGTGGTTCGGGCGTCGGCACGATGGTCGGGTACCTACTCGGCCTTTCGAACGCCTGCCCGGTGAACTACGGCCTGCTCTTTGAGCGCTTCACAGATCCGGATCGAAGCGAGTATCCCGACATCGATATCGATCTCTGCCAGGATGGACGCGGCGAGGTCCTCAACTATGTGCGCGAGAAGTACGGGCACGTGGCGCAGATCATCACCTTCGGGACGCTCAAGGCCCGCGCCGCCGTGCGCGACGTCGGGCGCGTGCTCGATCTCCCGCTGCCGGATGTCGACAAGATCGCCAAGCTCATTCCCGAAGAGCTGAAGATGACGCTCGACAAGGCGCTCGCGCAGGAGCCGGAGCTCAAGAAGCTCTACGACGAAGATGACCGCATCCAGCGCGTGATCGACAATGCGCGACACATCGAAGGGCAGGCGCGTCACGCGTCGGTGCATGCCGCGGGCGTCATCGTCGCCACGCGGCCGCTGCACGAGATCGTGCCGCTCTACAAGGCTCCGGGCTCCGACGACATCGTCACGCAGTGGGACGGTCCATCGTGTGAGCGCGTCGGCCTGCTGAAGATGGACTTCCTTGGCCTGCGCACACTCAGCACGGTTGAGCGCGCGAAGCAGCTCATTCGAGAGGGTCTCGATGATGACGCCATCTGGAACGCAGTCGGCAAGACGAAGGGCGCGGGTCCGCATCCGCTCGACCTTGAACGTCTGACCTACGACGACCCGCGCGTCTTCGAGTTGTTCGCACGGGCCGACACAACCGGCGTCTTCCAGTTCGAATCCGGCGGCATGCGCAGACTGCTCGTCGAAATGAAGCCGGATCGCCTCGAGGATCTCATCGCCGCCAACGCGCTCTTCCGTCCTGGTCCGATGGATCTCATCCCGGCTTACAACCGGCGCAAGCACGGCGAGGAAGCCGTGCCGAAGGTGCACGAGATCGTCGATCGATTCACGGAAGACACCTACGGCGTGATGGTGTACCAGGAGCAGGTGATGCAGATCGTCCACGAGCTGGGCGGCATCCCGCTGCGCGCCGCCTATTCGCTCATCAAGGCGATCAGCAAGAAGAAGAGCAAGATCATCGACGCCGAGCGCCCGCGCTTCATCGAAGGCGCCGTCGAGAAGGGCCTCGACAGGAAGGGCGCAGACGAGCTCTTCGAACTCATCCTCAAGTTCGCAGGCTATGGATTCAACAAGAGCCACTCGACGGCGTACGCCATCGTGGCCTATCAGACTGCATACCTGAAGACGTACTTCCCGAATCAGTACATGAGCGCGTTCCTCACATTCGAGAGCGCGGCGCAGAAGACGTCGGACTGGATTCCCTATCTCGAAGACTGCCGACGCACGCTCTTTCCGAATGGCAAGACCGGCATTGAAGTCAAGCCGCCGGATGTGAATCTATCGCAGGCGGACTTCGCCGTCGTCTTCGATGCTGATGAAGAGCGCACGAACAACAGTGGGCATATGCGCTTCGGCCTGCGCGCCATTAAGGGCGTCGGCTCACGAGCGATCCAGGCGATTGTTGATGAACGCGAAAAGAATGGCGTCTACAAGTCGCTCTACGATTTCTGTGAGCGCGTGCCGCCGGGCGTGGTCAATCGGGCGACGATCGAAGCCCTCATCAAGTGCAGCGCCTTCGACAACGTGCACACGCGTGAGGATCGATCGGCGATGTGCGCAACGATCGAGAGCGCGCTCTCGGCGGGTCAGACCCTCGCGAAAGATCGTGCTGCTGGGCAGGCGGCTCTCTTCGGGAGCGGTGACGATGCCGACGCCGCCACCGAAGCGCCGGCGCCGCCGCTTCTGCGCATGAAGCCGTGGTCAGAGCAGGACACGCTCGCCTTCGAGAAGGAAGCGCTCGGCTTCTATGTCTCGAGCCACCCGCTGGATCGCTGGCGCGATCGCATTGAAGAGTTCAGCACCGTGGACTCACGCACGATCAAGCAGGTCGGCCAGGATCGCCAGGCGACCTTCGGCGGGCTCGTGCAATCGCTCCGACCCATCGTCGTTCGCAACGGGCGCTCCGCTGGCAAGAAAATGGCGATTGTCACGCTCGAAGATTGGCATGGAGTGGTCGAAGCCGTGCTCTTTGTCGAGACCTTCGCGCGATTCGGCGACGCGCTCGCTTCTGACGACATCGTCTTCGTGCAGGGGAAGGTTGATCACTCGCGCGGCGACGCCCAACTGATCGTCGATCATGTCACGCCTATCGAGCGCGCATCGGAGACGCTTGCGACCTCGCTCGAGATCACGCTCGATGACGATCGGCTCAATGGGGAAGGCTCCGCGACGCTCCAGTATGTCAAAGGGCTGATCAGCTCCGAGGGGCGCCCCGGGCCGGGCATGAAGGAGGTTCCGCTGCACTTCACGGTGCTCACTGGGGAGTCCCGTGTGCATCTCTGCGCCGGCAGCCGCACGCGCGTAGCGCCCACGGACACCCTCGTCACGATGCTTCGCCAGTCACTCGGCGATGAGAATGTCGTGGTGCGAGGCGAGCGATCGATCGCCGCCCCTGTCTGATCACGATTCGTCGGAACTCGCCTGGCGAACCTCGGTCCGGCGCTCCGTCACACAGGTGAGCAGGAACTCGCCGTCTTCAGCGCGCATGCCGAGAATCCGGACCTGCCTGCCGTCCTCAAGTCGGATGACCGCATCCGGCGCAAGCGGCGCAGCGCCTTCGAGCGCACTGAGAACATGATTCGCCGTCTCGCTCTCCTGCATGTCCTCAGGCAGCCAGTCGCGCAATTTCGGAATTGTCCATCGCCGCGGCAGATCGAGACGACCGGCGGACGCCGCCGAGATCGGCAGCCAGAGTGATCCATCGCCGCCGAGCATCGGGGTCACCGTCGCGGCGACGATCTGATCCGTTCCCTCCGCCACGATGCGGAACCCCAGCGAGAAAGACCCTTGCGCAAACTCCGCCTGCACCTCGCGCAGCTCATCCGGCCAGGGCATCTCCTTGTTGGCCATCCACTTCGGGAGCTTGGCGTTCAGCCAGGCGTTCGCCTCCACCGCCTCGATCTTGATCGTCCAGGGATCACCGATGACGCGGCGCTTGTGGAACGTGTTCAGCAACCCGCGCTCCACGCGCTCTGCGAGATCGACCGTGATCGGATCCTGCGGCGCCACATCGCGCCACCAGTGCGGAGTGTCGTCGATGAGCGAGACGAGCGCGATGATCGAAAGACTCGCGATCGCGATTACGACCAGCGTCATTCCGACAAGAGCGCGGCGAACAACATCAACCGAGACGAACTTCCCAACACGATCGGCAAGACCGCGCATCGAATCCGCCCACTTCGTGGCGACGATGTGTGCGGCGACATGCGGGCTCCGAGGCGGCATGCTGGGCGTTCGTGTCCTTATGAGCCGGCGCCGCCGGCCCGTGGCCTCAGGCGCTGAATCGCTTGAGGATGAGCGTGTTGTTCTGCCCGCCGAATCCGAAGCTGTTGCTCAGCGCCACTTCAACGCCGCCGGCGTCATTCAGATCACGCGACTCGTTGGCGATGTAATCGAGGTCGCACTCAGGATCCGGAGAGTTCAGATTGATCGTGGGAGGCGCCTTCCCTGTCCGAATCGCCTGCACGCAGGTGATCGCCTCGACGGCCCCGGCTGCGGCGATCAAGTGACCCATCATCGACTTGATCGAACTCACCGGAATTGACGGCGCGTTGTCCTTGAAAACAGCGCGCAAACCGCGCGTTTCGATCGAATCGTTCTCGCTCGTTCCCGTGCCGTGCGCTGAGACATAGTGCACCGGAGGACGTCCGTTGGCGTCCTTCGACAGGGGATCGATTCCCGCCTGCTCCAGCGCCTGACCCATCGACGCCTGAGCGCCTTCGCCATCCGGCTGAATGTCTGTGATGCGGAACGCGTCCGCCGAGGATCCGAATCCGACGATCTCCGCCAACGGCGTCGCGCCGCGTCGTTGCGCGTGCTCAAGCGACTCGAGGATCAGGATGCCGGCGCCTTCGCCCATGACGAAACCGTCGCGATCAATGCTGAACGGACGGCAGGCCCCTCGTGGATTCTCCTTGTGCGACGAGAGCGCCGTCAGTCGAATGAAACCGGTGATGCCGAGCGGATGGAGCATCGTGTGCGAGCCGCCTGCCATCATGATGTCCGCGTCGCCGCGCTTGATGACCTCGGACGCCTCGCCGATCGCCTGTGTCGAGGCCGCGCATGCCGTGAGGCAGTTGTAGCAGGGGCCCTCGGCGCCGAATGCCTCTGCCAGATGGCTCATCGGCTGATTCGGCTCCTGCTCGATCTCGCGGGCCGCCGTCATCCGCTCGTACGCTTCATGCGCCCAGCGCGTCATGTCCATTGCGCGCGCCTCAGCGTCCCACGAGCGCAGATTGATCGTCGCGAAGTTGTCGAAATCAGGCGGCCCCTCACCAGACCCCAAGTAAATCCCAAGGCGGCTTCGATCAAGCGACGCAGGACCCTCGACGCTGACGTCCTGCGTCTTCGGGTCGCCGAGTCCGGCGTTCTCCCACGCTCTCGCCGCCGCCGCGAGGGTGAAGCACGAGTTGATCAGCGCGTCGACATGTTTCGACGGATCCCGGAAGAATTTAGAGAGATCCGGGACCTCGGACTCCGCCGCGAAGTTCGTCGAGAATGTCCCCGCTTCGAATCGCGTGATCGGACCGACGCCGGAATCACCTGCGAGCAGGCGCTCCCAGACATCGTCAATGCGATCCCCGAGCGGCGTCTTCCAGCCGATGCCGGTGATGACGACACGGGTTGTATTCGACTGCTCGCTCACTCGTGATCGCTCTCACCCGCGCCCGCGCCGGCGAACTGCTCCTGATGCTCGTGATGCTCTTGGTCGCGCGAGTCTCCGAGCTTGTCAGGATTGAGCACGCGCACCAGGCCATCCTTCAGACGTCGTTCCGCGAAGTTGATGATCAGGCCCAGTTCCAGATCCGCGGCCCGAAGCTGAGCGCGGAGCTTCGTGCGATCGAAGCCGTCGATCTCACGATGGTCCGCCATCAACTCGACGGCAAATCGATCGTTTACATACAGGTTGATCCGATGCGTGCCGACTTCCTGCCCTCTGTATCGCACGCTGACCGCATGATCGAGTTCATAAGGCACGCCGAGTTCATCCAGCTCAAGGCAGAGCGCCCGCTCATAGGCTTCCCGTTCGAATCCGGGACCGAGAGCCTTGTGCACTTCAATCGCGGCGCCGATGACCTGGCGGCTCACGCTCGTCAGGGCGGGATCGAGGTCTTCGGTGGGTGTCGCTCGTCGCTGGTGAGGCATGTGGAAGAATCTCCTAGATCCTGGGAGTGGTGGTGGTTGTCGAATCCATTCAGACTGGCGAGAGCACGAGTGCGGCGTTCTGGCCGCCCAGCGCATTGGTGCAGACAAGGATGTTGCGGAGGCGGGCGTCGCGCTGTGTCGTCGCGCCGACCTGGAGATCCTCCGGAGGATTGCCCGTGTGCAGTCGCGCCGGCAGCGTCTGGTGATGCGCACACAACGCGCCCGCACAGAGCGCAAGGGCCCCAGAGCCCGCCATCGTCTCACCGATCGCGGGTGTCAGCGTGACCATCGGCGTCTCCGCGAGGTGATCGCCGAAGACCGCACGAAGCGCGCACGATTCCGACTCATCCATCTCAGGAATACCACTCGCGTGCGGCACGATCGCGTCTATATCTGAGGGGCTGACGCCTGCCTGACGAAGGGCGGCGTTGATTGCGTTGGCGTAACCGCCGGAGCGTCTTTGCGCATCGCCGGATCTTGGGGATTGCCCGGCGCCAAACCCGGTCACTTCAGCATAGATCCGCGCGCCGCGCTTCCTCGCGCTCTCGAGTTCCTCGATGCACACGAGCCCCGCGCCCTCACCCATGAGTGAGCCGGTCGCTTCGGCGTCGAATGGGCGCACATACGCCAGGCCGTCGTCACTTCCATTGGTGTTGGCGAGCCGGTCGACAAGGCTCATGCGCACGATGCCTACCGGATTGATCTTCGATTCGGCGCCGCCGCTGAAGCACATGTCCGCGTGCCCGCGCTGAACGACTCGCATGGACTCGCCGACGCTCAGAAGGCCAGAAGCTTCGGCGCATGTAATTGTGTTCGAGGGACCGCGCGCATCATGCAGAATCGTGACATGGCACGCGAGCATATTCGGCAGATACTTCAGCAGCCAGAGCGGAGGCAGATTGTCGATCGCGCCGTCACCCCACGCCGAGGGATCGAAGAGGCCGTCGTCACGCCTGGCCGTCGCCAGCGCCATCGTCACTTCGGCGATCTCGCAATTGATGAGCCCGGCGCCGATGTGGCAACCGACGCGCGAAGGCTCGAACGTCGGCGCCTCGTCGCTCTCGCTCGCCTTCGTGATGAGGCCCGCATCCTCGACGAGATCGTGCGCCGCGCCGACGGCGAGCTCGATGTCGCGAGCCATCACTTTCACTGCCTTGCGGTAGCTCTTCGGCACCAGCTTGCGAGCTGAGAAGTCCGGCGCCTCGGCGGCGAGCCCGCACGGGAAACTCGAGGCGTCGAATCCCTCGATCCGCCGAAGACTCGTCTCTCCTGCAAGCAGGCCTTCCCACAGCGCAGACGCGCCCATCCCGAACCCGGTGACGGCGCCAAGACCCGAAATGACCACGCGTCGTGACATTGCGGGCCAAGTGTAGCGGAGCGGAGACGCGCGATTCCACTCTCCGAGAAGCGGGACATCCACCCCTCCGGTCCGCCCTGACGCCCCGCTACCATGGCCCGACCATGGCTGAGATCAAGTCCGTCACGCTCAAGGTCGGCCTCGAGATTCACGTCGAACTGGCCACGCGCTCCAAGATGTGGACGAGGACGCCCAATCCGGCGTGTCCCGAGTTCGACGACGCCGATCCGAACACACTTATCGATCCCGTCGTGCTCGCGCTGCCCGGCGCCCTGCCGGTCGCCAACAAAGCCGCCATTGAGATGTCCATGCTCGTCGGACTGGCGCTCGGGTGCGAGATCGCGGAGTTCACCAAGTGGGATCGCAAAAGCTACTACTACCCCGATCTCCCGAAGGGATATCAGATCAGCCAGTACGACCTGCCCGTCTGTTTCGACGGCGCCGTCGATCTGCCGCTCGCGGACGATCCTGACGATGGACAGACCAAGCGCATCGGCATCATCCGTGCGCACCTCGAAGAGGACGCCGGCAAACTGCTGCACGAGGCGCCGGGTGGCGAGCGCATCGACTTCTCGATCGTCGATCTCAATCGCGCGGGCGCCCCGCTCCTGGAGATCGTGACGGCGCCGGACTTCGATTCCTCAGACGAGGTCGTGCGTTTCGCCCGGCTGCTTCGCAATGTCTGCCGATTTCTCGGCGTCAGCGAGGGCGTCATGCAGAAGGGCCACATGCGCTTCGAGCCGAACATCAACACCATCATCGAGCTGGATGACGGCCGATTGATCAAGACACCCATCGTCGAGATCAAGAATCTCAACTCTTTCCGCGCCGTCCAGGGCGCCATCGATTACGAGTTCAACGAACAACCGAAGCGCTGGCTCGAGGACGGAAGAGAGATGGGCCCCGGCGCGAAATCCACGCGCGGCTGGGATGACGTCAAGGGCTGCACCGTCATGCAGCGTGAGAAGGAAGACGCTCACGACTACCGGTACTTCCCCGATCCCGATCTTCTGCCGGTCACGATTGGCCGCGACTGGGTGGAGCGCGTGCGCTCGACGCTTCCGGAACTCCCGCACCTGCGGCGCAAGCGCTTCATGAACGACTACGGACTTTCGCCAAAAGACGCCGCCGCGCTGACGGATGAACGAGACGTCTGCTACTTCTACGAAGAGACGATCGACGCGACGCACACGATGGGCGTCGAGCGCGAGCGAGCGGCCAAGCAGGCCGCCAACATGATTCTGCAATACGGCGCCCGGCGCGCCAATGAACAAGGCGTGCTCGCCAGCGAACTCGGCATTCATCCGCGCCAGATCGCGGGGATCATTCAACTTCGCGAGGAAGACACAATCGGATCCTCGAGCGCCGACGAGCTCTTCGGCCTGCTCTGCGAGACGGATGATGAGCCCCTCGCCGTCGCCGAGAAACACAACCTCGTCCAGGTGAGCGACACGGGCCAGCTCGAAGATTGGGTCGATCAGGTCATCGCCGATCCGGCGAATGCGAAGGTCGTCGAGGACGTGCGCGGCGGCAAGATGGCCGCCATCGGCAGGCTTGTCGGGGGCGTGATGAAGCTTTCCGGCGGCGCGGCGGACGCGAAGGCCGTGCAGAAGATGCTGCGCGACAAACTGTCCTGAGGACATGACGCAAGGAATCAAGAGAATCCGCTCGCCAGAGCTGTCGTTGAGCGCGCTCACACATCACAGGCATCCCACGAAAGGATCGCACCATGGCCGGCCAGAATTCGTTGACGACATTCGATGACACTCGGGACACCGTTCTTGATTGGGCGAAGGCGCGACTGACTGAGGTGCCAAGCACACACAACTGGAGCGATGAAACGCACAACTGGGCCGAGGGATGGAGGCTCCGCGGCTCCGACGGCGACGAGATGGCCCCGCCCATCGTCATCGGCGAACTCTATTCCTGGTTGATCGATCTCAACTACGCCGAACTCAATCAGGGCGCGGTCATAGAGCCGGATGGGACAAAGCCATTCAATCCGTCGAACGACTTCTCCTGGACGCCCGTCGCCGGGGCGGACGGTTACATCATCACGCTCTGGGAGAAGGGCGCGAAGACACCGGTGAAGAGCGACACACTGGCAAAGGGCGCCGTCAAATGGAAGCCTCCGATGCTCAAGCCGAATCACCCCTACGCATGGAGCCTCGTCGCTTACGAGAGTGGTTCGAAGACGAAGAAGAAGACAATCTTCACCATTCACTTCGAGACTGGCTCATGAGAGCGAACTCACGGGGACAAGCCGAAACAGATGTTTGTATGCCCAAACTCTGCGTGTCTTCTATAGTGGGAGTTGAAGGGGAGACTTGCCTCGGTTCATCGGCGCGCCGATACGTACGCGGCGCCATGAGTGTGCACGAGTGATGGAGGCTTGTCATGGGCAATCCGAATCAGCAGAACCTGAATCCGGGACGCACGCAGTCCGCCGCGTTCATACGAACATCAGGCATCGTCGTCCGTTGGGTCGCATCGCGTCTCGGCAAGGTCCCGGGCGGACATGAATGGACCCCTGAGGCCTCGGCATGGGCCGACGGCTGGGAGGCGCGAGGCTCCGACGGTGACGAGATGGCCCCGCCAATTGTCATCGGCGAACTCTACTCCTGGCTCATCGACGTCAACTACTCCGAACTCGGTGACGGAAACCCGATCGAGCCTCTCGATGGCCAACAGGATTTCGACAAGACCAAGCCATTCCGCTGGGATCCGGTTCCCGGCGCTGTTGACTACAAGCTCACGCTCAAGGACAAATCGTCTGGAAATGTCATGAAGGTGGAGTCCACCGGCGGGAATACGCAATGGACTATCTCGGGCCTCAAAGACGATCACGAATACCGCTGGCGCATCTTTGCGATTGGCGATGACCCCGGCGAGAAGAAGAAGGCCTTCACGGTGCACTTCAAGACTCAGCCGTAGAACTCAATCCTTGCCTGAAGAACTGCGCCAGGTCTGAGCGGCCTCGAAATTCCCGGTCTGCTCGTAGAGCTCCGCCAGCCGTCGCGCTGCAGTCTGCGCGCGCGTTGACATGCCGAGCGCATCGAGCGTCTCGAACGCGGCGAGCAGCTCCCGCTCGGCTTCCTGCGTGCGCCCGAGTTTGAGTAAGCAGCCGCCGTATTGGCTGCGCGCGTTGGCGATCATCCAGTGATGTTCGTCCAGTGACGAGCGATAGCGCGCCAGCGCGTCCTCATGCGTCGCCAGCGCTTCATCGAGGTCTCCGGCGCCTTCCTGCACGACCGCCAGCGTCATGATCGTCGATGCGACATACGGATGATCCGCATCGAGCGTTGTCAGATAGAGATCGCGCGCTTCGATGAGCAGCGCAATCGCGCGATCGTGGTTCTCGAGCTTGTTTTCGATAATCGCCAGACCGACGAGGCTCGACGCAAGCACCGGATACTCGCCTTCGAACGCATTCCTTCGGATCTCCACCGACTCGCGCGAGAGCACGACGGCCTCATCAAGCCGATCCGTCAGCTGCAGCAGTCGAGCCAGGCGATCCAGCGCCGGCGCGAGACGAACGTCGCCGGCGCCGTAGAACGATCGCATCGTCTCCAGTGAATCGCGCAGAAGTTCCTCCGCCTCCTCGAACTCGCCGCGCTCCTGAAGCAGTCGCGCCAGCAGCGTTTGACGCAATGCGACATCCCCGGCGTCCGGATCGTTGAAGAGAAGCGCTTCCCGATACAGCGCCTCCGCCTCGTCGAGAAGACCCTGCTTCTCGCGCACGAGACCGAGGTTGCTTGTGCAGCGCGCG
Source organism: Phycisphaerales bacterium (assembly GCA_028279375.1). Lineage (GTDB taxonomy): Bacteria > Planctomycetota > Phycisphaerae > Phycisphaerales > UBA1924 > JANQNW01. The sequence goes on from JANQNW010000019.1 coordinate 141,979, forward strand.
ACCTCGAGCGCATGCTCAGGGAGCATCCGCCAGATTCGGATCGCTTCCTCGTACGCCTCAGCCGCGCGATCGAGTTCGCCAAGATTCGAAGCGATCTCGCCCTCGACGCGCAGGCACTCCGCCATCTCGGCGCTCTGGGCCCCGAATGCGCCGCGCGTCATCGGATTCGCAAGGGCAACGTGCGCCTGCGCCTCGTCGAAGAGCCCGAGCGAGATGTATGCGTCTGCGAGAATCAGGCGCACACCGCTCTCGACCGCCGGTTCGCCGGAGAGTTCCCTCCCTGCAGCGTCCGACGCCGCGTCCAGCCGATCCTGCAGCGTGCCTTCGCCAGACTCCGCGGCCTCCAGATCATCTGCGAGCATGCCGCGCAGGAACTCGAGCGTCGCCTGCGCCGTACGCGCCTCGCGCGCAGTCTGCGCGCGCTCCAACTTCGCCTCACTCGCCTGCCAGGTCGTCCCGATCAACCCCAGCGACAGCGCCATCGCCACAGCCACGACGCCAAGCGAGAGCCCCCGATGGCGTCTGGCGAACTTGCTCAAGACATACCACGCGCTGGGCGGTCCGGCGGCCACGGGCTCGCAACTGAGATGTCGCCGAATGTCCGCGGCGAACTCCGACGCCGTCGCATAACGCCGACCCGTCTCCTTCTCCATCGCCTTCAGCGCAATCCAGTCGAGATCGCCGCGCAGCTCGCGCTCCAGCCCATGCGGGCTCGTGCGCCGACGCCGAGCGATCGCGCCGGACTCGTCCCCAAGCGTGCTCAGGCGTGTGCTCGGTTTCGGCGGCGTCTCCTCGCTGATGATCCGGCGCATCTCACCAATCGCGGCTTCGCGCAGGCTTGTTGGATCAAACGGAAGCGCGCCGGTCAGAAGCTCATAGAACACGACGCCCAGGGAATAGACATCGGAGCGCGTATCGATGTCCTCACCCGTCGCGGCCGCCTGCTCGGGGCTCATGTACTCCGGCGTTCCGATGAGCTGTCCGTGCTGCGTGAAGAGCGTGTGCTGCGTCAATCGATGATCCAGCGCCTTGGCGACGCCAAAGTCGATGATCTTCGCCATCGCCTCACCGCTTTGATCGCTGATGAGGATGTTGCCCGGCTTCAGATCGCGATGAATGACGCCCTTCTGATGCGCGTGCTGCACTGCGTCGCACACCTGCAGAAACAGCTTCAAACGATCAGATGTCGCGAGATTCCGATCGTCGCAATAAGCCGTGATGGTCTGGCCGCGCACCAGCTCCATCACGAAGTAAGGACGACCGGTCTCAGTGGCGCCGGCGTCGAGCACCTTGGCGATGCCGGGATGATCCATCATCGCCAGCGCCTGGCGCTCCGTCTCGAAGCGGGCGACGATCTCGCTCGTGTCCATGCCGAGCTTGACGATCTTGACCGCCACGCGACGCCACACCGGCTCCTTCTGTTCGGCGAGATACACGACGCCCATCCCGCCCTCGCCCAGCTTCTCGAGCAGGCGATAGGGACCGATGCGCTCCGGCGCCTCCACCGGCCCGGTCGGCGGCGTGACATCAACAGTGCGGCGATCATCGTCCCGGACAGGCATGCTGAAGCCCTCCGTGCGCGCCAGTGATGAGACGCGCGTAAACCCCAAGGATACACAGGATTGCCACGCATATCTCAATTCGATATCGACATGGCGCCTGCCCTGCGCGAGGTTCACGAGTGCTACATTGACTCCATGAAGATCGCCGTCATCATCCCCGCCGCCGGAACCTCCGAACGCTTCGGCCCCGATCGCGACAAACTCACCGAGGACATGGGCGGCAGACCTGTGCTGCAGCGCACCGTCGAGGTCTTCTCCAAGCGCCTGGACGTCAACGCGATCATCGTCGCCGGACCGGCCGACGACGGCGCATTCGCCGAATTCAAGCTGCGATTCGGCGACAAACTCGGACTCATGGGCGTCTCCCTCTGCCAGGGCGGCGCTGTTCGCACCGAGTCTGTGAGGAACGCGATCGCGCTCGTGCCCGACGACTGCACGCACATCGCCGTGCACGACGCCGCAAGACCCTGCGCCTCCGTTGAACTCATCGATCGCGTCTTCGACGCCGTGCAGCGACACAGCGCTGTGATTCCGGCGATCGAAGTCGTGGACACCCTCAAGCGGTCCTCCGGCGCTCAGAAAGCCGAGACGGAAGTCGATCCGCTCGACGCGATTCTCGGAGACGCCGGAAAGACCAACAAGAGCCTCCTCATCGTAGAGGAGACCGTCGCGCGCGACGGGCTCTACGCAGCGCAGACCCCGCAGGCGTTCACTGCGGATCTGCTCCGCAAGGCGTACGAACAGGATGACCTCTCGGGTACGGACGACGCCGGCCTCGTCGAACGACTCGGCGAGGAAATCGTGATCGTCGAGGGCGACGCGCGCAATATGAAGATCACAAGCCCCGGCGACATGCGCGTGGCGATGTCGCTCATGAACATCAAGCCGGAACGCGGCCGCGAAACGCACAAGCGCTTCTAGCCGGCGGCGCCACCGGACGCCTCAAGCCAGCCGATCAACTCCATCAGCAGGATGAAGAGCAACCAGAGCACGAAGTGCATCCCGCCCAGAAGCACCGCGACGCCCACATCCAGTGAGAATGACAGCCAGATCGTCAGGTAGTAGACACCGATGCCCAGCACGGCGCCGATGAGAAACTGCACCAGTGCGTGCGTTTCGACCATCTGGCCGAGCTGGTACATGAGCGCGAATCCACCAACAGCCAGCAGCATGCGCGCCGCGCCGAAATCCAGACGCCCGACTTCATCCTCGACGACTTTCGCGGTCACGATCACAGCGCCGACGCCGATCGACGTGATCAGCGGGCCATAGACAAGCACCTTCAGCACCGCTCGGATCTTCGCCGCATCGACATTCATGCCCGCCATCGCCGCCGCTGCGCCCAGCGCGATCAGGCCGCCAATCGCAAGAGCCTGCCACGGCAGCTTCGACGGCTCGCTGAACACACCGTCGCCCTCGCCCTTGAAAGACGCCAGCCTCGGAAGCCCGAACTTCGTCTTGATCTTCTTGTTCGCGACCAGGTCGTATCCGCACTCGATGCACACGACGGCGTCAGGCCCGGCCATCTTCGCGCCGCAGGCCGGACACAGGTCCTCATCCTCAGACTCATCCATGATCGAGGGCTTGTTGATCGCTGGCTTCGGGGCAGGATCCTCATGCGGCTCGATCGGGATGTGCGCTTCGCCCTCACTTCTCGGGGAGTCCTGATCCGGATCCTGTTGCTCATGCTCGCTCATGCGCCGCCTCCGATGATCGAGCGCGCCGACGCACGCGGGGGCGCCGAATCGCCGAGTACAGAAAATACTCCATCAACTCGTGGCCGCGATCAATGAACAGATCCCCACCCCGGGCATGGCGTTCATCCATCGGGTGCTCGACGACGCTCCGCACCCAGGCCCCGGCCATCGCAAATGGCGCGGGCGCTCGCGTCGTCTCGCCCGTGGCGCATTCGATCGTCCGATCTGCGCAGGCAAGCAGTCGCCAGCCGGCGCCCGGACCAGCCAGGCGATCGGACTCCGGATCTCCGAAAGTCCTCAATCGCGCAAGTATCGGCGACACGATGGATGCGTCGATCCGCTCAATCGCCTCGACCTTTCCCTGGGCGTCACCAGCGAGTGACGCCGCGTCAGCGCCGCTCGCCCATGCGATCACAAGGTCGTAGGAATCCAGCGCCGTCGTCGCCGCATCGCCGATCGCCCTGACGCCACTGTCGTCGCCCGACGACAAATTGCCGGGAGCAATGGGCTCGACGCCCAGCTGTCGGGCAATCTCCGCGACCGACGCATCCGTCGCCACGAGACATGCGCTCACGTCGTATCGGTTCTGAAAAGAATCCATCTGCCCGATATCCAGTCGCGGATCCATCCCCAGCATCGCGCGCGCGCACACTTCGACACCCGGCGTTAACTCCTCCGGCGCCGTCGCCACAAGCCCCACGCGCCCGGACTTCGCAACCTCATCAAGAGCAGGTGTGCGCGCTGTCTCCAGCGGCGTGCGCCCCTCGAGTTCGCCGATCGACTCATCAGCGCCGCCGGCGAGAATGACTGCTGCGTACTTCATGCACAGGCAGGATACGCGCTTGCGGTCGTTATCGGGTCCGTGTCGCTGCGCATTCCCGGACGAACACGGCGAGACAGTCTTGAAATTCTCATCGCACTGCGCCATTTGCGCGTGCCGCAGACCCAAGCCGGGCTAGACTTCGGACAGCACAGGCTGGAGAAAGTTTCGTGATCATCCGGACTATGACACTGTTGACGGCTGTCGCCGCCTTCGCGCCCATCGCCTCCGCAGGCGGGGTCACTATCGAGCCCCTCGGATCGACCGAGGACCGATTCACCCCGTGGTCGATCAACAACAACGGCGTGGTCGCCGGCGAGAAGGACATCGATCTCATCACGACCGCGCATCGGTGGTCGCCCGGCGTCGGGCTGGAGGAGATCGGCACGCTCGGCTTCGCCCAGTCGATCGCCTGGGGCGTCAACGACGACGGCAAGATGGCGATCACGGGCTACGAAACCACCGACGACTTCAACCCCGTCGGCGCGCTCCGCGTCTCCAAGAGCGAGGGAGTCCTCGACGCCGGATTCCTGGATCAGGATCCGACCCAGGTGCGCGGTATCAATAACAAGGGCGATCTCGTCGGATTCAGCACGCGCATGACCGGACCGGACGCCTTTCCTCGCGCCTACATCTACACCGACGAAGGCGGTATGCAGGATCTCGGCCTGCTCGGAGGCAATCGAAGCCGCGCCATCGCCGTCGGCGACAGTCGAGTTGTCACCGGCTGGTCCGAGTTCGGCGACGGCTCGACCGGTGAAGTGCATGCCTTCTGGGTGGAGCCCGGAGGCGAGATGATCGACATCGGCACCCTCTATGGCGGCTCCAGCCTGGGTCTCGGCGTCAACAGCGATGGCGTCGTCGTTGGCGAGTCCGTCACCGGATTCCTCGACACGTCAGCCTTCATCTTTGACCCGGCGATCGGCGTCATCGAACCCATCGATGATCCCATGAGCCCCTTCTCCTCACGCGCGGAGGCGATCAGCGATTCCGGCGAAGTCGTTGGCAATCTCTTCACGGGATTCACCAGCGCCGGCGCCTTCTACTGGACGCGCGAAGGCGGGATGATCAACCTCAATGAGTTCCTGCCCGAGGGATCCAACTGGGTCATCGAGAGCGCGCTCGACATGAACGACAACGGACAGATCATCGGTCTCGGACGTCTCGACGGGGCGCCGGTCGGATTCGTCATGACAATCCCGGCGCCGACCGGAAGTCTCGTTGTGCTCACCGCCGCGACGCTGCTGCACGCGCGCCGTCGTCGCTGACTAGAGACCCGCGTGATCGGCGATCCAGATCACGATCGTCTCCAGCACATCCGGTGAGATCGTCTGCTCGATCTGGGCGTATTCCGCGATCGACCCCGTCACGGACTCCTGCATCAGGTGATTGAGCCCCTCGAACTCGAGCGACGTCACATCCCGGTTTCCCGCCCGCGCAAGCGCCGCGTCGATCTCGAGCAGATTCGGGTCCGGGGGCACCTGAAGATCAAGTGACCCATTGACAGCCAGGACTGGAACCGTCACCTGCTCGAGTGCAGGCCGCGGATCGAACATCAGGAACGACCGGAACCAGATGGATGTGAGCATCACCGCCTGCTGGTCGACCATCTGCTGGATCGTCGCCTCGTCGCCCTGGCCCGCCATCTGCATCTCGATGAGCCCGCGGATCTCACCGAGCACCTCGTCACGCGGCGCCTCGCCGGTGATCGCCCCGAAGAGACGCTGCTGCGCTTCGATCTGCGGATCGATATAGATCTGCGGAACGCCGAGACCCTCCATGATCGCGCGCAGCTGAATCGACATCAGGCTCCGGCCATCAATGCCCGTGCCTGCGATCAACACCAGAAAGCTGACATGATCCGACTGCGCCGCCACGTGCGGCGCAATCGTGCCGCCCTCACTGTGGCCAATGAGTCCGATGCGCGCGCTGTCGATCTCCGGAATAGTCGTCAGGAAGTTCACACCCGCCTCGGTGTCCGTGGCGAGCATTTCAATCGTCGTATCAAAGAGCACGCCGCCCGAGCCGCCCTCGCCGCGATCATCGGCGCGAAGGCTCGCGATGCCGCGACGCGCCAACGCATCGGACATCACCCAGAACGGCTTGTGACCGAAAAGCGTCTCGTCCCGATCCTGCGGACCCGATCCTGTGATGAACACCACCGCCGGATGCGGACCCTCGCCATCGGGAATCGTCAACGTCGCCGCGAACTCGGTTCCATCGACATAATTCGTGAATCGAACTTCACGCTCCTGATACGGAAAAGGCCCCACAGGCGTCTGCGGGCGCTCCGGTCCGAGATCAGCGATCTCTTCGAGTTCGATGCGCCGCAGCCGCAGCGGCATCTCCATACCGCCCTGGCTCAACACGCCCTCGATAACTCCGGTCTCGACCATCTCGCCATCGAAGACGGCGCCGACCGCCGAGAACTCGAAGTGCGCTGTCTCGCCAAAGTGCGCCGCATCAAGCGGCATATCCGCGACACCCTGGATCGGAATGTCCATCGTCGCCGTCTGCCCGCCCGGCGCGTCGAAGACGCGAATGATGACCTCGATCTCATCACCCGTCGGAACTTCAAACGACCCCGCCCAGATCTGCGAGGGCTCGGCGTCCTGCGCCGATGCGACACCCGGGACAATCAGAAGCGCCGCAAGCGCCATGAGAAAGCGCAGCGTGAGCGCAGAACGACCCAACTCCGAGCACATCGATCGCATCCGGTCACGCTCCTTCCGAGGCGTCCAGCGGCATTCATCGGCTGAGAGCCACCCTCCCAGCGGTCGGGATTCTACCAACGACGGCCCCGCGCACGAAGAAGCCCCCCGATCACTCGAGGGGCCTTCATCGTTCGTTCGATTTGTGCGATCAGGGGAGATCGCGCGGGAGCTCGTGCGATGGGTTGCCGGCCGGGTCGTACATGGTGACCGTCCCGCCGCGCTGATCGCCGGTGATGCGCACCGCCGGCTCCGTCTTCTCGCCCGCGTTGTTCTTCACCTCAAGAATGCCGCCCGCCGGAACCGTCGACATCGTGATCTGTGGACTGTTGTTTTCATACAGGACCACCGTTCCGCCGCCCGCAAGCACTGAGCTGACGCGAACAAGATTCTGCTTGTTCTGGTTCATCAAGCGAATCTCAGGCTGCGGCCCGCGCGCCGTGATGCGGCACAGCGTGTCGCCGCGCACATTGCGCACATGAAACTCGCGGCACGTCAGCACGCGAAAGTTGGCGTCCTCGAGATTCGCATCGCCCGGATGCGGCGCTTGTCCGCCGAGGAGCATTCCACCAAAAGCGATCGCGGCGCCGAGCGCCATGCCTGAGATCAGTTCTCTCTTGTTCATCGATATCTCCAAACCTCACAGCGCCCCGACCGAGGCGCATCCTCGTCATGTCCTGTTCATGGCCTGTGCAGCCCACACCCGCCGTTTCTACATCGCCGGCGCCATCCGGTTCCATTCCGTCGCGCTCTCGTACATTCGAGCCGCCCGCAGCAGCGTCGTTTCGCCGAACGCCGGGCAGAAGAGTTGCACACCGACAGGAAGTGAGACGCCATCTTCCTCTGCGAATCCGCCGGGTATCGAAATGCCTCCGATGCCCGCCAGGTTCGCTGTCACCGTATAAATATCGGCGAGGTACATCGCCAGAAGATCGTCCGACTTGGCGCCATGCTTGAACGCAGGCTCCGGACTCGACGGCGTCATCACCACGTCCACGCCCGGACCGCCGTTCGCGTCCGAGAACGCATTGTCGAAATCCTGCTTGATCTTGCGGCGCGTCTTCAGCGCAGTGTTGTAGTACGCGTCGTAGTAGCCGCTGCTCAGCGCGAATGTGCCAAGCATGATGCGCCGCTGGACCTCGGCGCCGAATCCCTCCGCTCGCGTCTTCGAGAAGAGCGCGACGAGGTCCTCATCAGCTTCGATCTCTGCGCGATGGCCGTACCGCACGCCGTCATAGCGCGCAAGATTCGAGGACGCTTCCGCCGGCGCCACGATGTAGTACGCAGCGATCCCGTAATCAAGGTGCGGAAGCTCGATGTCCACGATCGTCGCGCCCAGCGCCTTGTACTGTTCGATCGCGGCCTCGAAGCTCTTGGTCACATCAGGATGATTCTGATCCGATCGAGCCTGCGCCGGCACGCCGATTCGCAGTCCATCGATCGGAGTGTCGATCTCAACGAGGAAATCCGGCGTCTCCACATCAGCGGATGTGCTGTCGAGATGGTCGAACCCGCAGATCACATTCATTGCGAGCGCCGTGCTCTTCACATCCGTCGTGAAGGGGCCGATCTGATCAAGACTCGATGCGAACGCAACGAGCCCCCAGCGCGACACGCGCCCGTATGTCGGTTTGCATCCGACGACGCCGCAAAGCGCCGCCGGCTGACGGATCGAGCCGCCAGTGTCCGATCCCAGCGCCAGAGGGACCATGCGCGCCGCGACCGCCGCCGCCGATCCTCCGCTTGAGCCGCCTGGAACGCGCGAGCGATCCCATGGATTCCGTGTGGCCCCGAGAGCAGAGTGCTCACAGGACGAACCCATCGCAAACTCATCCAGGTTCGTCTTCCCGACGACGACACCGCCCGCATCGAGAACGCGCTGCGCAGCCGTCCCCGTGAAGGGCGATTCGTACTCCTCGAGTATGCGGGAAGCGCACGTTGTCTTCCCGTAGCTCAGACACATGTTGTCCTTGAGCGCCACCGGCGCGCCGGCAAGCGGGCCGACGGCCTCGGCGCCATCCGAGGCGATCCGATCATCGATCGCACGTGCGTCTGCGAGCGCCTTGTCAGTGAAGACCTGCAGGAATGCGCCGACACCCGTCTCCCCGCCATCCTGCCCGGCGATCCGATCCAGCGCCGCCTGCGTGGCGTCCAGGGCCGAGACCTCCTTCGAGGCGATCGCGCGTGTCAATTCCGTAAGTGTCAGTTCAATGATGTGGCTCACGCGCAGAATGTAGCAGACCGGAGATCCGGCCCACTTGCGGGTGATGGCGCCGCGGTCCCAGGAGCTACTTCAGCGATTCCCACCGCCCCGGCCGCCGCGTTGGCCTCGCATCTTCGACCACATCTCCGACTGCAGTGCGCTGCTCTGGGCATTGCCGCTGCTGAGTTGGTCGTTGATCGCCTCATTGATCCGATCCCGCATCTGCGCCCGTCGCTGGGCGCGCTCTTCTTCCGTCGGCTCGGCGCGCTCTTCATCGCGCTGGCGCCGCTCGCCGCGAGGCGGCCGGAACTGCGACCAGTCGATCTCCTCGCCGCGCGCCATCCGACGCGCCATGTCGTCCATCCCGCGACGCCAGGCCTCCTGCATCTGCTCGCGCGCCTTCTCATCGGCGCGGATCTCTTCTCGCTCCTCCGGGCTGAGCTCCCAGAAAAGCCGGCGCGTTTCCTCCAGATACTGCGTGCGCCGATCAGCGCTGAGCTTCTCGAATCGCTTCGAGCTCAACACATCCAGCGCCTCCTGGGCCGTCCGCGGCATCTCCGGCGGACTCGAGGCCTTCAGGGTGTACGCGCCGCCAAAAACAGCGCCCGCGGCGATCACGACGCAAACCGAAGAGACAACGCCCTTCTTGCGGGCCGACCAGCCGGCGTCGATGCCCCTGCGGCCTTCACTACTCGCGGCGTCAAGATCGTAGCGCTCAGGCATTTCCGCCCACCTTCCTTATTGAGGCTCACCGACGTGAGAGTCAGCGTACAGCACGTTTCGCTTCGAATGGAAGAACCCGACCTGCACTTCGTCGCCATCCTGTGTCTCGAAAACGCCGCCGTCGTAGTCGTGGCTCACCGGTGAGTCCGAGGGCGTGCGCTGCAGAAAGCGAGCGTAGAACGTCTCCTCGAAGGATCGTCCCGAGAATGCGGTGATGTAGACATAGGAGAGGCCCGCTTTCACGATCTGGCCCTCGTCATTCTCATATTCGTAGTCGTATACGACGCGATCCCCGGGACACTTCCAAACCTCAGAGTCGCTGTCGAGATACCCCTCGAGCGCCTCATTCAGCGGCAAATCCTCCGACCCCGAGAGCCAGGGATCACCGATGTAGCGCGCCACCGGATATTTGAGCTTGTTTCGATCCTTATAAAGGTCAAGCGAGATCCCGATCTGACGCAGATTCGACGAACACGCGACCCGACGCGCAGAGTCCATCACCTTCGGCAGCACCGGAATCGTGATGCCGATGAGGATCGCCATGATCGAGATCGTCACGAGAAGCTCCACGAGCGTGAACCCCGCGCGCGCTGATCTCACCCGATGTCGCTCAAGTCGTATGGACATGCGTTCGCTCAACGATCAGCCCCTTCCCGTCATTGCATCGATTCTCGCAGATACAAGGGGATCTTCGACCCGAAAACGGGCCAAACCCTCCCCTCGTCCCGCTCTGCTTTCGACCGCGGGACACGAGCCGATGCAGAATCAGCGGGTCAATCCGCGAATCGGTCGATAGGATCGCCCTCGCCCAGCGCAAGGATGCGTCCCCCGACGCCATCTCCACGGACTCCTGACCATCGTGATCCAGAGTCGTCGAAGTTCAGGTCCGCAGCGCACCGCACTGGCGGCCATCGCAGTCTCCCTCGCCGCGCACATCGCGATGGCCCAATCGAGCGTTGAGACCAGACGCGCCGAACCAGTCATCGACGGAGCCTTCGAACAGCAAAGACCCGAGAAACTCGGCGCCGCGCTTGCCCTCTCCGCTGACGCCGATGGCGACGGCCGACCCGATCTCGCCTTCGGCGCCCCGTACAGCGACGCCGCCGGTGAGAACGCAGGCTGCGTCTACATCCACTCCAGCGCCACGGGCGAGCGCATTCAGACGATCCCCGGCCCCGAGGCCGGCGCTCTCTTCGGCGCCGCGCTCGCAGACGCCGGAGACGTGAACAACGACGGCGCCAACGATCTCCTCGTCGGCGCCCCCGGCTATCTCGACCGCGATGTTTCGCCCGGCCGCGCCTACGTCCTTTCCGGGGTCGACCAGTCCGTCATCCTCGAGTTCAAGGGCGAGTACGAATGGCCCCTGGAGGGTCGATCATTCGGCGCTGTGCTCGATGGCGTCGGCGATCTCGACGCCGATGGCCACGACGACGTGGTGATCGGCGACCCCGAGTATCGCGAAGCCAATCGCCCCCTCGTGCGAGGCGCCGCATTCGTCTTCTCCGGACGCACCGGCGATCTTCGATTCAAACTTGTCGGACCGGATCCACTCGACTATTTCGCAAGCGCCGTCGCAGGAGTTGGCGACACCGACGGAGACGGACGCCCCGACATCGCCATCGGAGCCCCGGGAAGCGACGGCGACGAAACAGATCCCGCGACCGATCGCGGCCGCTTCATTGTCTACTCCGGCAGAACCGGCGCTGTGCTCCTCGAGACAACGGGCCTCAACTCGCACGATCGACTCGGCGCTTCGATCGACGCCGCCGGCGATCTTGATGGCGATGGATACGCGGATCTCATCGTCGGAGCGCCATCCAGATTCGGCGTCGGCGCCGGCAGCGCCCTCGTCGTCATGGGCAGAAGAGCGGAAGCCATTCGTCGTTTCGAAGGAACGCGTGTCGGCGAGGGATTCGGAAGCGTCGTCCGCAATATCGGCGACGTCGACGGAGACGGCCGAACCGACTTCGCAATCAGCGCGCCGCGCCGAGGCCGCGTCGCGCCGATCATCACCCCTGTCGTATTCCCGGGCGCCATCGAGATCTTCTCGGGCGCCTCCAACGCTCATCTCGCGACCGTGACAGGCGCTGACGCGGCGTCGGAACTCTTCGGCGTCGAATTGCTCGGGGCCGTCAATCCGGAGAACGCGCTCGCAGAGCTTGTGATCGGCGATGCGAACAATCGCGTGCTCGTGCTGCGAACGCCGCTTGCGTGCGCGGCTGACCTTTCCGGCGACGGCGTCGTCACCGCGCTCGACATCGCAATCCTCCTCACGAAATGGGGAACGACGACCGAACAGTACAACCTGGCCGGATCAGATCTGATCGACGCAATCGATATGGCGACGCTTCTCAGCGCGTGGGGACCGTGCTCCTAATCGCTACGCGCCCCCGCCATCACCCAGCACCTTGGGCACGCGGATAAACGGCGGCAGCGACGCCGGCGCCATCCTCATCAGCGCCTCGTTGCTGAGCGCCGAGCGCACCGTGTCCTCATCGAACCGGTTCGAAGCGTCCAGCGGATGCGCCATGGGCGCCGTGCCCTCGAGATCGAGTTCGCGAAGACGCTCGATGTACCCGAGCACGGCCGTCAGCTCCACCGCGTTGCGATGGATCGCCTCATCATTGAGAGCGAGGCGCGAGAGCTTCGCCACCTTTCGCACGGCGTCATCGGAGAGCTGCTCAGACATGTTTCCAGTGTAGCGTCCAGCGCTACGCCTCCTCGCGCGCCTCCGGACCGGCCGTCAAACGCTGGATCGCCTTGTTCGCAATATGCGCAATGATGAAGAACGCGATCAGCGTAATCACGATGCTCGCGATGAACATCCAGCGCGGCATGCTCACTTCGTCGCGGAACTCGCTCGCCGAGAACTGAGCCCGTGTCTGCGCTGCGAGAAAAACCGCGACGGCCGTGCGCGGCGCCATGCCCACCATCGTCCCGACCAGGAAGAGCAGCGGGTGCGTGCGTGTCGACCCCAGCAGCAGGTTCATGAAGGCAAATGGGGAATTCGGCGGTATACGCACGAGCGTGATCAGACCGAGTTCCTTCAGACGACCGCTCTCAATGAGCGCGTCACGAACGGCCTTCCATTTCGGCTTCGTCTCGATGACCTCCATCACCTTGTCGGAGGCCACACGACGGCTCAGCGTGTATCCGATGATGGCGCCGCCCCCAAACCCGAGCAGCGCCGCCGGCAGACCAATCGCCGTCCCAAACGCCCAGCCGCCGAGAATCGCCTGCGCATACGTCGGAAGCAAGGCGAACCCCGAGAGCACAATGAATGCGGCCGTGTAAACGACCACTCCCAGCGCTCCATGACCCCGCAACCACGTCGCGATGACCTCGATGTTCCAGAGCAGCACCAATCCGCCCAGCGCAGGCATCGAGGCCGACAGCACGGCAAGCGGAGCCGCAGGACCCATTCGCCTGAGAATCTGAAAAAGAGACTCCTGCTCGGAATCCCCGACGCTCGATACCTGTTCGGGCTCATTCATCGTCCGTAAGAGTACCCCGCGAAGCGCCGCCCCGACCGGCGCCCCCGGCAGGCGCAGGCGGCGATGCGTACCATCACACCCAGGCCGCGCTCGCGGCCGACATCTCACGATCGCTGACGCGGGGCGAAAGCCTCGAATCGGAGCTTGCCACATGATCCCCAAGCCGCCGCCGCGCGAGGGCTCACTCGGGTTCCTCTACATCCCGCCGTATCGCATCCAGGGCATCTCGATCGCCGGTGAGGCCACCGTGATTCAGGCGCCAGAGCTCGATGTCTGTTTCGACATGGGCGCATGCCCGCGCGCCGCGCTCGCCAGCAAGTACGTCGCCATCACCCATGGCCATATGGATCACGTCGGCGGCCTCGCCTACTACTGCTCGCAGCGCCGCTTTCAGGGCATGGGCGACGCGAAGATCATCTGCGATCGGCGCGTCGCGCCATCCATCAAGCAGATGATGGCCGGCTTCGTCGAACTCGAACAGCAGGTCACGCCCTACGAGCTCACCGCGCTCGGACCGGGTGAAGAAACCCAGATCAAGAACAACATCGTTCTTCGGATGTTCGAGACCGACCACACATCGCCATCCTGCGGCTACGTCGTCATCGAAAAACGCAGCAAACTCAAGGAGGAATTCGTCGGCTTCCCGCAGGAGAAGCTGATGGAGATCAAAGAGGGCGGAACCGAGATCACGCGCATGCTCGAGATTCCGCTCGTCGCCTATATCGGCGACACGGCGCCGGGCGCACACCTCATCCACGAGGACATTCTCAAGGCGCAGATTGTCGTGTGCGAGTGCACGTTCATCGATCCCGAGCACAAAGAGCGCGCGCGCATCGGCAAGCACATGCACATCTCGGACATCGCCGAGTGGATTTCGCTGCTCGAGTGCGAGATGCTCGTGCTCACACACGTCTCGCGTCGCACCAATCTCGCATACGCGCGCAAGCGATTGAATCAGCTTGTGAGCAACGAGCATGCGCGCCGCATCGCATTTCTCATGGATCACAAGAGCAATCGCGAGCGCTACGAGAAACAGCGCGAAGATGCAAGTGAGCGCGAGTCGCAACTCGCGGGGCAACAGCAAAATCTATGATTTTTCGATCTTTTTGTCGCTGACAAAAGATCGCCCAACGAAGCGCGCAGGTGGTTGACAGCGCGCAGCGTCGTATTTAGTTTTCGCATCGGACGAGGGTGAATCGTCCTGGTGGGAGGCTTCGAAACACCACCGAGCGCTGCGCAGGCGCGCAACGCTTGACCGAAGACACGTGGAACGTCTCGAAGAGCAACTGGGATTGTCGTCCCCGGCAGTCGTCGCTGTAGGTCACGTTGGAACGCGCACAGGTCGCTCACTCATGAACGATCCGGATCACACGATCTGGCCACAAGTGCTTGAGCAGGTTCGCGCCTCCCGGCCCGAACTCTGTCGGCAGTGGTTTGAAGAGATCGAGCCCATCAGCATCGACGCTGGTTCGCTCAATCTGCGCGTCCATCAGGCAATCCATCATCAGTATCTCCAGCGGGAATGCGCTGAGGCCTTCAAGGACGCTGTGCAGGCTGTCACAGGGCACCTCGTCGTCGTGCGCTTCTTCGGCCCCGGCGACACCGTCGACCAGAAGCCGCAAAAATCGCAGCAGGAGCCGGTGGAGGAACATATTGGGGTCAGCGAGAACGGCGCCCCCATATCAGCCGAGGCCGCCTTCTCGCGCGGGCGCGTGCGTGGCGATGAACTCGCGTTCAGCCCCGACTACACCTTCGACAACTTCGTCGAAGGACCCAACAACCGCCTCGCGCTCGCCGCGGCTCGCGCCATCGCCCAGAATCCGGGCAAGGCGTACAACCCGATGTTCATCCATGGCGACGTCGGGCTCGGAAAGACCCACCTGCTCCAGGCGATCTCCCTGCAGGTCCTTGCCGCAAACCCTGACGCCACAATCCTCTACATCCCCTGCGAAGCGTTCATCACGCGCTTCATGGAGTCCGTCCAGGCCGGCGAGATGTCGAGCTTCCGTCACTACTTCCGTGACGTGGACATGCTCGTGATCGACGACATCCACTTCCTCGCCAAGCTCGACCGGACCCAGGACGAGTTCTTCCACACGTTCAACAGTCTCTACCAGTCCAATCGCCAGATCATCCTCTCCTCGGATCTCCCGCCGGACGAGATTCCCCATCTCGAGAATCGCCTCGTCAGCCGCTTCAAGTGGGGACTCGTCGCCCAGATCGACGCCCCCGACTACGAGACCCGAGTCGCCATCGTCCGCCAGAAGGCGCGCGTGCGAGGCGCCGACGTCCCCGACGACGTGGCCAGCCTGATCGCATCCCGCATTGACTCGAACATCCGTGAGCTCGAAGGCGCGCTCACCAAGATCCAGGTCCAGGCTCAGGTCGCCGGCTCGAGCCTCAACCTCGAGGCCGCCCGCGCCGCTCTCGGTGTGAAAGACGAACCCGCCCCGGGCGCCCAGGTCACCATCGAGACCATCGTGGATGTCGTCACCGACTTCTACAGCGTCACCCTCTCCAGCTTGCAGTCGAAGCGGCGTCAGCGGTCCATCGCCCTTCCGAGACAGGTGTGCATGTACTTCGCGCGCCAGTACACCCGCTATTCACTCGAGGAGATCGGCGGGTACTTCGGCGGCAGGGACCACACGACGGTGCTCCACGCTGTCAGGACGGTCACCAATCACCGTGAGTCCGACGCCGAACTGAGCAAGGTCCTCGCCAGTCTCGAAAAGAAGATCAACGGCGCCGCGTCCAGCAACGCGGCCTGATCTCATCGAATTCAATCACCGTGATTCACAGTGACGAGGGTGTTCACCCCTGCTTTTTATTGCGCGACCACCTGTTCAGGGCACGGTGGATAACTTCTGGAAAAGCGCTCTCGCTCGATGGCGCACGCCGCCACTCGAGCCTTGGAAACGATGTGGGAAGGCTGACATCTGCAGAGCCCCGTCGATCCTGACAGTCTGCCCCGACATCGCGCAGTCAGCTTATCCACACGACTGCTCTCCTCTAAGTGTTTATTCCACTTGCACTTATCTTGTTCACACAGGATTGTCCACAATCCGACAGCCCTTACTACGACCATGATGACTCTTCTCTTCTTCTCTAGACAAGAGGAGAAGACCTCACGCGTGCATCTGTCCGCCCCACGCTCGAAGGGATAGCTCCAAGCTGTGGGTATCTCGGCATGGACGCCATCTGGCCCCTAGGGCTGACAGGTGGGGCACCAGACTGTTGAGCGCTGCTCCAGCCGGTCCTGAGCCAACTCTCCGCCGCATCGGACGCATGACGCCCCACCTCGGCCGTAGACGCGAAGCTCATCCTGGAAGCTCCCCGGCTCTCCATCGGCGTTGACGTAGCCCTCATCACTCAGGGTGGATCCCCCTCGGTCTGACGCCGAGACGAGCACCTCACGAATCGATCGCGCGAGATCCGCCATCTCCTCCGGTTCGAGACTGTTCGCCTGTCGCCATGGGGACACGCCCGCCCGGAAGAGGGACTCGTCGGCGTAGATGTTGCCGAGCCCGGCGACCCGCTCCTGCATCAGAAGAAGCGACTTGATTCGCCGGCGAGACCCAGCCAGGGCCCTGCTGAGATCACTCGAACTGATCTCGGTCCCCTCGGGCCCGAGTTCATCCCAACGCTCACGCCGGGCATGCTCGAGGCTCGGGAAGGTCCAGACACCCCCGAACCGGCGCGGATCGCGAAAGAGGAGACCCCGTGTCGATTGGAGGTCGTCGAAGTCGTCGAACTTCCAGACGACATGGGTGTGGCTCGGATACCTGCGGCTGCGATCTGCCGTCAGCAGTTGCCCGCTCATCCCGAGGTGGACGACGATCACTCCGCCGCCCTCGCCCTCGATTCCGAGTTGCTTGCCGCGCCGGTGCAGGTGACGAATCCGATCGCCTTCGAGCAGCGCCCCAGGAGATGCCTTGCCGCGCACGACATCCCGCCGGCGCGCCCGGGCTCGGACCACGCGCCGTCCGATCACGTGCGGCGCCAGGCTGCGACGCACGCTCTCAACCTCTGGAAGCTCTGGCATCCCGGAAATCCGCCTGAGTGAGGGTCATTCTTCATGACCCGATTCGTGAACCGATAGAGGGGGCAGCGGTATTATTCAAAGCGAGGCTGGCGCTCGGCGCCAGCCCATCTTTTGCCCGATTTGCGCGAGTGAGAGGAGTTTCGGGAAATGCCGGATCCGTTGACCAGCAAGGCCGCCACGAACGCCACTGACCCCGAGCAGGCCGTCGCCCAGGTGCGCGAGGCGTACGAGTCTCTGCGAGGCGAAATCCGCAAGGTCATTGTCGGTCAGGACGACGTCGTGGACGAGCTGCTGATGACGCTCTTCTGCCGCGGCCACGCGCTTGTTGTCGGCGTGCCCGGCCTGGCCAAGACGCTGCTCATCTCGACGATCGCCCGCACGCTTAGCCTTGGATTCTCCCGAATCCAGTTCACGCCGGACCTGATGCCCTCCGACATCACGGGCACCGAGGTCATTGAAGAAGACAAGACCACGGGCGCCCGCGAGCTTCGCTTCGTCAAGGGTCCGATCTTCTGCAACATCATCCTCGCGGACGAGATCAATAGAACGCCGCCCAAGACGCAGGCCGCGCTCCTCGAGGCGATGCAGGAGCATCAGGTCACTGTCGGCGGCGTGCAGCACCGACTGCCCGAGCCCTTCTTCGTGCTTGCCACGCAGAATCCGATCGAGCAGGAAGGAACGTATCCACTTCCCGAAGCGCAACTCGATCGCTTCATGTTCATGATCAACATCGGCTACCCCGGCGAAGACGAGGAGCTCGAGATCATCCGTCGCACCACCGGCGCTGCGGCCGCGAACATCGCGCCGTCGCTCACAGGTGAAGATGTCAAGCAGGTGCAGGAGATCGTGCGTCAGACGCCTGTCGCAGACCACGTCATCCGCTACGCGCTCCGCCTCGTGCGCGCGACGCGCATCAAGGAGCATTCCGCCGAGACGCCCAAGCCCGAGATCGTGCGTGAGTATCTGGCGTGGGGCGCCGGCCCGCGCGCCAGCCAGTACCTTATCCTCGGCGCCAAGGCGAAAGCCGTGCTCGCCGGACGCAATCATGTGACGCCTGAAGATGTGCGGGAGGTCGCCAAACCCGTCCTTCGCCATCGCATCATCACGAACTTCAACGCCGAAGCGGACAACGTCAC
The DNA here is from genome assembly GCA_028279375.1 of Phycisphaerales bacterium. GTDB lineage: Bacteria > Planctomycetota > Phycisphaerae > Phycisphaerales > UBA1924 > JANQNW01. The sequence goes on from JANQNW010000019.1 coordinate 160,367, forward strand.
GACGGACACCGTCATCGAGAAGCTGCTCGAAGAGATATCCGTCGAGGGCGGGAGCGCCGCGGAGCAGAAGCAGATGGACGCCGTCATTCGTTAGAGCCTCCCTGAGCGGAAGATGGAGATCGCCACCCTGGGGCGAGCCTGACCCTGACGTCGTATGGCCAGTGAGACAACCACACAAACCGCCGCGAACGCCGACGCGACGCTGTACCTGCACCCGCAGACGCTATCGCGCCTCGGCACGTTCGAGCTGCGCGCCAAGCACATCGTCGAAGGCGTCATGAGCGGCATGCACCGGTCGCCGTATCAGGGATTCAGCGTCGAGTTCGCCCAGCATCGCCCCTATGTCGCCGGCGATGACATTCGCCACCTCGACTGGAAGGTGTACGGGCGCTCCGACAAGCTCCACCTCAAGCAGTACCAGCAGGAGACGAACCTCGATCTCGTCATCCTCGTCGACGCCTCCGGCTCGATGAACTACGGCTCGCGCTCCTTTGAAGACGCCTCAGGCGCCGGCCACCGGCGCGGTCCGCGCGGCGACTTCGAGTGGACCAAGTTCGATCATGCGACAGCGCTCGCCGCCGCCATGAGCTATGTCGCGCTGCGGCAGGGAGATCGCGTCGGGCTCAATGTCTTCGCCGATGAAGTCAAGGCGATGGTCCGGCGCTCCAGCGCCCAAGGCCAGTGGCGCCAGATCGTCGAAGCGCTGTCCACGCATCCCGTCGATGCGCCGACCAACATGGCGCGCGTGATCGATCAGACAATCGCCAAGCTCAACAATCGAACCCTCATCGCCATTATCAGCGATTTCTACGAGGAGTCGTCACACGTGCGATCGGCGCTCGCGCGCTGCAAACACCGCGGTCACGACGTCATGGTCTGTCGCGTCGTTGATCGCATGGAGCAGACTTTCGACTTCCGCGACACAGCGCCCTTCGAAGGATTCGAGGGCGAGCCGCGCGTGCGCGTCGATCCTCGCGCGCTGAAGGCGGACTACATCAAGGCGTTCAACGCGCATCAGGACGAAGTGCGGCGCATCGCGCGGAGTTTCGGGTTCGATGACATGCTCGTCTGCACGCATGACTGGCTCGGTCCGCCGCTGGCGGGATTCATCGCGCGCCGCAACGCGCAGATCAAGCGGACGAAGGCGGGGTAGGCGATGACATTCATCAACCTCGGCCTCGCGATCGCCGGCGCCGCGGCCGTCACCATCCCGATCATCATTCATCTGCTCTTCCGCAGAAGGCGCAAGCCCGTCATGTGGGGCGCCATGCGCTTCCTGATGGAGGCGTATCGCAAGCAGCGCCGCAGGCTTACGCTCGAGCAGATGCTCCTGCTGGCGGCGCGCTGTCTCGTGATCCTGCTCCTGGCGATGGCGCTGGGAAGGCCGGTCCTTGAGCGCGCCGGCGTCCTCGGCGCCGGGAGCGCGCGCACGCTGTATTTCCTCGTGGACAACAGCCTTGCATCGACGGCGCTGGCGGGCGAGTCATCAGCGCTCGACGCGCACAAGGACGCCGCGGCGAAGATTCTCGCTTCACTTGGTCCGTCCGATCGCGCCGGATTCATCGCGCTCGGAGCGCCTGCACAACCCGTCGTGACTCCGGCTTCGTCGAATCTTGCAGCCGTCTCCGATCTCATCCGCGATCTCGAGCCGACCGATGGACCGGCGGATTTCGTCGGCGCGGCTGACGCCCTTCGCGCCGTGCTCGGCTCTGATGACGCTGAAGCGCCCGAGGGCGATCAAATCGTTGTGCTGTTGAGTGACTTCCGCACCGGCTCTGCAGACACTGCTGCGCCGCTGCCGCCGTCGCTTGCGACGATCGAGGGAATCCAACTCTTCGCCCTGGCGCCGACCGAAGAGACACTTGGCAACGTGCAGATCGTCTCCGTCGATCCGCTGCGTCCCGTCGTGCTCACAGGCTCCTCCGGCGCAGGACTCGGCGATCAGGTCAGCGTGCGACTGCGCCGCACCGGAAGCGCCATCGGCGAAAGTGGCGTGAGTTCGGTGCGCGTCACCGCCGTCACGCCCGGCGCCGGACTCAACGACCGCATCGCAAGCGCCCAGGCTGAGGTGCGCTGGAGCCCCGGACAATCAGAGGCGACCGCCTCCGTCGCGCTCAATATGATCGACGGCGAGGCGAGCGCCGCGCGCCAGGGCGCAAGCGCCATCTCGCTCATCGCTGAGATCGATCGTGATGCGCTTGGCGCCGACAACGTCTTCCGGCGACCGCTCGACATCAAGTCGAAGCTCGGTGTCGCCATCATCGACAGACGCCGCTTCGGCGCAGCGCCCACCGTGGATCGTCTGTCGCCCGGCGACTGGATTCGCCTCGCCCTTGCGCCGACCGATGAGGCGCCGATCGACATCCTCGAAATCGAACCGACCGCGATCGACGCCCCGAGCCTCGCCGGCGTCGCGTGCGCACTGGCGCCGCGCCCGGACCTGATCACAAGCGACGGCTGGCGCCGCCTGCGCCTCTTCGTGGACGCCGGCGGCATGCTCGTCATCTTCCCGCCCGCGACGACGGAGCTGCACCTCTGGAGCGATGGCTTCGCGGAGAACTTCGGAAGCGACTGGCGCATTGCGCGCGAGGCGACGGAGCACGAACAGCTGCGCACACTCGCCAAGGAACAACCGCGCACGCCAATTCTGAATCTCATCTCCGATGAGCTGGCCGATCTCGTGCGCCCCGTCACGATCTCGAGAACCGTCGCCATCGAGGAAGCGCCCGCCGGCACGCAGGAGCTGCTGCTTCTTGATGACGGATCGCCATGGGCTGTCGCCGGCGCGCCTGATCTTGCCGATGGCGAGACCGGCCGCGGTCTTGTGGTCTATGTCACGTCAGCGCCGGCTCTCGATTGGACGGATCTGCCCGCCAAGCCGCTCATGGTTCCGCTGATGCAGGAGCTCGTGCGACAAGGCGTGGGCCAGGCGCAGGGCGCATGGGCAAGCGTAGCGGGCGGTCGCATCGCGACGCCATCGCGCACGGCGCAGCTCGAGCCTGTCAGTCTTGATGCGCTTCTCGATGATGCGCCGTCACTCGTTGTTGACGCGTCCGGTCGCACCATCGACGCGATTCGTAAGTCCGGTCTCTTCACCGCCCGCGACGAGCGCGGCGCCAGCAGGGGGCTTGTCGCGGTCAACGCGGACGCCGGCGCGGGCCGCACCGATGTGCAGGCGCCGGGCGTCGTGCAGCGCTGGCTCGCCGGTCTCTCCGGCGGCGCCGGAGAGGTCGCATGGATCGATCGCGATGAGGACGCCCTCGCCGGATTTGCGGCGACTGCGGACGAGAGCCGCAACTCGCCCGTCAGTCTTCCGCTTCTTCTGGCGGCGCTCGTCATTGCGCTGCTCGAGACGGTCATGGCGCGCTACTTCAGCCATGCCTTCCAGTCCGCGCCCGCGTCGATCGGAGGGCAGCCTGCATGAATGAGTTCATGAACTGGCTCCTCGATCTGAACTCCCTTCAGTGGGGCGAAGAGAGCGTGCGTCTCGGGTTCGCGCGCTCGGCGCCAGCCTGGCTCTGGGCCGGCGTCGTCATCACGGCCTTCGCCTTCAGCGCCTGGAGCTACAGCCGCATGACAGGTTCGGGCGCCGGGCGCATCGCGCTGGCGACGCTTCGCGGCCTGCTGATTGTCTCCCTCGTGGCGCTCCTCGCCGGGCCGCAGCTGGTGCGCACCGATGAGGACGTTGAGCGCGACTGGGTCCTCGTGCTCGTTGACCGATCCGCGTCGATGACCATCGGCGACGTCGGCGAAGGCGCCGATCGAATCGAGCGCGAAGTGCAACTGCGGGAAGCGATCTCATCATCCTGGCCGATGTGGTCGGAGCTCTCGAGCGAGCGCACCGTTGTATGGCTCGGTTTCAACGCCGGCGCCTTCGATCTCGACGCCACCGAGACGCGCGTCGATCTCGGTGAACCATCCGGCGCCACGACGAGCCTTGCCCAGTCGCTCGACCAGGCGATGCGCCGCGCTGCGGCGAGGCCGCTCTCAGGCGTCGTCATTCTCTCCGACGGCCGATCAATCGATGAGCCCGGACGCAGCGCGATCCGCGCACTGCGCGCCGAGCGCGTGCCAGTGCATGTTGTCCCGCTCGGCAGCCCCGATCCCGTCGGAGACCTCGCCGTCCGGCGCGCCGAGGGCCCTGAAGTCGCCTTCGTCAACGACATCGCGCCGGTCACGATCAATCTTGATCGTCTCGGCGCCGTCGAAGATCTCGGAGGCGTCGTCAGGCTCATCGACGAAGCGACCGGCATCGTGCTCGACGAAGAGCGGATCGAAGCGGCTGACAGCTCCGGCGCACTGACACTGACGCACCGACCGACGGAGCCGGGAGAAGCGACATGGCGCGTCGAGATCGTTCCCGATCGTCCCGACCTGATCGCTGGGAACAACACGTCGCGCATTGAGATCGAACTCATCGATCGACCCCTTCGCGTGCTCTACATCGATGGCTATCCGCGCTGGGAGGAGCGATACCTCAAGAACCTCCTCATTCGCGAGAAGTCGATTATCTCGAGCAACCTGCTGCTCGCGCCCGACCGGCGACCTGGTCAGGAAGGCGACGAACGACTCAGTGCGCTGCCCGATTCGCCCGAGGAGTGGGCGCCCTTCGACATCGTCATCCTCGGCGACCTTGAGGCGGATGTCTTTACGCGCCGGCAACTCGATGATCTGCGCGAGCACATCTCGCTGCGCGGCGCCGGACTGCTCTGGATCGGCGGACCGGGCGCCACGCCCGAGTCCTGGTGGACCACGCCGCTCGCCGATCTGCTTCCATTCACACGCGACGCCGGCGTCTACGCCGTCGGCGGCGAGCCATCCACGATCGTGCCGACACCGCTCGCAGCGCTCTTCGGTGTGCTCCGACTCGGAACCGATGTCAGCGAGAGCATGCCGCCGGAGTTGCTCATGGCTGACACCGGTTGGGCGCAGATTCGCTGGTTCCAGCGCCTCGAACAGCGCGGCGTGAAGCCGACGGCTGAGTCCCTCGCGCTCGTCGCTCCGCCTGACTCCGTCTACGTTGATGAACTCGGCGCCCCGACAACCTCTGAAGGCTCGCCGCTCATTCTCTCGATGCGCTACGGCGCCGGGCGATCTCTCTACGTCGCCACCGACGAACTCTGGCGCTGGCGTTACGGACGAGGCGAGCTTCTCTACGAGCGCTTCTGGCTGCAGCTCATCCGCATGCTCGGTCGCGAGAGCGTCGCGCGCACCGGGCAAAGCGCGAAGCTCACGATCGAACCGACACGCGCGGTTGTTGATCAGCCGGTGCGCATCGCCGTCGAAATCGTTGATCAGTCGCTTGCCGAGCGCGATCTGGCGTCGATCAGGTTGCAGCTCAAGCGCACGCGCACGGCCGGCGAACAAACCGAGCCGTCGCCGATGGAGCTTGTGCTCAGGCCGGAAGGCGACAATGGTCGCTCTTTCTCGGCGACATGGCTTCCGACCGAGGCTGGTCGCTGGACGGCGGACGTGCGCGAGACTGCGCTCACCGGACTCGGGCTCACTGAGGAGATCCTCGTTTCTCTTCCTGATGACGAGTTGCGCCATCCCGAAACGGATCATGAGTTGCTTGTCGCTCTAAGTGACGAAACCGGCGGCGTCGTGCTCGACCCGTCCAATCTCGATTCGCTGCCTGATTCGCTGCCCAATCGGCGCGTGCGGCTTGTGAGCGAAACCACGGAAGACCTCTGGGACACACCTTTCGCCCTCATCCTGCTCATCTCCCTGCTGACACTCGAATGGGTGGGGCGTAGGCTTTTGAGATTCGTATAACGCATGTGAAAAATCGGACGCTCTTGGCGCCGCGCGGCCGCCGATCGTCGATACCAATCAAATTCGGAGGCGTATTCGCCGGGATTTCGCGAACCCCGGGGCCTCCGCCGACGCCTCAATAGAAAGGCGCGAGAATCAGAACAGTGGATCCGAATCAGGCGAACAGCACGAGCACCCAGGTCGCCCCGCACGAGATCGAGAGCGTGCAGGCGTCCCTGCGCCGATTGATCGCTCGCGCCCGTCTGGTTCTCTCGCTGCAACGCATCTTCCTGCTCATCGGAATCGCGCTCCTCGCACTTGTCTCCATCGCGGCGCTCGACTTCATGTTGCGCTTCCCCGTCTGGATCAGGACCGGGCATCTCATCGTCGGCGCCATCGCCATGGCGTATGTGGTCTGGCGATTCATTCTCCCGGCGACGCGATTCGCGCCCACGCCGGCGGCCGTCGCGTTGCGACTCGAGAAGCACGATCCGGAATTGCGCGGCCTCCTCGCCAGTGGTGTCGAATTCTCCGAAGCCGGCGACGCATCCTCTGACCGCAGCGAGTTTTCTCAAAAACTCGCACAGTCCGTTGTTCACGAAGCCGCCGAGAAGTTCAGCGCCGCGCGCCCCTCCGGCGTCATCGAGACGAAGCAGTTCGCGCGCTCCGCCGTCATTCTCACGCTCATGGTGGCGCTGGTCGCGAGCGTCACCATCACGAGCACGACGATCGCCGCCATCGGCGCGCAACGGCAACTGCTGCCTTGGACCGGCGCCCAATGGCCCAAGCGCACGCTCGTTCGCGACGTCACGACAGAGACCGTTCATCCGCTCGGCGCAGCGTTCAGCCTGCAGGCGGCCCTCGTGCGCACCAATCGATCGCCCGATCGCACGGATGTGGCGGCGCGCTATCGCGTTGTCCGCGATGGCGTGACCGGACCCACGCGGCGCGTGCTGCTCACTTGGCAGGACCGGCTTGTCAGCGTCGCCGGGTACACACGCACCGGCGCCGAGAGCGACACCCTCGCCTCCGGTGAACTCTTCGAACGACTGGTCGAGGTTGATGGCGATTACGTCGAATACCGATTCGAGACCCTCGATGATCAGACGCCATGGAAGCGCGTCGAACTCGTCGCGCCGCCCGAGGTGCTCAGCGCGATGGCGAGCGTCACGCCTCCGGCCTACGCCGCCGAGCTCGCGCCCGCCGTCGAAGGCGCGCTCGATCAGCAATTCGGCTTCGATGGGCTCGACATGGGCCCGGGTCGCGACGAGCGCGCCATCGCGCCGCGCTCGCTCGCCGGAAGCGCCGTCGAGCTTCGACTTGCGCTCAACAAGCCGACGCCAGTCGAAAACTCGGACATCTGGATGGCCGCCACTTTTGGCGAATCCCTCGCTCGCCGCGCTCGCCTTGAAGCGAGCGACGACGGCCTGCTCTGGACGCTGCAGTGGACGCTTGATGAGTCCGTCCGAATTCCAGTCGCGCTCGTCGATGAGCATGACATCGTCTCCGTCGTCGAGTGTGTCTATCGCTTTGACGCCATGCAGGATCGAGCGCCCGAGGCGACGATTACGGAGCCGGAGACTGACATCAACGTGCTTGCGACAGCGACTGTCGACGTCACTGCCGAAGGCCGCGACGATGTCGGTCTTGCATGGGTCTCGCTGCAGCGCCAGCGCGCCAAACCCGCCGGTGACCCTGATCGTGAACCCAGCGGCCCGGGCGGCGCCATCGAACCGGTTGAAGATGAGCCTGTCGAGATCCTCCGCACTGAAGCCCTCGGACGGCGCACGGCCCTGGCGCAGACGCAGATCGATCTCTCCGTCCTCGGCGTGCGACCGGGTGATCAGGTCTGGCTGAGCGCGGTCGTCGCCGATGTCTTCGCTGTTGAAGGCGCAGCGCGGGAGCCTTCGCGCTCGCTGATCCGGCGTCTCTACGTGATCTCGGAGGCCGAGTTCATCGAGGAAATCCGCCGTGAACTCGGCGCTGTGCGTCAGTCCGCGATTCGTATGTACGAGGAGCAGATCGAGCTGCGCAACTTCGTTTCGCGTCGCGGCGCCACCGAAGCCGCCCGCGAAGATCAGGCGCGCCTCAGCGAACAGATCGCACGCGAAGCCGAGGCCATTGAGCAACTCCTCGATCGCGCCGGCGAGAATGGTCTCACAGACGAACAACTCGACGGCCTGCTCGATGACGCCTCCGGATCCCTCGAGGAAGCAGGGAAGCGCAGCGCCGAAGCGTCCAACAAGCTGGACGACGCGGCGCGCGACATGCCCCAGGATGGTGAAGAGCGGGACGCCGACGCCGAGCAGGATCCCGAGGAGGAAGGCGAAGACGAGCGCGAGAATCCACTCGACGAGATGGACGCCGTCGAAATCGAACAGGCGCAGCGCGGCGTCGAATCCGAACTCCAGTCACTCATCGAGATGCTCGATCGCGGCGAGGACTCCTGGGTTGTCCGCAGGCAGCTCGAAGGACTCCTCGAAGAACAGCAGGACCTGCGCGAGCAGACCACGCGCTCCGGGCGCGAGACCGCCGGGCGCGAACTCGATGATCTCGACGAGCGCGAGCTCTCGGAACTCGAGCGCATCGTGCAGAAGCAACTCGAACTCGCTGGTCGTATGGAGGAACTCGCAGACAACCTCGGTGAGCGAAGTCGCGACCTGGAGGACAGCGATCCCACCGCCTCCGCCGGCATGGCCGAAGCGGCGCGCACGGCGAATGAAGGTCAGGTCGATCAACTCATGGAGGAGGCGGCCGATCAGGCTTCGCAGAACCAGATGGCTGGCGCCGCGCAGTCCCAGCAGGAGGCGATCGAACAACTGCAGGAGATGATGGAGGATCTCGATCGCGCCGAGCGCGCACGCGAAGAAGTCCTCAGTCGCATGCTCGCGAGCATCATCGACTCGCTCGAAGGCCTCATTCGACAGCAGGAGACGGCGATCGCCTCGCTCGATGACGCCGTCGCGGCTTCAGATTTCAACGGCCTCGACACCGAGATGATCGCGCTCAATCAGAACACGCTCGGTGTGCTCGACCAGGCGAAACTCGGCGGCCCCGAACTCGGCTCCGTCGCGGCGCTCATCGGCCGCGCATCGGAATCGCAGACGCGCGCCATCATCGGACTCCGCGCCGTGGAGGTGGATCACGAGCAGGTTCGCACGAATGAGGAATCCAGCCTCGAGCTCCTGCGTGAAGCGCGCGAAGAAGCGCGCAAGGCTCAGCAGGAACAGCAGCGCGCCGCGGAAGAACGCAAGAAGGCCGAACTCCGAAAGCAGTATCGCGAGCTGCTCGAACAGCAGGTCGCGATCCGCGCCGAGACCGGGCCCTTCACCGAAATCGAGAACCTGAGTCGTCGCGACCGTGCGACTCTCCGCAAACTCGGCGAACAGCAGTCAGGTGTGCGCGACGCGCTCAGCGCGATCGTCGAAGAGACCGAAGAGCTCTCCGACGCCACGATCTTCGACTACACACATCGAAAGCTCGACAAGTACACGCTCGACGCCGCCGACGCCCTTCGTTCGACGGAGCCCGCAGAATCGATCGACCCGCAGGATGTCTCCATCATGCTCTTGCAGGGACTGGTCGAAGCGCTCGCTGAGAATCAGAGTCAGCAGGACGAAAGCGAGTTCAATCAGCAGCAGCAGGGCGGTGGCCAGGGCGGACCGCAGCCGCCCGAGGGACTGATCCCTCCGATCGCCGAGTTGAAACTCCTCAAGCAGTTGCAGGTTTCAATCGCGGAGCGCACGCGCCGCGTCGCCGACGATCCCGCCGATCAGGCGGACCGAGCCCGGGCGCTGGGTGAAGAACAGCGCGATCTCGCCGATCTCGGCGAAGAGCTGATGGAGCGGATGAGTGAACAGCAGCCACAGGGACTCCCGGGAGGCGGCGGATGATCTTCAGGAAACTTGAATACCTCCTTATCACTGCGCTGCTCGCTTTCCTCGCGGCAAGTGTCACGCTTGCGCAGGACGATTCAGATCCCGACAAGGCCGATGACGCCGCCGCGCCGGAGACATCAGAATCCACAGAGCCCGAGACGGAGCAAAAGGCGCTTCCCGATCTCGACGAACTTCTCGGACTCGAAGGCGGACGCTCAGAAGAAGATGACGCTGGCGCCTCCGACGTGCTCGATGCGCTTGACCCGAACAAGGCCGAACTCGATCGCGCGCTCGAGAACGAAGATCTCTCCGAGGCCTTCGTCCACGCCGTCAAGCAGATGGGCGACGCCGCGAATCTCCTGGAACTCGGTTCCGACCCCGGGCTCCAGACGCAGCGCGTGCAGGATGAAATCGTGCGCCGGCTCGAGATCCTCATCGAGAAGGCCGAACAGAGCAGCCAGTCTTCGAGCTCGTCCCAGTCTTCGACCCAGCAGCAGCAACAGCAGCAATCACCGCCGAGCCAGCAGCAGCCGGATCGCCCGGATCCGAACACCGACAGCCGCTCCGGCGAATCAAATGAGACCGCCACGCCGCCGGGCGGGCGCGAAGGACCACTCGCCAATCGACTCGACACCGCACAGGCCGCGTGGGGCTCACTCCCTGATCGCGTGCGCCAGGTGCTGCTCGAGGGCGTCAGCGATCAGTTCAGCTCCATGTACAAGCGTATGACCGAGGACTACTACCGAAGACTCGCTGAGGAGACCTCCGACAAGTGATCGCCCATCGCGCACCATTCGTCGCACTCGGCGCCGCGCTGACCCTCTTCGCGTCGGCGTTGCCCGCTGCGCTTGCGCAGGAGGAGCGTCCCGACGGCTCGCGCTCCGCCGCCAACGCCGCCGCCGATGGCGAGTTCACGCAGCAACTCGACACCACCATCAACAAAGGCCTGCGCTGGCTCGCCGGCGAACAGAATCGCGACGGCTCATTCACCGGTGGCGGGCGCTACGGCAGGCACGTCGGCATCACCTCACTCGCGTGCCTCGCCTTCATGGCTGATGGCCATATCCCCGGTCGCGGAGGGTATGGCGACGTCGTCGCCAAGGGACTCGAGTTCGTCCTCTCCAACATCACGGAAACGGGACTCGTCGCCGCCGACACCTCGCATGGACCCATGTACGGCCATGGCTTCGCCACGCTCTTCCTTGGCGAGGTCTATGGCATGACCGCTGGCGGCCCCGACACCGCACAGTCGGCGCGCACCTATGAAGCGCTCGTCAAGGCCGTGCGTCTCATCGTGCAGACGCAGAACGCCGAAGGCGGATGGCGATACAACCCCGTGCCGTATGACGCGGATATCTCAGTGACAATCTGCCAGATCATGGCGCTTCGCTCAGCGCGCAACGCCGGCGTCGATGTTCCCAAGGAGACGATCGATCGCGCCGTGGACTATGTCCGCCGCTGCCAGAATCCGGATGGCGGATTCAAGTACCAGCTCACCACCGGCGGCAGCGCGTGGCCGCGCAGCGCCGCCGGCGTCGCCAGCCTCTACTACGCGGGCATCTACGAGGACGAAGCGCTCGATTCGGGACTCGACTATCTCCGCCGCCAGGCCATGCCCGGCGCGCGACCCAAGCATGTCGCCCACTATTTCTACGGCCACTACTACGCCGTGCAGGCCATGTTCCTCGCCGGCGGCGATCATTGGTCATCCTGGTGGCCGGCGATCCGCGACGAACTCATCAGCGCCCAGGGCCCGGATGGCGCCTGGGAAGACGGCCACGCCGGTCGCGCCTATGGCTCCTCCATGGCGCTCATCATCCTCCAGATGCCCAAGCGGTATCTTCCGATCTTCCAGAAGTAGTGACGATGCGTTCCAACATCACACTTCATTCCGTGCTCCGCCGCGCTCTCTGCGCACTCGCCTGTGTCGCCATCGCTTCAAGCGCACACGCCCGTCAGGATCGGCGCGTCATGCTCGATCGCGACCTGGAGGCGCGCACGATCTCGCTCATCTCCCTGACGACCGACGCCATCGTCTACGAGGACGACCGTGGACGTCGTCGTCACGCAACCGTCGCCGGCGTTGTCGCCATCCTTCCCGCCGCCGAGAGCTACGGCGATGAGCGCGAGACACGCGTCGGTCGCGCAAGGCCCGATTCCTCGGACGCTGCTGCGCGACCCGAGGGGTATATCGAACTCGTCGATGGTCAGCGCTTCCCCGGCGGTCATGCGCGAACCTCAGGAGATCAGGACGCCATCCTCTGGGCGCATCCGACGTTCGGCATGCTCAGCTTCGGTCTCGATCGCGTCGCCGATGTCGTCATGGACGCCGCCATCGTCGATCGCAATGGCGGACTCGGCGATCTCCCCATCGATGAACGCGTCGAAGATGAGATCCTCCTGACCAACGGCGATCGACTCTCCGGATTCCTCGTCAGCCTCGGCGATCCTGTTGAGATCGAGATCGACGGCGTCACCGTCACCATCCCGCCTGAGCGCGTCGCGGCCGTGCAGCTGGCGAACCGCGCTGAGATGCTCCAGGGCATCGTCGTCTGGCTCGAAGACGGCACCGTCGCCGTCGTCGCGTCTCTCGATGGTGATCGTTCACAGGGCATGACGATCCGGCTCGACCAGGACCACGAAGCCCAACTGCGCACGGAAGTGCTTCGCGCCGTCACGTTCGACGCCGCAAGACTCGAAGCGCTCGCGAATATCGACCCCGTCGCGCAGGAGCCCATCGAAAGGCGCCTGCTCACCGAGCCGATGCGCGTGCTCTCCTCCGATGACTCAGCAAGCGAACTCAACGCGCCGGACATTGAGCTTCCAGGTCCGATGCTCGTTCGCTGGAATCTGCCCGAGGGCGCGCGCCGATTCGGCGCCGTCGCCGAGATGCCCATGCGCGCCATGCCCTGGGGCGACTGCGAACTCGTCGTCTACGTCGACGGCGACGAGATCATCCGGCGCAGGCTCAATGAATCGTCGCCACGACTTGACTTCAACATTCCACTCGGCGCGTTCGATTCGGCCAAAGTCATGGAGATCCACGTCGAGCCCGGCGAATACGGGCCGATCAACGATCGTGTGATTCTCAGAAGGCCGTTGCTGCTTCTGGACAACAGACCGCAGGACAACTGACAATTCGTCAGTTCACCGTCACCATCGTCACTTCGAACGTCAGCTCGGTGTTCTCCGGAATGACGCCGCCATATCCGGCGCGCCCCCAGTGAAGCTCCGGAGGGATCGTCAGGATGCGCTTGGCGCCGGGTTTCATGCCGACGATGCCAAGGTCCATCCCCTTGATCACGCTCCCGTCGCCCACCGTCCACCGATGCGGTGAGCCCTTCGACGAAGTGTCCATGAAGACGCTGCCGTCAGGAAGCCGACCCACGTAGTGCACGGCGACCTTCTTGCCTTGATCCGCCATCAGGCCGACACCCTCACTGATCGTTCGGGATTCCACCTCGGGATCGCGACTGCCGACGAGCTCGAGGCGCCGATCCTTGCAGCCGGTCAGCGGAAGAACTGAAAGCAACGCGATGATGGTCAGTGTGCGTGTGCGCATGCCAACGATGTCGGCGACGCCGACGTCTCACTGAAATTTCAGCAGGGGGACGTTGATCCGGACGGCGCCACGCGGGTCCTTATTGGGCGTTGGCGGGTTCGGCGCTTGTCGCCATGGCCCAGGCCCGCAGACGCTCATGCAGCGTCTTCTCGACATCATCGACGGGCTGACTCGCGTCGATCACGAGGTGCCGAGCCGGATCGCGCTTCGCCTGATCGAGATATCCCTGGCGCACGCGCCGGAAGTACTCCTCACCGCGCGCTTCGATGCGATCCAGCGTCGCGCCGAGGCGCGCCGTCGTGATCGACTCATCGACATCGAAGATCACCACGAGATCAGGACGGGTCTCACCGCAGACCACATCCGCGACGATCTCGATGTCGCCGATCGGCAGACCGCCCGCGGCGCCCTGATACGCGAGCGTGCTTGAGATGAACCGATCCGCCAGCACGAGCTCGCCGCGCGCCAGCGCCGGCCGGATGTGCTGACGAACCAACTGCGCCCGGCTCGCCATGTACAGCAGCATCTCGGTGTGCAGACTCATGCACGTGAGTTCGCGATCGAGCAGAATGTCGCGAATGCGTTCACCCGTCTCGGTGCCGCCCGGCTCGCGCACCTCGCACACCGTCATCTCGGCCGCTCGGCACGCCCGCGCGAAGCGGATGTACTGCGTCGTCTTGCCGGATCCGTCCGGCCCGTCGAACACCAGGAACCGCCCGTGCAGGCGGCTGACCCAACTCATGTCCTGACTGTCCGCAGAGTTCACGTTGTGGCGCTCATCCATGATCGTGAGGAAAACGTAGCGAAAAGACGCGCCTCGCGCCCGAAATCGGACGCCGTGTGGAGAACCGACCAACGTGGCGGTTCACCGCCAGGGAAAGTCTAGGTTCGCCGCCGGCGCATCGCGTCCGCGACCGCCCCGATTCCAGCCTCCGCAGGCCCGATTCGGCGACCGCGGGACCCGGCGCTCACTACAATCGCGGGCCCCATGACCAGCCAATCAAGCCAATCGACGTACTACGTCACGACGCCCATCTACTACGTCAACGACAAGCCCCACATCGGCCATTGCTACACAACGCTGGTCGCCGATGTCGCCGCCCGCTTTGCGCGCTTCACCGGCCGCGACGCCTTTTTCCTCACCGGCACCGATGAGCACGCCGAAAAGGTCGTCGAATCGGCGCAGAAGAACAGCGTCACCCCGATCCAGTGGGCCGATCAGAACGCCGCCGAGTTCGAGAAGGCGTTCGCCGACCTCAACTGCTCCAACGACGACTTCATCCGGACGACCCAGCCCCGCCACACCGAGAAGGTCCAGGCGTATATCGCCCGGATGCAGGAGAAGGGGGACGTCTACCTCGGCGACTATGTCGGCTGGTTCGATCCCTCCCAGGAGGAATACGTCACCGAAAACGTCGCGCGCGAACACGATTACAAGTCCCCCGTCACCGGCAGGGACCTCGTCAAACGCACCGAGCGCAACTACTTCTTCAAGCTCTCCGCCTACCAGGAACAACTGCTCGCCCACATCGAGAAGAACCCCGGCTTCATCAAGCCCGAGGGCCGGCGCAACGAAGTCCTCGGACGCATTCGCGACGGCCTCCAGGATGTGCCCATCTCCCGCGCCGTCGATGAGAACGACCCCGCGAGCCAGTGGGGCATCCTCATGCCCGAAGATCCGACGCACCGCATCTACGTCTGGATCGATGCGCTCATCAACTATCGCTCGGCGGTCGACACCGACGAGCGCCGCCGATACTGGCCCGCCGATGTTCATCTCATCGCGAAGGACATCCTCTGGTTCCACGCCGTCATCTGGCCGTGCATGCTCATGTCCCTCGGACTCGAGTTGCCCGGCTGCGTCTACGCGCACTCCTACTGGATCCGCGAAGGACGCAAGATGAGCAAGAGCCTCGGCAACTTTGTCGATCTCCCGACCATCGACGCCTACTGCGACAAGTTCGGACGCGACGCCTTTCGCTGGTTCCTCGTCACGCAGGGACCGATGGGCGCCAACGACTCCGACTTCGCGCATTCCAAGTTCGTCGAGGTGTACAACGCCGATCTCGCCAACGGCATGGGCAACGCCGCCAGCCGTGTCTCGAACATGATCGGCAAGTACTTCGACGGCGCCTGCCCCGATCCCCAGGGCCGCACCACATGGGACGACTACGACTGGCCCGCGCTTGCATCGGCAGCAGTCGAGAATGCGCTCGCCCGAGCAGATGAGATGGACCTTCCCGGCGCGCTCGCCGAAGGCGTCAAGCTCGCGGCGCAGGTCGATGGCTTCATCCACAAGACCGAGCCCTTCAAGCTCGCCAGGGACGAATCGAAACTCCCCGATGTCGGCGTGATCCTCTACCAGTGCGCCGAAGCCCTGCGCATCGCCAGCCTGATCATGTGGCCGGCGATTCCCGATCGCGCCGCAGAGATCTGGAAGCGTTTTAGCTGCGACATCGACCCCGCGCGCGTCTCGATCGCCGAACTCGCGCAGTGGGGGGGATTGAAGCCCGGCGACTCCATCGTCAAGGGCGATCCGCTTTTCATGCGCGCCGATCCGAAGGAAGCCGCCCCGGAGCCTGCGGAAGCCTCGGCATGATCAGCGTTCGCAAGTTCCCGAACTCAGTCGCGGCGCAACGCGCTGTTGATTTCCTCAAGGCCAACGGCGTGCCGGCGACGCTCGTCAATCAGCACATCGCAGGAGGCCTCGGACTCCCCGGTGCGCGATTCACCCAGATCGAACTGGTCGTCCCGGACAAGGCGATCCGCGAGCAGGCGATCAGGCTGCTCGAACAGTTCGACGCAGAGCCCGTCGAACCGCTCGAGAACGTCGAGGATGTCGCGCACTCGCCCGATATCTCGACGCTTGATCCGAAGAAGTATGTCGTCAACTGCCCGGCCTGCAATGCCCAGCTTCCGCTCGACGCCGGGCTCCTCGCCTGCCCCGAGTGCGGCGAAGGCGTCGACGTCATCGAGTTGATCATCGAGCGCTACGGCCCCGAAGCGCTCGTCTCCTGCTACCAGATGCACCAGCAGGATCTCGACGCGCTCGAATCCAACGACCTCTCCGAGGCGTCCGACGTGCTCGAGCGCCTCAGCGAGCACATCAAATCACGATTCCAATGCCCCAGCTGCAAAGCGGATCTGACGAATGAGCCCGTTCGCGGCCGCTGCAGCCACTGCGGCAGCCTCTACGACAAGGACAACCCAAGGTAGAAGCCGCGCTCTTGCGTCATCGCCCGGCGCCTGTTCTCCTCATGGCAGACATGAATTTCGAAGACGGCCCATCCTATGAAGACGTCAGGCGCTACTTCCGCGCTGAACGCGCCGGCGCACTCCAGTTCGGAGAGCACGTGCGCGAACTTCAGTTCGTCACCGATAATGAAACCGGCGTCATCGTCGCGCCCGTGATGGTCGCCGTCTTCGACTTCCCCGACGCCACGCTCTTCGTACCCGAGGAAGCCGAGGACGCCATCCAGGTCCTCGTCACACCCGAACACATCGAAGACGAGAACATCGCCGCGATCGACCGATGGCGCATCCACCATGGCGAGCCCATCGACGTCCGCTGGGCGAAACTCTACATCGACTCCGTTAAGTACGGCCCCGTCGTCTTCGATGGCGACGCCTTCATGACGCACAACGAGATGGCGCCCGCCGAGCCCGCAATCTGCAGGGAGCTCAACGCCGATCGAGAAGGCCTCAAGCGCCTCTGCGAGAAGTTCGGGCGCACCGAAGTCGCCGAGCCCCTCTGCGTCGGCCTCGACGCCGACGGCCTGCACGTCCGAGCCCGCTTCGGACTCGTCCGCATACCCTTCGATCACACCGCATCCGATCCCGACGAGGCAAAGCGCCTGGTCGAATCGATGCGCCAGAAAATCGGCGCCGCCGAATAGGCCCTGCGAATTCTCAGATCAGTTCAGCCCGGATCAGCAACCATGACCATCGCCACCGAGCACGCATTCGCCGCACGCACCAACGCCATCCTCGCCGACCTTCAGGACAAGGGCGAGTACAAGCGCCTCCAGATGATCGAAGGCCCGATGGGCCCGACGGTGAAACTGCGCGACTACGGCGAGTGCCTCTGCTTCTGCTCCAACAACTACCTCGGCCTCGCCAACCATCCCGAAGTCGTCGAAGCAGGTCTCCAGGGAATCCGCGACTTCGGCGCCGGCACCGCCTCCGTCCGATTTATCTGCGGCAGCTTCAGCCCGCACGAACGACTCGAGTCGCGCATCGCGCAGCTCATGGATCAGGAAGCCTCGTACACCTTCGTCTCCTGCTGGAACGCCAACGAGGCGATCTTCCCCACGCTCTGCGATCCCGGCGACATCATCATCTCAGATGAACTCAACCACGCCTCCATCATCGACGGCATCCGTCTCGCCACCTCGATCAAGAAGGGCATCCACAAGACCGTCTACAAGCACGCCGACATGAACTCGCTCCGCGAGAAACTCGAAACGGCGCGCGCCAATCCCGATGTCTCCGGCGTCATCTGGGTCGTCACCGACGGCGTCTTCTCCATGGAGGGCGACCTCCCGCCGCTCCCTGAAATACGCGCGCTCTGCACCGAGTTCGACGCGCTGCTCATCGTCGATGACTCCCACGGCACAGGCGTCATGGGCGAGACCGGCCGCGGCGTCCATGAGCACTACGGCATGAAGGGCGCCGAGATCGACTTCTTCACCGGCACCCTCGGCAAGGCGCTCGGCGGCGGCGCCGGCGGATTCATCGCCGGACCGAAGAACGCCATCGACCTCATCGTTCAGCGCGGCCGGCCGACGCTCTTCTCTAACGCCCTCCCCGTCACCGTCGCCTACAGCGCAGACAAAGCCATCGAGATCCTCATGCGCGAACCCGAGCGCGTGCAGAAACTCCGCGACAACGTCGCCAAGGCGCGCGAAGGCATCCGCAAAATCGGCTTCGATTGTCTCGAATCGCCCACCGCGATCTGTCCCATCATCGTGGGCGAGACGTCGAAAGCCATCTCGATGAGCAAACGCCTGCTTGAACTCGGCGTGTTCGTAATCGGCTTCGGCTATCCGGTGGTGCCCGAGGGTGAAGCGCGACTGCGCGTGCAGATCTCCGCCGCGCACGAGTCGTCGCACATCGACGGGCTTATCAACGCCCTCAGCAAACTCTGACTCGGATCAAGCCGCGAACTTGAAGTCGGTCACGCTCGAGCAGCAGCGCGCGATCTCCGCAAGCGCTGACGCCTGCTCCGGAGCGCACGCGTCGAACGACACCCCGACCATGTGACGCAGCATGCCCTCGCGACGACGCCACACGCAGCGCGCCTGCACGATCGCGACCGTCCCGCCGAATCGCAGTGTCATCAGACGGGCCTCGCCATCCCTCCACGGGCGAAGCGTCAGGATCCGCGCTCCGCGCGGCGACAGATCGACCACGCGACCGCGATTGCAGCGCACGCCGCCGACATGCACGCGCCCCGACTGACGACGATTCGCATCCGCCGCGCGCGCATCCTGAATGGAAAGAGCGTCACTGTTCATCCCGCGATTTCAATCGGCGCACAGCACATCGGCGTCCAGACGCCATCTGCGGAATCACACGACTCTGAAGAAAGCGTTGCCGATCGCGCGGACTGGGTCGTGCCTCAGCAGCTCGCCGCGTCCGGTAGCTCGATCGAAAGTCCGAGATGATCGCTGCCCGGAATCGGGAACGTCCGAACCCCCGTGTCCCACGCATCCACGCGCGATGCGAGATCGGGCGGGCACAACGCATGATCCACAGCGACCGGCGACCACACGTGACCGAACGGCCACGTGCCGCGTCTCTCGCCATCGAGATGATCGACACGCCGCCAGGGCGAAGCGCTCTTCTGGAATCGACGCCAGACGCGCTCAAAGGACGCCGTATTGAAATCCCCGATCGTCAGCGCGTAATCATCCTCGGCGATGTCCTGCACACGCTCGGCCAAGGCGCCGAGCTGACGCTCCCGCCTTCCGAGGCGCCAGGGGAGATAGGGGGCGACCATGTGCACCGGCAACAGATGCAGTGATCCGACATTGCATTCCAGCCAGCCATCCGTTCCGTCGCCTTCGAACTGGACTTCCAGGGAGTCCGAAGCATGCACCGCGATCGGCATGCCGTCGGCGCGCGTCACGCCCATCGCCCGGCGTTCCGGGAGCGACTCATGCGCGAAGCGATCCCAGCGTCGGGTCGCCTCGATCAGCACGACGACATCGCCTCGCTGGGCCGCTATGGCGCGCATCGCCGCCCGTGGCGTCGGGTTCAAACAGCAGATGTTGGCGGCTATGACTCGCACACTGTCTCCGCGCAGGATCTCACATGGACCCCGCCCCTGAGGGAGATACTACGCTCGCCGGCCCCTGGGGTTCATCCTCGTTCTCGGACCTCTCGAGCGGCTCTTGGAGCCCGCCGGGAATGACGATCCACTCCGGGAGGTTCTCCCTCAGCGGCGCCGCCTCACGCTCCGCTCGACCCCTCTATCCTTCTGCGGCCTCAGAGAGACCCACCGTTGAATCGCGAGAAGACCATCAACCTGATCCTCCTCGGCCTGATGCTCATCGGCATCAGCCTCGTGGCGATTCGCCAGTTCCAGCTCAGCCGCGGCGCCCCGGTCCCGGCGATGTTCAGCGCGAAACTCGATCTCGAGCGCGCCGTCGAAGTCGCGGAGCAGCAGGACAAGTACGTCTTCGCCGTCGCCTCAGCCAACTGGTGCGGCGCCTGCCAGGTCTACAAGCGCGGGGCCCTCGCCGACGAGCGCGTCAGCCAGTGGATGAGCGAGCACGCCATTCCAGTCTTCATCGATGTTGATCAATCACAGGATGCGGCCCGCGTGCTTCGCGTCGGCCCCATTCCATCGACGTATGTGCTCAAGGGCAAGACGATCGTCGGACAGGTCGATGGAGCCGTCGGCGCCGATGCGCTGCTGGATTGGCTCGATCGCGTCGATGCGCTCGCCGCCGCCGAAGACTACGACGGCTGACTCAGCGCTCCTCCGCCGGCGACTCCGGACGCACAATCAGGCGAATCTGGTTCGCCGGCCCGAAGTGCCGCTGGAACGTCTCATGCACATCGGAAGCTGAAAGCGAACGAAGCGTCTTCACCTCGTCGTCGAACTCCGCCGGCGTCACGCCGCGATACGTGCTGTCCGAGAGGTTGTCAGCCCACCACTCAGGCCGCCCGCGCTTGCGCGCAAGCTCCGTCTGCATCTCCGAAGACGCCACGCGCACTTCCTCCGGCGTCGGCCCGACCGCGGCGAAGTACCCGAACACCTCGTTCACGGCGTCCGCGAGCTCATCCACCTTCTCAGGCGCCGTCGGCGCCCAGAAACAGAATGTTCCGAATCCCGGGTACGCCTCCGCGGGCTTGTTCGTCAGCCGATACGTGTACACAAGCTGGCTCTTCTCCTGCACGCGCATCCGAAGTCGCTTTGAGAGCACATGCTTCGCGACATCCAGCGCGATGTTCTCTTGCCTTTCCGATGCGTCCGGACTCAGGAATCCGATCAGCGTCGTCGCCACCGGCGTCTTCGTCTTCAGCGTCACATCCGCCTGGTGCGGCGGATCCGCGCGACGAACGGTCCGCAAGGCATCGTGCGTCAGACCATCCACCCGCGCCCGCTCCGGAAGCGAGCCCAGATAGCGCTTCGTCAGCTCAACAGCGCGCCAGCGCTCGATGTCGCCCACGACCGAAACCTCGATCGGTGATCGCTTCACGAGATCATCAAGCCACACCTGCACCCGCTCCTGCTCGACGCGCTCAATATCCGCCGGCGTCAGCGGCGTCACCCGAGGATCAGCCTTCGCATACAGCGTCTCCGCAGCGACGCGCTGCAGATGCGCCACCGGCTGACGCTCCATCATCCACGCCTTCTGCAGCGCCTCCTGGCGCCAGCGGTTCAGCTCGCCCGGCTCCATGCGAGGCGACGACAGCAGCAGATGCGCGATCTGCATGCCAAGCTCGAGCTCCGACGGATCGCCCGCGATCGTCAGCTTCACGAAGTCATCGCCGCGCCGCGCGCTGATGCGAATGTTCCGGCCGATCAGCAGATCGCTGATGTCAGCGCTCGAAAGATCCTTCGTCGCAGGATGCATGAACACGCGAGCCGCGGCGTCCGTCAGCCCGCGCGTCTCTTTCGTCTCTTCGATGCTTCCGCCGGCGAGCACGATCGATACGATCGCCTCATTCGCCCGCTCATCCATGCGCCGATGATGCACACGCACGCCGTTGGCGAGCCATGCGCTCAGGACGTCAACGTCCCGATGGATCGTCATCTCCTCGACGGATCCGCCCTCCGGCGCGATCGCAACCGCCGCCTCCGGCGCCCCTTCGTCCATCGGCGCCGGCGCTGGCCGGCTCATCGCCGTCTTCGTGAATCGAAGCAGCGAGAACTCATCCGGCAGACTCGCCGGATCGTCGGAGATCAGCACGACGGCGCTCTTCGATGTGTCGTGCAGAGAGGTGAACAGCCGCGCCGCCTCGCCCGGCGAGATCGTCGGCAGCAGGCTTTCCGCGAGCGCCAATCGCTGCTTCGCCGAGAGAATCTGCTCCTGCTGGCGAATCGCATACGAAAGCTGCCAGCGCACCGCGTCGAGATCGCGTGAATCCTCCGTCCGCGCAGCCTGCTGCGCCTCGGCCAGCAGCGCACGCCGCGCAAGCTCGATCTCGCGCTCCGTAAATCCATGTTCAGCCACACGGCGCTGCACGCGCACGAGATTCGAAACCAGCGACTCCCAGTCCTGCACGCCGCCGACATTCATCATTACCGAGAATCGCGCGCCTTCGAAGACGTCAAGCGATTGCACCATCGACTCGCGCGCGGCGCTCTCGCCAAGCTGTGCCGCTCGCTGAAGCTGGCGCTGCGCACACCACGCGCCGACGCGAGCCGCAAGCTCCTGCCGATACGCGCCGATCGTCTCAGGCGCCCCCCAGCGATCCGTCAGGCGCACGATCTCGACATACCCGAGCGGAAGCTCACGCTCCGCCTGCACCAGCGTCTTCATCCCCGGGCCCTGCACGAGCCCCGCATCCACCGGCGCCGGCGCCGGCAGCTTCGCCAGCCCGCCGAAGGTCTCCCGAGTCAGATCGGCCGCCAGATCCGCCGGCACGTCGCCGACGATCAGCAGCGTCGCATTCGAAGCGCGATACGTCCGCGTGTAGAAGTCAATCAGATCGGCGCGCGTCATCGACTCCAGCGACGACGCGTCGCCCATCGGCGAGCGCTCCGCAAAGAGTGAGCCCGGCGCCAAGCGCGGAAGCAAGGCCTCGCGAATCCGCTGCTCGGCGCCCTGCCCGGCGTGATGCTCCGCAAGCGCCTCCCCGCGCACGCGCTCCACCTCGGCGTCCGGGAACGTCAACCGCCCCAGCACATCCGAGAGATACGTCAGGCCCACACGCAACGAAGAATCATCAGCCCGCGTCAGCGTCGCCTGGTAACGCGAGATGTCATACGTCGCGAACTCGGCGCGCCGCTCAGGCCGCACGATGCCATGCTCCTCGAAGATCTCACTGAGCTTCCCCGCGGGAATGTGCTCGGAGCCATTGCGGGCCATGTGCGCGATGTACATCGCCGCGCCTTCCTGCCCGTCCTTCTCATCAAGAGACCCGGCGCGAACGACCATCTCCAGATGCGCCCGACCCGGTGAACTCCCATGCTCCTTGATGATGACGCGAAGACCATTCTTGAGCGTCAGTTCGGTCACCGCCGGATCATGCGGCAGCGGCAGATCGCGACCATCACGACGATCGCCCGCATACGCCAGCGCAGAAACGCAGACGCACATCACGACCAGCGTCAGTTGGAAGGCCTGCTTCATCTTCATTCAGTCATCACAGGGAAGAGCGCTCATCCGGTTCACCACCCGTTCAAAGCGCCCGTTCGTGCTTGATTCCATGCCAGGACCGGACTCCCCGGCCGGTCTCCGAAATCGCCCCGCGAAGGCGACGATCCGGACACGAAGTTCTACCATTCGCGGCCCCCTCTGGTTGCCCGCAATCGCCTTTCAGACCCCCTCCAGATCGGGTGTTCAACCCGGTCGCTCGCGAAAATCCGACCACGTCAGACCCAACAAGAAGGGGCATCCCCGAATATTGGCGGGGATCATCCGCCCCAAGTAGGTTGTCCCCATGAATCTCGATCCCAACGCACAGGACCTGCACTACGACCCGTATGTCGAAGGGCATTCCGACCTGCCGCCGCGAACCAGCATCCTCGCGGTCTTCAGCGCGGTGATCCCTGTCGCCTGCTGCATCCCGGGCATCGGCATTCTGGCCATGCTCATGGCCGCCATGAGCCTGAGCTTCATCAGCCGCTCCCATGGCCGACTCTCAGGCCGCGGCGCCGCGGGCTTCGGCATCGTCCTCGGCCTCATCGTCACCGTCCTCCAGGGCGCCATCGTCTTCGGCGGCCTTCAGGGATGGAAGTACTACACCCGCGTCATGGTCGGCACGACCGACACCTTCATCGTCGCGCTCGATCAGGGCGACTTCACCACCGCCCGCTCCATGCTCTCCGCCGACGCCGACAGCGACCTCACCGATGAACGCCTCCAGGAGTTCGTCGACACCCTCCGTCAGGTCCACGGCCCGGTCACCGGCGCGACCACCGACTTCGAGTTCATCGGCAACGCCTTCGCCTCCGCCTATGACAGCTCGCGGCAGAACTCCGGCTACAACGTCAGCTCGAACAACGAGCCCTTCATCCCCGTCGCGCTCGCGACCGATCGAGGCGCCGGCGTGCTCGTCTATGTCGGCTTCGACGAGAACTCACTCGCGACGACGTCGCCGCTCATCATCGACCTCGCCGTCTTCGCCGGAACCAACGAGATCATGACGCTCCGCGAAGACGGCCCCGCGCGCGACATTGCATTCGCCCTCGGTGGCGAACACATCACGCTCGAAGAAGCGCGCGGCGGCGGACTCCCGGCCGGTGATGCGGACGCCGACAGCGAATCCGAAAGCGACGAACCCGGATTCTGACTTGAAGCGATCGGCGTCTACGTGCGCACGCTCACGAACCCCCAGATCGCCAGCGGCGCCAGCACGATCACCGGCACGAACACGCCCAGCCACACCGGAAGACCCGGAAGCGGCTGCGCCGTCCCCAGCGCAGAGCCAACCAGCGCAGCGCCCGCAAGCGGAGCGCACTTCACCGATTGCGCCGCCATGTTCTTCGGCACGCGCACCAGGAAGAAGGGCAGCGACACCATCAGCGCAAGCAGCGTGCTCGCCATCATCGAAAGGCGACCGAATCGCACGCGATTCAAGCGATCTCGAGCCACGCCCTCCACGTTCCCGTGGCGCAGCGTCGCCTGGATCTGACGCCAGCTCATGCTCTCGGCGTACCCCTCGACCTGCGCCGCGAGAATCAGGTTCGGCTCCAGATCAGAATCGACTCGATCGATCGAGCGCGTCGCGCCCTGCTCGACGACGGATCCTTCAGTCAGCGTCCAGCCCGCTCCATCCCACGTCGCGCTCTCGGCGCGCACGCGCCGCAGCGGCCGCCCGTTCGCGTCGCGCTCCCAGATCTGCACGCCCGACATGGCGGCCGCATCCGGATCGAACTGCGCCGCATACCACAGGCGATCCGCCGAATCCTTCAGCAAAGGCACGCTGAACGCCTGGATCGAGCGCCGTCCGGCGTCATCCGAATCCCGTGGCAGCAGATGCGACACCTTCGGCAGCAGGAACTCCTGGTTCAACCCGCCCAGCAGCAGCACGAACACCGCGACCATCAGGATCGGACGCGACAACCGCCGCAGGCTCACACCGCTCGCCAGCATCGCGATGAACTCCCGGTGACGCACGAACTGCGCACACGTGAATCCCATCGCCGCGACCAGCACGAAGCCCATCATGTAGTTCGAAAGCATGAGCAGGCGCGGCCCCCACAGGTCCACCACGCACCAGCCCATCATCAGCAGCTTCTCGATCCCGCCCGAATCCGGACGCAGCGCCGTCGCCGCCTTGCCGAACGCGCGCATGTTCAGCGACATGTCGATCGCCACGACGAAACTGAACAGGATCGCGAAGATCGCGATCACGTTCGCCAGGTAGCGCCCCGCAATGTGCCGGTCCAGCCGGTTCATACGCCGATCCTAGGGCTCCTGTGACGTCGGGCGCACCAGGATCTCGTTGATCCCCACATGCGCCGGCGACTGCATCGCGTACAGCACCGCATGCGCGATATCGACCGACTCCAGCGGCTCGCCCTCGCGAAGCATCGTCTGAATCCGATCCTTCGTGCCGTCATCGCGCACGTGCTCGGCAAGCTCAGTCCGCACGATGCCGGGCGCGATGATCGTCACGCGAATGTTCTTCGACGCCATCTCCGCGCGCAGGCCTTCACTCAGCGCATGCACCGCCCACTTCGTCGCGCAGTACACCGAGCCGCCCGGAAACACGCGCCGGCCCGCCACGCTCGACACGTTGATGATGTGCCCCGATCCCTGCCTCATCATCTGCGGCAGCACCGCGGCGATCCCGTACAGCACGCCCTTGATGTTCACATCAACCATCCGCTCCCACGCGTCAACATGCAGATCCTCGATGCGCGAGATCGGCATCACGCCCGCGTTGTTGATGATCGAATCGATGCGCCCGAATGTCGCGATCGTCTTCTCGATCGCGCCCTCCACCTGCGACCGATCCGTCACGTCGCAGGGAAACGCCAGCGCGTGCCCGCCCGCATCCAGGATCTCCTTGACCAGTGACTCCAGCCGATCGGCGCGCCGGGCGCACACCACGACCTTCACGTTGTGCTTCGCAAGCTCCACGGCCGTCGCGTGGCCGATCCCGCTCGAAGCCCCCGTCACCACCGCCACCGAATCTGACAAAACGCTCATCGGGCCTATGCCTCCTTACGCCGGCGCTTCCGGCGCCGTGATCGCCAGTGTACCGCCCGCGCGCAGCCTCACGCCCGAGCCCTCCTCGACTACCATGACCCCACGATGTCACAGCAGACGCCCGCAAACCCGGCGGACACCGAGTCCCCGCATCACCTCGAACAGCAGAGGCGAGAAAACCGCGACGCCATGCGCGAGCTCGGACTCGCGCCCTACGGCAAGCGCACCGAAGGACTCCACGCCCTCGCCGCCGCACGCCAGGCCTACGACCAGCAGGCAGATGAAGACCACAAGGAACGCGGCAAGGAAGAGGGATTCGAAGACAAGCGACCCGTCGTCAAGGTCGCCGGACGCGTCATGCTCCAGCGCGACAACGGCAAGCTCGTCTGGCTCCAGCTCCGCGATCACACATACGACCCAGCCGATGAGCAGGGAGGCGACCTCCAGATCGCGGTTTCAAAGAGAGACTGCGAAGAGACCGGCTTCAACCTCGCAAAGATCCTCGATCTCGGCGACATCATCATCGCCGAAGGCCCGCTCACGAAGACGCGCACCGGCGAAGTCACCATCTGGGCGAGCGCCCTCGACATCGCCTGCAAGAGCCTCGCGCCGCCTCCCGAGAAGTGGTCCGGCCTGCAGGATCCCGACCTGCGCTATCGCAAGCGCTATATGGATCTCTACGCCACGCCCGAGACCATGCGCATCGCCATCCTGCGCTCCAAGATGATCTCGCGCATCCGGCGCTTCATGGACGACGCTGGATACATGGAAGTCGAGACGCCCATGCTCCAGGCGCTCGCCGGCGGCGCCGCGGCAAGACCTTTCGTCACGCACATGAACGCGCTGGATATCAACCTCTTCATGCGCATCGCGCCCGAGCTCTACCTCAAGCGCCTCCTCGTCGGCGGCATGCCCGCCGTCTACGAAATCAACCGCAACTTTCGCAACGAAGGCATCGACCGACAGCACAACCCCGAGTTCACCATGCTCGAGGTCTACAAGGCCTTCGCCAACTACGACGTCATGCGCGAACTCACCGAGTCGCTCATTCGCGAACTCGCGACGATGGTCGCCGAGGCGAATGGCGATCCCGACAACCTCGCGCTCCCATTCGGCGATCTCACGATCGACTACGCGCGAGCCTTCGATGTCGTCACCTATTCAGACCTCTTCGAGCGCGCCTTCGGCTTCCCGATGACCGATGAAGCGAAGGTCGCCGCCGAGGCGAAGAAGCGCAGCGTAGAGATCGAAGGTCTCGACCATCTCCTCATCGTCGGCAAGCTCTTCGACATCGCCGAGGAGAGCATCGACAAGTCGCGCCCGACCTTCGTCATCGATTACCCGGCGCCCCTCTGCCCGCTCACACGCCCCAAGGAAGACGACCCGTCCCTCGCAGACAGGTTCGAACTCTTCATCGCCGGCATGGAGCTCGCCAACGCCTACACCGAACTCAACGACCCCGACATCCAGGAGCTCCGCTTCCGCGAGCAGCTCTCGGGCGTCGATGAGGAGGAGCAGTCCTTCCGCACTTTCGACGCCGACTTCGTCGAAGCGCTGAAGGTCGGCATGCCGCCCGCCGGCGGTCTCGGCGTCGGCATCGATCGCATCGTCATGCTCCTCACGAATCAACTCTCGATTCGCGACGTCATCCTTTTCCCATTCATGAGACCGCTCGACGACTGACCATGTCACCGATCAGGAGCAAACTCAAGGACGCGTACTCAAAGCGCATCGAATACCGGGGCGACTCCGCCGCCATCCGGAAGTTCGAATCCATCATGAGCCAGCGCGCGCCCGAGGAGTTTCGCAGCGCGCTCTCACTCGCGCGGCGCTACGGCTCCCTCGAGCTCGGCGTCTTCCTCTGCCAGCAGTGGAAGGCGATGCGCGATGTCAGCCTGCTCTCATCGCGTGACGATTTCATCATCGAGGATGTCGCACTGACCATCCAGCAGATCACGGCGCGCGAGCCGCAGCTGCAGTCCAAGGCGCTCGAAGCGCTCGACGCGATGCTCGGCGACGAGATCATCACCGATGAGACCGCCAACCAGGTGCGCATCTTCCGCCAGCTCGCCGGCGCCGGAGACGAGGCCCACACCACGCCCAGCGATCGCGAGTCGCTCGCCGCGGCCATCGCCGACGCCGCCCTCCTGCGCGGCGACTTCACGCTCCGCTCCGGGCGCAAGAGCAAGTACTACCTCGACAAGTACCTCTTCTCGACGCGCCCCGAACTGCTGCGCCCCGTCGGCCGCCTCATCGCCGAACGCATCAACGAGATCTCCGACTTCCGCGCCAGCGTCGATCGACTCGCCGGCGCCGAGCTCGGTGGCATCCCGCTCGTCACCGCCGCAGGCCTCGAGACCGGACTGCCGCTGATCTTCGTGCGCAACCAGAAGAAGGACTACGGCACCGCCAAGCAGATCGAGGGCAAGCTCGAACCGAAGGACCGCGTCATCTTCATCGAAGATGTCGCCACCACCGGCGGCCAGGCCCTCGAAGCCGTCGCCGCCCTCCGCGAACTCGGCGCCCGCGTCCTCGCCGTCATCCCCGTCATCGATCGCCAGGAGGGCGCCCGCGAGAACATCGAAAAGGCCAAAGTCCGCTTCGAACCCCTCTTCACGAAGGCCGATCTGGGCGTGACCGAGTGACTCTCGGTTTCCGAGAAGGAGAGATGAGAAATGCCGATTGAAGTAGGCCTTTGGAAGCTGGGCGAGAGTCTCACTCCCGTTTCAGTCTCCACGATGGAGAGTGAGAGCCAACTCGAAGAGTTGCTTGCGCGCGACATCGATGTTGTGGATCCGGACTTCCTATTGATCGGCAGGCAGGTTCTTACGGACTACGGCAAGCTGATCGATCTCCTGGCGCTGGATTCTGAAGGCCGGGTCGTCGTCATCGAACTCAAGAAGGGCAGGACGCCCCGTGAGGTCGTTGCGCAGTTGCTCGACTACGGCTCATGGGCAAGAGACCTTGAGGAGGATGTGCTGGAGGAGATCTTCTCGACCTTCCAGGCAAAGTACTACCCGGATCATCCGACCCGAACACTTGAGGCCGCTTTTCTGCAACACTTTGGCTGCGAGGAACTGCCGGAACCACTGAACGAGTCTCACAAGCTCGTGCTCGTTGCGGGTTCGCTGGACACGAGTTCCGAGCGGATCATTACCTACTTGGCCGAAGAACACGGTGTCTCGATCAACGCAGTGTTCTTTCGCGTCTTTCGGGACGAAGATCGCGAGTACCTCAGTCGGGCGTGGCTCGCGGATCCCGGGCAGGTCGAAGCGAAGATCGAGGCGAAGCGCGAGAAGATTCCCTGGAACGGCGACTTCTATGTGTCGTTCGGCGCCGACCAGAATCGAGATTGGGATGAGGCAGTCAAGTACGGGTTCGTCTCCGCAGGCGGAGGCGATTGGTATTCGAGAACGCTTCGGATGCTTGAGCCGGGGGCGAGGATCTTTGTGAATATCCCCGGTGAGGGCTACGTCGGTGTTGGCATAGTTGCGGACTCCGTGGTTCCGATTGACGAGTTTGAAGTTGAGGATGAGAACGGCGAGATGCGACCGATCACGTCCATGTCCTTGAACGCGTCGAATCATTCGACGCTGAAGACGAATCCCGAGAAGGCCGAGTACTTCGTCAGAGTCGACTGGCAGAAGACGGTGCCTCTTGAGAACGCCTTCCGTGAGAAGGGCTTCTTCGGGAATCAGAACTCGGCTGCGAAGCCAAGAGCTCGTCGCTGGAGGACGACTGTCGACCGATTGCAGGAGCGATTCGGAGTCGTCAAGGTCGACTAGGGCCTCTTGGGGCCGCGAACTCTCTGATGCCTCGCCTCGCGTCCGGCCCAATCCCATCCTCTATACTCACTCCCCCGGATTCGCCGGGTGCGTGAGCAGGAACCGAAACCGAGGCCGCCGACCGTGCCCTACACACTCAAGCCGGACCAGGGACTGACCGTCGACGCCGACACCGTCGATTACGTCAAGGAGCACGTCGACACCGGCGATCGCTGGGTCCTCAACTTCGGCCCTCAGCACCCCGCGACCCACACCACGCTCCGCCTCGTGCTCGAGCTCGAAGGCGAGCGCGTCGCGCGATGCACGCCCCACATCGGCTATCTCCACTCCGGCTTCGAGAAGCTCGGCGAGCACCTCGACTACAACCAGTACGTGACCATCGTGTCGCGCATGAACTACCTCTCGCCCATCGCCAACGACATCTGCTGGCACCACGCGGTCGAGAAGCTCTTCGGCATCGACATCACGCCGCGCTGCAAGGTCGTGCGCACGATCATGGCTGAGCTCGCCCGCATCCAGGATCACCTCCTGTGCGTCGGCGCCGCCGCCCTCGACCTCGGCGCGTTCACGGGCTTCCTCTACGCCTTCAATCCGCGCGAAGTCATCTACGACATCTGCGACTTCATCTCCGGTCAGCGTTTCCATCCGGACTGGACGCGCGTCGGCGGCGCCATGATGGACCTGCCCGACGAAGAGAAGTTCTGCACGATGGTCAAGAACTTCCTGCACAAGGATCTCGAGCCCTCCATCGGAGATCTCGAGAGTCTCGTCCTGCGCAATCGCATCTTCATGGAGCGCACCATCGGCATCGGCGCGATCAACCGCGAAGACGCCATCGCCTGCTCGCTCTCCGGCCCCGTCGCCCGCGCCTCCGGCGTGAAGCGCGATCTCCGCAAGGATGAGCCTTACCTCTGTTACGCCGACAACTGGGACGGTCAGGGCGCGCCCGCCGTCGAGTTCAAGGTGCCCATCGCAGAAGCCGGCGACGTCTACGCGAGATTCCAGGTGCGCATCGCCGAGATCCGCGAGTCCATCAAGATCATCGATCAGCTCATCGACAACATCCCCGGCGGACCCATGGATGTCTTCTCAGACTCAAAGATGACCAAGCCGCCCAAGGACGAGGTCTACGGCTCCATCGAAGGACTCATCCAGCACTTCGAACTCGTCATGACGAATCGAGGCTGGGAAGCGCCCATCGCCGAAGGCTACGGCGCCCAGGAAACCGCCAACGGCGAGCTCGGCTACTTCATCGTCGGCGATGGCTCCCCCAGAGCCTGGCGCGTCAAGACGCGTGCGCCGAGCTTCGTCAACTACTCCGTCATGGCGCGCCTCACCGAAGGACACCTGATCCCCGACGCCGTCGCCGTGCTGGGTTCACTCAACGTCGTCGCCGCCGAACTCGATCGCTAAGCGAGAACACAACGCATGAGCGCATCGCTCGTCGCACTCCTGCTTGCATCACAATCAACACTCGGCGCTCCCGCGGCAAAAAACGATATCCCCTATCCGCACCCTGTCATCGTTGAAGTCCTCTTCAACGTGCCCAACGTCGCCGCAGCTGACGCGGACAAAGACGGCAAGCGCGACGCGCAGGGCGATGAGTTCGTCGAACTCATCAACCCGCACAACAAACCCATCAACCTCAAGGGCTACACGATCACCGATCGTTTTCCCAAGGGCGGCAAGCAGCTCTCGTTCACGTTCCCGGATTGTGAACTGGCGCCGGGCGAGATCGTCGTCGTCTTCAACGGCTACCAGTCAAAGCCAGCCGGCGCCGTGGGCGATTCAAAGAGCGCGCCGCCGTCGGTGAACGATCAGTTCCACAACGCGAAGGTCTTCACGATGAAGATCGACAAGCGCAACAAGGGCTTCGCCAACAACGGCGACTTCGTGATCCTCCGCGCGCCGGATGGCTCGCCGATCGACGCCGTCGTCTGGGGCTTCCCCAGCCACATCCCGCCCGGCGACACGCTGCGCATCCAGCAGGTCGGCAACAACGTCAAGGGATCGGTCCAGCGCACGCATCCGAAGGGCGACCTCGAGCCGCACACGACCCTCCCCGGCGGCGACATGTTCTCCCCCGGCCGAATTCCGAACTGACGCGCACAGATCCCGATTCCTCCCTCTCCCGCGCAGGCGAAGCCGAGTGGGAGAGGGCCGGGGTGAGGGCTCCCCAATCTCCTTCTCCTCCAAGCCTCGATCACATGCACGCTCCGGCATAAGTCATGAACCTCCCGCCAACGCCTGCGCTCCTGCTCCCTCTCGATTCTCCGCTAGAATCGCGTCCCGATTCAGACCCCAGCGGGAGCCCCCATGTCCTGGAAAGCCAATCCAACCGGCACGGCCGAGATCGAGCGCCGCAGCGAGCCCTTCCTCACGCAGAAGATGAAGGACACGCTCACCCAGCGCTACCTCCCGCGCTTCGAGACCTCCAAGGGCGCGCTGCTGCCGGCGCTGCATGAAATCCAGCACGCCTACGGCTGGATCCCCGCCCAGGCCCTCGATGAGATCGCCGAGTTCCTCGACCTCGCCCCCGCGGACGTACTCGACACCGCCTCGTTCTACGAGGAGTACTGGCTCAAGCCCAAGGGCGAGCACATGATCGCCGTCTGCCGTTCGATGGCGTGCGAAGTCTGCGATCACAAGAAGCTCACGGACACCTGCCGCGAGAAGCTCGGCATCGAAGTCGGCGAAACGACGAAGGACGGCAAGTTCACACTCGTCGAACTCGAATGCATCGGCGCCTGCGGCGGCGCACCGGCGATCCTCGTCGATGAGGACCTGCACGAGACCGTCTCACCCGAGCAGATGTCGAAACTCATCGACGAAACGCGCGACAAGCCGTCGCCGCACTGATCACTCCGGATCAATCCGCTCCGGCTCGTCGGTCGGTGATTTCATCTCAGCTTCATATCCCTCGATGATGCGCGCGAAGACTTTCTTCTCGTCGCGATCGTGAACGTGCGCATACGCCTTCGACGCGTGGCGCGCGATGTCCGCCATGAGGATGCCCCAGGTGAATGGGTCGTCGTACGTCGGCTCCAGCGCGACCTGCAGGCTCTCGCCGTCGGCCCAGACGCGGAGAATCTCGACGGCCTCCTTCTTCTGCGCAATGGGCGGCGCGTCGAGTTCGACGCCGCGAATGTGACCATCAGCCATCATCATTGTTGTGGCACAGGCGAATCCGATCGCCGCAATCCGTCCTCGCATGATGCGCCTCCTTCACAGCTGCGCTCTCACGTATCCTAGTGCCGCCGGGCGCGCTGGCTCGCCGGGCCATCGAGCGCAGAAGGAATCAGCATGTCCCTGATCGTTTCGTTTCCCGGCGCCGAGCAGACGACGATCGCACGTGTCGGCGGCAAGGCCTCCGCGCTGATGCGCATGGTCGAGGAAGGCCTGCCCGTTCCGCCCGGCGCCGCGCTCACGACGGAGTTCTTCGCGCCGTGGTTCGATGAGATCAAGGCGTCTTCGGCATGGGCGGCGCTGGCCGGCGCGACGCCGGACTTGTGGGCGACACACTGCAACGAGTTGAAGGAGCTCTGCCCGGACCTCCCGATGACGGCGACCCAGCGTCAGGCCCTGGACGACCTGCGCACGAAGCTCGCCGCGCTGGATGACGACGCGCTCTTCGCCGTGCGCTCGTCCTCGCCTGAAGAAGACCTGGCGTCGGCCTCGTTCGCCGGCGGATACGAGACCCGGCTGGGCGTGCGCCCGGCCGATCTGGAAGACGCCGTGCGGCGCTGCTTCGCCTCGAGTCTCGATGAGCGCGTGTTCGTCTACAAGAAGCAACAGGGATTCGATCATCTGGCGCCGCGCATCGCCGTGATCGTGCAGCGGCAGATCGACAGCGCCGTCGCCGGCGTGGCGTTCTCCGTCAATCCGCTCACGAATGACTATGACGAAGGCGTCATCGAGGCGAACTGGGGTCAGGGCGAGTCGGTCGTCGCCGGACTCACGACGCCCGACCAGTTCGTCGTGGACAAAGTCACCAGGAAACCGATCGAGAAGCATCTGGGCGCCAAGCACGCCTCGATCTGGCTGGGCGACGATGGCGGGACCATCGAGAAGAAGGACCACCGATCGGCGGAGTTCACGCTCAGCGACGCCCAGATCTGCGAGCTGAACGACGTGATGTGTCGGATCGAAGAACTCTTCGAAGAGCCGGTGGACATTGAGTGGGCGTTTGCGCGCGATCAGCTCTACGTGCTGCAGGCGCGTCCCATGACGACCTACGTGCCGCTCGCGCCCGAGATGCTGACCGAGCCCGGTGAGCGCCGGCGTCTGTACGCGGACGCGGCGCTGTCGAAGGGGATGACGACGAACGCGCCGATCTCGCCCATGGAGCTCGAATGGGAGAAAGAGTTCGTCTCCATGTTCCTGGTGAAGCACTTCAGGATCGACACCACCCCGGAGGACGGCCTCGTGTTCTTCGCGGGCGGGCGCCTGTACATGAACATCTCCAACATCCTGTGGTTGGCGAGTCCGGCGCGCCTGTCGAAGGGGTGCGAGCCGAATGATGCGCTCATGGGCGAGATCATGGGGGCCATCGACGTGCAGCGCTATCGCGCGCCGTCGAGGCCGCCCTGGATGCGATTCCGGACGCTGCTGCCTGTTCCGAAGGTCCTGTGGATGCTGCGCGGCTCCCTCTGGAACACGCTGTGGACCATCCTTGCCCCCGAGCGCGCCTTCCGAACATACAAGAAGAAGGTTGACGCGTACGAGGAGCAGCTCACCGGCGATCTCGATTACAGCCTTCCGCTCGCCGAGTTCCGGCGCACGTGCGCTGCGCCCATGAAACAGCTCTTCGGTGTCACGTTCCCCGCGTTCGGAGCCGCATTCTTCGCGCAGAGTTCGATCGATCGTGTGGTCGGCAGGAAGTCCGCCGAGATGCAGGCGCTCGCGCAGAAGCTCAAGATGGGATTCGAAGGCGATGTCGTCATCGAGATGGGCATCGCGCTCTATCGCATGGCCGAGTTGCTCAATCCATCCGACTTCGAGGACCTGGATCGATTGGCCGAACGGATCGAACGTCGCGAGATGCCGGCGGAATTCCTGAGCGCGTGGGACGAGTTCCTCGCGACGTACGGCTGGCGCGGCCCTCTGGAGATGGACCAGGCGAGCCCGCGCTACGCCGATGATCCGCGTCTCGCCCTGCGCCAGATGTCCTTTATGGCGACTGACGACGCGGGGTTCGATCCGGAAGCTGCGCACAGGCGCCATGTCGAGGAGCGCCGGCAGGCGTACGAAGAGCTGATGGTTCGCCTGGGCTTCGTGCGCCGGGCGCGGCTGCGACGCATTCATCGGATCATCGATCTCTTCGCCGGCACGCGCGACACGCCCAAGCATCAGCTGGTGCTCTTCAACTACGCGCTCCGCAAGCGCGCACTGATCGAGGGCGAACGTCTGATGCGCGAAGGGCGTCTCGATGCGGCCGACGATGTGTTCGAGCTCACGATTCGCGATCTCGAAGCGGCCGATCTGGAACCGGCGCTGGATCTGCGAGGGATTCGCGAGGAGCGGACGCGATTCACCAGGAGACTCAAGGCGCTCGTGACGGAGTTTCCGCAGGTGATCGATTCGCGCGGCAGGATTCTGCGGCCTCCCGCGCGTGAAGAAAGGCCCGGCGAGATGAGCGGACTCGGCGTCTCGCCCGGCGTGGCGAGGGGGCCAGTGAAGGTGTTGCGCGATCCCCACGAGAAACCGGTCAACAAGGGGGACGTTCTGGTGGCGTACACGACGGACCCGGGGTGGACGCCGCTGTTCGTGAATGCGGCGGCGATCGTGCTCGAGGTGGGCGGGATGCTGCAGCATGGCGCGGTGGTGGCGCGCGAATATGGGAAGCCGTGCGTGGTGAGCATCGATCGGGTGATGTCGAAGGCGCAAGACGGCCAGATGGTGGAAGTGGACGGGACCGCGGGCGTGATTCGTCTTCTGCAGTAGCCCGGCGACGCGCCCAGTCGTCGCTACCATCTCCTGAACCGATGTCTTCCTCCAAGGACAAACAGCCTCTCGCCCGCTCCCTCGGCCAGTTCTTCGGCCACATCTGGAAGGGCGTGACCAGCGACTCGACCGGGCCGGAATCGCAGAAGCAGACCCTGCGTCACGACGTCGAGGAGCAGACGAGCGAGACGGAGCAGGGGAAGATGACGCTGCGGCGGACGACGATCGAGGAGGTTGAGATCGAGGGGGCGCCCAATTCGCCCCCGGCGGATCCCATCCCCTAGAATCGCCACCTCTCAGAGACGCGAAGACAGGGGTGGAGACCCGAACGTGCCGTATACGCCCAAGACGAACTTTCCGGTCCTGACGAAGAACATCCCTACGTATCCGTGGGGCGATCCGAAGGATCGTCACATCGTCGGTTATGACGAGTACGTGAAGAATGGGGGCTACGTGGGCCTGCGCAAGGCTCTCACGATGTCGCCGGGCGATGTCGTCACGACGGTGAAGGACTCGCAGCTTCGCGGGCGCGGCGGCGCGGGATTTCCGACGGGTCTGAAGTGGACCTTCCTGCCGCAGGTCGAGGACATCAACAATCCCGGCGCGCGCTACCTGGCGATCAACGCCGATGAGTCGGAGCCGGGGACGTTCAAGGATCGCCTGCTGCTGGATTTCGATCCGCACATAATGCTCGAGGGCATCGCGATCTGCTGTTACGCGTGCCGGCTGACGAAGGCGTACGTCTTCATTCGCGGCGAGTATCACCATCAGGCGAAGGTGCTCGAGAACGCGCTGAAGGAAGCGTATGACCATGGGATCTTCGGTTCGAAGGGTCTGATGGATGGCGCCGACACGCAGACGGGCGCGCCCTTCCCCGTGGAGTGCTACGTGCATCGCGGCGCGGGGGCGTATATCTGCGGCGAAGAGACGGCGCTGCTCGAAGCCATTGAAGGCAAGCGCGGTTGGCCGCGCATCAAGCCGCCGTTTCCTGCGGTGCAGGGTCTCTTCGGCAAGCCCACGATCATCAACAACGTTGAGACGCTGGCGCATCTGCCTTCGATCGTCGAGAATGGCAGCGACTGGTTCTGTGCGCAGGGTTGTGAATCCGCGAGCGGCGGGCCGCCCAGTTTCGGCACGAAGCTCATGGGCGTTTCCGGCCATGTGAACAATCCCGGTTGCTTTGAGTGCGACCTGGGCATTCCGCTTTCGACGCTGGTCAACGAATACTCCGGCGGCATGCGCAACGGCAAGAAGTTCAAGAGCGCGATCATCGGCGGCGCCTCGACGGGCGTGGTCGGTCCGGATGACTTCGATGCGCCGATGGACTTCGACATCGGGCGCGATTACAACGTGCTCGGTCTCGGCACCGCGTGCCCGACGGTCTTCGATGAAGACACGGACATGGTCTCGGTGGCGCGGAATCTGGCGAACTTCTACAAGCACGAATCGTGCGGGCAGTGCACGCCCTGTCGCGAGGGTTCGGGGTGGCTGCTGCAGCTGCTGGAGAAGGTCGAATCGGGCGACGGGAAAACGAAGGATCTTGACCTGATCCTGGAGATCGCGACGAGCATGGGCGCGATGCCCGGCACGACGATCTGCGGTTTGGCGGATGGCAACAACTGGGCCGTGCGCACGATCGTGAACAAGTTCCGCGACGAGTTCGAGGCCAGAGTCGCGCCGACGTATGTGCCGGTGACGATGACGGTTGGCGCCGCGGCGAACGGGTAGTCGCTCAGCTTCTTTCATTTTCAGGTTTCGTTGTTCTGTGCTGTTTTGTGCGCTGTCCTTCGTGGCTGCGGGATCTTGTGGTCGTGGTCGCCGGCGGATGCATGAGGCGGAACTGCGCTTTTTGGGCGCAGCTGATCGGCAGGCGGCCGGGCGCGTGATGCGCGGGAACGGTTGGAGGTCGTTGCGTTCCGATCAGGCTGTCTCGCTCTGAGCTCCGCCTCGGCGCTTGTGTGTCTTGCGGTGTCTTCGGCCACCGGGCGACTTGCCGCCGATCAGCTCTGAGGTTGACGGCCTTTGCGAAATGCGCGGGCCTCCACCCTTGGAGCGGACCGGCGCGTTTCGTGCGTTGAATCAGCGCGATGCGCGCGGCGTGATTTGCGTAAGTCGTTGCGTGAGCAGGCGCAAGATTTTTTTGACGGAGTTGTGATTTTCGAAATGGCGAGGTCAGTTTGCGCACACGGGAGGCGCATGTATGCGTTTTTGCGCGCTTTCTCTGGGGGACGCAGGCGTTGATGGGAGCTGTGCGTTTCGTTCTGAGCTGTTGGACTTTGAGGCGTGGAGGAGGGGAAGGTTGGGGAGCCCTCACCCTGCCCTCTCCCATACATGCTGCGCATGTCAGGGAGAGGGTGGGGACGCATGCGTTGTTGGGTGTTGTTCGTGTTTGTGTTGGGGTGGTTGGTTGTCGGGGATTGGAGGAGGGGTAGGTGGGGGAGCCCTCACCCCAGCCCTCTCCCACTCGGCTGCGCCTGCGCGGGAGAGGGAGCAGGCGCATGCGTTGTTGGGTGTCGTGCGTGTTCGTGTCGGGGCGGTTGATTGTTGAGGGTTGGAGGAGAGGGAGGTGGGGGAGCCCTCACCCCGGCCCTCTCCCGCACGCGGGAGAGGGGGGCGGAGGCGTTCCTCCCCGGACAATCTGCGCAACTGCCGGCGAACGCCGCTTCCGCCACTTTCGCGCTTGTGCGTGGTACACCTATGGCGGGTCGCCCCGATGCGGCTTCTCGTGGGACAATGCAGGCCAACTCACTGTCAATCGATGGAGTCGATCCATGATTCGTCTTCGCACGCTTCTTGCCGCCGGGGCGGCTGTCGCTTTGGCGCTTTCTCTCTCGTTGCACACGCGCGCTCAGGACGCGGAGGAGTCGGAGGGCTCGCAGGAGGCCGAGACTTCACAAGACGCCGAGGCCTCACAGGAAGCCGAGGCGCCGGAGGAAGAGGTTCAGCCGACGGCGCTGGAGACGATTCGCGCCAACGCCGCGGCGATTCGTTCTCGGCTGCAGTGTGAGGTGACGCGCCGGTTCGTTGACTCGACGGCGGATCTTCCGGAGATCAATGAGACGCGCGATGTCTACTACCGCAGGAGCGATCGAGGCGCGATGACGCCGGAGCAGTATGAGGCGGCGAGCGAGGAGGAGCGCGAAGGATTCGAGTTGGCGACGCTCGATGAGTCGTTTTACTACATGAATCGCTACGGCACGCCCGTAAGTTATGCGCGCCCGATTGATCTCGTCGCGCTGCAGGGCATGGAGTCGATCGAGGAGAAGAACATCATCGACTTCGGCTGGGGCGGGATCGGGCAGCTGCGCATGATGGCGTCGCTGGGCGCGAGCGTGACGGGGATTGAGATCGATCAGCTGAATGAGGCGTTCTATCGCGAGTCGATGGACACGGGGATCATTCCGCGCGCGACGGCTGCGGGTCTTGGGCCGTATGGACATCTGCGCACGCTTTATGGGCGATTCCCCGAAGACGCCGAGCTTTCGCGCACCGTCGGTTCGGGATATCACCTGTTCATGAGCAAGAACACGCTCAAGCGCGGGTACATTCATCCGGAGGGCGAGGCTGATCCGCGAGCGCTGATTGATCTCGGCGCGACGGACGAGGAGTTTGTGCAGCGCCTCTTCAACCTGCTGACGCCCGGCGGAATCGTGATGATCTACAACCTGCATCCGGCGATGGCGGCGGAAGGTGAAAAGTACATCCCCTGGGCGGACGGGCGCTGCCCGTTTGACCAGGAGCTGCTGGAGGAAGTGGGCTTCGAGGTGATCGCGTTCGACGTGGACGACACGCGCATGGCGCGGCGGTTTGCGCACGACTTCGGATGGCGTGAGCAGGGGATGGACGTGGACAACAATCTGTTCGCGACGTACACGATGTTCCGCAGGCCGTTGCGTTAGGGATTGGCGTCCCGGAAGAAGCTCGCGACGGCCGCGCCCTGGAGCAGCGCACTGTTGATCTGTCCTTCGTATATGACGGTGAGCCAGATCTCGAGCATCTCATCCGTGCTCTGCCAGCCCCATGTCACATCGCGCGGCGGATTGTTCGGGTTGTCCGGATTCTGCGCGCTGTTGTCGTAGCGGAACCATGCGTCGATGCGGCTGCCCGCGGGGATTTCGATGGGCTCGGTGAACTGGTAGAAGGACTGCCAGCGGAAGTCCCAGTCGTTGATGCGGATGAGCGGGATCTTCGTGCCGTCGGGCGTCGTCGCTTCGGCCCATACCTGCGTGCCGATGTAGTGCATGTGCGGGAAGACGTCGATGAGCGTCATGTCCACCGGCACATCCATATAGATGCGGCGCAGATAGTCGTCGTCGCCGGCTCTGATGTCGAGATCGAGTGAGCCCATGATGAGGCCGTCGGCGTAGTTCTCAACGGGCGCCTTGGCGGTGTAGATCGCGAGGGAGCTGAGATCGGTCGTCGTCTTGCCGGTGAGGTGGTAGTGAATCTCGATGACGACATCGCCGCCGGCGGGCAGCAGCATGCCGACGCCATCGGGCAGTTGATACCCGGGCGTTCCCGGCGCCCAGCCGCCAATGCCGAAGCCCTGCGGATCCCAGTCGTAGGAGTTCTCGATGTCGCGTCCGGAGAAGGCGTCGTAGCCCGGCCCATCGTCCGCGGCGTCGCGCTTGCGCGCTTCGCCGCTCTCGTCGTAAAAGAAGTTCGCGTGGTGCACGACTTCGGGGTCACCGGGCTTGAATCCGATGGCCGTCACGACGACGGGCTCGTCGAAGGGCGCCTTGATGACGAAGCGCCGGTACTGGTCGGGTCCGGTCGCGGGGAGTTCGTAGGACTCCTCCATGCTGAGGACGTAGTCGGGCTCGCCGAGCGTCCAGCCGCCTGCGATCGCCTGGACCGGCAGCGCGTGCGATTCTTCGCCGCGCGCCTTGCCCGTCTTCGCCCACATCGTGAGCAGGTCGATCTGTCGATCGGTGAGGATGCGCTCGTCGCGGAAGCGCCGATACGTCGGGTCCGCGGGCCAGGGCGGCATGAGTCTCTCTTCTGCGACGAGGCTCATCATTCCGGCGCGGCGCGCTGCCTGTTTGAAGGTGTCGAGCGTGAACGGGGCGATGCCGCCTTCGACGTGACACTCCATGCAGTTGGCCGCAAGCAGCGGCTGGATGTGCTGCGTGTAGGTGACTTCTTCGGGCAGATCGTCGGTCCACGCTTCGAAGACGCAGCCGACGGATTGCGTGCGCGCATTGGTGATCGGCTTGCCTGAGGAAATTGCATTGAGTGCGTCACGCAGATCGTGACTCGTGACGACCTGGCGCATGCGTCCGACGGAGACGAAGCGATTGTCGATGCGTCCGCTGTAGACGAGTTCGCCGCTGCGATCGAGCACGAACGCCTGCGGCACGACGCTGGGCTGCAGCGCCAGCGCAAGATCGCCTGAAGCGTCGAAGAGCAGGGGATACTCGAGGTCGCGCTCGTCGCGGAAGATGCGCGCTTCTTCCGGCGTGATGAGCGGGTCGGATATAACACCGAAGAACGCGACGCCGTTCTTTTGCGCGAGCGCGAAGTGGTCGTTGAGTTCGGGGGCATAGCGATTGGCGACGGGGCAGCCGGTGTCGAGGAGGACGAGCACGGTGGGGGCGGCGCCGCTCCTGCCGCCGATGCGATGGAGGGCGCCGTCGATATCGACCATGCGCATTCCCATGACGCCGGAGAGATGGTCGGCGGCTCGCGCTGACCCCGAGAAAAGCGCCGCGCACGCGATCGCGAGCGCCGCGAAATGCGCGAGACAGCGTCGCCAGAGGACGGAGTGGAAGAAGGGGTTCGTGGTGCTCATCATGATGAAACTCCAGGGCTCGAGACTGTCGTGTCGGCCGGCGCTGATGCGACCCCTGAAAGCAGCGTGCGCAGGACGAGCGCGGCGCTCTGCTTTGGCGCGATGTGCCCCTCTGCGGCGAGTGACCAGGATGTGTAGATCAGCGCGTCCAGTGCGCCGACGACCCAGGCGCTCGGCACGGCGACATCGATGGCGCCCTCATGCTTGCATTGTTCGATGATCTGCCAGAGCGATTTCGTTTGGCGCGTGATCTCGCGTTCGATGGCGGGGTCGGATTCGAGCCACGCTTCGCGCGCGAGGAAGTGGTATCGGTCGCCCAGGGGGATCACGGCTTCGACGATGAGCTCGAGCAGTTCGATGGCGCTTGCAGCTTTGTCTTCCAATCCGGCCACGGCGTTATCGATCTCGCGCACGGACATGAGGGCGAGTTCGCGCACGAGGTCGGCGCGTGCGGGGAAGTGGCGATGGAGCGTCGCGCGGCCGACGCCGGCGCGTTCGGCGATGGCGCCGAGCGCGGCGCCGGGATTGGCGGCGAGGGCCGTGAGGGCAGCGTCGAGTATCGCTTCGCGCGTGGGAGGGCGGGCTGAAACTTCTGCGTCTCGCATGAGACAATAATGTCTCATCTCGTTGCGAAATCAACCCCGAATCTGCGATCGCCCGGAAAAAGCGCTTGACGGAGCTTCCCTGGACGATATTCTGTTGGTTGAGCGTTCAACCAAGAGGATCCCCGGTGGCCCCTGAAGAACTCGCCACAACTCGACAGCGACTGATCGACGCCGCATTGAATCTCTTCGATCAGAGGGGATACGCGGGGGCGTCGGTGAGCGCGATTCTGCGCGAGGCGGGCGTGCAGTCGGGCTCGCTCTATCACTTCTTTGATTCCAAGCAGGATCTGCTTGTCGCGGTGCTCGAGCGCTACATCGAAACACTCGAGCCGATCCTCTTCGATCACATTCGCCGGACACAGCCGGATCCGATTCTGCAGGTGTTCGAGCTGCTGGCGATGTACCGGCGCGCGATCGAGCAGACGGGCTATTCGTTTTCCTGCCCGGTGGGGCGTCTGGCGCTGGAGGTGGGAACGCATGACGACGTGATCCGGGAGGGCGTCGAGGGCAACTTCAGCGCCTGGCGCGCGGTTGTCGCGGACTGCTATCGCTCGTCCGGCGCGCTTGGGCCTGATGTCGATGCGGAGGGGCTCGCGGCCCTGACGCTGAGCGTCATGGAGGGAGGCGTGATGCAGGCTCGGATCAGCGCCAATGCGACTCCCTATGACCAGTCCGTTCGTCACCTGAGGCAGTACATCGAACTTCTCAGACGAGATTCGGTTTCAATTGGGGCCAACTCGGAGGACGATCGCTCGGCGGCGCCCTCCACCACTGAAGAGGTAGACACGACATGACCGCGACCACTTGCCGCAGATACGCGTTTGCGTCCGCGATGGCGCTCGCAATCGCACCGTGCGCTCTTGCCCTTGACTATGGCGAGCCCATCGTCGCCGAGGGCCTCGTCGATGCGCCGCGTTCTGAAGTGTGGCGGGCCTGGACGACGTCTGAGGGCGTCGAGAGTTTCTTCGGGCCGCAGGCGAATGTTGATCTTCGTCCGGGCGGGCCTTTTGAGGTTCTCTTCATGACGGATGGGCCGCTCGGATTGCGCGGCGCCGACGACTGCAAGATTCTCTCGTTCAAGCCGGAGGAGATGCTTTCTTTCACGTGGAATGCGCCGCCGCAGTATCCGAATGCGCGGCGTGAGCACACGTTCGTTGTGCTCGAGCTCGAGGATGCGCCGGGAGGCGAGACGCATGTCACGCTGACGCATCTGGGCTGGCCGTCGAATGTCGATGGGGATCTTGGCGTCGAGTGGCAGGGGACGCACAAGTATTTCCAGGACGCCTGGCCGAGCGTGATCGCGTCGCTCGAGAAGCGATTCGTTGATGGGCCGAAGGACTGGGGCGCCCGCGCGACGGCTGAGGCTGCGCCGGCGATGCCCGACGACACGCGCAGTCTGCATTACACAATGATCATCGATGCGCCGCTTTCTGAAGTGTGGCGCGCGTTCACGGTTGCGGAGGAGTTCGAGTCGTGGGCCGTGCCGACATCGGTGATCGACCTGCGCGTCGGCGGCACGAATCGCACGACGTATCTCCCTGATAAGAACGTCTACGGCCCCGACGGCATCGAGCACACGTATCTCGCCGTCGAGCATGAAAAACTCCTCGCCTCGCGCATCACGAAGTCGCCGATGCACTCGCCGATCCATCGGCTGCTGCGCAATACGTGGGGTGTGACGCGATTCGAGGCGGTGACGCCGCACAAGACGCGCGTCATCATGACCGGCCACGGCTACGGTCACGGCCCGCAGTGGGATCAGATCGTCGAGATCTTCAACAAGGGCAACGAATGGACGCTCGCCAAGCTCTACGAGAAGTTCCCGCCGCGCACGGATCTGGATGAGCGCGCGCATCAGCTTGCGGCGAAGCTCGTCGGCGGCGAGTGGGTGCATGAGAATCAGTTCCCCAACGGCGAGGTCTTTCGCGTGCGCAACGTCGCGAAGCAGGGGCCTGATGAGCGGGCCGTGGTCATCGACGGCTGGCTTGGGAACCAGGAGGGAATGTTCTATCACGCGGCGACGTCGATCTTCGGCGATGTGGACACCGGCGCGACGCGTTTCATTTCGATCAACGAAAGGGGCGACGTGACGGATGGCGTGATGTACGTCGATCCTGCCGACGCCGAGACTCTCATCTGGACATGGATTCCGACGAGCGCCGACGAGACGCACTATCGCGTCGAGATGCGGTTCTTCGACGACAAGCGTTACACGATGAAGCTCTTCAACCTGGGCGTCAGCGAGACGGCTCCGGAAATGACGGCCAATTTCAATCGTGTGGACGCGGCGCCGCCGGCGTTCATGCGTATGCGACCGAGCCCGGCGCATTGACGCTGCGACTCAACGGAACGAGCCAACCCAGCCGACTCTCTGAATGACTCGTTCACGCCGTCGCCCCGGGAGACCGGGGCGGCCGCGCCCTTCTTCTGCGCATCGAAATCGCAAAGGATCGAATCATGCCCGAGCTGAATTTCACTGATCTGAACTTTCTGGCGATCGTCGTCGCGGCGCTTGCGGCGTTCTTTCTCGGC
The DNA here is from genome assembly GCA_028279375.1 of Phycisphaerales bacterium. GTDB lineage: Bacteria > Planctomycetota > Phycisphaerae > Phycisphaerales > UBA1924 > JANQNW01. The sequence goes on from JANQNW010000019.1 coordinate 205,053, forward strand.
GGTCTCTGGTACGGCGGAGTCTTCGCCAAGCCGTGGGTGAAGGCGCACGGCTACAGCGATGAGGAGGCGAAGGAACTCGGGAAAAACCCGGCGAAGAACTTCTCGATCATGTTCGTCGCGGAGTTGATCGGGGCTTTCTTCATGGCGGTGCTCTTCAAGACGTTCGGCGTCGCCGGCGGCGGGGCGGGCGCGTTTACGGGCGCGCTGCTCTGGGTGGGTGTGGCGCTGCCGCTGGTGCTTGCTGACAACACGGCGCACAGTCGGAAGGGGGCGTGCCTATTGATTGATGGGTCGTATCACCTGGCGTACATCGTTGCGATGGGGGCGATTCTGGGGGGTTGGCAGTGACAGCACGGCACACGGGATGGGATGCGCTGCAGGGAGGATGAGCGCGGATTGAAGCACTCGGCGCATGTCTTCCTCTCCCCAGAGACCCCGATCAGGCACGCGGCAGTTGCCCCAATATCCCGGTTGCAGATCCTTGGGGCGTCTTTTCCCTTGCTCCGTCTGAAGGGGGCATTGACAATGGCCTCGCCGCCACGGGTGCGGCCACGTCATTTGTTGGAAGGGAAGAATCATGCCTCGTCCCGCACGGACGCTCTGCGCCGGCGCCGCCGCTCTTGCGGCCTGCGCTCTCGGCGCCCCCGCCCTCGCCGTCTTCACCGGCATCGATCTGCGTGAGGACAAGGGGCAGATTCCGCCGGTTGAGCTTGCGCAGATCGATCCGTTGGGGCAGGGCGTGCGCGTGATCAATCTGTATGCGACGTTCGATGGGCCAGGAAGCTGGACTCCGGAATTCCCAAGGAGTGAGAACACGATTATCACGGTTCTTTCGACTGAGGACCGCCAACCCGGCGTCCGCTGGGAGATCGACAAGACAGACGGCAAGCACGCTGACGCAGGGTTCTACGACGATCCTCTCGGCGGCATTCGAGCGCCACAGGAAGCGCTCGTCGATCTATTCCCTTCCGTCGCGTGGGACTCGTACGTCAGCGTCGGACTCAAGACGATTCCGACGGGCGTCTCCGATGTGACGAACCCGCTTCCGAGCTTCGAGTTCTCGGATCAGGATGGCGACGGTCTCAATGATGGCATCGACGGCGCATGGTCGATCTCGAATCCCGAAGTCGAGCAGCATGTGGCGATCTTCAATCCGGACTCCGGACAGAACGAGGTCTTCCTGACCCAACTGACGATCATCGGTTTGGATCCAGGAGCTGAACTCGGCGCGCTTCGTCCCGGCGTCAACGGCATGGGGCGACATGAGTGGGAGACCTCAATCTTCAGCGGTGACCTGGAGTTTCACACACAGCTCCCCCTTGGTGGTTTCGAACGCTTTTATGTCGACTTCGTCCCGATCCCGGCCCCAGCGACATCACTCACGATTCTCCCATTGTTCCTGACGATCTCGCGCCGGAGGCGAAGCGCATGCTGATCATGCGACGCATCATTCCGGCGCTCGCGGCGTGCGCACTGAGCGCGCCGGCGCTTGCAGTCTTCACGGGCATCGACCTGCGAGAGGACAAGGGTCAGATCCCGCCGGTGGAGCTTGCGCAGATCGATCCGCTGGGGCTGGGTGTGCGTGTGATCAATCTGTATGCGACGTTTGACGGGCCGGGCGATCCCGACTCGATGACGAACAACAGAGTCATCTCGGTCGCGAACACTGATTCCCCACCACGATCCTGGGGAATCAATAAGACCAGCGCACGACATGGCGAAGCCTATTTCTATCAGGATTCATTCGGCACAGATCGCGCACCGGCGGCGGCGCTCGTGCCGCTCTTTCCAACGGTTGCGTGGGACACCTTTGTCGGCTTCAGCGACAAGACATTGTCGGCGGGCAAGGACGATCTGATGTTCGTCGATCCGGACTTCGGATTTGTGGATCGTGACGGGGACGGCCTCGAAGACGCGATCGTACCGGGCTGGTACCACCTGATAACACCTCCGAGCCCGCGAGCGGAGGCGGTCTTCAATCCGGAGACTGGAACGTACGACGTTTTCCTTGCGCAGTTGACGATCATCGGGCTCGACGGCGGCGCCGATCTTGGTCAGCCGCTCTTCGGCGGTCCGCTTCTCGAAGGTCGCACGTATCACTGGGCAAGCGAGGTGCTCTCGGGGCCCCTGACAGTCTTTACGCAGTTGCCGGGAGGCGGCGTCAGGGCGTTCTACTTCGAGTTCGCTGTGCCGGCCCCCGCGACATCGCTCACGATTCTCCCGCTCTTTCTGACGCTCTCACGAAGAAAGCGAATCCCATCATGAAGACGCGACACTTCATCGGCGCCGCGATCTGTGCGCTTGCGACGACCAGCACCGGTGCGCTCGGCGCGACAATCAACGTGCCTGCGGATCAGCCCACGATCCAGGCCGCCATCAACGTCGCCACGCCCGGCAGCGAAATCCTCCTCGCCGACGGCATCCACTCCGGGCCGGGCAATCGCGACGTCAACTTCATGGGCAAGCTCATCACGGTGCGATCGGCCAGCGGCAACGCCGCGGCGTGCGTCATTGACTGCCTCGGGCTCGGGCGCGGCTTCCTCTTCAACTCCGCGGAGACGCCCGCCAGCCAGCTGCGCAACGTCACGATTCGCAATGGGGATGCGCTGGGCGGCGCCTTCGGCGGCGGCATCCACTGCCTCGCCGCCAGCCCGACGATCGCCGGCTGCATCATTCGCGACTGCGAAGCCGACTCCGGCGGCGGGCTCTCGATCGTCTCCAGCACGGCGCTCGTGCTCGACTGCACCGTCACGATGTGTGAGGCGAGCGTCTCCGGCGGCGGCGTTTATGTCATCGGCGGCGGGCCCACGCTCGACAACCTTCGCATCACCTTCAATGAGGTCACCGGCAACAGCGGCGCGGGCGCCGGGCTGCTGCTCCAGGCCGAGGACTCGACGATTCTCAACTGCGACATCGAAGACAACCTCGTCTCCGGTTTCACCGGACGCGGCGGCGGCGTGAGCTGCCAGTCCAGCACCGCTTTCTTCAGCGATACGAACATCCGGCGCAACGAGGCCCAGTTCGGCGCCAATGCGCTGCTGCAATCAGGCGGCGATCTCGAGTTCCTTCGCTGCGAGATCACGAACAACCAGGGCGAAGGCGACGCCGGCACGATTCACGAGGCCGGCGCCGTCGCCAAGTACACGAGCTGCAAGCACATCTTCAACGGCGATCCGGACGTGACATTCGACGCCGACGAGTTCGATATCGACGGCGATTCGACGGTGTCGCTCGTGCAGTGCCTCGTCGTCTCCACGCATGACAGCACGAACAGCATCATCGTGACCTCCGGCTCCTCGATGACGGCTGAGAACTCCACGCTCGATGTCGAGTTCGCCGGCTCCGGCGGGAACAACATCATCATCACGAACTCGCTGCTGGAGGACTTCAACAACCAGGTGACGCGCATCAACTCGCTGCGCGGCTTCAGTGACTTCATCGACGCCGCGGGAATGGACTATCGCCCGATGCCGACGTCGCTGGCGATCGACGCGGGGGACAACACGCTGACGCCGATCGACGAGTACGACCTCGACGGCGACATGGTCGTGCTCGAGCGTCTTTCTCTTGATCTGGGCGGGCAGGCGCGATTCACGGATCTGCCGAGCGTGCCGGACACGGGGATGTCGGATGGGTTGAATCCGATCATCGACATCGGCGCGTATGAGCTGCCCGAGAACTTCGACTGCCCGTGGGATCTCGATGGCGACGGCAGTGTCGGCTCGGGCGACCTAGCGCAGTTGATTGGCCTCTGGACGCAGACGAATGTGCCGGCCGATTTCGATGGCGGCGGTGTGGGGGCTTCTGATCTGGCGACGCTGCTTGGTAGATGGGGGCCGTGCCCGTGAGAAGAACGCCGTTTATGTTCGATGCAGGCTGCGCGATCGCGCTCACGAGCGCGCCTGCGCTCGGCGTCTTCACCGGCATCGACCTGCGTGAAGACAAGGGTCAGATCCCGCCGCTTGAGCTTGCGCAGATCGATCCGCTGGGGCTGGGCGTGCGCGTGATCAATCTGTATGCGACGTTCGATGGACCTGGCAGCTACCCCAACGACTCGGATAACGCCGAGAACGCCATGATCCTTGTGAACTCGGGCGACAACTACTTTGGAAGCGAGACCAACGAAGACCCGTGGCGATTGAACAAGTCGAACGGGAAGCATTCGAACGCCGGTTTCTATCAGGACCCGTTCGGCGGAAACAGGGCGCCCGCAGACGCGCTTCTGCCGCTCTTTCCAACCGCGGCGTGGGACACGTATATGGACATCGGTCTCAAGACCGTTCCCGTCGGCGTTTCAGATGTGACCGCCACGGGTCCATTCTTCGAATGGATGGATCAGGACAGTGACGGGCGGGACGACGGCGTCGTCGGCGCCTGGTTTACTTCCAATCCTCCGGCGGAGCAGCACCTTGCCGTGTTCAACTCGGATTCCGCTCAGCATGAGGTTTTTCTCGCACAGTTCACGATCGTCGGCCTCGATGCAGGCGCTGCGATCGGCGGGCTCACGACTCCGGTGACTGGTGAAGGAACGTATGAATGGATGGGCGGTCTCTTCACGGGCACGCTCGTCGTCCACACGCAGGAGTTCGGCGGTGGCGCTCTCGTGCACAAATTCGTCTTCAGCAAGGAGATTCCCGCCCCGGCGAGCTTCTTCCTGGCGATTCCCTGTGTCGTTGCGGTGAGTCGGAGGTGCCGATGCCGCGCATGACACGCAACATGTTTTGCGCCATCGCCGCGTGCGCCTTGAGCGCTCCGGCCTTCGCCGTCTTCACCGGCATCGACCTGCGTGAAGACAAGGGGCAGATCCCGCCGGTGGAGCTTGCGCAGATCGATCCGCTGGGGTTGGGTGTGCGCGTGATCAATCTGTATGCGACGTTTGATGGGCCGGGGGACTGGACAGAGGAGCGCCCGCGAAGCCCGAACGCGCTGCTTCAGGTCAATGCAGATAAGACCCAGGAGGGCCCTTGGGTCATTGATAAGGCGACAGGGAGGAACGCGAATGCGGGTTTCTATCAGGATCCGTTTGGCAGCTTCTTCGCCCCGCCGGAGGCGCTGATTCCTATCTTCCCGACAGTGGAATGGGACACATTCGTCGGACTGGGCAGAAAAGCGACGCCATCCGGAGAGATAGATCACACGACGCCATTCTTTCTTGACGGCGCCGATACGTTGTTCCTCGATCAGGATGGTGACGGCAGAGACGACGGCCTCCGAAACTCCTATCTCACTGGGAACCCCCCGGCTGAGCAACACGTTGCGAGATTCAACGCCGCATCCGGCAAATACGAAGTGTTCTTCGCCCAACTCACGATTCTCGGCCTCGATGAGGGCGCGCGTCTGGGACAGTTGCGCTCGCCGATCAATGGTGAGGGCGTGTATGAGTGGGAGAGCGACATCTTCGCAGGGTCATTCACACTTGCGACTCAGGTTCCGGAAGGTGGGGCACTTTTCTACCAGTTCGATTTCGTCCGAATCCCTGCGCCTGGTGGTTCATGCATCGTCTTGCCAATCGCGATCGCATTCAGCCGGAGATCCCACAGATGCCGCGCATGACTCGCAACCTGATGTGCGTCGTCGCCGCGAGCGCAGTGAGCGCGCCAACGCTTGCCGTCTTCACCGGCATTGATCTGCGTGAAGACAAGGGTCAGATTCCGCCGCTGGAGCTTGCGCAGATCGATCCGCTGGGGCTGGGCGTGCGCGTGATCAATCTGTATGCGACGTTTGATGGGCCGGGGGACCCTGATAATCCACTCAAGACGAGAAACAACATCGTCGTTCTGGAGGCAACACGCGATCCTTCGACCCAACCGCCACCTCCTAGCAATAGAATCCCCGGTGAACTGGTCATCACGAAGTCTGGTGGAAAGAACGCCAACGCCGCGTTCTACCAGGATCCATTCGGAGGAAACCTGGCGCCGCAGCAGGCACTTATCGATCTCTTCCCGGCCCTCCAGTGGGACACATTCGTTGGGATCGGAAGAAAGACGACGCCCGTTGGCGAGGGTGCGACAACTTTCGTGCTTCCAGACTTCGCGTTTCTCGACAAGGATCTTGATGGCCAGCCGGACGGACTCGCGGGAGCTTGGGCAATCACTGATCCAGATGATGGCGTTCATTATGCGTTGTTGAATCCACTCTCCAGCCAGTACGAGGTCTTCCTGGCCCAGTTCGCGATCGTCGGTCTCGATGCAGACGTCGAGATTGGTCGCATGAGAATGGTTCAGAAAGCTGAACGACACGTTGTCTGGGAAACTGATGTATTCAGTGGCGGCCTGACCATGTTCGCTGCGGGTGGCGGAGAGGTCGGGAGATTCACCGTTGACTTCGTGCCGATCCCCGCGCCCGCCACCTCGGTCCTCGCCCTTCCAGGCGCCATCACCTTCTCCCGCCGCTCGCGCCGAAATCCGTGAATCCAGCCCCGTCTTCGCGGCGAAAACTCTTCGTCGAGACAACGCGCCCTCCTTGCGCCTCGGGCGCGTCAGAATCACGTCACTGAGGAACCACTGGGGAAGAACATGCCGCACGTCACACGCACCGTCGCGACCCTCGCTGCGCCCGCGCTGCTGGGCGCTTCAGCCTTCGCCGATTTCACCGGGATCGACCTCCGCGAGGACAAGGGCGCCATCCCGCCTGCCCATCTCGCCGCCATCGACCCCATGGGGCTTGGCGTGCGCATCATCAACTTCTACGCCACCTTCGACGGCGCCGGAAGCTGGACCGAGGATCTCCCGCGCAGTCCCAACGCCGTGCTCAATGTCGGCGGCGACGCCTTCCTCGACCAGAGCTGGCGCATTGACAAGCGCGATGGGCAGAACGCCGACGCCGGCTTCTACCAGGATCCCAACGGCGGCAACTTCGCTCCGACCACGGCGCTCATCGGACTCTTCCCCACGCTCGAGTGGGACACCTACGTCGGATTCGGAACGAAGGTCTTCGATGCGCCCGGAATGGACATCACCGGCGCGGCCGCGCTCTTCGAGTTCATCGATCAGGACATGGACGGGCGCGGCGACGGCATCACCAGCGGCTGGTTCGTCTCCAACCCCACCGTCGAACAGAGCGTCGCCACCTTCAACAGTGACTCCGGTGAGTTCGAAGTCTTCCTCGCGCAGCTCACGATCGTTGGGCTCGACGCCGGCGCGCGACTGGGTCAACTCCGCTCGGGCCTCAACAGCGAAGGCCGCCTCGAATGGGAGAGCGACATCTTCACCGGCGAATATTCCGTCTTCACGCAGCGGCCAACTGGCGGCGCCATCCGATGGGATATCGATTTCGTCGAGATTCCCGCGCCCGGAACGCTTGCGCTGCTGGCGCCCGCCGGCGTCGTCGCGCTGCGTCGCCGGCGCTCAGTGTGAGGCCGCCAGCGCCGCGATCGCTTCTTCCTCGGTCTTGTAGACCGGAACAAGTTCCTTCACCTTCGCGATCTCGAGGTTCGACTCAAGCGACCTCGGCACGTTGATCAGCGCGACCTTGCGTCCGGACTGCACGCGTATGCGTAGTGACTCGACGATGTATGACAGCGTCGAGAAGTTGCATGCCGTGGCGTCGGCGAAGTCAATGATCAAGTCGCGTTTCAGGGCGTCGCCGGAGAGGCGCGCCTGGCGATAGATCTCCTCCACGCCCGCGCCGACCGTCGCGGTCATGTCGCCCTGGACGCGGAGGATCCGAAGATCCGGACGCCGATCGTCCAGCTCCTTGATCCAGTCCATATTGAGCTTTTTCTGGCGCTTGCGAATAAGGCGCGCGAGGAATCCCATGCCCTATGGTTCTCCCCGGCGGGCCCAGCGTCAACCGCACGCGATGCGTGCCTGAAATGTGCGTTTCGAATTCGCCAAAAAGGAGAGCAGGGGGGACAATGCGCCCTCACTGTCGGAGCATCGCATGCCCTGTCTCGTCGCACTCATCGCGCTCTTCACGCCGAGGTTCGCCATTGTCCTCGTGGTGATCTTCTCCGACTACATCGGCCGGGCGTATGACACCAATGTCATCCCCTTCCTCGGCTTCCTCTTCATGCCCCTCACGACCCTCGCCTACGCCCTGGCCATCAACGCCCACGGCGGCGTCGAGGGCATCTATCTCTTCCTGATCATCGCCGCGGCGCTGGCCGATTTCGGCGTGATCGGCGGCGGCGGCGGCGCGGTTGCGATCAAGGCGCCCGGCAAGAGCTAGCGAGTCATCCTCGAGAAGAACAAAGAGCCCCGAGCGGCGGCGCGCGCAGCTCGGGGCCCACCTCGTGCGCCGCCGGCCGGGAACCGAATGATGAGCGTCATGGCTTATCACCATCGGGCCGGCGACCGAGTGTGTGTTCGTTCGGATTGTCATCCCCGCCGGGCGAAGAGCGCCTGGCGCTCGTGGTCGATCCATCACGACGATGGCAGTGGGAATCGACGATGGAGCGCCGTTGGAATCGGCGGATAAGTCATCTGAAAACGAGAGCCGAGAAACGCGTCCGGCGCGTGGCCGATGCGCTCGCCCATGAACTCGATCAGCTTGGGGTACCAGGGGATGTGCGGCGTGACTGCTCCGCTGGCGCCGCGACCGAGGCGGAACGCCTGCTCGGCAAGCGGAAGCGTTTCGCGTTCGAATCCATACTCGCGCGCCTCAGACGAGTGCGTCAGGCGATCGAGCAGGAATGTCTCGGGCACGTCGGTGAAGCCGACGTCCTCGTGCACGTAGATGTCGAAGATCACACGTTCGACGGGCGTCTGCAGAAGCACGTAGAAACCCGCGAAATCGTGATCCTCGCTCGGGCGCTTGCTCAGAAGTTCACGCAGGTACGTTCCGAAGACGCATGTCGTCATGCCGGCGTTTCCGACCGGTCCCGGCGCCAGCTCAAAGCGCTTCATCGTCGGGCCTTCGACGACTTGGATCTTCGGTTGCGCCGGCTTGCAAAACTGCGAGATGATCTGCAGCTCACCTTCACTCGAGCCTTCAGGGTCAAGCGGCTCCTTCTGAAAGGGAACCGGCTGTCCTTCCTTTTGGTGCACACCCTCGTAACTCATCGGCCAGGGGATTGATCGCAAGCGCCGGAAGTCGACGTATCCGGTCGCGTGACCGACATCGAGGCGCTCGGGATTCGTGTGCGAAGGAAAGAGAAAGACGGTGACGAAGCGCACCTGCGCCTGCACGCCCCACACACTGCACGCGCCTTCAAAGAGCTTGCGCCGCGAACGTTCGAGCTCGACGCTCGGCGTCGGGTCCTCGCGACCGGCCATCGCCATCGCGAGCGTCTTGCGATCGCCGCTGAAGCGCCCGACCGCGGCTTCGAATTCCTCGATCGCCTTGCGCGCGGTGATGACGGTGGCCTCGGGGGCCCCGCGATCGCGGCACGCCAGGATCACCTTCTCCATGCTCGCGCGGCTCGGGACATCGCTTGCCGCCGCCCGGATGTCCTCCGAGCGGATGATCCGCGAGACGCGCCAGGCCAGTCCTCTATTAAGGCCCAACCTCCGCGCCGAGTCCCGCGTCTTGGTGGGATCGGCGCCGGAGGCCATCAGCAGCTCGGCCAGGGCGGCGCGTACGCCATGGAAGGACTCGATCACACCCTCGATCGAGCCGCCCTGAACCGCGGAATTTGAGCCCCTATCCAAGATCCGTGTCTTCCTTCCGGTCCTCGCTGGCGTATCGCCGGTCGCCGCAGCTCTGCCGGCGATCCGACCCACGATAGTCACGTGCCCCGATGACGACAATATGTAAGACACAATAAATGTCAAAATTGACACTTGACATGACAAAGGGGCCGCCGCTAACTTCGACCCATCGAGGCCAGGCGGTGGGGAAAGGCTTGCCGGACTTCCTGGTCGCAGGACTGCAGATCGCCGGGTTGGCGAACTGCCAAGAGCACGTCTCTCTAGAGAGGAAGAAACACATGACTCGGAATCGCATCATCGCTGTCGCCGGCATGTCGCTGGCGGCTATCGCTGCGAACGCCAGCGCCAGCGTCACCATCACGCAGCAGGCCGCGCCTGCTCCCACGTACGCCACGACACTCAACTTCGACGAGGTCGGCGGCCCCGTTGGCGTTCTTGCCGGTCCGGAGTACTCCGGCATCGGTCTGAACAACACGTACGCCGGCGCCGGCAACGCCTTCGTTGATGACTGGAACGCCCTCGAGGGTCATGCGTGGCCGCTCGGTACGGGCAACGCTCTGCGCGGCGACTTCGGCATCTTCATGGAGTTCGGCACGGACGTCACCGAGTTTTCCGGTCAGTTCTGGGATCCGGCTGGCCCCGCCTCGCCCTTCGGCGGCGGCATGGGCGTCTTTGTCTTCGACGACGGCGTCGAGGTGGCGAGCTGGTTCGGCAATCCGGCGTGGGGCGGCGTCGGCGACACATGGCTCGACATCACCACCGACGGCGGCATGGTCTTCGATGAGGTTCGCGTGCTCGGCTACGGCTTCATCGACTTCCGCACCACCGGTGACAACTTCTCCTGGAACGCCGTTCCCGCGCCCTCCAGCTGCGCGCTCCTCGGCCTCGCGGGCATTGCAGCCGCGCGCCGTCGCCGCGCCTGATTCCCCATCGCTTCCACGACTGAAGCGACTGCAGACATGACACACGTTCTCCTGGGGGGCGGGCTTGTCGCCCGTCTCCCGGCTTTCAGATCAGCACGACATCGCGCCCCAGACAACACCACTCGCATTGAGGGAACCGGCAATGCACAAGGCAGCGACACTTCTTGCAGCAACGCTCTTCGCTTCGGCGTCGAGCGCCGAAGTCACGTTTCAGTACATCGCCGATGGCTACATCGGCCTCGGCGTCTCCAACGGCGGCGCTGTCGTCACGGGCAATTCCGTCACTGATCAGACTTATGAGACGTTCCGCTGGACGGAAGCGGGCGGCATCGAGCGCCTCGGGCGCGCGACGAATCCCGTTCTCGGGACCGGCGCCGGCGGCCCGGAGATCTCGGCCGACGGCACGCGCATCAGCGCGACCATTCTCAACACCGCCGGCACGCTCATGGTTCCGGGTGTCTGGGAGGACGGCGTCTGGTGGGAGTGTCTTCCGACGGCGCCCGATGGCGGCATCCTCGATCTCTCTTACGGCTCAGCGTGGGGCATCTCCGGCGATGGGCAGGAGGTCGTTGGTCTCTACTGGCTCGAGAGCGGGACGATTGGCGCCAGCGCGCACGCCATGACGTCGAATCCCACGATTGGCATCACCAGCCTCAGCCAGCCTGGTCGCAATGACAGCCGCGCCAACGGCGCGAATCACGACGGCACAGTCGTCGGTGGGTGGGAAGCAGAGGACTTCGGCAACTGGACGCCCACGGTTTGGGTCAACGGCGTGCGCACGACGCTCGAGCCGGACTACAACGACTCCGGCTTCTGGAGCGCGGTCCAGGCCGTCAGCGGCGACGGGACCGTGTGCGTCGGAGGCGCCGGCAACGCGACCACCGGCACCGTCGAAGCCGGCCGCTGGGTCTTCGATGGAGCGAACTGGAACAGCCAGCACCTTGGCATCCTCCCGGGCACCGCGCTGGGCGTCGGACGCGTCTGGGCGACTGATGTTTCCCACGACGGCGACTTCGTCGTCGGCGTCAATCGCTTCTGGGACAACGGGCCCTTCTCGATCACCACCGGTTTCATCTGGACGCCCGAGACGGGCATGGTGGATGTGATCGACTGGCTCGCCGACAACGGCATCGACTTCAACTCCGAGGTCGAAGAGATGATCAGTCTCGAGAGCGTCTCGCCGGCGGGCGATGCGTTCATCGGCGTCACGCGCACCATCGGCACGTTCGACGGCTGGCGCACGTTCCTCGTGCGCATCATTCCGGATTGCCCGTGGGATCTCGATGGCGATGGCAATGTCGGCTCCGGCGACCTCGCGCTGATCATTGGGTTCTGGGGCCAGACGGATGTGCCCGGTGATTTCAACGGCGACGGGGTCGGATCGGATGACCTCGCGGAGCTCATCGGCAACTGGGGGCCGTGTCCGTAAACAACTTCGAAACTCAAGGCGGCGCGCCATGACAGCGCGCCCGCCTCCTTCATCATCCTCCATGACCTGAGGGACTGGGAATGCATCTGATCAAATCCTCCGCGATCGCTGCGCTTCTCTCTGCGAGCGCATCCGCTGAAGTCACGTTCCAGTGGATCGGCGACGGCATCGGCGCGACGAGCGTCTCCAACAACGGCGCCGTCGTCACCGGCAACACACTGACTGATTACCTGTACGAGACCTTTCGCTGGACGGCCGAGGAGCAGACATGGACGCGCCTCGGGCGCGCCACCGTGCCGGTTCTCGGCACGGGCTCGGGCACGCCCGATGTTTCGGATGACGGAACGCGCATCAGCGCCACCATCCTGACGGCTGACAACACGCGCAAGATCGCTGGCTTCTGGGAGAACGGCGTCTGGACGGAAGCCTGGCCCATCCCTGCTGATGGTGGCGAGATCGACGCAGGTCTGACCTCAGCCTGGGGACTCTCGGGCGATGGTCAGAGCATCGTTGGTCTCTACTGGCGACCCGGCGCCGGTATCGGCGCCTCAGCGCGCGCCATGGGGTGGGATGACTCGAACGGAACCGTCGGCCTTGGTCCTGATGGTTTGCAGTCGAGTCGGGCCAACGCCGCCAGCTACGACGGAGCCGTCGTCGGCGGCTGGCAGTCGCGCATTGACGGCCAGTGGGAAGCCGCGGTCTGGGTCAACGGCGCGCTGACGATTCTCACGCCCGGCTCAAACTACGACGTGCAGGTGGAGGGTGTCTCCAGCGACGGACTTGTCGTCGTCGGAAAACACTTCAACGACGCGACCATGACCGTCGAGGCGATGCGCTGGGTCCATGACGGCGTCAACTGGAACCCGGAGGTGATCGGCATCCTCCCCGGCACGGCGCTGGGCGTCGGGCATGTTGTCTGCCAGGCCACCAATGACGACGGCAGCCTGATCGTCGGACGCAACTACTTCTGGTTCAACGGACCGTTCTCGATCGGAACCGGTTTCATCTGGACGGCGCAGACCGGCATGGTGGACGTCCTCGACTTCCTTGCCGACAACGGGGTCGACTTCAACACCGAACAGTACGAGATGATCGGCCTCGATGACGTCTCCCCTGACGGAACGGCGATCGTCGGCCTGGCGCGCGAGATCGGCACGTTCGACGGCTACAGGTCATTCCTCATTCGCATTCTCCCTGACTGCCCGTGGGACATCGACGGCGACGGCGCCGTGGGCTCGGGCGATCTTGCGCTCGTCATTGGTTTCTGGGGTCAGACGGATGTTCCCGGTGACTTCAACGGCGACGGCGTCGGCTCCGACGATCTCGCGCAGCTCATCGGCAACTGGGGGCCGTGCCCGTGACACACACAGACACTCATCCGACGCATCGATACACAAGGAAGAACTCAATGCATCTCTCTCGCGCGCTCCTCTGCGCATCACTGCTTTCGACGACGGCGTATGGGGAAGTGACGTTCCACTGGATCGACGAGATCGGCGTCGGCGCCTTTGATGTCTCCAACGACGGCGTCGTCACCGGCAACTGGCTCACTACGGAATCCGCAGAGACGATCCGCTGGACGGTCGAGGATGGCCTCACCAATCTCGGGCGCGACACCGGCGCCGCGTTCGGCCTCGCCGCAGGCACACCGAACATCTCCGACGACGGCACGCGCATCAGCGCGACGATCGTCTCGAGCGACAACTGGATGATCGGCGCGATCTGGGAAGACGGCGTCTGGACCGAGACGCTTCCGCTGCCGCCCGACGGTGGCAGGCTCGACTTCAGCTACTCCAGCGCCTGGGGTCTCTCCGGCGACGGACAGATGCTCGTCGGCCTCTACTGGCGCCCGGGTCAGCCCGGCGGCGATGCGCATGCCTTCAAGTTTGATGAAGTCAACGGCGGCGCGAGCGTCGGAGGCGATCCGAATGCTGAGTCCAGCCGCGCCAACGGCGCCAACTACGACGGATCAGTCGTCGGCGGCTGGGAGCGTGCGCCATTCGGCACGTGGCTGCCGACGGTCTGGGTCAACGGCGTCAAGACGATTCTCGAGCCCGACACGCTCGTCAACTGCGAGGTCGAAGCGGTCAGCGGCGACGGCCTGGTCGCCGCCGGTAACTACTACGATCCTGCGCTTCAGACGCGCATCGCGGTGCGCTGGGTCTTCGACGGCGCCGACTGGAATCGCGATGTGCTTGGCTATCTCCCCGGCACCGCGCTTGGTCTCGGTCACGTCTGGGTCGAGGATGTCAATCACGACGGCACGCTGTGCGTCGGCTACAACCGGTTCGTCGACAACGGGCCATTCTCCATCGGCACGGGATTTCTCTGGACGCCTGAGCTTGGCATGACGGACGTCCTCGACTTCCTCGCCGACAACGGCGTCGATTTCGAATCCGAGACGTACGACGTGCTGGCGCTCACGGGCGTGTCCGCCGACGGCAGCGCCATCTGCGGCATCGCGCGCGAGAACAGCGGCGGCTTCGGATACCGGTCCTTCCTCATTCGCGTTCTTCCGGACTGCCCGTGGGATCTCGACGGCGACGGCAGCGTCGGCTCCGGCGACCTCGCGCTCATCATCGGATTCTGGGGTCAGACGGATGTCCCCGGCGACTTCAACGGCGACGGCGTCGGATCGGATGACCTCGCGGAGCTCATCGGCAACTGGGGGCCGTGTCCGTAACAGGAACGAACCACTCTCGGAGCGCGCCATGAACGCGCGCCCGCTCGCGTCATCAACCATCAGGACAAGAGAGACAGGGAATGCATCTGATCAAATCCTCCGCGATCGCGATTCTGCTCGCCGCCGGCGCGCACGCCGAAGTCACGTTCCAATGGATCGGCGACGGCATCGGCGCCACGAGCGTCTCCAACAACGGTGAAGTCGTCACCGGCAACACCAACACCGATCTGCTCTACGAGACCTTTCGCTGGACGGCGGAGTCACAGATGTGGGAACGTCTCGGTCGAGCCACCGTCCCCGTCCTCGGCACCGGTTCAGGCACGCCCGATGTCTCCGACGACGGCACGCGCATCAGCGCCACGATTCTCACTGACGACAACATGTTCCAGATCGGCGGCGTCTGGGAGAATGGTTCGTGGACTGAGGGTTGGCCGCTGCCGGCCGATGGCGGCAGCGTGGACAGCAACCTGACTTCCGCCTGGGGCCTTTCCGGTGACGGCAAGACGATGGTCGGTCTTTACTGGCGTCCCGAAGCCGGCCCCGGTTCGCTTGCGCAGGCGATGAGCTGGGACGACACCAACGGCACGCTCGGCCTCGGACCATCCGGTCTGCGCTCCAGCCGCGCCAACGGCGCCAACTACGACGGCTCCGTCGTCGCGGGCTGGCAGTCCACGAGCGTCGGCGTGTGGGAGGCGGCCGTCTGGGTTGACGGCGTGTGGACGAATCTCTCGCCCGGCTCACTCGTTGGCGTACCGGCCTCCGGCGTCAGCGGTGACGGGAAGGTCGTCGTCGGCAAGCATTACAACGAGACGACCATGACGCGCGAAGCCGCGCGCTGGGTCTTCGATGGCGCCAACTGGAACAAGGAAGTCCTGGGAATCCTTCCCGGCACGGCGTTCGAAGTTGGCCACGTCTACTGCACCGCCGCCAACTGGGACGGCAGCGTCATCGTCGGACGCAACAACTTCTGGGACAACGGACCCTTCTCCATCACCACCGGCTTCATCTGGACGGAAGAAACCGGCATGGTGGACATCCTCGATTTCCTTGAAGACAACAACGTGCCGTTCGACACCGACCAGTACGAAATGCGCGGCCTCGAGGACATCTCCTCCGACGGAACCGCCATCGTCGGCATCGCGCGCGTCCAGGGCACCTTCGACGGCTGGAAGTCCTTCCTCATCCGCATCCTCCCCGATTGCCCGTGGGATCTCGACGGCGACGGCAGCGTCGGCTCCGGCGACCTTGCGCTCATCATCGGTTTCTGGGGTCAGACGGATGTCCCCGGCGACTTCAACGGCGACGGCGTCGGATCGGATGACCTCGCCGAGCTGATTGGAAACTGGGGGCCGTGCCCGTAGCACCGATACACGTGCGAACTGAGTAGAGGGAAGCACGTACGGAGAGTGAAGAGGGACTTCTGCACGACAGCAGTCTTCGGGCCGGAAACGGCCCGCTCTCCTTTCTTCAGATCTGGCGGCGCGCGGCGCCAGAGCGACCGATTCCCCCGGCATCCGGTGGGAACACAATCCGACTCAATTCATGGCCCGGTGACGCTCCGCACGTCGCCAGCAGTCCTACCCTTCGCTCCAATCTCCTCCCGGGAGGCCGGCGCCGGACGACCCTCGCAGCGTCCGGCGCCGTCTCTTTTTTGGCCGCCAATCAACCCCGGGGCAGCCCTCCGCCCGACGCCCGACACGTCCACGAGCCTTCCCCGACGATCTCCTCTTGCCACGCCCCGGCGGCGCTCTAAAGTAGATTCCATCAAGCGGGGCCCCGAACCAGACGATTCCGGGAATGGCTGCTCCGAAGACCAGCCAGGGCCACCACAGGCGTTTGCACGAATGCTCGAACACAATGAAGCGTCTCCGGGCGAAGGCGAGGCCGGCCAATCAGCCGACGACCCCGCTCCTGAACCGACGGCTCTCGATGAGCCCCCTCAGGAAACCCACGACGCCATCGACGATCACCAGCGACTGACGATCACCGACGCCGACCGGCGCGTCAGCGCTGACCATGCGCAGTGGCTCCAACAAGCAGCCAACGACGCGCTCAATGTCATCCTCGGATTAGAAGACGCGCAGCCGCACGACGTCCGCCTCGCCCTCGTCGGCGATGACGAGATGTCAACGCTGCATGAGCGCCACAAGCAGATCGAGGGCACGACCGACGTCCTCACGTTCGACCTCCGCGACGATCCGCAGGGGCCGCTCGACGTGGACATCGTCGTCTGCGTGGATGAAGCGCAGCGTCAGGCCGACAGCCACAACATCGATCTGAAGCGCGAACTGCTCCTTTACTTCCTCCATGGCCTGCTCCACTGCCTGGGCTACGACGATCACGACGACGCCTCCTTCGCCGCCATGCACGCGCGCGAGGATGAAGTCCTCGCCGCCATCGGCGTTGGCGCAACCTTCGCGCCCGCCGGCGACACGGAGGGCGCCCGATGACCGCCCTCCCGATCTGGATCGCGCTCGGCGCCGCATTCCTCGTCGCGTTCTTCAGCGCGCTGCAGATGGCCCTGCGTGAGGCGTCGCCCGGGAAGCTGCACGCCCTCGCTGGAAAGCGCGGCGCCTCGGCGCGCGTCCGTGCGATCATCGATGCGCTTGAAGAGCACGCCCTCGCGATGGCCTTCCTGCGCATGCTCGCAAGCGCCGCCCTCGTCGGCGCCGTCATCGCCGAGTTCGCCCAGTACAACCAGGGATCGACACTCTCAGTCCAGGGGTTCATCGGCGCCCTCGCGGTCGCCGCCGTGATCCACTACGTCGTCGGCGACGTGATACCTGCGAGCATCGCCGAGCATGCCGGCGACAAGCTCGTGCACCGCTGCGCCGCGCTCATCTCCCTCACGCATCTCGTCCTTTCGCCTGTCCTCAAGGCGCTCCGCATACTCGATGTCATCATCCGCCGCCTCCTTGGCGCACGCGAAGTGAGCGAAGCGGAGGAGATCGAACAGGAACTCATGTCCGTTGTCAGTGAAGGCGAGCATGAAGGCACGCTCGGCGAATCCGAACGCGACATGATCGAAGCCGTCGTGGAATTTCGCTCGACCGCCATCGAGTCGATCATGACGCCGCGCACGGAGATCGAAGGTCTCGAGATCACGGACGACATCGAAGCGATCAAGACATTCATCGAAGACTCCGGCCACAGCCGCATCCCCGTCTACGAAGACGACCTCGATCACATCGTCGGCATCCTGTACGCCAAGGACCTCATCAAGTACCTCGGCAGAGACCTCGAGAAGTTCGAACTCCGCAAGATCCTGCGCAAGCCGTTCTTCGTCCCCGAAACGAAACCCGTGGACAGCCTCCTCGACCAACTCCGCGCCGAGAAGGTCCATCTCGCCATCGTGCTTGATGAATACGGCGGCGTCGCCGGACTCGTCACCATTGAGGACGTCCTCGAAGAGATCGTCGGCGAGATCGAGGACGAGTACGAGCCGCAGGACTCCTGCGCGCCCACCATCTCCGTTATTGAGGATCAGCGACTCGTCGAGGCCGACGGCCGCGCCTACATCGACGATGTCAACGACGCGCTCGAATCCATCGGCGTCGAACTCCCCGAGGGCGAGGAGTACGACACCGTCGGCGGCTTCGTTCTCAACGAGCTCGGCCACATCCCGGAAGTTGGCGAGTCTTTCCGGCGGAATGGCTACCTCGTCACCGTGCTCGACGCCGAGCCGACGAAAGTCACACGCGTCCGCGTCGAGTTCCGTGATGAACTAGAGGGCGCTCCCGACGAGCCCGCCGCCGCCAAGTAAAGGGCGCCCGCTCGCACGCTCCGCTACCCTCTCCCGCGACCATGGCGCTCTCGCTGCACAACACGCTCACGGGAAAGCAGGAGCCGCTCGTCCCAGGCGATCCGGCCAACGTCCTCTTCTACACGTGCGGCCCCACCGTCTACGACTTCGCGCACATTGGGAACTTCCGCGCCTTCCTCTTCTCAGACCTCCTGCGCCGTTGGATCGAGTCGCCGCTCTGTGAAATCACCGACGCGTCCGGCGCGAGCGTCTCGGGACCACGCGTCGTGACCCACGTCATGAATATGACGGACGTCGGCCACATGACAGACGACCAGGCGGCCGACGGCGGAGGCGAGGACAAGATGGAGGCCGCCGCCAAACGCCTCCTCGAAGACAAGAAGTCCGGCAAGCTCCCCGAGGGCGTCGATCTCGATCCCTCGAATCCCTACAACATCGCCAACTTCTACGTCGACGCCTTCCTCGAAGACGCGCACCTCCTTGGCCTGAAAGTCGTCGAGGAAGCGAAGGAAGATCCCTCGCTCATGCCGCGCCCCACCGAGAAGGTGAAGGGCATGATCGAGATGGTGCTCGATCTCATCGAGAAGGGGCACGCCTACATCGCAGATGGCGGCGTCGTCTACTTCGATACGCAGTCGTTCCCCGACTACGGTCGCCTCAGCGGCAACACCCTTGATCAGCTCCGCGCAGGCGCAGGCGGGCGCGTTGCAGACGCCAACCAGCAGCAGAAGAAACACGCCGCGGACTTCCTCCTCTGGAAATCCGACCCGACGCATCTCATGCGCTGGGATCCGAAACAACTCACCGGAGATCCCGACTGCCCGCTTGAAGAGGGCTACCCCGGCTGGCATCTCGAATGCTCCGTCATGGCGCAGGAGCGCCTCGGCGACATCATCGATCTCCACTCCGGCGGCGAGGACAACATCTTCCCGCATCACGAATGCGAGATCGCGCAGTCGCGCTGCGTCTCCGGCAAAGACCACTTCGCAAGACAGTGGGTCCATGTCCGCCATCTCTTCGTCGAAGGCGAAAAGATGTCCAAGAGCAAGGGCAACTTCTTCACGGTTCGCCAACTGCTCGAGCGCGGCTTCGAACCCGCCGCCATCCGGCTCGAACTCATCAAGACGCACTATCGCGTCAACGCCAACTTCACCGAGCAGGGCCTCAAGGATTCGGCGCGCATGATCGAGCGCTGGCGCCGTTTCCTCGAGAAGGCCGAGTCGTCAACGGAGGAGGGGACTCGAGATGACGATGTCGCCCGCGCCTTCGCGGATGCGATGAACGACGACCTGAATATCGCCGGCGCCATCGGCGTCATGAACTCCTGGATGAACCAGGCCGACGCGCCCACCCGCGCCGACGCCGCGCTGCTGCGCACATTCGACGACACCCTCGGCGTCCTCGCCCTCGAAGCCCCCGCGCCTGACGCAGGCGACGTGGACGAAGCCGAGATCGATCGCCTCCTCGAGGCCCGCGCCGAGGCGCGCGCCGACAAGAACTGGGCCGAGGCCGACCGCATCCGCGACCTCTTCGCCGACATGGGCATCGAGATCGTGGACACCCCCGAGGGCGCCACCTGGAAGCGCAAGGCGCAGCTCTAGGAACCGGACCGGTCCCGTTATGCGTTCGCGCTTCCTCACGGCGCCGCCCATCCATCCTTAACAACCCGACGATGGCCTCGTGCGCGGGTCAACCCGCACACGTTATGCGCCGATCCAATCTCCGACAGGAGCAGTCGCTCCACCGAACCCGCGTCGCGCGCCACGATCGCGAGCTGCCGCACACTTGAGATTTGTTCCCGGAGAGAAGCGCTATGAACCGCATCTGCCGCGTCGCGATCGCCGCAATCACTCTGTCCCTCTGCGCGCAGGCCGCACAGGCCCAACACACGCGCAACACCGATCCCGACGCCGCGTTCGAAGCCCTCATCCAGGGCAACGAGCGCTTCAGCCAGGGTCTCAGCGTCCATCCGAACACATCGCCGGAGCGATTCCGCGAAACCGCCAGGGGACAGAATCCCTTCGTCACGGTCATCGCCTCCTCCGACTCGCGCGTGCCCGTCGAGCGTCTCTTTGACCAGGGCGTCGGCGACATCTTCACCATCCGCGTCGCCGGCAACGTCGCCGACACCGACGAGATCGGCTCCATCGAGTACGGCGTCGGTCATCTCAAGACGCCGCTGCTCGTCGTGCTCGGGAACTCCTCCTGTGGCGTCGTCACCGCGGTTGCGCAGGGCGCCGAACTGCACGGGTCCATCCCCGCGCTTGTTGACAACATCAAACCCGCCATTAACGCCGTGAAGGCAAAGAACCCAGATCTGTCCGGCGACGCGTTCATCGCCGCATGCGTCGAGCAGAATGTCTGGCAGACGATCAGCGATCTCGTCGCCAGGAGCGGCGCCACGCGCGCCCGCCTCGAAAACGGCAAGCTCCGCATCGTCGGCGCCATCTACGACCTCGACACCGGAGGCGTAAAGTGGCTCGGCGAACACCCGGACATGGCTGCGCTCCTTGCAAAGCCCATGGCGAACGCGCACGGGTCTCATGGCGCTTCCGCACTGACGCCCGGCGACCAGAAGCAGCTTCCGAACGCGGCCGTCATCTCCGACGGCACGTACCATCAGCCGCCTTTCACAACGACGCAGTACGCAGACTTCGGCGCAGAGTTCGGCCAGGCCACCGCTTTTGAACACAAGGAAGCGGAAGCCAGTCTGCCGTACACGATGATCCAGCTCTTCTGGATCCTCGCCGGCGTCTCGCTCATCATCACCGTCTTCATGACCGTTCGCTTCATGAAGATCGACCGCAAGTACGTCGGCGACGCCCAGGGATTGACCATCGGCTCGAAGCTCATGCTCGGCTTCGGCGTCCTTACGACAATCATGTTCTCAACGACCGCGATCGCGATGAACAGCCAGGCTGGCTCCGTCAAATTCCTCGACGAGTACTCCAGCCTCGTCGGCGACGCCCTGCTCATGGAGGAATTCGAGCGCGACATCGTGATGGTCGACAAGATCATCCAGGACTTCGTCGGCACCGGCGATGAGAATGACCTCAGGCTCTACTCCAACGCCCTGGCCTCCGGGCTGCACAAGCTGCACGCCGCACAGGAGCATGATCACCACGAGGGTCGCATCGCGCTCATGATGCAGATCGAGGCCGAGCTTCAAAGCTATCACGACGCCGTTGTCGAACTCGTCGGCGAAGTGGCCTACCGCGAAGGCGTCATCGACAGCCAGCTTGAGCCGGCCGCCTTCCGCCTCAAGGAACTCATGGACTGGGTCGCGATCGACGCCCAGAACCGAGGTGACTACTTCGTCGCGATGGAGCTCTACCAGGCCGAAGTCGCGCTGCAGACCGCGCGCGTCGATATGCGCGACTACCTCCGCACCGACAACATCGAGCTCGAAAAGAGCGCGATCATGCACATGGAGGAAGCCAAGCGCTTCATCCTCGACGCCGAGCGGCACATGAATCCGGGCCCGCAGCTCACCGCCATGAAGGAGGCCGAGCAGGCCATCGCCTTCTACGAGATGCGCCTCGAGGAATCTATCGAGCACGTCGCCAAGCGCCGCGACCTCATCGAGAACAGCCTCAACGCCCGCGCCGCCGCGGCCCTCGCCACCGGCAAGGAGCTGATTCACACCTTCGATGAGTCGCTCTACGAGACCCAGAGCGCCGCCATCGGCGCGTCCGTCAAGTCCATCTTCATCGCCGCGCTCATCTCCTTCTGCTCCGTCGGTGTCGCCGTCATCGGCGCCATCACCATCATCCGGAGCATCCGACGCAGCGTCGCCAACATCGCCGAGGGCTGCGAAGTCCTCGCCACCGGCGACCTCACGAAGAAGATCAAGGTCGAGCACAGCGAAATCGGAATCGCCGCCTACTGGATGAACCAGTTCGTCGACTCCATGAACAACCTTCTCGGCGGCGTCGCCAAGGCGACCGGCGAGGTCGTCTCGGCGTCCAACCAGATCGCCGCAAGCTGCGAAGAGCTCTCCGCCGGCATGGACAGCCAGCGCTCCCAGTCAGCGCAGGTCTCCGCAGCCGTCGAAGAGATGACCGCCTCCGTCGCCGAAGTCGCCAGCAAGGCGTCGGAAGCCGCGTCCGCCGCGACCAGCAGCGGTGAGAAGGCGCAGCAGGGCGGTGAGATCGTCAATAAGACCGTCAGCGGCATCGACTCCATCAGCGAGGTCGTCTCCGAATCATCCGCCGCAGTCAGCGAACTCGGCGCACGCGGAGAGCAGATCGGTGAGGTCATCGCCGTCATCAACGACATCGCCGATCAGACCAACCTCCTCGCGCTCAACGCCGCCATCGAGGCGGCCCGCGCCGGTGAGCACGGCCGTGGCTTCGCCGTCGTCGCCGATGAGGTCCGCAAACTCGCCGAACGCACCACGACCGCAACTGAGGAGGTCGCCTCATCGATCACCGCGATCCAGGGCGTCACGACGACCGCGGTCGAGCGTATGGCGTCCGGCTCCGAAGCCGTCGGCGAAGGCGTCAAGCTCGCGGGCGACGCCGGTGAGTCTCTCTCGCAGATCGTTCGAAGCTCCGGCGATGTCGCGCAGATGATCCAGTCCATCGCCGCCGCCGCCGAGCAGCAGAACACATCGAGCAACGAGATCAGCCGCAACATCAGCGCGATCGCCGCCGTCACCAGCGAGTCCGCCGAAGCCGTCCAGCAGTCGGCGCACTCGGCGACCACGCTCGCGACCAAGGCCGATCAGCTCAACTCCATCATCGCGCAGTTCAAGCTGCAGCGCGACGTCGAGTCGACCGACGCCGCGGCCTGATTCGCGATCACAACCAGTTCTCGGACATCGCGACACCGCATCGGGTCATCCCCTGGTGCGGTGTCGTCCATTGCGCATATCGCGCCACCCGCGCGGTCAGGCGACGATTGACCGTCCCCCCCGGTTCAGGCCGTTGAGCGCCTGAAGGAGATCGCCGATTCCACATGAGAGCGCGTGCACGGACGCACGCCGTATCGCTCCCGGACGAGCGCCTGCAGCTCGCCGTGTGCGATGCGCCACGATCCTGCGCATCAGTCACCTCGGGCGACAGTATGTTCAACGCCAACGGCGCATTCAGCATCAAGACTGCGGAAGACATGCTGTCCGTGCGCTTCGAGCTCTCCGACAACTGGACCGAGACCGAAATCACGCGCGAGAACATCATCCGCGCGCTCGAGGATCGACACATCGTCTACACGCCCGAGGATGTCAAGCGCATTGATCGCGCCGTCGCCGCCATCCGCAGCGAAGGCAAGCCCGAGGAAGAGCCGCTCATCGTCATGGGCGAAGAGCCCGTCCACGGCGTCGACGGCCGCGTCATCGACTGCCTCGATCCAAACGAACGCGCACGCACCAAGGGCGGCGGCACCGATCACTACAAGCGCAACACCCTCCGGGCAGTCGATCCCGGCGATCTCGTCCTCAAGTTCATCAGGCCCACGCCCCACACCGACGGCCGCGATGTCTACGGCCGCGAAGTCCCGGCGATCCAGGGCGAGATGCCGCAGGTCACGCTCAGTGATCATCTTGAGACAAGTGAAGACGGACTGGAAGTGCGAGCCAAGTCATCGGGCACCTTCGACTTCGAAGATGGCGTCGCCACGCTCACGCCCAATCTCCAGATCTCAGGCGATATCGACTTCCGCACCGGCTCTGTCGACTTTGAGGGAGAAGTCGACATCGCCAAGGACGTCGCGGATCGCTTCCACATCAAGACGTCGAAGAACGTCACCATCCGCGGCATCGCCGACGGCGCCCAGATCGAAGCCCTCCTCAATGTCAGCATCACCGGCGGCATCTACGGCAAGGGCAAGGGCTTCTACAAGGCCGGCAAGGAGTTCTTCGCGCGCTTCGCCTCAGAAGCGCAGATCGTCGCCGCCGAAGACATCACCTTCGATGAGTTCTGCCAGAACTCCGACATCCGCTGCGGCGGCAAGTTCATCATGCCCAATGGCGTTCTTCGTGGCGGCGAACTCCGCTGCAAGAAAGGCGCCGACATCGGTGAACTCGGCGCCGAAGGCGCAAGCAAGACGCTCATCTGGGTCGGCGTCCACGAGAACCTCCCCGAGCAGCTCATCTACGTGGACGAACAGATCAAGGGCCTTATGAGTCGCATCAAGGAGCTCAAGGCCGAATACGAAGAGAAGATCGCGAAGACCGACCCCTCAGACGCCGCCGCCGCTGCCAAAATCACCAGCATCGCCGAGAGCATCCAGAAGGCCATCGCCCAGCTCAAGGAACGACGTGACACGATGCACCAGATGCGCGAGGATCAGGAAAACAACGACCACGTCGGTGTCAACGTCACACGCTGCATCTATCCCGGCGTCATCGTGCACTTCTACGGCGCCTTCGCCACCTTCCGCGAGAAGATCGAAGGTCCGCACAGCATCTCCGTTGAGCGTTCCGAGGAGGGCACGAGAATCCTCCTCACGTCCCTTCAGACGAACGAGCAGCGCGAGATCCCCGCAGAGCCCTACTTCCCTGAGTCGCCAGGCGAGACGCAGGAAGCCGCCTGAACACACGACCGAAAACGCGCGTCATGCCGCGCCGGACGTGTGCGCGCTTTGCCCCACCCGCGCAACCCGCAGCGTCATGTGAACCATCGCCCCCAAGCGGGGAGGTGCGCCTCATTCGCGCACGTCCCACACCGATATCCCAACCATGATTCTCCTGAACGCTCTCGCTGCAATCGTCGGTGTCGTCCTCGCGCTCGCCGCCCTCGGCCTCATCGGCTTCGGCGTCATCCTGCTCGCCGAACGCATCCGCCGCTTCTGGGCCGATCGCCACGGCTTCGCGGACTTCCTCAAGGCCGGCGCCCCGCTGCGCCACGAACGCCTCCTCAAGGCCTTCGAAGATCCGGAAACGTTGAGCACCGACCGCGAGAAGGCCTCCATCGTCCCCATGGGCGACATCGCAATCCCCAGCGGCAGGCTCGTCGTCGAAGATCCCGGCCATGCCGTCATCGATCACGAAGGCCCCGCCGAGTTCGACGAGACATTCCCCATCGGGCGCTTTCCTATGGAAGGCCTCATCCTCCGCGCAGGAGAAGACCAGCGCCTCGCGGCGATCCGCATTCGCTTTGCGCAGAGCTACTCCGATCTCATCGAGCCCGCCTTCACCGAAGAATGGCGCTCCGTTCAGGCGCAGGCGCGCCGCGAGCTTCCCTGGTTCGGCATCGACTCCGCGACCGCCGCGATCGGCACGCCCGAGTCCTTCGCCTGGTTCCTCCAGCGCGCCCACGAACACGACGAACGCTGGTCGAAGCTCTTCCCCGGTGAAGAGAAGGGCGCCAACCCCTACCTCTCCGAGAACCCCGCAGACCTCTTCCGCAACTCCAGCGTCGAAGACTCGAGCATCTGCATCGCCTACTCCGGCCTCGGCGACGGCGTCGGACACTGCTACGTCCAGCGCGACCACGCCGGCAGACCCGCCGCACTCATCATCGACTTCGGCATGCTCGGCCGCCCCGACTGGGCGTGGACACGCCCCGTCATGCAGAAGGCCGCGTGACAAGACCGCACTGCGCAAGCCCTTGTCGCGCGACACCTTGCGCGCCGTGAACTCCATCCGACGCTCGCCAGCCGCGAACCCCGTCCTTCCCGGGGTACAATGTCTCAACGTCACCATCGGCGGCTGAGGGCGCTGGCAGGCCCGACGGAACGAGCAGCCGAATCGTTCCCGCCGATCCCGTCGCGAGCGAACGTCGGGATCGCGAAGGAAGGAAGAAACCACAATGTCATACGCGCGCGCAGGAGCAGTCTGCGCCGGCTTGGCGATCATGCCAGCCGCCGCTGCGCAGTACCTCCTCATACCCGAATCCTCGACTGATCAGGTCTACGCCTTCGATGCGACCGACGGCACGCTCCTGAATTCCAGCTTCATCGACATCGCGACGCAGGCCGCAGCCGCCGGCGTCAGCTCGACGCCGATCGAAGTGCTTGAAGTCGGCAATGAGCTCTGGATCTCCGATCAGGTTGCAGATCGCATCTGGCGTTACGACACCGGAGGCACGTTCATCGGCGACATCGGCGTCGGCGATCTCAACAACATCCGAGGCATGGAGTACGTCGGCGACACCGTATACGTCGCGCAGGGCTCCGCCAGCGGCACGCTCGGAGAAGGCATCGTCACCATCGATGTGCCCTCCCTCGCCGTCACCGGCGTCTTCAATGGCCGCCCGGACGCTGACACCAGCTACTGGGATGTCTTCTTCTACAACAACGAACTCCTCGTCTCGAACTCAGACACCGGCAACGACGGCATCGAGCGCTACGCCCTCGACGGAACCTTCCTCGGGTTCTTTGCCAGCTCCGACGGCGTCTCCGACTTCGACTTCATCCAGCAGCTCGCTGAACGCAGCTCCAACGGCAACCTCCTCGGCGGCGGATTCACGCCGCCCTCGGGTGTCTATGAGTTCCAGTCCGACGGCACGCCGCTCGGAACCGTCGCAGGCGTCGGATTCGGACCACGAGGCGTGCATGAGCTCGACAACGGCGATGTCCTCTGGACCAACGGCACATGGACGCGCACCGACTCCGACATCAAATTCGAAGGCGCCTCATTCCGTTTCATCACCGAGTCGTCCGTCCCCGCGCCGGGAAGCGCCGCGCTCCTCGCCCTCGCGATGACCGCCGCCGCCCGACGCCGCAGAAGCTAGGCCTCCACACACATGGCGATCGGCGCTCGTGCGCTCTTCGCCGTGATCTCATCAATTTGGCAACACGCTGCGCTCGTCGCGCAGCGTGTTGTTCTTTCAAATCGACTCAGATGAGCGCCTAATCGAGATCTTCCAGATGCGCTTCCAGACTTCGCTCGACCCGCGAGCGCAGTCGATTCGCCCTCCGGGTGTCCTGATCTGTATTGAGCCTTTGTTCGAGCCAGTCGAGGTGATCGGGTCGAGCTTCGTCGACATCCAGCGCCGCTTCCACGAGGTCGAAAACCATTTCACTGCTCTCGTCGAATCGGAATGCCAAGTCGACGAGTCTGGATGCTGCCTCGGGTTTGCCGACCGCAAGTGCGGCGCCGTAAAAAGTTGCGATCTCCATTCGTCGGAATCGTCTCTGGCCCTCCTTCATCCTGGCGACCTGCGCGGCGTCGAGCCCCTCATCCCTTCGGTGCTCCTTCATCATCCGATCTATCTCTTCGTCGCGCTGAATCTGCATTTCAAGTACGGACGCGGGATCGGGATGCAACTCCAGAAGATCCTCCCAGCGACGTCCCTCGATAAACAGTCGCTCGAGATTGTGCTGCACGCGATCAACGAGATAGCGCGCCTTCGGATCGTTCTTGTGCTCCGCATACCATCTGATCGTGGCGTCGGTGTCTCCGATCATCCTGTTGAGCGCCACCCAATCAACGAACTGCTCCATATTCACTATTGGCTGGTTCACGCGCTCCGTAAGGACGTCTCGAAGTGCTGTGAATCGAGTGCGAGCCGGCTCATGGACCATCACCAGACGCTCCACGTAGCCCACGAAGAACGAAAGTCGAACTCCGTACATCCCCATCTCGTGATCAAGCATGTTCTCCCAGAGCCAGACATACTCTTCGAGGGCCTCGTCAAAGCGCCCCGTCATGACGAGCTTTTGCGCAAACTGCATCTTTGCCTGAACATCGATAGCGCCGTTGTCGCCATCGGCCTCCGCTGCTTCGCGTAGCCGATCAACCTCGCGCTTTCCAGCTTTCACGTCGTCGAGCCATGCGATCAACTCGGGACCAGTCCGATATCCGGACGCGCGATCGTACTCCTCACCCTCCTTGACGACCACCATCAACGGCATGGAGCGCACTTGGAACTTGTTCGCGATCGCGCGTTTCTTGTCAACATCAATCTGAAGCGCAACACCGTGCTCATCGATCCAGGCGACGACTTTTTCGTCAACCCACGTCGTCTTGTCCATCTGCTTGCACGGCGCACACCACTCCGCCGTGAAGTCGATGATGAGCAGCGTTCCATCCTCGGTCGTCCGGGCGACAGCCTCGTCCAATGAGATATCGCTGAAGACAGCCGGAGCGCCTCTGCTCGATTCGCCGCAGAAGACAAGAGCCGACACTGCGCCGATCGCAAGAACTCGATTCACCATGTTCCAGCGCCCCTGGCGACGCGCTCCATCGATCAACCTGCTCGATCGAGAGCTCGCCGCCATCTCACCAGATTCTACCGCTGGAATGGCGCTCAGGATGCTTAGCCGTCAGTCGGTGTCGGAGCGGGATTAAACGGCGAAGCCTCCACAAAAGCCCACGTCACGCCCGCATCGAGCTCAAACTCCCGCACTCGATCAATCATGAGATCCCAGAACCGCCCCGTCCCGCCGGTGACCCCGCGCGAATCGTCTTCGCCGAATCGAATCACACCATCACCCGAAACCTGCACGATGCGCCCCGATTCGAAATCAGGAAACACCAGCCCCGTGCGCGGATGCGCCTGCACATTCCCCAGCGTGTTGAACATGCTGTTGCCTGCGTAATCCGGAATGCGCAGCGTCCGCCCGTCGAGCAACTCGCAGAACCCCGGCGCCCCACCCCGGTGCGAAGCGTCCACGCGCCCGCTTCCCGCCACACTCGCGACGAACATCGTGTCCGACCGCGCAATCAGCGCCGCCTGCGATTCAGTTAGCGCATCTGATTCGTGCGCTTCCGAGTTGTCGATCGCCGCGCGCACACTCCCCGAAATCTCCCGCACCTGGATGTACTTCGGGCAGTTCTGATACGCCTCTTCGACCGCGATCGTCATCGACGCCTCATCCATCGATGACACGCGCCCGTTGATACGCACCCGCCGCCGCGTCGCAAGCTCGATCAGCAAGGTCCCGATCCGATCATCGTTCGCGAGATTCGACCACAGAATGTCCGCCTCCGAGCGCGCGCACCGCGTCAGATCGATCTGCGCCGTGAGCCCATCCGAATCACTCGTCACGAACCCCGCATCGCCCACCACCACAGAAGCCCACGGCGTCCCTGTCCCATCCACAGACCCCACGACCAGCAGCCGCTGCTGCGCAATGAACTCCCCAGCCGCCGGCGCGATCGAAGTCTGAATCACAGCCCCGACACGCTCCGCCCGCTCGGCCTCACCGGCCAGCGCCTGCACAGTGAGTTCGCCGTCATGAAATGGAGACGTATCGTTCATGGCTCTTGCGCTCCCGACTGGAGACTCTTTACTTGCGGCATGCCAAATGGAGATGATCCATCGAGCTTAATCACGACCCGCAGTTGGAAATACGGATGAACGCCTCCCATCCGATCACGCTCGGCCCGCGCGTGTGCAGTTGTCCGCCCGATCGCGGCCATCGAGTTGCCGGAATCAAACAGCGCGGAGCCCCAGATGAGCGGGATACCCGGATCACCCGTGTACGAGCGCACGATCTCGCCGGTGTCTACGTTGATGACGGCGAAGTCAAACCAGCCCCCGCCCTTATAGACGAGGACCTCATTGTCGCGCCAAGGCAGAGGCGGATTTCGAATCTGCGTGTGCCAGGCTTCAAAAAACCAGTCGTTCGTTCGGATTGATCGATGACTTCCGTCCTCGATGCTCAGTTCCGTGATCTCCTCCGGATTCTGCCAATGGTTGATGATGACCGAGTCTCGATGCGGAAGAACAAGAGACCCCGATCCGACACGAAGCTCCGTGCGTCGTTCTTCCAGGATCTCCGATGCGCCTCGCGCGATTTGAAATCGCACGACGCTCATATAGGGCATAAAGCGTGAAGCTCGCAGGCCCTTCGGTCCCAGATAGAACGTGGTGAACTCGTCATCGTGCCCACTGACACTGATCGCCTGAACCCGCGAGTGGATCCGAAGATTGTCGCGCGGGAGCAACGCGACCTTCAATGAACAGAGGTGCTCGCTCTTCATGGAGCCGATGTCGTGCGCGTAGACCTCGAGCTCTTCCGCGTCCTTCGCCCCCCAGGCGGTGTAGAGATAGTGACCTTGGTCGAGTTCAGCCTCGCCAATCACGCCGTAGCAGCGCAGCGATCCGCGCGGAGCCCACCTCCAGAGTCGCTTCCCGTCCTTCGGCGCTCGTTCCTCGATTGAGTGAATTCTCGGGATAAAGAGACGGCGCCCGCTCCGGTCAAAATGCAGCGGGGCGCCCGTCGCGCCGCCCATCGCAACCACCGTCTTCCATTTCAGCTCGCCGTATTCCAGTTCATACAATCGGATACGTGTCACAGCGATCTGCTGTCGATAAAGCCGATGTGGATACTTGATATCCATGAGCCGACCGACACGCTCCGAAGGCCAATGGGCCCATTCTCGGGCAAAGTCGTTCGAACGATGTGACTGCAGGAAGAAGAATGCGCCGGCGCCTGTCATCAGGAAGAGCGCCAGTGGCGCCATGCTCCGGCGAATCCACGTCCTGCCGGCGACACGCCTTCGCGCGCGCGAAAAAGACCGCCCGCACTCAGTGCAAAGTGGATCTGTCGTTTGAACTTCGTAGTTGCATCGCCTGCAATAAAAGGCCCCGGTCCTCCGAGGCATCGCGACGATTCTTTTGGCCCGCCAGGCGCACGCAAGCGCTGCGAGGATGAAAACCGGCGCAGCGGCGTAAATCCCGTACACGAGAATGACGTCCCAGACATCAATCGCTGTGACCTCGAGGCTCAACCAGAAGCGCGGGCCAAATGGATCACCCGCCACTTCCGGATGTCGAAATCCCCAGTCTGCCGCCTTGAATGGCACGTCATGGAGCAGCATCCCGCAATTCTACGCGCAGCCGCCTCCCGAAGTTCCCTAGAACCCCGGCATCTGCAACTCACCCGGCCCCAGCGACACAATCGTAATGTCGCCCAGACGCCGACCCTCCAGATACCCGTTCACCGCATCCAGCGTCACCGCGTCAATCTGACGCGTGATCTCATCAAGTGACCGCGGCCGCCCAAGCTTGTGATAGTCGCCCGCAAGCGCGCTCGCTCGCGCATTCGTCGACTCGCCGCTCATCACCGTGCGCGACTTCATCCCGATGATCGCCCGCTCGAACTCACTCTCCGAAACGCCGCCGCCCTCGGATGGCTTGCCATTGATCTTGTCCAGCTCCGCAAGCAGCACATCGAACGTGTCCTGCGCACGCTCCGGCGTCGTTCCCGAATACGCGATCGTCCGCCCGAACTCCCGGTCCGCGCGATAACTCGCATACACCGAGTAACACAACCCGCGCCGCTCGCGCACCTCGGTGAACAGCCGCCCCGACATCCCGCCCGAAAGCGCGCTCGTCACCACGCGCTCCAGCATCGAGTTCGCGTCATCCTCCTGCGGCGAGTCATACGCAATCGTGATGTGCGTCTGGTTCGTTTCGT
The DNA here is from genome assembly GCA_028279375.1 of Phycisphaerales bacterium. Lineage (GTDB taxonomy): Bacteria > Planctomycetota > Phycisphaerae > Phycisphaerales > UBA1924 > JANQNW01. The sequence goes on from JANQNW010000019.1 coordinate 236,752, forward strand.
CGATGATCGGCGTATACCCGCGCAGCCCCGGCCCCGGATGCGCCGCCGCGCTCGGCGCGCCCGACCAGCCATCCAGCAGCTGATTCAACTCACCCTCGAGCCGGTCGCCGTCCACGTCGCCAGCGAACGCCAGGATCGATCCCTTCGGCTTCGCGCCCTTCGTCCATCCCTCGACGACATCAGTCTGCGACACCGCCGCGATCCCCGCCAGCGTTCCGATCCCCGACCGATTCAAAGGCGCCGACATGTGCTGGCGCGTCGTCTCGATCGCCACGCGCTCCTGCGGCTCATCCTTCAAACCCTCAATCGCCTGGCTGCACAGGTCCTTCACCGGCGCCAGCGACTCCTCGTCAAACCGAGGCCGCAACACCATGTCCACCACCAATGGCAACGCGTCCGATATCCGCTCGCCAAGCAGCGTGCCCCCGAGACTCATATAAAAGGTCCGGACCAAAGTGCCGGTCGAGCACCCAAGCGAATCAAGCGCATCCCGATGCGCCCGCGAGTCCAGGTCGCCGGCGCCGCGAAGCAGGAGATCCGACCACAGCGCGCTCAATCCCTCCTTGCCCTCAGGGTCACGCGACGCCCCGCCCGTGATCAGCCAGCTGAAGCCCGCGCTCTTCACGCCCTCGATCCGCTCCACGAGCAGCGGCATTCCACACGCCAGCATCCGAACCTCGGGCTCTGCCATCGCATCCCTTCCTTAACAAGCGCCGCTTATCGGCCCGCGGCCATCGGGCCGGGCGCCCCAGGAATCAGGACGCCCCTCAACGCGCCGAGTCTATCGGGCCATTCTCCCGCTCGCCCCATCCGCACGACCCATCCCCTCCATACCCCTTCACACCGAATCAGATTCCCCACCGCACGCGCCCTTGCAGGATGCCGATTTGAATTCGTAGCTGAAGGAAGCCAATGGGCAGGTTCTAACCATGCGTGCCGTAGTTGACAGTGTGGTCGCAGTCATGCTCGCGCTCGTCCTCGGTGGAATTCTCATCTACCAGCGGGCCGAACGCGAAGAGGATGACGCCGTAACGCAGACCCGGACAGCCGTCCAGGTCCTCGCGCGGGAGATCCGCATGCGCGGCGCCGCCGAACTCACCGACGTCAACGGCAGAGGCTGGCCCATGACCGTCTCCTCAGACTGGTTCGACGCCGACCTCCCAACCAACGCAACCGTCACCGGCGATCGACCGTGGGTCGAGGTCGCGCGCCCCGAGCACGCCGAACTCGTCCACCCGCCGAACCGCATCGCGCTCGACAACACCATCGCCGCCTTCTGGTACAACCCCGGCAACGGCGTCGTCCGCGCGCGCGTCCCCGTGCTCGTCTCCGATCGCAAGACGACCGAGCTCTACAACGACGTCAACGCGACGTCCCTCAGCAGCATCTTCCACGACTGGGTCCCGCCCGCAGCCGGCGGCGCCATCCCCGAAGGCATGGCCCCCGCAAACCCGAGCGCGCCAGCCGTCGCCGAAGGCAACGAATACAACGCGTCCGACATGGACCCGACCAGCCCGTTGCTGAGCCCCATCGAAGAGGCGAAGCAGACGGCCGATGCGCTCTCCGGCGGCGACGATCAGCGCTGATCGCCGAGACGAAGTCCGACATTCGCCGACGAGCGAGCCGCGCAACAACAAATCTCAAAATCCAGACGACGTCGTTCGTCAAACCGCGTCCATGCCGCGCAATCGAACGACCTGGCATCGCTCTGCGCACAGTCTTAGCGCAGTGAGCGCCTCTGAACTGACCAATCGGGCGCCATAAGCGCATGCCCTGGGCAGGGGGGCCCGTTGACCCACCCAGGGGAGTGTCTCAAGACTCCACGCGTGCGCGTCACCTCGCGCACGACAGAAGGTCAGAGAGATGCAAGTCCACAGACGTTCATGCAGTGCGCCCGCCGCAGGCGACGCTCGCCCGCGTGGTGAGCGGAGGAAGAACCAAACCCTCGCGAAAGATGTCGCTCCTCTGATCCGAGCAAGCGCTCGTCCGCACGCGCGCTTCTCCCAAGGCGCCTGGGTCATGGCGCCCTCCATCGTCAGTGCGCGTGTCGAGGCCATCTCTCCAGATGGCCCCACACTGTCCCCTTGTTTTGTGAGACGATCAGAGGAGTAAGACATGCAGAGTTTGAAGTTACGCACGGCGACTGCGTTCGCCGGCGCCATCTCCGCCGCAGCCGCGTCGACAGCCGTCGGAGGCGTCCTCCAGGCAGGCGATCCGACGGAGTGCATCTCACCCGATTCACTCCTGGCCGGGCACTTTCAGGAGGGCGAACTCTTCGGAGACGCAACTGGCGATTGCTGCGTCGGCGACATCGACATCGTGCTCAATATCCTGTCACAGGAAATCCCCATCGAGGATCATGACCTCGACGGCACGATCTCCATCAACGATCAGATCGAGACCGTCAGGCGCATCATCGCAAGGAGCTTCGGCGATCTCGACGCCGACGGCGTTGTCGGTGAAGCCGACATTCTCCATGTGGTCATCGCCATGAAGCTCAAGAACGATCACACCGCTGACGTCACGTTCGACGGCGTGGTCAACGCCGACGACCTTCTCGCCATCATCGGGAAGGTCGGAAAGCCCATGCGCGCCGACGCCGAGAGGCTTGCGCCGCAGGTCGTTGATCTCATGAACTACCTCATGCAGCACGACTACCAGGTGCTCCTGGGTTCATGCGGGGGCGGGGGCCCGACCGCCGGCTCGCACTCGCAGTCGATCAGCGGAAGCTATCCCGACAGCCACGGCTCAGGGTTCTCCGGATGGTTCCCCGACGACCACATGCACACGATCACGTCCGACTGGCCCACGCTCCCGCCGGGACACAACGGCGCAATCAGCTCCGGCACCCACTACATCAACTTCTCGCAGCATACGTGGCCGGCGAATCACTCCTACTCGGTGTCGTCCGACTGGGGCACCGATCCCGGCGATCACAGCTCCGCGCTCAGCGAAGAGTGGGAGTACCAGCCTGATCACCGAACGGACGCCAGCACCTCCTGGCCGTCGCCGAGTGACCACGACAACTCCATCAGCCGGACCTACCCGCCCAACCACAGCGGATCGCGATCCGCGCAACGACATCCAACGGAGCACCGCGCCGACACGTCTGGAAACTGGCACAACGGCTCGACTTCTCAGAACAACCATGGCTCGGCCTTCTCCAGCAAGTGGCCGACGAACCACACGGCGTCCGTCTCAGCGTCCTGGCCGGGCAACTCACACCATGGCGGAACCAGCGCGCGCTGGCCCACCAATCATCACTCCGCGGCCTCGACCACCTGGCCTGCAAACACCAACCCGCAATGGCCGCCGACACACTTCAGCGCCGTCTCCAGCGATTGGGGACAGCCCGCTGACGACGGCTGGCCACTCTTCCCGCCGGATCACAGCTGGTGGACCACCGGCACCGACATCTACGACCTCTTCCCCTAACTGATTGAAGAACACTGACACGCGCACACGGCGATCGGAGCGCAACCGCTCCGATCGCCATTGACTCAAAGAACTGAACTCCACCGCTTCGGAGGCGCCGGAACCATGCGTATCGCCCTTTGCTCTTTCGTGCTTTTGATCGCCGCAGCGACTGTCCGCGCAGAAGCGCCAAATACCGTGCCTGTCGCCGGCCCGGTCTGGTTCAACATGGACTGGATCGAAACCAAATGGTCCACACAGGGTCTCGGTGATCCCGCGCCTCGATCGCCCTGCGACTTGCCCGCGTCGATCGCGACGCCAGACTTCGACGATCCTCACGCCATCGCCGAGTTCGTCCTGCGTCACACGCCGCCTGATCTCACGGTCTACCCCTCCGAGCGGTACTTCTACTACCGATTCCCCCTCGGCGCGAGGCTCGTCAGCGGCAACCTCCGCTTCGTCGACATCGACAAGGGAATCATCCACATCGGCTACTTCGACGATTACAACCGTCAGGACATGCGCATCGGCACGATCGTAGATGGCGACAACGCCGAGGTCGATTTCGACGCCGATCGCGATCTGGCCACACTGCGTTTCCGCGGCCTCGAGCGAACGTTCACTCTCGACCGCTCCTGGGACGATCGCAGTGAGGCGCCGAATCTGCTCGAGCATGAACGCCTCATCTCCGGCGTCCTCGACGAATCCGGCTTCTATCTCTGGCTTGTCTACAACGAGAACGAAAACGCCCTCTATTACCTGCTCAATGAGCACAAGGTCGTGCCCGATCGGCTCACACTGCTCCAGGAATCCGGCCCGAGACTTCTCCTGGGAACACAGTCGCGATTCGTCTTCTACGAGGATCAGCCCACACAAAGGCGCATTCTCGTCTCAATCTATGAGCCCTCGTCCGTCGCGAACGATTACTACGACGGCGCATTCGACCAGGTCCCGCCGGATCTGCCCATCAGGAAGATCCTCGAGAGCGTCTATCCATACGTCACCGAACGCGGCGGTATCGACGAGCACGGCAACTTCGTGGGTGTCCAGCATCAGCGCGTCGCAATCAGCCCCTATCAGCAGTACACCCAACTCGACGCGCTGCTCGACTTCCTGGTGGACGCATACAAACCCGAAGCGCCGGGCGCCGCCCGCTGGACGAACATGACCTACGAGTCGAAATCACACTTCCACGAAACGCTTCAGCAGCGCCGCCGACTCGAGACGCTTGCCGAGATCGAGCATGGCATGCGCGAAATGCAGCCCGCGACCCACAGCGTCGATCTGTCCGCCGCGTGGCCGGCCAATCACTGGCGCCGCAACAGCGCCGCCTGGAGCGCGGAGCACGAACAGTCAGTCAGCGCGCGCTGGCCGGCGAATCACGAAGTTGATCTGAGCGTCGCCGAACAGGAGACCCGGAACGAGGAGCGCAATCGAGATGAGCCCGCCGCGCACTGAGTTGCTCGCGCTCGCCATCGCAGCGCTCCTGCTCACGATCGCGCTCAACGCGTTCGCGGCGCTCATCGCTGCGCCGCCGCGAGCCAGCGTTCCGGCCGGTCCGTGGGCATGGCCGGGCGAGGCGCCGGCGCACTGGCCGCAGTCAACCGAAGACGCATTCAGCAGCTACATCGGCCGCAGGCGATCGCCCGTTCGCACGGACACCGTCGTCGATATCGCGATCAACCCGACATCGCCGCAGGTCTACGAGCACCAGCGAATCGACATCGGCTTTCCATTTCGGTGCGCACGCGCCGATCTGCGCGTCGAGCACGACCACGAGACGAATGCGCGCGCATTCCCAACGATGTCGCCGCTCGACACCGGCGTCATGCTCGATCAGCTCGTCTCCATTCCTCACCGTGGCGCCGTCATCCCGCTCCGTCCGCTCCCCCTCGGCCTCCTCGCCAACACGCTTTGCATGCTCGTCATACTCCTCCTCGCGCGCGCCGCCTCCAGAGCCGCGCGCGCGAAGTACCGATCACAACACAAGCTGTGCCCCGATTGTGGATACCCGGACCCCGGCGAGTCCCGCTGCCCCGAATGCGGGGATTTCCGAGCAACGCAGCGCGGCGCTTCCTGAGAATCTAAGCGCGCGGCGCCCGCACTTCGAAACAGGCGCCGATCCCTGCGATTTCGACGATTGCAAGATCTCCATGCATCGACCGCATCAACCTTCGCGACAGCGCCAACCCCAGCCCGACCCCGCGTGACCCTTCAGAAGCTCGCTTCGCGCTCTTCGAAAACGGTCGAAACAGCCGCTTCCGATCCGCCGGATCAATGCCCGGTCCGAAGTCGCGAACACGCAGCGCCACCGCGTCATCCTGAACGGAGCCCGAAACGAGGATCTTCCGCACGCTCGCCTCGCTCGCGTACTTGCACGCGTTGTCCACCAGATTGAACAGCGCCTGCTCCAGCGCATCCACGTTCACGCGCACACGCTCATCCCGCCAGGCGCCGCCTTCGACCTCAAGCGACATCTCAGCCTGGGCGCACCGTTCCTCCAGCGCTGCCAGCCCTCGAGCGACCACCGAGCCCACGGCGACGACTTCCAGCTCCGGACCATTCGCCGTCCGCTCCAGGCGCGCAAAACTCAGCACGTTCTCGAGGAGCCGCGAGAGCCGAGCAGATTCTCGGCGCATCGTTTGCAGCGCCTTCGCCCGCCCCGCTTCGTCCTTCACGCCGTCTTCAGCAAGCAGATCCGCATACAGCTGGATCGAAGTCAGCGGCGAGCGCAGCTCGTGCGTCACCGTCGATACGAAACTCGCTCGCCGTTCACTCAGAGACAACACGCCCCGCAGCAGCGCCGCGATGGCGAGCCCCGTCATCAGCAGCGCCGCCCACGCGAAGAGCAGGGGGGTCAGCGTCCGTGACCGGCCGGCGTCCCACGTCGCGCCAAGATCGCCCGGCGTCAGCGCATATGGGAGTGAAGCCAGAAGCGCAGATTCGCCCCCGCGCTCAGACAAGGGAACGAGCGCCGCGGATGGAAGCAGATCGCCGATCTCACCGAGCAGCGCGCTCCGCAGCGCCGAATCGTCGAGCACGACACCCTGTGTATAGAGCTCACCGCGAACCATGACCGGTCGGCGCAGAATAAGCCTGCCATCAATCCACGAGGCCTCCATGACGCCCTCGGCTGTCACGATCTGCGACTGATCGGATGCGAAAGCACCGGACTCACGCGCGCGATCGGAGACGCCCGCCCAATCATCGTCCGCGGCGTCCGCCAGCGTCTCCGACAACTCCTCGCCACGCGCCGCGCGACCGCCCAGATCCCGCCGGCGCTGCTCCGACAACATCTGATTCTGACTCTGCACGCGCTGGGCGATCTGCTCGCGCTGCAGAGAGTCAAACTCCATCCCGTCGGGAGGCGAAGCTGATTCGTCGATGAGATCGTTGGCGTCAAATGCAAATGCGAAGTCCACGAAGTCCATCGGCTCGAGCGCCAGTCGATCCGGCCGAAGGGACGAAAGCTCCGCGCGCGCCGCGTCGATCCGCGAAGAATCAGCGCCGCGCGCGATGGCGAGGTCCATCCACTCAGACGCCGGCGCCTGCGGCGACGTCATCGTCTCATCAGGACCTATCTCGAAATGAGCCAGCGCAAACTCGGAGACCTGATCCAGCAGCGGAGACATATAGACCGCCTCGCCCGCATTGAGCGGCAGATACAACGCGTCATACGCCCGATCCGCCGGATAGAACGAGCGATACACGAAATATGGCCGCCCGCCCTCCACGGCAAGCACGCTCGCCGCCACGGACTCCATCCGCCACAGCGCGATGCGCGTCCTCGATGTCAGCTCCGCCTCCAGCGCAGACCGCCGCTCCTCACCGATCAGTTGCGCGCTCATCCACGCCATCGCGCTCACAGCGACGATGACCGCCAGCAGATACCAGAACCACACGCGTGAAGGCCGCATCAGGCGTCATCCTCGATCGTTGCGCCTTCCAGCGCATACCCCTTGCCGCGCACGGTGCGGATCACGGTGGCCTCCTCATCCCGCAGCTTCGATCGCAGCCGCGCGACGCACATGTCCACCGTCCGCGTCCCGCGCAGGCCCACCGGCTCCAGCCGCCACACGCGATCAATCAGCTCATCGCGCGACACGACGCGCCCGGCATGCATCGCCAGGTACCGAAGCACACCGGCCTCCTGCTCCGACAACTCCTCTCGCGAGCCGTCATCGAACTCGACCACACGTCGATCGAGATGGCACGCACAATGAGCCAGCCGCACACACGAAACATCAGTCGGACGCTCCGCCGATCGGCGCAGCACCGCCTCCACCCGCGCCATGAGCTCCGCCTTGCTGAAGGGCTTCACCACGTAGTCATCCGCCCCCAGCTTCAACCCGCGCACACGATCCGGCTCCTCACCCCGAGCCGTCAGCATGATCACAGGAAGCTCCGGACGGCTCTCACGCACGCGCTCCAGCACGTCAAACCCATCCATCCCCGGCATCATCACATCCAGCAGCGCCAGATCGATCTCGAGCTCCACCGCCAGCCGCGCGCCCTCATCGCCCCGATCACACTCGATCGATTCGAACCCCTCAAACGAAAGCGCAGCGACGATCGCCGAACGAATCGCCTCGTCATCTTCGACAACAAGGATCCGCCGCTCAGCCATCGTCACCGCGCTCCGAAGGAGGATGTCAGAATCAGTCACTCGGCCTGCTCGCGCTCATCAGCCGCCGCACGAATCAGCACACGCTCGCCGTCAACCGTCAAGAGAATATCTCCCGACTGCGCCAGAAGCGCCTGGCGACCCTCGCGGAAGAATCGCGACGCCAGATCCAGATGCGCACGGCTGCCGAACGCGATCTCCCGATCCGCCTCGATCTCGCCCGGCTCATCCGCAAGCGATCCGTCGATCCAGCGCCCGCCGCGACGGAAGATCGAACGATCCGCCGCCTGCTGCACGCCGAAGATCGAGACCTCGTCGAGGTCGTCGTTCACGAACCGATTGCTCTCGCTCACGGAGTCCATCTCGCGCAGCGCCATCGTGTTCATGCTCTGCGACACGCCGCCGGCGCCCCCGCGAGTTCGCACGGCCCGGCGATGCATCGCGTCTTGTGCGAACTCGACCGCCTCTTCGGCACGCGCAAACGCCACGTCTTCACGCGCCAGGAACGCCGTGTACTCCGTCATCACGCCATGCTTCAGAGACAAACGCACGATCTCATCCGTCAGCTCCTTGAGCCGGGGATCATCCTGCCCGATCGAAGGATCCGCTCCGAGCCGCCGAACCGAATCGATCAGCGTCGCAATCTTCCGATTCGCCCACAAACGCGGAATGAACGAGTTGCTCGTCCGCGCAAGCGAAGGATCGAGCGCCGTGGAGAACGACATCGGCGCCCCGAGGAAGGAGCCGCGAAGCGTCAGCTCTCCAGCGTGGTGATATCGACCCACGATGACCAGCTGATCCCCGGTGAAGAGATCGGGAATCTCGCCCGCCCCGGGAATCACGTCGAAGATCGTCCGGGGAACATTGGGCCCGCGGCGAATCTCATCTCGCATCACGAAAAGCTGCGGCGACGCCAGCACCGGCCCGTGCAGCTTCGCAAACACCTCGCCCACCCTCGCCTCGACATCCTCACCCGGATGCACAAACGTCGCCGCCCCGCGCGAGTCATCCGCGATCGCCGTCAGCAGCGGTCCATTCACATCATGACCCACGCCGAACGTGAAGACCCGCCGCTCATGCGGATTCGCGTTCGTTGCCAGCGCCCGGATCGAAGTCTCAGCAGTGTCGCCCACCGTCGGCAGTCCATCCGTCAGGAAGATCACCAGCGGCAGCGTCCCTGGGGCTGGAGACTGCCTGAGCGCCGCGCCAAGCGCCGCATGCAGATTCGTCCCGCCCTGCGCCGTCACGCCTTCGAGATACTCGATCGCCTGAGCGACCGTGGCATTGTTCTTCTCCACGGCGTCCATGCTGAATCGCTCGACCGTGTCGCTGTACGCCAGGATGTTGAAGCGCTCCCCCGGACGCAGGCCGTGAATCACCTGGCGCGCCGACTCCAGCGCCTGCGCAAGCTTCACGCCGCCCATGCTCCCCGAACGATCGATCACCAGCGTGATTTCCCGCGCAGCGCCCCGCGCCGCAGCGACAGATGAAAGCTCCTCTGGCGTCCCCGCCAGCATCAGGAAATACCCCGCCTCGCCTTCCAGCGCCGGATACATCATCACCGTCGGCGCCACCCCATGGTCCGCGGCGAGCACATACGAAAGCCGAAACGCCCCCGGCGCCTGCGCATCATGCGCCGCAACCGAGATCTCATAGGCGCCCCGCGCATTCCGCGAGCGCGTGATCGCATGCGATGGTGAGTAGATCGTCGAGATCCCCGCGCGCGCGATCAGGCGCACATCAATCGACCACGGCGCCATCGCCCCGCCCGTGTCAGCGCCCCCGTCACTTCGCGGCAGCGCATAGTCAATCCGCTCGCCCGTGCGATCAAGCAACTGCTCATACACGATCCGCGCCCGACGCTCGCCATTGGCCTGCACCGGAAACACACTGCTCTTGATCATGTTGTAACCCACGAACTCCAGCAGCCCCGGATCGCGCATCGTGCGCACGATGCCTTCATAGATCCGGGTCGCTTCGGCGCGCTCCATGAGCTGCGCCTCGAAACCCGTGCCCGGCCCGTCAATCGAGAACCCGACCAGCGACGCGCCCTCGGGAACCGGAAGCACGACCTCCGCCTCCTGCACCGCGCCCGTCAGATTGCGCATCACGATCTCGAGCGTCGTCGTCGCAACCTGCCCATTGATCACGACATCCGCGTCAACATGCGAAACCTCAATCACCCGCCACGACTGCGGCCCCAGATGCCGCCCTTGCGGCACGATCACGCTCCGGCGCATCGCCGTCGCGTCGATTCGATCATCGTTCACCGCCATCTGCGACGCCGCCGGCGGCGCAGCCAGGCCCGAGAACACGAGAGCGAATGAGAGTCCGAGTACATGCAGCTTCTTCATCAGTGAAGCCTCCAAAGCGAGAGTTCAGATCCAGTCCCGTCACTGATGAGTGGTACGCGTAACTACGCCCCGCGAATGTCACGCCTCTGTCACGAGCGCCGGCGCGTCCTCCACCTGTGCGATGCGCTCACCCGGCGCGCGCACGCGCCCTGGAGGTCCCGCAACACCCCGCGCACAACCCCAAAACCACACCCGCACAACCCTTCAACCCCACAAAACCAAAAAAATTTTCACCCCGCGACACGTCCGCGCAGCGCCCCCGCACGCGCGCGCCGCGCAACGTCCGTCCCACCGCGCGCGCGCCGCGCACACACCCCGCGCAGCGCCCCGATGCGCCTCCGCGCACACCAACACCATCGCGCCGAAACCCGCATGACAAGCCGCTTTCAGCGCGATCACCCGCGCATGCGCCGCTCGTACGACCGCCGGCAGCGCCCGAACCGCGCGCGCCCGCCGTTTCCATATACGAATCACATATCCCGCGCGCAGATCCCCATCGCGCAACCCACGCGGACCCCGCGCACGACCTCAGAACGCCATCTTTCTTGAAGGGGGGGGTGGATAGCTTCCGATACTTTGTGGATACTTCCCGAGGTATCACTACATACGGCGCTCTTTGCCGCGGTGGAGACCTCGTGCTCCGATCTCTTAACTGAGGAGGTTCCAAATGGCGAAGAAGAAAGCGAGACGCAAAGCGTCTCGGAAGAAAGCAAGACGCAAGGCCACTCGTAAGAAGGCCACGCGCAAGAAGGCGACCCGGAAGAAGGCTCGTCGCAAGGCGACCCGCAAGAAGGCAACGCGTAAGAAGGCGACACGCAAGAAGGCTCGCCGCAAGGCCACTCGCAAGAAGGCCACGCGTAAGAAGGCGACCCGCAAGAAGGCTCGCCGCAAGGCCACTCGCAAGAAGGCCACACGCAAGAAGGCGACCCGCAAGAAGGCACGCCGCAAGGCCACTCGGAAGAAGGCCGGCCGCAAGAAGGCCACCCGCAAGAAGGCCCGTCGGAAGACGACTCGCCGCCGCCGTTGATTTCAATCATCTGAACAGCGGCAGCGATTCATGTCGGCCCTGGGATCGTCCTCAGGGCCTAGAGCGCCAGATATTGACATTGGGACCGGCCTCGCCTCCGGTCCCAATGTCGTTTTGAAGAACACACTGCGGCCCAGGCCCCCAAAAGGCGCCCCGAGTCTACTCCTCCGGACTCAGGCGCCCGGCCCGGGCCGTTGTTGTTTCCGCCCCCCCAACGCTCGCCCCGGACGCCCGCCGTCCAGTCCCCGGGCCCACCATCCCGCCGGCGCCTATACCAAGCGCGAAGCCATCTCGACCGATCCATCTATACAGACGCCGACCGCCGCCAAGCCGCCGGAATTGTGCTTGGATCACATATCACGCGGGCTATCATGCCCTCCCGCCCGAAGCCAATCCGGAACTCATCCGGATCAGCCGAAGGCGCCGATGACTCAGGCTCCGCGCCTCCTGCTCATTGAGGATCCCCGCCGCCATGACTCACATCATCGCCGAACCCTGCAAAGGCACCAAGGACACCGCCTGCGTCGATGTCTGCCCGGTGGACTGCATCCACCCAACCAAGGACAACCCGAAGTTCGAAGACTTCGACCAGCTCTACATCGATCCCGACACCTGCATCGACTGCGGCCTCTGCGTCGACGAATGCCCCGTCCGCGCCATCTTCCCCGAAGAAGATCTTCCCGAAGAATGGTCCGACTACGTTCAGGTCAACGTCGACTACTACGATCAGAACGGCTGAACGCAACAGCCCAACCGAATCGCCAATTGAAAAAGCCGCCCACAGAACGGGCGGCTTTCTTTCATCTTGTATGTGCCAGTCCGGCGCTTACGCCGCAATCCCGCCGGCCGTCTCGCCATCGCCCGAAGAAGGACGCACGTTCGAAGGCGCATCCGCCTTCTCCGTCCAGTCCTCCGCATTCGGAAGCGAAAGCTCCGAAGAGCACGTCTTCCGGTAGCCGAGCAGACGAATCACCTCGAGCACATCCGTCCAGCTCGGAAACGTCTTGCCGTTGGCGCGCTTGAACGCGTCAATCGCCGCCACGAAGAGGAACTGCTCCTTCGTGTGCTCGCCTTCCTCCGCCGCGCGCGTGAAATCGCTCAGCCGGCGCCCCGCGCCGCGACGACGCTCGAGCCCCGAAGGCGCCTGCCCATCCGGATGGTCCCGTCGATCAACGCCCGAGCGCCGGTCCACCACCGAGCGATCGTGCTCCGAGTCGCCTGTCCTGTCGCTTCGACGATCTGAACTGCCTGAGGTCATGAGTCGAGCCCTCCAAGGGGCCGGACTCCCGCGCCTCACGCTGCGGACGCCGCCCCCGGGTCAAAAGTCATCGTCTTCATCATCCGACGGATCGAAGTCGTCGAGGTCCTCGTCGTTATCGTCGTCGTAGAAGAAGTCGTCGTCACCGTCTTCGTCGCCGCCTTCATCGTCGAAGCCGTCGTCGAAGTCGTCGTCGTCATCGTCAAAATCGTCATCGTCATCCAGTTCATCCTCGTCATCAGCTGCAAGGAGAACAGGAGCAGACGCAAACTCGAACTCGTCGTCGTTGTGCGCCGAACGAGTCGCTTCGAGCAGTGCCGTCATCAGTGTGCCTCCAAAGCCGCCTCGTGCGGCTTCGCACCCACCCGGGACCCGCCGATTCCGGCCACGGCAAGCCAATCGAGCGGTACACTAATGCCAGATCCCGCCCTGTCAAATACTCAGACAAGGCCGGGACCACATCTGGACGAAACATCCTCCAGAAAAACCCCGCAGCATCCCGACGCCCCCTCCTTATAAAGAGGACCCATGGCCGAGACGTCCAAACCCGGTTCCGATGAACGACTCCAGCCCGCCGCGGCGGTCCTCGCGTTCGTCCTCCCCGGGCTGGGGCATTTGCACCTCGGCGAAAAACAACGCGGGATCTGCATCATGGTCGGCGTCCTCGGCCTCTTCTTCGGCGGCGTCTTCATCGGAGGCGTCGACGTCATCGATTCCAAAGAGGACAAATGGCCCTTCCTCGCCCAGGCCCCCGTCGGACCCCTCGCCTTCGCCGTCGACTGGCTCCATCAGAACAAGCTCAAGGCCAATGACCCGCCCCCCGGCGCCAGCGCCGACTGGTTCCGTGACAACAAGCCCAACCGCACCAAGTCACTCTCCCATGTGAACGAAGTCGGCTGGCTCTACGCCTCCATCGCCGGCATGCTCAACGCCATCTGCATCATCGACGCCGGCTGGCACGCCCCCCGCCGCCGCCGCAAGGACGACACACCCAAGGTCGTCGGAAAGATGGATGTCGCATGATGCTGGCAGACCTCGTCATCAACTCGACGCCCGACACGGTCCACGCCTGGCGACCCTTCCTCGACCCCATCACGCTCACCGGCGGCAAGTGGTGGTTCCTCCTGATCCCCCTCGCCTTCGGCATCTCGATGGTCTACAAGGCCGTGCGCCTCCACAAGATGAAGCGCTACTGGCGCGAAGTCCTGATGATGACCATCCAGATCATCGGAACGATGATCCTCCTCGCCATCGGCATCTACCTCTTCGTCGAACTCTTCGTCCCCTGGGCGGAAGAGTTCGTGTAGAGCCGCGCGCGAGTTGGCGCTACAGCGCTGAAACGGCGCAAGCATGAACGTCTACTGCAGGAAATGCGGATATGAACTTCCGGCAACGGCCGGGCGATGTCCTGAATGTGGACGCAACTACGATCTCGCCAGGCCTCGTTCAGTTTCCGGTGCCCCACGGTCAGGCGCCGTATTCCGGATCGCGTGCCGTCTCACGCTCGCAGTGCTCCTTTTGATGAATGCGTGGCGAGCGTTCGCGCCCATCGTGCGTCAGCATCTTCGCCCCATGTCTCACTACTACTATGACTTCGGCTATCCGTTCAGGATGTGGGGCGGCCGAGATGAATGGGCGTACTTGGGTGGGTTGGGTTCTTCCACCATGTTCATTGCGCTTCTCGGCAATATCTTGGTGCTCATTGCAGTGCCCTTTGCGATTGGATTGCTCGCAAGACGCGCATACGAATTCTGGTATCTACGCGCCGCACCGAAGTCGCCTCCGCCACCCTCTCCCTGAAACGCGCAGCGTTTATGGGAGAGGGCAGGGTGAGGGCTCCTCTCTTCTACTCTCTTCTCCAATCCCCATCGATCAGATACTCGCGCCAAGCACGACCGATCTAAATCAAATCCCAATTCCCCGACAGAAACACAATCCGCGCGCATCCATTGGGAGGAGCAGGGCGGGAGTTAAACTCGCCCGCGAGGAGGACCTCCATGAACAATCTGCGCAACGCCAACCGGCGCGCAACCATCGCCGCGCTTGCCCTCTGCGTCATCATCGCACCGAGCGCGCTCGCCGCCTCATCGCCCGCCGAGCGCCAACAGATCTGGCAGAGCGCCCCCGACTCGCCCCTCGTCCAGCCCGCCATCGATCTTTACGAGATCATCCTCGCGCGCGACTTCGACGCCTACATCGACTTCCTCGACAACACCTGTCACCCCGATTTGCACAAGACCTACGAGCGCGAACTCCTCGAACGCTATCTCGATCACATGACCAAAGACGGAACCGAATGGGAAGTCGCCGAGGTGCGAACCTACGATGCCCCGCGCGCCGCCGTCATCTTCCGCAACACCAACACCTACCAGTGGCAGGGACTCCTCGTCAGCTACACCTCGATGGACGACGCGCGCCCAAAGGACTTCGACATCGTCCGCGCCCGCCCGCCAGCGCACATCTTCGATGAGCCCATCACCGAACCCGAGCTGCTCGAAGAAGTCGAAAAGCTCGAAGCGCTCCTCGTCGATCAGGACCGCTTCTCCGGCGTCGTCGCGATCGCCAAAGACGGCCGCGTCATTCACTCCTTCGTCGCAGGCGACGCCTCGCGCGAGTACGCCGTCCCGAACGAGTTCGACACGCGCTTCTGCCTGGGCTCCATGACCAAGATGTTCACGGCTCTCGCCATCTGCCGCCTCGTCGAGCAGGGCCATCTGAATCTCGATGACCCCATCGTCGAGTTCCTCACCGAAGACTGGATCGATCCCGTCGACGCCCAGAAAGTCACCGTGCGCCACCTCCTCACGCACTCCGGCGCCGTTGGCAACTTCTTCCTGCATCCCGACTATCTCGACACCCCGCGCGCCCACTTCCGTGAAGTCGATTCCTACGCCGTCTTCTGCAAACCCGAATCGCTCGACTTCGAACCCGGTTCGAAGATGAGCTACAGCAACTCCGGCTTCGTCATGCTCGGCAGGATCATCGAAAGCGTCAGCGGGCGCGACTACTTCCAGTACATGCAGGACGAGATCTACAAGCCACTCGGCCTCGCCAACACCGGCAGCATCGATCAGGACGAAGTCAACCTCAACATCGCCCAGGGCTACTTCTACTCGCCGCGAACGAAATCCTGGACCAACAACATCTACACCCAGCGCGCGCGCGGCTGCCCCGCCGGCTCCTCCTACTCAAACGCCCCCGACCTCCTCGCCTTCTGTCAGCAGCTGCGCGCCGGGCGCATCGTCTCACCTGAGATGCTCGAGGAGATGACGACACCCGCAACCGACGTCGGCGCCAACAACTATGGCTACGGCTTCGCCCTCCGCCCGAATCTCGCAGGCGCCTCCCGCTTCGGCCACGCCGGCGGCGGACCCGGCGTCGCCGCCTACTGCTACATGTACGACTCCGGTTACAACGTCGTCATCCTCTGCAACGCAGGCGATGGCGCCGATTCGCTCGACTCCTACATCGACGAACTCATGCGACGCCTCGCCGCAGGCGAATAACACGAACCGCTACACTGCGCCCCCATGGGCGCCATCCTCTACCTCGACACCGCCGAGCATTGCGATGGACTCATCCGCTGGTCCGCCTGGATGGCCTCGCGCATGGGCCACGGCCTCGAGATCGTCATCTGCGAAGCCGAAGGCGACTCGACGCGCAGGCGCAAGATCTCGCTCGACAAGGAAGAACAGGATTCCGAACTCGCCGGCGTTGTTGTTCAGTCCGTCAAGGCGCTCGAGAACCAGGACGTAAAGCTCGCGCGCCTCACCGCGCCCAAACCCGGCGCTGCAGCTGTTGTCGATGTCATCGAGCAACATCCTGACTTCGTCTTCTGCATCCTGCCGCTCGATCTCAATGAGCCCAAGCAGGTCGGCGCACTGACGCGCAAGCTCTTCCGCGCAGCGCCCTCGCACCTGGCGCTCATCCGGCCCGGACGGTCCCTCCCGAAAGACGGCATGTCATTCCTCGCGCCGCTCTTCGAAGGCGCCGGCTCAAACGCGCTCGCGTCCCTCTTTCGTGCGCTGAAAGACGATGACGAGGCCTCCGTCGAGGCGCTCTTCGATGCGGAGAATCTCAGCCGCTCGCGCAGAACGCTGGAGAAGGCGACGTCACGCGCCACGGCGCCCCAGCGACTCGAGTACGACAGCGACGCGTCGAAACCGCTTATCGATCAGGTCGAAGATCGCTTTCGTCAGGTGGACGCCGTCATGGTCGAGTCCACCGAACAACTCTCAAAGAGCAAATCGCGCAAGAGGCTGCGCGAGCTCATTGTCGAACATGCCGATGATGCGCCCACGGCGATCCTGGTGCGCTCTCTCACCGCCGGCGGCCCCGGACTCGTCGAACGCCTCATCGGGCGCCTCCGCGAAACTCTCCCCGTCCTCCAGCGCGATGAGCGCATCGATCTCTACAAAGCCATGGAAACCGGCGGCAAGGTCAGCGCCGACTTCCTCATCATGATGATGCTCTCCTCCGGCATCGCCGCCCTCGGGCTGCTCCAGAACGCCGGCGCCGTCGTCATCGGCGCGATGGTCGTCGCGCCCCTCATGACGCCGCTCGTCGCCCTCGGCCTCGCGCTCGTGCAGGCGAACGCCGTGCTCTTCCGCAAGTCACTCGCGGCGACGACCCTCGGCCTCGGCCTCGGCCTGCTCACGTCGATCGCGATTGGGTTTGTCACGCCGCACATCGACCTCACACCCGAGATCATGGCGCGCACCGAACCGACGGTCATCGACCTCGCCATCGCGCTCTTCTCCGGTCTCGCCGGCGCCTACGCCATCGCGCGCCCCGGCATCGGCGGCACGCTCGTCGGCGTCGCCATCGCCGTCGCGCTCGTTCCGCCGCTCGCGACCACCGGCATCTGCCTGACGCGCGCCGCCTTCGACGAAGCTTTGGGCGCCTTCCTGCTCTTCCTGACCAACGCCGTGACGATCGTCCTCGGCGCCTCGGCAGTCTTCCGCTTTTTCGATCTCGACGGCGCCCGCAACACGAAAGCGCCCGTCTGGGTCCGCCGCACGAACCTCGCGCTGATGCTCGCTCTCATTACCCTGCTCGCGCCCCTCGCCCACGATCTCAGCCGCTCGCTCCGCGTCGGCCCGGCGCGGGCGCTCTTCTATCCGCTCTCTCCTGATGTGCGCGATCGTCTCGGGGAGCGCATCGCGCAGGAAGAAGGCGTTGACGTCATTTTCATGGCGCGCTCCGGCGTGCGCGATCAGGAGGGCGTGAAGATCGTTCTCGCCAGTGAGAAACCGCTTGAAACGGCGTTCGTCGAGGACCTCGACCGCATCGCGCATGAGACGCTGCCGCAGGAAATCCCGGTGCGCGTGCTCATGCTCCAGGAGACCAGCGTCATCGGCGACCGCTCTTTGCCGGAGCCCTGATCGCGGCGCCGCACTCCGGGCACGTCTTCGATCGCAATCCCTTCAGGTCGTAGCCGCACTCGGCGCAGTGATCGATGGCGTGCGCAAGCGTGTTGTACGCCCAGCGCGAAAGTGTTGTGGCGACGATGGCGTGCCAGACGATCGCCGCAGCGAGCAGCAGCAGCAGCGCGAGAATCGGGCCGAAGGGACCAAGCGCTCCGCTGAAACTGAAGGGGAGCGCCAGCGTCGCCGCGATTCCGCCGGCGATGTGCGTGCGCCGGCCCACGAGTTTTGAACCCGTCGCCCAGGTCAGGCACGCGGCCGTCGCGCTTGAGCAAAGAAGGATGGCGCCGAAGAAGAGCAGTCCCGGCGAGGCCGCGCCGAAGACGCCGAGCCACGCCTGCAGATTCAGGAAGAGCGCGATCCCGATCCCCGGAAACAGGATGCTGATCGCAATCAGCGCCGCGCAACGTCCCCACGTCCAGCGCCGTGCGCGTTCCAGCGCGAGGTTCGAATAGATCGCAAACGCCGCGCCCGGAATCCAGAGCAGATTGATGATCACATAGAGCGCGATGCTGGAGGACATGCGCAGTGCAGCTTACGGCCAATCGACGCTCGGGGTCGAAGGCGTTGCGAGAGTGCTGTTTGTTGCCTGGCGGATCACCTTTCTTTTCTGGTGACACTGCGTGGGCGCGATTCGTTTCCCGATCAATCAGGGATTCCAGCTTCCGATGAGTTGAGCGAGGTCGGCGCTGGTGACGGTCCCGTCGCCATCGACATCCGCGACGGGATCGCCGGAGCCCCAGAATCCGAGGAGCTGGGCGAGGTCGTTGCTGTTGATGGCGCCGTCTGCGTTGAGATCGGTGGGTCCGGCGTTGATCAGTGTGATGGTCTGGTTGACGCCGACGCCGATGCGCCGGGATTGTGAGCCATCGGACCATTTGACGCGGAGCTCAGTGACGGTCGCGGCGCTTCCGAGTCCGAAGTGGGCGCTGATCTCGCTGGTGCTGACGTAGGTGCCGCCGCCGTCAATGAAGACGACCTGGGTTCCATCGACCGTCGTCACTTCGACGCGCGTGCCGAAGCCGTTGGGCGCGAGCGCCGGATTCAGCGAGGTGTCGCAGTGGATCGTCAGGGAGTTTCCGAGCGTCGAGCCATCGTCATTGCGCCAGAGCTGGAGTTCGCCGCTGTAGGAGAAGATGACGATGTCCTGGTCGCCGTCCTTGTCGTAATCGAGGCGCACGAGGCCGCGCCCCAGGAGATCGTGCGCGAGCTGGCAGGGCAGGGCGACGTCCAGGTAGGGCGTGCCGGCGTTGTTGTAGAAGACCTTGGCGCGCTCGTTCTCCCACTGGTCGCTCTGATCGTCCCAGCCGTTGGTCTCGACGATGTCCACGTGTCCATCGTTATTGACGTCCACGGCTTCCGCTCCCCAGCCCCAGCCGCCGTCTTCGACGGCCATCGCGACGGAGACATCATCAAAGAGATGATCTGCGGTTGCGTAATAGAGTTTGTTGCCGGTGAACAAGCCGTTGGGCATGGTGTCGTGGAAGATCGAGGTGACATACCAGTCGAGGCGTCCATCTCGATTGAAGTCACCGACGCACTGGCCCATGCCATTGGTGTCGAGGCCGGTGCCGCTGGCGGGGGTGATGTCGGTGAACGTGCCGTCGGCGTTGTTCAGGTAGTAGTGGCTTGTGCCATAGTCGGCGGCGATGAGCAGTTCGGGATGGCAATCGCCATCCATATCGGCGAATCGCGGCGAGAAGCCGTGCATGTCGGGGTCGAAGACGCCGGCGCTGACGGTGACGTCGCTGAAGGTCTCATTGCCGTTGTTCTGGAAGAGGCGGTTGCCATCTGAGAACTCATGCCAGCCGCAGACGAAGAGGTCGAGATCGCCATCGAGGTCGTAGTCGCCGAAGGCGGCGCCGAAGCCATCGGGCGTGACCGAGGTGGACTCGTGGACGCCGGCGCTGAATGCGACCTCGGTGAAGGAGCCTGCGCCGGAGTTCCGGTAGAGGCGATGCTGACCGGTGTTGTAGCCGGTTCCTGCGAGTCCGAAGCTGGTGACGTAGATGTCGAGATGGCCGTCGTTGTTGAAGTCGCCGACGGCGGCGCCGGAGCCGTAGTGGGTGTCGGTGAGGCCCCAACTCGCGGCTTCGTCGGTGAACGTGCCGTCGCCATTATTGATGAAGAGTCGATCCGGCGCGCCGCCTCCGTCGATGACGAAGAGGTCGGGCCAGCCGTCGTTATTGAAGTCGCCGACGGCGCCTCCTGCGGTCATGGATTTGGTCGGATGCCCGGATTCAAGAGCGGTGTGGCTCATGGTGAGCCCGGCGCTTGCGGTCTGATTTGAAAATGTCGGGATGGTCGGGGCGGCGGATGCGCACACCGAAAGAGCGACCGGGAGGATCCCGGCGCTTGCGCAAAGAGTTGCGTTATAGAGGGAATGATGGCGCGGGTACATTCTCTGAGTCCCCCCTGACGCGGTCTGAACCCACACGAGACGCCTGCGCGGGTCGTGGCCACGTCGGTTCTGACTGATCAGGGGCAGTTTACCTGCAGAGGCGTCTAATCGGAACATCTGATTTGTGAGATCTCTCGGACGCGGCGTCGGAGGCGGATCCGGGGGCGTCACTGCGGGAGTTATGTGTCCGCTTTTTCGTCGGGCGGAGGCAGCATGGAGGCGGGGATGATCCTGATGGGCGATGCGTAGGGGGCGCCGCATTCGGGGCACTTGGAGGTGTGGAGTCCTCCGAGGCTGTAGCCGCAGTTCTTGCAGAATCCGACGGCCTCGGCGGCGCGGCTGTAGGACCAGGTCCAGAGTGCGTGGCCGGTCGCGCCGTGCCAGGTGATGAGTACGCCCAGAAGGATGAACAGCATGCCGTATGCGTTTCCCGATGAAACGCGCCAGGATGCGATGACGGTGAAGCCGGCGAAGAGGACGCCTGCGAGGAGGTTGATGACGGCGACGCGCGAGCTCTGCGTCATCCACCAGAGCGTGATTGCGGTGATCGTTGTCCATATCAATGCGGAGGTGATGATGAGGGCGGTGCGCCCAGCAGGGAGGCCGAGCAGGGGGAGGTTGATTTCGAGGCCGATGTAGATGGCGGGCGGAACGACGGGGAAGGCCAGGCTGATCGCAAGAAGCGTGAGGCAGCGCGCGCGGGACCATCGGAATGCGCGCACGAGCGCGATCTCGACATAGATGACGAATGCGATGCCAGACAGGAGGAGAGCGCCGATCACGATCGCGAGCGGAATGTGGGCGGCGGTGATCGTCATGCGTCAGGGAGCGGGCGCTTCTCGTCACGCCCCAATTGCAGAGAGAGAAGTGAGCGGTCGAACGTCGAGCCGCATTCGGGGCAGGTGTCGGTGTCGAGTTCGGACAGGTCGTAGAGGCAGCGGGCGCATCGTCCCTTGTAGACGCCGCGTTGCATGAATCGGCGCCATCGCCAGAGCGCGTGCATCGTCACGACGTGCCACGCGAGGCACGCGACGAGGAAGAGCTCCCAGAACCACTCCTGGAATCGCCAGTGGAGGCCCAGCATGAAAATCGCGACGGCGAGTAGCCCGGCGAGGAGCGTCTGCAGCGGGACGCGCTTCGAGCCGGTGCACCAGAAGAGCACGGCTGCGCACGACACTGAGCCGGCGCCGACGGAGATGAGGTAGATCGCGAGCACGAGCTGCGGCAGCCAGTTGAACGTTGCGACGAAGAACCACCACGTGGCGAGGATGTCGAAGACGATGGTCAACGCGCCGAGCAGGAGCGCCCGCAGCAGATCGAATCGCGGATGGATCGAGAGCATGCGGATCGCGAACGGCAGGAAGATGACGACCGGCGACGCGGCGGCGATGATGAGGAGGATTGTGGTCGTGTTCGACATCAGTCAGGTGTCGGAGTCATCGCTGTCGGCGGCGCTCTGTGACTTCTCGTTCGCGTCTTCCTGAGCGTCGTTGACGGTGCGCGCCTCATTCTGCGCCCAGGTGTCGACGGCGGCGGCGATGACGATGTGCCAGACGACGATGCTCGCGGCGATGATCGGGAGATTGGCGACAGAGACCTCCAGATCGCGCATGAAGCCGGCGAGGAGGAAGAGGCCGGCGGTGGGGCCGGCGGCGAGTGTGAAGATGACGACGCGCAGGGAGCGCGTGAGCAGGGCGAGCGCGCCGGCCACGTAGAAGGTCACGAGCGCCAGCGCGACAAGCAGCGGGCCGAAGGTGACCCCGGTGTACATGACTGGGACGCCGCCGATGATGGAGAAGCCGGCGTCTGCGAAGACGAATCCGAAGCCGGCGACGAAGGGATAGGTGGCGCCGAAGATCGCGACGGCGATGACCCGGCGCGCCGTGAGCGGTCCGATCCTGCGCAAGCTGCTGAGCACGAAGATCGACGCCAGCGCGGCGCTGAGTCCGATGGCGATTGAGGTGAGGGTGAAGAACTGCGTCATGCGGCGTCGCTCCTCGAGGTGGAGGGCGTTTCCTCGCCGGCAATACGTTCGCCGCATTCTGGGCAGCGGTTCGAGGCGACTTGTGAGAGGTCGTAGTCGCAGACGCCGCAGAGGTGTCTGGTGGCGTCTTCGATGCGCGAGGACCACGCATTGAGGCCGATGATGGCGCCGGCATGCCAGGCGACCATGGCGGCGAAGAGTGCGAAGATCGGACCCAGGCCGTTGACATTGATGACGGGCGTGAGCGCGAGCGCAGCGTAGACGATCGCGGAGAAGACACCGACCGTGATGAGAGCGACTGCCAGTCGCGCGGACTGGACGGCGAGTCCGAGCATGGAGGCGGCGCTGATGGAGCCGACGAGAATGGCGATGGCCGGCGGAACGACGAGGGCGCGCCCGCCTGGGAAGACGGGGACGCAGGCGTAGGCGATGGAGACGCCGAGCAGGGGCGCAACGACCGCGATGACGACCATGAAGCCGGCGTTGAGGAGCGACCACTTGCGCGCTCGAATGAGATTCCAGTTGGTGTAGGAGACGAAGGCGATGAACGGCGGGATGATGAAGACGGGGATGAGGATAAGGAGGAGCGCCATGGGACTGATCAGGATTCTGCGGCTGCGCCGGGAGGATGGAGGTTGGCGCCGCATTCGGGGCAGGTTGGCGCTGGGAGGCCTTCGGTGCTGTAGTCACATTGGGGGCACTGATTCCTCCGGGCGAGCTTGCACGCTTTCTTGAATTTGCACAGCGCGAGGATGGGGAAGAGTTGCCAGAGCACGAGGCCGAGGGGACCGAGCGTCATCATGCAGAAGTAATCGTATTCCGAGCACCATGACTCCGACACGCCATAGAAGGCGCCCGCGAGTGCGCCTGAGAGCAGCATCGTGATCGCGACGCGACGGGAGCGCAGGAACCACCAGAAGGCCAGTGAGACGAATGCAGATGGGAGGACGACGAATAGCGCGGTTTCAATGGGGGGCGGCAGCGCTACACCGGCGGATCTGAGAGTCAGATCGCTGGCCACGAGCCCGATGTATGCGGCGGGGTAGGAAAGGAAGAGGAGGAGCGCACGAAGTCTCGTGAAACGTCCCGAATGCAGGAGGGCGTCGATGGAGCAGATGATCAGGGCGACGAACAGCAGGAGAAGCATGACGAGGCCGCCAAGGGCGCCGGAGATGCTCATTGGTTGCGCTCCTGATGTGGGGCGCTGGGTTGCGCGCTTGCGTTGAACGCGGCGCCGCATTCGGGGCAGGTGTTGGAATCTAGTCCGGATAGGTCATAGAGGCAGTTTCTGCAGGCAGGAGGCAGATGTGCTTTTCTGTAGTCAGCCCATCTCATGAGCGATCGGTAGATAGGCATGTGCCAGATGGCCGGTGTCAGGAGCAGGAGCGCGATGGATGCGATCGGAAGGCGTCGCTCAACAGTCCATGAGAACAGAATGACAACGGCGACGGCGACGAACGAGACGGCGCACGACATGGCGACGGATCTTGACTCTGTCGTGGTGTAGAGGAACATCCCGACAATCATGGACACGATGACATTCGCGGCGAGCAGGAGTGCGAAGTAGATGTCGTGGCGGATTCCGCTTGTGACGATGAACAGAATCGCCACAGGGCCTGCGATTCCGATGGCGACGATGGCCAGGGCGCGCGGCTTCGTGAGCTGAAGCGCGCGATCGAGGCAGGCGAGGACGACGGGAATGAAAACCACGGCGCTGAGCGCGGAGAGAATCCCGAGCGGAAACAGGAGAACTTCGGCGGGAAACATCAGAGATGTCTCCCTCGGTGCGGGGAACGCAATGGATCTGTCCGCGCCTTGCATGTGGCCCCGCATTCGGGGCAGGTGTAGGTGTTGATGTTGGAGAGGTCGTAGTCGCACTCGTAGCAGCGGACTCGGTCGGCGGTGCGGATGATGATGGCCCAGCGGGCGAAGCCGAGGAAGGCGATGACCTGCCAGGTGAGGATGGCGAGCGCGAGCAGGGCGACGGCGATGGCCGAAGGACAGCGCGGGTCGAGGGTCGGCGCGATGACGACGAAGGCGCCGACGCCAGCGGCGATGGTTGAGAACGCGACCTGGCTGGAGCCGGTGACGGCGGTGAGCGTCCAGGTCGTCAGGCTCGTCCAGGCGATGGCCGCCAGCACACCGGCGCCGAAGGGGCCCGCCGAGGCGCCCAGCGCGCCTGCGGCGATCGTGAGGAGGAAGATGAGCAGGGTGGTGATGATCAGGAAGAGGGCGCGCTTGCGTGTCAACCTGCGCGCATGCTTGAGGCATGCGAGCGACCATGTGATCAGGAGCGCGGGGGGCGCAAAGAAGACGGCGAGGGCCTGGATGTACATGAACCATTCAGGCATCGTGGTTCTTTCGTCGCTGTGCGCAGGCCCAGAGAATCATTGTCGTCGCGATGGCGATGTGCCAGAGGGCGCAGGAGAGGATCCACAGCACGGCAAAGCGCGTCGCCTCGTCGGGCCCGAAGCCGTCGTCCTGGCCGGTCTTGTGAATGAAGACGGCCGTTGCGGCGCCGATGGCGATCGTGGCGACGGTGACGCGTACGGATCTTGTCGCGAAGGCGAGTCCGGCTGCCGTGAGCAGCGAGGCGCATAGCGCGGCTGTTGAGTTTCCGAACTCGTAGGAGTGGGGGTCAACCAGCAGTCCGATGCGATAGCTGAGAGCAATGCCGCCGATTGGCGCCGCGATCGAGGTCATGAGGATGGCGAGGAAGCGCAGGAACGACCATGTGCGTGCGTGGTTGAGCGCCCAGAGGGCGTAGATGGTGAAGATCCAGAGGGGTGAGATGTAGATGATGGCTTCCAGGGTCGCGAAGAGGTAGAGGAGCACGACGTCCTGGGGTTGGGATTGCTGCGCGATTGTGAGAGGCGTGAGCATTCAGTTGCTCCGGCGGCCTGTGAATCGTAGGAGAAAGAGGAGGGAGTAGTAGAGAGGAGCCCTCACCCCGGCCCTCTCCCACTCGGCTGCGCCTGCGCGGGAGAGGGTGGCGGAGTGATCAGGTTGTTGGTTGGTCAGCGTTGTGCATATTGAAGTTGGCGCCGCATTCGGGGCAGGTGTTGGATGGGAGTCCTTGTGTGTTGTAGCCGCAGTTCTTGCATGCATTCTTGAGGAGCTTGCGGCGCTGGATTGTCCAGTGGATGAGCGATGCGTACACGATCGCGTGCCAGACGAAGGCTGCGAGTGAGACGGCCAGGTTCTCCATGTCAATCGTGGCGGCCGGGATCGTGCGCACCACCACGAGTAGGAACGTGCTGATTGCGAACGCGATGAGCGCGCTTGATGCGACTGTTAGTGAGCCTGTTTGCACGTGCAAGGCGACGCCGACGAGGATGGCGGCTGTGATGAGAATCAGGAGGCCGTAGAAGAGACCCATCGCAGTTGGTGTGTAGAGCAGTGATCCCACGCCGAGAAAGGCCGACATGGGATATATGAGGCCGACGGTGATCGTCGTCGTGAGTCTTGGGCCTGATCTGCTATCTGCGATGATCTGGCACAGGAGGCAAATCGGGATGAACGACAGCATCGCAAACAGGCTGGCGAGCAGGAGGAATGAAGCGAGGAGGTTCATGGATTCATGCGCTTGACGGGCAACGATGCGATCATGATGTTTGCGGTTGATCGGTGTCGCGCGGAGTGATGGTGGCGCCGCATTCGGGGCAGGTGTTGGATTTGATTCCCTTGAGGCTGTAGCCGCATTCGGCGCAGCGGCGTGGTTTCCAGTTGAGTTTGAGGCCGCACTCGGGGCAGGCGTCGGGTCTTATGCCGGTGAGGTCGTAGTTGCAGCGCCAGCAGTGGCGTTCGAATGGGTCTTTCCTGCTGTGGTCGCGCGCCCATCGTCGGAATGAGAGGCAGACGATGATGGTCCAGGTGACGTAGGCGAAGAAGGACGCCTCCATGAAGTATTGGTCGAGTGGTAGGAAGCCGTAGGTGAATGGTGTGAGTACGGCGAACGCTGCGAGCAGCGCAGCGAGCGTGCTGAGGACGACATTGCGCGATCGGGTCACAAATGCGAGGACGATTGTGATTGGAAGGGTCCAGCCCAGACAGGCGCCGAGCGCGCCGAGGAAATTGGCCGAGCTTCTGGATCCAAGCGCAAATCCAAGTTGCGCCATCAAGTACGCGCACACGAGGCTGGCGATGGAGCTTCCGATGATCGCGAGGCTGGACTTGACGGTGGCGAGTCTCGCGATGTGCGCGATGGAGATGATGATCGCTGAGAAGACAACAGCCGGTATCAGGACGATCGGCAGCAGGATCAGGAGGGCGATCGCGCTCATGTTCAGAACCCCGGGTCATTGTAGAGATGAGATGTGGATCTGAATGATCGGATTCGCGGGCGTCGGAGTTGTTTTGCGGTGTTTGTTGGGCGCGCGCGAGGTGTTGAGGATTGGAGAAGAGAGTAGGAGAGAGGAGCCCTCACCCCAACCCTCTCCCGTTCGGCAACGGGAGAGGGGGCGGAGTGATCAGGTTGATTCGCTTTTGCCTATGTCTACTCGGGCGGGCGCGCCGCATTTGGGGCAGTTGTCTGAGCACAGTCTGAGCAACCGATGGCCGCATTCGGTGCAGTGGCGTCGTTTCCAGTTGAGTTTGAGGCCGCACTCCGGGCATCTGTCTGGTCGGATGCCGGTGAGGTTGTAGTTGCATGAAGGGCAGATTGGCGGCAGGAGTTCGATCTGTCTGTTGCGCCAGCGAATGATCTCGACGAGGATGATGGCGTGCCACGCGATGATGGAGGCGAGCCAGGTCACGAAGTTGAGTGCGCTGGACCCGTCCTCGATGAGCCAGAGAGGGACGATGAGCGCTGCGCGCACGACGCACGCGATGGCGCAGGCAATGACGATCGATCGGGAGTTCGTGGCGAAATAGAGAGCGCCAGCGACGATCGCGGAGGCGAGGACGTTGCTGATGCTGATGCCTCGATTGAACTCGTGCGACCAGACGGCGAGTTGCTGCGGCGACGTGAACAGGCTGAGGAATGGGTAGGTGATTCCTGCGCCGATGATGGCGGCCGCGCGGGGTCCGGTGCTCCTGTGGGTTCGGGCGATCGCGCCGAGCGCGATGAGAATGAGGGAGAGTGGGCCCGCGACGAGGATGGGAAGAAGACAAACGAGGAGCATGGAGATGACTCCGGGGAGTGCTCAATGTTAAGGCGGGGGAGGAGTGGGCGTTGAGATGGATGATGGGATTCGCAGGCGTTGCTGGGTGTCTTTGGTGGTGTGCTTGTGGTTGGTGTGTATCGAGGCATGGAGGAGGAGTAGATGGGGGAGCCCTCACCCTGCCCTCTCCCATAAACGCTGCGCGTTTCAGGGAGAGGGTGGGGGGCGCAGGCGTTGGGTTGAGATTTGCGTGTGTGTCGGAAGCGCATTGGCAGATGAGGCTTGTAGGAGGAGGTAGGTGTGGGAGCCCTCACCCCGGCCCTCTCCCACTCGGCTGCGCCTGCGCGGGAGAGGGAGGGGGACGCACGCGTGTTAGTGGTGTGGGTGGAGGTAGTCGTGGACTTTGAATGTGTTGATGACGTCTGTTGTTGTGATGAGGTAGCGGAGGGCGTCGGCGGCGTGGTCGGGGCCGTCTTTGACGGGGTTGGGGTCGTCGGTGTTGTCGGGGTCGTAGTGGTAGACGCTCAGGGCGCGGATGAGTTCTTCGCAGCGCTGGTGGATGAAGAGTGTGGGGGTTCCGAGCGCGGGGGAGAGTCTCCGCTGGATGGCTCTGATGCCTTGCGCGATTGAGGCGCGGGCGGGGAAGGGCGCGAGTCCTGCTCGGTTGAGTTCTGACTGGGCGCTCTGGCCGGTGAGGAGGGAGCGCTGGGCGCCGGCGGGGTCGATGGCGATCCAGCGCGGGGTTGGCCATTGCGCTTCTTTGATGGTGTTGATGTGGTGCTCGAGCGTGCGCTCGGATTCGATGCGCTCATCGAGGATGCGCAGGATGTTCTGTTCGTCGAGGTGGGCGAAGAGGATGGCGGTGGGGTTGCGGAAGCCGAAGTCGATGGCGGCGAGGTGTTCGCCTCTTTCGGGCGCTTCGAATGATCCGACGTGGATTTCGGGGTTGAAGGTCGGGTAGACGAGGTCGTCGCGCGTGGGGCGGAGGCAGAGCATTTCGCTTACCCAGGTGGTTTGTGCGCAGCGGGATTTGAGCTGGATGGCGTCGTCGATGGCGAGGTGGCCTGTTGCGCTTTTTGCTTCGCCTTTGCAGTCTTCTTCGAGGGGACAGGTTGCGCAGGGGCGCTCTGGTGGGCACTGTTCGAGGATGTCGAGGGCGCTCCAGCGGAAGAGCGTGAGGTCTGTTTCGTTTTGGGCGCGGGAGACGAGGTCGGCCATGAGTCCGAAGGGTCGGTGCATGGTGGAGAGTGATTCGACGGCGCCCTGGACGGTGTGGCGGCCGCAGCGTTTTGAGCGGGTGGTGAGTGTGGCGGCTTCGTGGACTTGTCGGTCGAAGAGTTCGACTTCGTCGCATCGGAGGATCTGGGGGCGGGCGCCGCGGACGGAGGTTTCGGACTGGGCGAGGAGCTCGCAGGCGGAGCCGTTGTTGAGGGCGATGCGGCGGGTGGTTGGTTTGGATTCGAGGAGCTGACTGAAGGGTTCTGTGGTGAGGAAGTTGCGCAGGTGTGTGTGCATGCGCTGGGCCTGTTCGAGTGAGCCGGCGAGGAGTTTGATTTCGATTCCGGGTTTGAATGCGAGGTCGAGTGCGGTTGCGAGTGCGGCGAGGAATGTCTTGCCGCTGCCTCTGCTGGCCCAGACGACGCAGTCGCGGGGGATGGTGCGGTGTTCGAAGAAGGTGTGGATGAGGTAGTCGAAGGGGGCGCTGGTGTTGGGGGTGATTGTGGTGCGGGGGATGTCGAGGTTGAAGGCGCCTCGGATGAATGTGTGGAGCTGGTTTGGTGTTGCGGGTTCGATGGAAAGGAGTGTTTGCTTTGCGTGCTGGGAGAGATGGAGTGGTCGCATGCGGCGAGTTCTTCGAGGAGGTTCTGGACGGCTTCGGGTGAGGTTGTTGCGTGTTGTTGTTCTTGTTCTGGTTTGAGTTTGAGGATGTCGACGCAGGCTCGGCGTGCGGTTTCGGGGACGTCGGTGTTTGCGGCGATGGTGAGGAGGTGTTCAAGGACTTGTTGTTGGGCTTGTTTGATTGTGGTTGGCATGGGGACGCAGGCGTTGTTGGGTGGTGGAGGAGTTGGGTGGGCGCGGGTTTGTTGTTGAGGTTTGGAGGAGGGAGTAGAGGGGGGAGCCCTCACCCCGGCCCTCTCCCATAAATGCTGCGCATTTCAGGGAGAGGGTGGCGGAGGTCGGCGAGTGTGTTGGCATCGGGGATGTGTGGGGTGGTTGGGAGTTGTCGAAACGGGAGATACGGTGCGGGAGTCATGGGGCGATGGCGGCGAACAGGGACGGCGTGTGCGCAGGATCACTCGGCGCGATTGCGCGCACGGATGTCGTTGCCGGAGCAGATTGTGTGGAAGCGTTTGCGGGGGCGGCGGTTTCTGGGGCTGAAGTTTCGGCGGCAGCATGCGGTTGGAGCCTTCGTTGCGGATTTCTATTGCGAGGAGTTGAAGCTTGTGATTGAGGTTGACGGGGAGGGGCATCGGGAGCGCGATGCGTTCGATCGACGGCGCGATGGATATATGCGGTCGCTTGGTCTTCGTGTGATTCGAGTGAGTGCATCGGAAGTGTCGAGGGATGTTGCTGGTTGTCTGGAGCGCATTCGGAATCAGATAGGAGGGGGGAGGAGGGAGTAGGAGAGAGGAGCCCTCACCCTGCCCTCTCCCATAAATGCTGCGCATTTCAGGGAGAGGGTGGAAGAGGCGTGCTTCGGTCAGGCGGCGTGGGTGAAGGCGGTGCGGGGGGAGGCGATGGATTTGCAGGCGGTGGTGAAGATGTGTTCGGGGGATTCGTTTGCGAGGGCGCGGGTGGCGCGGGAGGCGGTTGCCCAGCGGGTGAGGGCGCGTTCAAGTGTTTGCTCGTCAAGTGCGCGCTTTGCGCGATGCCAGGCGGTTGTCGGCATGGCGAGGCGCCAGGGGGCGATGTCGGCTTCTGTGAGGAGGTCGAGGAGTTGCTGGTGGCGATGCGCGAGGGGGAGATCGTGTTGGGTCATGCCGGCGGCGCGGAAGAAGGAGGAGTAGGCGCCCATCGAGGCGACGGCTTCGGTGTTTGGTGTGCAGGCGTTCTCGAGGTAGTGACGGACGAGGGCGGTTGCGACGCCGAGTGTGCGGTGCGGGGGATCGACGATGACGCGTGCGATGCGACGGACTTCGGCGTTGAGGCGTTTGGCGTTGAGCGCGCGGTCTTTGGTTGTGTAGCGATGCGGCCAGGCGCTTTCGCGCCAGGCGGCGTTGAGGGTTGGCATGGAGACGACGAGGATGCCGACGGGGTCGGAAGCGCCTTCGAAGGTTGCGGCAAGTGTGCAGACGGGCGCGCTGGGTTTGGCGCTTCGGTAGTGGAGATGGGCGAAGCGTTTGTAGAGGGAGAAGTCGGCGGGTTGGATTTGGAGGCTGGGCGGGGGTGGGTGTTGTGCGCTTTCGGTCGATGTCTGCGCGTGGTCGAGGTTGATGGTGCTTTCGGGGCGCAACGAATGCTGGAGTGACTGGTGTGGAGTTGCGATTAAGGCGCGGAGGGCTGGTTCTCTTTTGAGTGCGCGTCGGAGGAGGTTGGCGAGGGCGCGGGCGGTTGGTTTGTCGAGGGCGGCGGCGAACTCGTCGAGGATGAGGACGACGGGATTGTTGGGCTTGGCGGCGCGTCGGGCGTGATGGAGCGCGAGTGCGAGGCGGAGGCGGGCGCGCTGGCCTGTTGAGAGTTCATTCGGGCGTTTGGCGAAGCAGGTTGGTTCGGCGAGGCCGGCGGCGGCGAGGGCGCGGATGGATGTTTCAAGGGAGGCGTGGAAGAGGTTGATGATGGGGGCGCTGCGCAGGTTGAGCTTGTCGGGGTTGATGGTGCGGATGTGTTGGTGTTTGAGCGCGCGGTTTGCGCAGTCAAGGAGTGTGGTCTTGCCGGAGCCTGAGCGGCCCGTGATGAGGATGGCGGCGCCGGAGGAGAGGTTGATGTTGATGGGGTCGGGCGCGAGTAGTTGTTTTTGTTCGAGGGAGAGGCCGAAGAGGGTTGCGGCCTGGCAGGAGAGTTTGGAAGGGGCGGAAGGTGTGCGCGCGGGGAGGTTGATGGTGAGATTGATTGGAGCGCAGGCGTTGGTTTGTTGATTCATGTGTGTGCGTGTGCGTGGGCGTGTTTGTGTTTGAGGCTTGGAGGAGGGGGAGAGGTGGGAGCCCTCACCCCGGCCCTCTCCCACTCGGCTTCGCCTGCGCGGGAGAGGGAGGGGACGCAGGCGTTGTCGGAGGTGTCATTTGGTTGGCGGGTGTTGTTGGAGGGCGAGGCAGCGGATGGTTCGGAGGTGTTCGCGGATGGCGTAGGGGGTCATGTCGAGCTCGCGGGCGGCTTCGCGCTGGGGGCGGGCTTCGATAACGCAGAGGCGCGCGACGTCGCGGCGGGGTTTGGGCCAGCGCGAGGCGTAGCGCCAGCAGCAGGCGTAGTCGGGTGAGGCGAGGCGCGTCAGGAGCGCGCGAACGCGACGGCGGAGGGCGGGCGCGTCCTGGTGGTGGAGTCGCGCGA
Source organism: Phycisphaerales bacterium (assembly GCA_028279375.1). Taxonomy (GTDB): domain Bacteria; phylum Planctomycetota; class Phycisphaerae; order Phycisphaerales; family UBA1924; genus JANQNW01. The sequence continues at coordinate 268,827 of JANQNW010000019.1, forward strand.
GGCGGGCGATGGGGATGGCGTCGGCGAAGACGGCGCGGAGGAGGGCGCGATCGGGGGCGGGGAGGAGCTCGGCGCGGGGGAGGATCCAGGAGGCCTCGGCGAGGGCCGATCGGCGTCGAAGGTCGATCTTCGGCGGGCCCCTTTTGGGATTGGGCCCGGGCCTGGCGGCGGGGGCCTTCGGGGGCGTCTTGGGAGGGGTCTGGGCGCTCGGTGATGCGTGAAACCCGCTTGGCAAAGGGGTTTCAGGCATGGTGTGGGGATCGGGGGTGAGTCTGAGCATGGGTTCCTCCGGCTCTGGAACGGGTTGGAAGCCGTTCTCTAATCAGTGAACTTCTATCCTGTGTTTTATCGAGGCTGGACAAATCTGCAAGGGTTTTGTACGGTATGTCGTCGAGTTGGCGCATGGAGGAACGCGATGCGCTCAGTAGGTGAACTGATTCGCACACGGCGGAGCGATCTTGGTCTGACGCTGATGCAGGTGTCGGAGCGTGCGGGGTGCGCGAAGAGCTATCTGTCGACGATTGAGAGTGGGCGAAGGGACCGGCCGCCGAGCGATGGGGTGCTGGAGCGGTTGGAGCGCGCTCTTGGCATGCGCAATCGGGAGCTGCTGAGTGCGGCGCGCTGGGAGTCGACGCCGCGTGAGGTGCGGCGGGAGATGGAGGAGCTGGAGGCGCGGAGCGCGGGGGCGGCGCTCTTGGCCAGGCGATTGAGTGAGTCAGGGCTTGATGCGCTGCATTCGAGCGGGGAATTGCAGCGATTGGTTGAGAGCGTGAGCGATGGCGCGGATGTGGAGTCGGTGCGACTTCCGATGCGCGTGCCGGTGGTGAATCGTGTGGCGGCGGGGTATCCGCGCGAGTTCACGGATCTTGGTTATCCGGCGCGCGTGGCGGATGAGTATGTTTCGGCGCCGGGGATCGTGGATGCGGATGCGTTTGCCGCTCGGGTGGTTGGTGATTCGATGTCGCCTGAATATGGAGAGGGGGACATCGTGATCTTCAGTCCGGAGCGGGACACGCCGGCGGGGACGGATTGTTTCGTTCGTCTGGAACGGGATGACGAGACGACGTTCAAGCGTGTGTATTTCGAGGAGGGGGATGCTGGGGAATCGATGATTCGGTTGCAGCCTTTGAATGCGGCGTATGGGCCGCGGGTTGTGAGGCGTGAGGATGTTGCGGGGATGTATGCGGCGGTTTTTGTTTTGCGGGCGGTGTAGGGGTTGGAGGGTCGGCGCAGGGGCGGAATTGGCGGGTCTGGGTGGAACAGGCGGGGGGGCCTGTTCGTATTCCTTGGGTGACCACGGACTGTTTTGAATCACGTATCGGGGGCGTCATGAATCGGGAGCGATTGATGGGGCTGTTGTTTGTGTGCGCTCGAAGAGCTGGATGGCGTGACGCCTTGAAGCGGGGGGTGGCGCTCTGCGCTGTTGTGTTGGGGTCGGGGGTTGCGCTGGGGCAGGAGTATTTATTCATACCCGCGGGTCGCGCCATGGAGGATGCGGATCAGATTCTCGGCGCTGACATGAACGGTGACGGCCGGCCGGACATCGTGGTGGCGTCGAGCCTGACGGGCGAGATCGGTTTGCTTGAGCAGTTGGAGGATGGTGAATTCGAAGTTCTCGCCGAGATCGCGCTTGCCGCTTCGGGGGCGACGTCGCTTCTGCAGGTGGACCTTGACGCTGATGGCGATGTCGATCTGCTGTATGCGTCGCCGGAGACCGGAGAGGCGGTGTGGTTGGAGAATGACGGCGCGTCGCCTCCGAGTTTCGTTGAGCAGATTCTGCTGGATGGCGCGGCGGGGCTCGTGAGTCTTGATGTCGGCGACATTGATGGGGATGAGGATCTTGATGTCGTCATCGCGGCGAGGGACGCCGATTCGATTCAGTGGCTCGAGCATGATAGCGCAGATGAACCGAGCTTCACGGCGCATGTAGTTGACGCGAGCGCGGCGGGCGCGGCGGATGTCGAGTTGGTTGACCTCGACAATGACGGGCGGCTCGATGTTCTCGCAGCGCTGTCGGGGGAGGACGCCATTGCGCTGTACACGAATGAAGTGCATGGGGCGTCCGTCTTCGCGAAGTCAATTCTGATTGAGGAAACGCCGTCGGCGTATCACGTCAGGGCGTTTGATTTCGAGCGGGACGGCGACCAGGACGTCGTCCTGTTCGAGCATGTCCCGGGAGGTTTTGACGGGGTCACGTTTGCGAAGTTGCATGAGAATGACGATGGCGCATTTGCAGGTTCGATCTTCGTTCCGGGCGAGCCGCGGGGCGAGACGCTTCACGCATGGACTGACGGCGAGGTGTCTGCGCATCAACTGTTCATCGGCGATCTCGATATGGACGGGATTCCCGAGGTTGTGGTGAGCAGGAATCTGCGTTCCAGCCGGCGCACGATTGCGAGTTCGCTCTTTGCGAACTTCCTGCAGACGTTTGAAGATCATTATGCAGTTGCGGATTTTGATCTGGATGGCGACAACGACCTGGTCTGGGTCTCATCTGAGGACGGGTTTCCGTTTGGATTCGATCAGCTTTTCTGGGCAAGAGGACGAGTTGCGGAGCACGAGTCGACGGGCGAGCCTTTTCCGGATCTCTCGGAAGCGCTGGGAGGCGCCGCACCTGGAGAGACAGTGCTTAGCTCCGTCATCGCAACGCGCGATCTGACTGAATCGGTTGACTTTGCCGAAGGTGTTCAACTCGAATCTCCCGGCCCGGTGTGGCTTGGTCCTGAGGTTGGAGTGACGCTCGCCGATGGATCAGGGATTCGTGTTGCGCCGGGCAATTCCGGGCTGAGGCCGGGTTTCGGGAGCGGCGAACTCGAGTTGCTTGGCGCGGTGGCGGTTGAGGCCGGCGCGCGTGTGACTCTCGGCGGCGGCGATATTCGTCTCGCGGGGGCGCTCTCTCTCGCGCCGATGAGCACGCTTCTACTCGAAGACGGCGTTGTCATCGAGACTGGCTCGCCGCTGCGCCTGCGACGGATCGATCTTGGGGTTGATCTTGGCGGTCAGGCGGTTGTGGCTGACTTCGATCTTGACGGTGATGTTGATCTGGCGTTTCCGGACAACGGGGCGCTGCTCGTGAATCAGATCATCGAGCGGGGCGGCGCGGAGTTCGAGGTTGTCGATATCGAGATGACGGTGATACGAGACAACCGGCTTCTCGAGGCGGATATCGACGGCGACGGGCTTCCGGATTTCGTCGGCCTCTTCGCGGGAGACCTCAATGGAGTCGGGGCTGATGATCTCGTCGTCTATCGCAATCTCGGCGGGCTGGAGTTCAGCGTGTCGCGTTTCGAGATAGATCCTGGAGATGATCCCGAGTTGTTCATCGCTGACATGAACGGCGACGGCGCGGACGATTTGCTTGCCTACTCAAGACAGACGCTTTCGCCGGATGACGATCTCCTGAGCATCTATGGATTCACAGGGGCCGAAGCTATTGAGGTGGCGCCGCTGGGCGAGCTCATGGCCAGCGGCCTTTCTTCGCGAGGGATTCTCGACATCGATGGAGACGGCGATACGGATCTCATATTCGATGGTTCGGTCATCAGCATCTACTTCAATGATGGCGGCGAGTTGCCGAGCTTCACGCAGATGGATCTGCCTGTCGAGGATGAGGACCTGTGTCGTCCTGGCGATGTCGATGGTGATGGCCTGATTGATCTGCTGATTCGTGCAACTGGACCGGGCGATGTCACACTGATTTACTGGCGCCTGAATGACCAGACTGAGACGCCCTTCAGTGAGACGATTCCTGTCGCTGAGCCGTTCTGGGGGGGCACGAGCGCCGTGGGCCTTGACTATGACGGAGATAACGACCTGGATGTGATCTTCACGCAGCGTGAAGCGGGCGGCGAGGATGTGGGAATCGCCGTCGCGGAGCACACGGGGGCGCCGGAGCGTCCTTACACGGGTTCATACAGAGTCGTGGCCGAGGATGCGTCGTTCTTCGATATCGCTGACATCAACGGCGACGGCGCGCCGGATCTTCTGCAGGATGGCCGGATTCCACTGCCGCAGCGCTGGTATGAGAATCTCCCTGATGATGGGCCGGCGTTCGCGAAGCATGAGATCGACCGGGCGCCGCTCGTGACGCCCTGGAGTGAGACAGCCGCATACGGAGGGAGAGAGTCGTCGCAGCGAACGCTGGCGGATTTCGATCTCGATGGATCGCTTGATGTGTTGCTGCTGCGCGGCGCGGTGCGACCGCCGCTGGAGATTCACTTTGGCGGGCACGATGCTCATACGGTGCATATAGACAATGCAACGATCGTTGCGCGATCGCATCTGACATTCGGAACAGGCCGGCATGATCAAGTGGATCTCAGCTCGGCGGAAATTCAGATGGAGGCGGGCGCCGGTATCTTGCGCGGTGAGGCCACGGAGGAGGCGCAGGAATTCGAGGCGCCGTCTACCGACCTTGGTCCGATTGCGTCGGGATTCGATCGTTCAGTGGTCGGGAGTTATCCGATTGGGACGTTGCGGATCGGGCCTTCGCCGACGCACGTTGCGCTCGTGGATGAGTTTGAGAATGACGGGCGATCGGGCGCGATTCAGGAAGCGGTGTATGTCGATCAGTTGATCCTGCATGCGGGGTCGGTGCTGGAGACGAACGGGATCTCGGTGTACTACCGGGAAGCTCTGCTTCAGGGAGAGGTGATCGGGGCGGAGTCGTTGCGTCCGGTGCGCGAGGGGTGTCCGTGGGATCTGACGGGTGATCGGTATGTCGATGCGCTGGATCTGGCGACGCTGCTTTCGTGGTGGGGATCGGAGGAGACACCGCTGGACTTTGCGGGTGATGGGGAAGTGAATGCGGTGGATATTGCAGAGATGCTGTCGCGCTGGGGAGCTTGTGAGTAGGAGCGCAGTCGTTTGCGGGCGTTCTCGTTCGCGGGCGGAGAGCGCCGAGAGCTGAGCATTGGAGTAGGGAGTAGGAGTGGGGAGCCCTCACCCTGCCCTCTCCCATAAATACTGCGCATTTCAGGGAGAGGGTGGCGGACGCAAGCGTTGATGGTGTGGTGGGCGCGTGACGCGTGCGAGTAGGAGTTCGAGGATTGGAGTAGGGGTAGAGGTAGGAGCCCTCACCCCGGCCCTCTCCCACTCGGCTTCGCCTGCGCGGGAGAGGGAGGGGAAGCGAGACTTGTCTCGTGCGCGTTAGTTGTTGCGCGCGTTGTTGATTGCAGCTTCGAGAGCGACGTCTCTGTTCTCGAAGATGTCGTCGACGGTTGGGTTGACTTCGATGTCGGGGGTGAGGCCCATGCCGAAGTCGAAGGAGTTGATGTCGACGTACTGCATCATGAGTGGGATGCGGAGTTTGATTTTGGAGTTGGGGAGGACGACGAAGAGGAGGATGCCGGCGGTGGGGCCTTCGGCGCTGCCGCCCTGGGGCTGGCCGATGAAGGTAACGTCGCGGAGTTCGTTGATTCGCGCGCAGAAGGCGGTGGCGCCGGAGGAGTTTTGCGGGCCGATGAGGATGGTGAGGTCGCCTTCGAAGCGGTCGTCGTAAGGCTGCTGGATGCGGGAGGCGCCGGCCATCATGTCGAGGTTGACTTCCCAGTTTCCATCATCAGTTGGTGTGAAGAGCGCATCGGGGACGGAAAAGATGGACTGGTCCCAGGTTTCGATGTAGGGGCGGAGGTCTTCGAAGCGGTACTGGCGGACGGTGGCGCTGCGATAGATCTGCGCGGGGGTTGGTGAGAGATAGCGGATGAGCGTGGCGGGGACTTCGTTGGAGCCGCCGCCGCAGTTGCGCAGGTCGAGGATGAGGTGGTCGATGTCATTGCTGCGCATGTCGTCGAAGTGGGGCTGGAGGATGGCGCGGGGATCAGCGTTGGTGCGGTAGTTGACGAAGGTGTCGATGGCGAGATAGGCGGTGGAGTCGTTGATGCGGCGGTAGGTGACGGAGGAGTCGAAGTTGCTGCCGTAGCGGGTGTCGGAGCCGGTGGCGAGGGTTTGCCAGCCGGGATAGGTGAGGGCTTTGGCGCGGAAGGTGTTGACTTCGCCGGAGTCGTGGCTGCGCGCGGTGATGGTGAAGCTGGTGGTGAAGCCTTCGAGGAAGGGGAGGAAGTGGTCGACGGCGTCGCCCATGTATTCGTTGGAGTACTGGAGGGCGCTGATGGCGGCGTGATCGGTGTAGCCGTCGACGGAGACGAGGGGTGTTATGCGCTCGAGGATGCGCCCGACGGGCTGGTCGTTGATGGCGAGGATTTCGTCGCGGCGGTTGATTTTGCGCGTGAGTTGTGTGGTGACTTGATCGGCGTACATGCGGCCGTCGACGAGTTTGAAGGTGAAGGGGAGGTAGGAGGGTTCTTTCGTGCGCGCTTCTTCGATGGCGGGTGGGAGTTCTGTCTTGGTGTGGTCGCAGCGGAGTCGGGCGAGGATGCGTGAGGATTCGAGGAAGAGTTCGGTGTCGGTGATGCCTGTCTGCGCGCGCTCTTCGAGCTGGTCGAGCATGGCGATGTGGGCTTGCTCACTCGTGTAGCGATCGAGCCCGGGGTGGAGATCGAGGACAGCGCTTCGGAGGATGCGGATGTCTTCGAGTGCTTTCTGAGGCGCGAGTTGTTTCGGTGTGTAGACAGGCTGGGCGAGGGCCTGCTGGGCGATGATGGGTATGAGTGAGAGGGCGATCAGGCGTGCTTTGCGCGGTGTCATGGGGAGAGTTCGGTGGGGGATGGGGGTTGGATTCAGGGAGGGGGCGCAGGCGTTGGTGGGTGGTATGGCGCGTGGCGGGTGCGAGTAGAAGTTCGAGGATTGGAGGAGAGATAGACGGGGGAGCCCTCACCCCGGCCCTCTCCCACTCGGCTGCGCCTGCGCGGGAGAGGGAGGGGACGCATGCATTGTTGGGTGTCGCGCGTGGTTGTCGGGCGCGTACGGAAATTTGAGAGTTGGAGGAGGGAGTAGGAGAGGGGAGCCCTCACCCTGCCCTCTTCCACTCGGCTGCGCCTGTGCGGGCGAGGGTGGACCTTCGCGTGGAGTTATTCGGCGAACAGGATGGGAGGGGGCGTTCCGCCTGATACTTGTTGATACGGCGGCTCGTGCGCGGCATGGTGGTGGCACGTTATTCGGGAGGGTGTGTGCTTATGACTGCCATCAGACTCTGCGCTCTCGCTGCTGTGGCTTCTCTCGCGGCGGGGTGCGCTGCGACCGATTCAGCGTTGGAGACAGAGGAGCCGGTCGCGTCTGTGTCCGAGGTGGAGACGGCGGCGTGTCCATGCCGGCGTGCTTTGATGGACGACATCGGGCGGCAATTTGGCGCCGTTTCGGAATCGCAGCTTGTCGATCGCGCATCGCAGGCGCTGCGTCTTTCTGATGACGAGTTGCGCGAGGCACTGGAGGAATCTGATCCGGCGCACGATCTGGCGGCACGGTATGCGGAGGCCGTGTTTTCCGGGAACGCGAGATCGGTCAGTCTTGTCGCGCTTCGAGAGCGACTTCGTCAGGAACCGGCGTTTGAGGCAGATGATCGCAACCTTCAGGATTTGGCGCTCGGCGTTGTGCGCGATGAAGCGCGGAATTCCTGGGAAGCGTGCATGGGCGCATGGTTGACTGACCTGGCGATCGAACATGGACGGTCATTCGAAGATGCGAGTCCATTCGTGCTGGAATTGAATGAGGCTGGAACTGAGGCGTATTCGGTCACCTTGGCGCCGGCGCGTCATGTTGATCCGAAGACTTCGATTCGAGTTCGAAGCGTCGAGTTCATCAATTGCGTTGAAGCCCGCGCTGATTTCGGCTGGGGCGCAATTGGCCAGGACGTTGCAAGGAAGTCATTGGCTCTGCTTCGACTGGATCCAAATCGATCAGCGATTGTCGCCATCACACTGGAGTCGGGGGACACAATGCATCGTGTGATTCCGCCAGCTGGAAACGGCGCTGTCGTGACGGCGGCTTCCAGGGAACAGGTCGAGCGGTGGGGGCGCGCGATGCGGGGGACCACGAATGCGGAGCGGCTTGATTTCCTGAAGGGTGTGTTCCGGTTCTGCGACGGCGTGACGCTGTCCTCCGCGCAGTTCATCACACTTGTGGATGGGATGGAGGCGAAGGACAAGGTCGAGGTTGTTCGTGCGATGCTGAGCTATCCAGCTGCGCGAGCGAGGTTCGCTGCGGAGCGGCAGGCGCTGAAAGTGTCGCTCCCGCTCGAGCCGGAAGATGAAGAGGTCATTCTGGCGGGGTTGGCTGGTGAGCGGCGTGAGCTCTCGCTCGCGTATCTTCGTTTTGATCTCGACGCGATGGTTGAGAACTCGCCCGCACGGCCGGGAGCGAAGTTCTTCCTTCCATCCGAGGAGGGGAACTTCAGGATCAGGGTTCCTGAGGATCACGATCGGTAGTGCGCGCTGTTGCACAGGTGTTGGCGAGAATTAGAGGAAGGGTAGAGAGGGGAGCCCTCACCCTGCCCTCTCCCACTCGGCTGCGCCTGCGCGGGAGAGGGAGGGGACGCAGGCGTTCTTGCGCGAGTTTAATCGTGCGCGCGCGAAAACGCCCTCACCCTGCTGTCCCACTGGGAGGGACGTGGTTGCGTGCGTTGGGTGAGGGCGCTGGAGGTCTCAGCGCGGGCTGTGTGCGCTGAGCGCCTCAGCGACGTGGTCGAGCCACGCGTTTTCCGGGTCTGCTCGGAGAGATTGCAGCCCGAGCTCTGCGGCGGCTTCGACGTTGTGCGCCTGGTCGTCGATGAAGAGTGCGGCCGCGGGATGGCTGACGGCGCTGACGACAGGCTGGAAGGCGCGCGGGTCGGGTTTCATGGCGCCGAGTTCTTCGGAGACCAGAATGCGCTGGAACCAGTGCGCGAGTTTGTGTGATGCGAGTCGTTCGTAGAGCCAGTTGGCGCGGTGATTGGAGAGGATCCAGAGCGGGACGGCTTCGCTCCAGGCGGCGATGTGGTTGACGACTGCCGTGGGCTGGTAGCGCCTTCTGAGTTCGGCCATGCAGATGTCGTGGTCGACGGTGCGTCCGGTGAGTCGGGTCCAGAGTTGTTCGTCGTCGATGCGTCCGAGCCAGGCGTCGTCGTGGATTTCTTCGCGCCAAAGCCTGCGCATCTCGGCGCTCGTGCCGCCTGTGGCGATCGCGAGGTCGTCGAGGAACTGGGAGAACGGGTTGTTGAAAAGGACGCCGTGTGCGTCGAGCACGATGAGCTCGACGGGGGGCGCCTGGCGCGGTGTTATGCGACGCATGCGCGCGCCTCGAGAGAGCCGACGATGCGGTCGACGATGCGTTGCGTGAGTTTCTTGGGGTTGCCGACGTCGAACTCGGGGATGCCTGCCGCGCGTGCGCGGCGGAGGAGTTCATCCTGGAGGCTTCGGATCTTGGAGAAGGCGCGGAGATGTCGGCTGCCTTCGCGTCCGGGTTCGGAGTTTGCGCGGCGCATGAGCCTGCTCTCATGAAGCTGTGCGTCCGGGAGCGTGAGGAGGAGCTCGACGACGACGGCTTCGGGGTGAGAGCGCGCAAGTCGGGCGCGGATGTCGCCGGGAAGGAGATGGACGCCTTCGAGGATGGCGCTTCGTCCTTCGGTGGCGGTGCGCTGGGCCACGGCGGCCGTGGCCGCGGAGACGGCGCGCGCCTGACGCGTGTAGTTCAGGATGGAGTCCGCATCGTCCTCGGCCTGCTCGGTTTCGTAGGTCGAGAGGTGGAGTTCCGGGAGGACGGTGTCGGGGATGACGGTTCGCAGGACTTCGCGGATGGCGTCTGTGGGGATGACGCGATTGACTCCGAGTCGGAGCGCGAGTCTCGTTGCGAGGGTGGACTTGCCGACGCCAGGCGCGCCTGCGAGGCAGACGATGATGGGGCGTCCGGCGTGACGCGCTTCGCGCCACGCGCGATAGCGGGCTGCAGCCTGGTCGCCGGCGTGTGTGCGGATGGTCTCCTCGGCGAGGAGTGCGAGTTCGTTGGTGTCGATCTCGTTGCCTCGGCGCTGGAGGACACGAAGCTGAATCTCCTCGGCGATCTTGTAAGCGCGTTCGGTCTCGAGGCCGGTGGCGAGGATGCCCGTCGCCATGAGGCCCCGAGAGAACGGCAGGTCGATGCCCGCGCGATCTCGCACGTGTATCAAAGCATGATCTTGTGGTGACAGATCCGAAGGCATCGACCGTGCCCTTCTCGACAAGGGGTGTGTGTGTTCGAGGAGAATGGGAATGGGAATGGTTTGGTTGCGTCGGCTCAGGCGGCGCGATGGCGGCGCTTGCGATCGCGCAGGCGTGCGGCCTGGCGCGTCACGGAATGCTTGAGCCTGCTGACGGCGCTATCTACGGCGCGATAGGGGCAGGCGTCCTGGGCGTGTGCGCGCACCCAGTCGCCTGAGGACAGGCGGAGGGAGATGGCGCACTGCATGTCTTCGCCGCCCTTGGGGCCGTTGACATCGGCGAAGCGGACGAGGACGCGGCCGACGCGGCTGCTGAGTCGCGCGAGGCTGCGATCGACGCGCTGCTCGGCGTAGTCGGCGAGTGCGTCGCTCCAGGGGATGTTTCGCTTTCGGATGTCGAGCTGCATGTGCGTATCTCCCATCTGTGTGTTCGGGACAAGTATCGGGTCGGGGGCTCACATAGGCAAAGAGATAATTTCTGGGCTGAGCATCGGTTTTTTCGATATATACTCGGGTATGGAGTGGCTGAACTACCACCATCTGCTGTATTTCTGGACTGCCGTGCGTGAGGGGGGCGTTTCGAAGGCGGCGGAGCGGTTGCTGCTCTCGCAGCCGACGGTGAGCGGGCAGATCCGGAAGCTGGAGGAGCGGATCGGGCAGGACCTGATCGACCGGAGCGGGCGTGAGTTTGCGCTGACGGAGACGGGGCAGCTCGTCTATTCGTACGCGGAGCGGATCTTCACGGTCGGGCAGGAGCTGGTGGACACGCTGGGAGACGCCGGCGCAGCGCATGGGCGGCAGCTTCGGATCGGGATTTCCGATGCGCTGCCGAAGCTGGTGGTTTGCGCGCTGATCGAGCCGGCGCTTGCGCAGGATCCGACGCTGAAGATCGTGTGCCAGGAGGACAAGACGGAACGTCTGCTCGCGGATCTTTCGCTGAACGCTTTTGACCTGGTGCTGGCGGATGAGCCGGTGGGGGCGGGATCGAACGTGCGCGCGTTCACGCATGCGCTGGGTGATTCGGGCATCACGTTCTTTGGTGTGAGCGCCCTGGCGACGAAGGTGCGCAAAGGGTTTCCGGAGTCGCTTTCGGAGGCGCCGATGCTGCTGCCGACGCCGAACACGACGTTGCGCCGGGCGCTTGATCGGTGGTTCGACGAGCACGGCGTGCGCCCGCGGATTGCGGGTGAGTTCGGCGACAGCGCTTTGATGAAGGTGTTTGGTCAGCGCGGAGCGGGGGTGTTTCCTTCGCCGACGATTGTGGCGAGCGAGGTGTGCCGTCAGTATCGGGTGAAGGAGATTGCGCCGGTGGATGAGGTGCGCGAGGGGTTTTATGCGATTTCGTTGCAGCGGACGTTGCGGAATCCGCTGGTGGTTGAGATTTGTGAGATGGCGCGGGAGACACTTGCGGGGATTGGGTGAATCGGATCAGGAAGTGCGTGTGAATCGCGTGCGCGCCCAGGTGAGTGACGCGTTTGCGGTCACGGCCATCGTTGCCGCAAGTGTGTTGAAGAAGATGTCCTGCCAGGCGAAGACGCGGCTGGGAATGGGGAGTTGGATGGTTTCGTCAATGGCGCCGAGGACGGTTGTGATCGCTATGGCGCTGAGCGCAGGGAGGGGGACGCGTCTGGCGTTTCTCTTGCGTTCTTTGAGCGCTTCGTGGATGAAGAGTGCGACGACGCCGTACTCGATGAGGTGGGAGCGCTCGGTGGGGATTGACATGCGCACGAAGACGAGGATGTAGGCGGCGCTGATTCCGAGTGCGACGGCGATTTCTGCGGGGCCGGGGCGGGAGCGGAGGCCCTGCGTGAGGACGGCGGCGAGGACGAGGAGGCAGCAGCAGATGAAGAGCCAGGCGCCGAGTCCGGTTTCGGCGAGCTGGTCTGCGAGCGCGCGGGCGAATGCGAGCGTCGCGTAGATGGCGATCATCACGATGAGCGTGAAGATCCAGAGGCGGCGCTCTTTTGGTGAGGTGAAGAGCGGCATTTAGAGAACTGTAGCGGCGGGAAGCTGTGCTTGGCCGGAGACGCTGGTCTTTGAGCGTGGGAGTAGGAGTAGAGGTGGGAGCCCTCACCCTGCCCTCTCCCATAAGTGCTGCGCACTTCAGGGAGAGGGTGGGACGCAGGCGTAGTTGCGTGTCGAGTGCGCTTGGCGGGCGCTTTCTTGTTTTTGAGGCATGTAGTTGTAGGAGAGTGGGGAGCCCTCACCCCGGCCCTCTCCCACTCGGCTGCGCCTGCGCGGGAGAGGGAGGGTACGCAGGCGTTGTTGGTTGGCGAGTTTGTAGGTCGGGGGCGTGCAGACGTGACCATGCCATATGTGGCTAGTTCTTTGATTTCCGCACGACTTCTCCGCATTCGGGGCAGCATTCCGCGTCTTCGAGCGCTCCCAGCGGATACGCGCATCTCGCGCACTTCCCGCGCTTGACTCTCAGGCGGCGTCTCAGCGTCGTCGCTGTCAACGGCGACGACAGGACGAGACCGTAGAGAAACGAGTTCGCAATGAAGGCTGGCCAGATCGGGGCGAGAGGGAGGATCGCGGAGCTGGTTCGCTGTACGAGAATGCCGGGATAGCAGATTCCCCATTCGAGATGGGCATAAGACCTGCACACATGTTCTTCTCGAAGGTGATCCTGCGTCCAGGCAATGGCGCCGACGGATTCCCATGGCCAGCCCGCCGAGATAGTCAGAAAGTGCTGAATGCGTTCGCCGGGACTCGGAGTCCATGCCCAGCGTGGCGGTGTGACCTGTTCAAAGGCGTTACCGCTGATCGAGCCGCCCGCGTAGGTCGTCACTCCAAAGCCGGTCGCTTCGCGAGCCCATTCCGTGCGCGTTCGATGCTCGGCATAGGTCACAGTGGGGGGAGCCGAGAGTTTCGAGTTCAGCACACATGTCCATGCGATGAGAAAGTTGAACGCCACAGAAGCCATGACGATCAGCACAATTAAGAGTCTGCGCCGGCGCCAGATGAGGGAATCGGAATGCATCGAATGCGCGTTCACGAGCCGAGGAGGCGCTCTGTCGCTTCGACGACGCGGTCGAATGTGATGTTCTCGACGGCGCAGCGGTCGGGGTGGTCGTTGGTGACTTCTTCTTCAGGAAGTGTCGGGTCGGCGTCGAGTTCGATTTCTTTGTCGAAGGGAATCGTCGTCCAGCGGCGGTCTGTGGGGCCGAAGAGGGTGAGGACTGGTGTGCCGAAGGCGGCGGCGATGTGGCGCGGGCCGGTGTCGTTGGTGATGAGGATCTTGGCGCGCTGCGCAAGGGGCTTGAGTGCGCGCAGGGGCATGCCGAGTTCGGGGAGGCTGATGAGGCGTTCGGGGTTGGAGACGGCTGTCGCGTTTGATTCGGCGAGGGCGTGGGCGCGTTGGATTATTTCTTGCGCGAGCTCTGACTCGGCGGGGCTGCCGTTGATGAGGATGTTGAGGCTGTGATCGATCTGGAGATGGTGGGCCAGCTGGGCGAAACGATCGGCGGGCCAGCGTTTGGCGGGGTTGTTGCCGCCGGGATTGAGGATGGCGCAGTTGGGGTTCTCGGGATCGAGACCGGCGCGCGTGAGGAGGTCGTCGGCGATCGCGTTCTCTTCGTCGGTGACGGCGAGCTCGAGGGGGCCGAGCGAGAGCGAGGGATCATCGAGGAGGAGTCTGGCGAGGTCGAGGTAGTAGTCGCATGCTGGGATGGGGGCGTAGGCGTTGGGGTCGGTTGTCGAGACGTTGTAGGGCGCGGTGTTTTTTCGCAGCGGGGGTTTGATGCGGTCTGTTAAGAGGAAGCCGCGGGAGTCGCGGTCGTAGCCGAAGCGGCGGGGGATGAAGGCGAGTCGCGTGGCGAGGGCGGAGGAGAATGAGTTTGTGAGGAGAAGCGCGGCGTCGTAGCGCATGGGGCGGATCTTGGCCGCGGCTTTCTTGGGGCCCATCATGCCTGCGCGCTGTTCGACGTGGACTTCATCGAAGAAGTCGGTTCCATCGAGGAGGTCTTTGACGCCGGGGCGCAGCAGGACGCCGAGGAGCGCGCCGGGGAGTTTTTCGCGGAGAATGCGGAAGGTCGGCGTGGCCATGACGACATCGCCGACCCATGTGGGCGCGACGACGAGAAGGCGCTGGGGGAGTTTGGCGGGGCCGTCTACCACTGCGGGTCGCCTTCTCCATCTTCGAAGTCGTCGAACTCGTCGTCATCGAAGTCGTCTGGCTCGTCGTCGTAGTCTTCGTCGTCATCCTCGTCGTCGTCGAGATCCACGAAGATGTCGTAGGTGAAGTCGTCTTCATCGTCGATGGCCGGGCGCTCTCCCCAGAGGGGGCCTTCATTGAACTTGGCACTGTGCCAGCGGGTCGTGATGCGCCGAAGCTCTGCGGCGAATCCGATGGCGGCGAGGCGCGGGGCGTCGAGAGTGACAGTGATGGCGTCGTCGGTCGCGGAGAGTTCGATGAGGTCCACACCGCTGCGCTCGGCGATGGCGTTTGCGGTGGCGATGACGGTGGAGCGCACGCGTTCATCGGCGAGGGGTGTTGCGCCTTCGAGGGCCTTGAGCGTGATGGTGGAGGGTTGCGCCACGGGTTTCGTCACTTCCCGAGGATGAGTTCGACGGCTTCGGGGAGTGAGGTGACGGTGTGATCGATGGAGGGGTGTTCGATGGGTTCGGGGGACTGGCCGCGGGTTCCGACGAGGAGGATCGTCCTGCATCCTGCGGCGCGTCCTGCCTTGCAATCGCGGAGTGCGTCTCCGATGAACCATGATTCTTCGAGGTCGAGATCGAGGTCGAGCTGGGCGCGGAGGAGCATGCCGGGTTGTGGTTTGCGCCACGGGTGTTCGCGCGTGAACTCGGGGACGGTTCCCTCGGGGTGGTAGGGGCAGAAGTAGAGCGCGTCGAGGAGGTGCTCGAGTTGCCGGTTGACTTCTTCATTGACGGCGCGGACGGCGGCGGTGTCGTATTTGCCACGCGCGACGCCGCCCTGGTTGGTGATGACGACGAGTTTGTATCCCGCTTGTTTCAGGACCTTGCAGGTGTCGAGCGCATCGGGAAGGAGGGTTACAAGGTCTGGGTCGCCGAGGTCACCGTCGGGGACTACGGAGTAATTCGCGATCAGGGTGTCATCCCGGTCGAAGAATATGGCGGGGAAGTCGGGCACGTTGACAGGGTACGAGAAGCGGCGATTGGGGGCGATGGCGCTGGATTTGCGGCGTTATCGGCGCTTGCAGTGGTATTCTGATGTCGCCTGAGTCGGGCGATCGAAGGCGGGCCCAGCGGGAGAACGATCGTGGGAGCGGATCGGGCGAAAGAGATCTTCATGGATGCGCTGGAGGAAGAGCCTTCGGTGCGTGATTCGTTCCTGGCGGCTGCGTGTGCGGATGATCTTTCGCTTCGCGACGAGGTGGATTCTCTGCTGGAGGCGCATTACGCCGCGACGGGCTTCATGGCCTCGCCGACGCATCTTGGCGCGGAGGTCGTGGCGACGCCCGAGGAGGCGGCGCAGGTGGGGACGCCCGACGAGGAGCGCGACGGCGCGACGATCGGGCCCTACACGCTTTCGCATGTGCTGGGTGAGGGCGGCTTTGGGACGGTGTATCTCGCATCCCAGTCAAAGCCGGTGCGCCGGCATGTCGCGCTGAAGGTGCTGAAGCCGGGGATGGATTCGCGCGAGGTGATCGGTCGCTTCGAGGCGGAGCGCCAGGCGCTTGCGCTGATGGATCATCCGAACATCGCGAAGGTGTTCGACGCGGGGACGACGAAGAGCGGGCGGCCTTACTTCGTGATGGAGCTGGTCGAGGGCCTGCCGATCACGAAGTACTGCGACACGCACAATCTCGACACGACGGCGCGGCTGAAGCTGTTTCAGCGGGTGTGTCTTGCGATTCAGCATGCGCATCAGAAGGGCGTGATCCACCGGGACATCAAGCCGAACAACGTGCTCGTGAGCCAGTCAGGCGAGAAGCCGGCGCCGAAGGTGATTGACTTCGGGATCGCGAAGGCGACGGAGGCGCGCCTGACGGACGAGACGATCGTGACGCAGAAGCAGCAGCTTGTCGGGACGCCGCAGTACATGGCGCCGGAGCAGCTTGATCTCTTTTCGAACGACATCGACACGCGGGCGGATATCTACTCGCTCGGTGTGTTGCTGTATGAGCTGCTGACGGGCGAGACGCCGGTGAAGAGCGAGTCGCTGCGCGGGATGAGTTTCGTTGATGCGCAGAAGCTCATCCAGGAGAAGGATCCGCCGCGGCCGAGTTCGCGGATCGGCCAGGCGCCGGAGGCGGCGTCGATCGCCGCGCATCGGGGCGTGTCGCGCGGGAAGCTCTCGAAGCGGCTTCGGGGCGACATTGACTGGATCGTGATGCGGGCGCTCGAGAAGGACCGGAAGCGCCGGTACGAGTCTGCAGCGGCGCTGTCGCGCGACATCGGACGGCATCTGACGGGTGATCCGTGCCTCGCGGGCCCGCCGACGACGGCGTATCGATTCAAGAAGTTCGCGAAGCGTCACAAGGGGTTGCTTGGCGCGGGCGGCGCGGTGGCGGCGGCGCTGGTGCTCGGGCTTGGCCTTGCGCTGGTTGAGTTCAACCGGGCGAATGTCGCGCGGAACGCGGCCGTGGCGGCGGAGCAGGACGCGATCACGCAGCGCGATCTTGCGGAGCAGGCGCGGCAGTCTGCGGAGAGTTCACTGGCGCAGGCGGAGGAGGTCACGGCGTTCCTGACGGAGATGCTGAATGCGGCGAGTCCGTATGCGCTGGGGCGCGATGTGCTGGTGCGCGATGTGCTTGACGCGGCGGGGGCGCGGATGGATGAGTTCTCGAATCGGCCGCTGGTCGAGGCGCAGCTGCGTCAGACGCTGGGGACGACGTATCGGGAGCTTGGCGCTTATGAGGAAGCGGGTGTGCATCTGGTGCAGGCGCATGCGCTGTATCGGGAGCACCTGGGCGATCGGCATACGCTGACGATCGCGACGCTGCGCGAGGTGGCGGCGAATCAGCAGGCGGTGGAGCAGGTCGAGGAGGCGGAGCGGACGCTGCGCGCGGCGCTTGCGCTCAATCCGAATGAAGAGCTGCGTCTTCAGATTCTCGAGGATCTTGCGTACAACATGCGTGTCGCGGGGAAGCTGGAGGATTCGGAGAAACTGTATCGGCAGGTTCTTGACGGACGCCGGAAGCTGCTGGGCGACAGTCATATCGATGTCGCGGCGGTGATGATCAACCTGGGCATGCTGTACAGCGCAGAGGGGCTCGCGAAGTATGACGAGGCGGAGCCGCTGCTGATTGCGGGGTTCAACCTGACGCAGGAGCTCCTGGGTCCTGAGCATCCGAACACGATTCGCTCGCTGCACAATCTCGCGGCGCTGTATGAGGACATGGGGCGGTTCGAGGAGGCGCTGCCGCTCATGGAGCGTGATCTCGTGCTGGCGGAGCGCGTCTTCGGCGCTGAGCATGATTCGACGCTGAAGGCGATCAACAATCTCGCGGTGCTGTATTCGCGGATGGATCGATTCGACGACGCGGAGCGGATGCACACGCGGAACTTCGAGACGTGCAAGTCCGCGTTCGGGGCGGATCATCCGAACACGCTGCGTGCGATGCACAACTACGCGGACATGCTGAGTCGTCGCGGCAAGGCCGAGGAGGCGCTGCCGCTGCGGATCGAGCTCGTCGGCCTGATGGAGCAGCGTTACGGACGGGAGACGTTCTTCACGTTTCTTGCGTTGAGCGCGCTTTCGGATGTGTACAACGATCTCGGCCGGTACGTGGAATCGGAGCCCGTGGCGACGGAGGCCCTCGAGATCGGGACGCAGGTGTTCCCGGAGGGTCACTGGCGCATGGGCGTGGCTCATGTGCGCATGGGCGAGTGCCTGCTGGGGCTGGCGCGTCTGGATGGCGCCGAGGCGCAGTTCACGGCTGCGGACACGATGCTGGCGGCGTATGGGCCGGCGCAGAAGCGGTTCTGGATGCGCGCGGTGAATGGGCTGCTGGAGATCGCGCAGTCACACGAGGATGTGGCGAGCGTCGAGGCGTGGTCGGCGCGCCTGGCTGAGGTGGAGTCTCAGTAGGCGACGCCACTATGGCGTATCGAGCTCAAAGTTGTCGTGGTTGTCTGCGCCGATGAGAATGGTCTGTGTTCCGCCTACGATCGAGCAATTCAACCCGAAGAAGAAGCCGTCGTCGGAGCCGACTCCATTGTCATAGGAGGAGTTCTTGATCAGGACGATGTGATCTCCGGTGATGGCGTATCCCTGGTTATTCTGCGCGCTGTGGCAGGACTCGATGCGGAGATCTCTCTTGAGGTTGACGAAGAAGCCGGCGTAATCCGGAGCGCCGCGCTCGGCCGAGGCATTCGTGGTCGGCGGAATGCTCGCGCCGTTCTCATAGGCGAGGCAGCGGATCGCGGATCCCCCGTCGACCAGGTCGAAGCCTGAGAGTTCGTTGTCGCAGGCGAGGGAGTCGGTGATGGAGGCGCAGACGCCAAGTGTGACGCCGACGCCCAGATTGGAAACGGCGGCGCAGCGGTGAACGACGCTGCCTTCACCGGCGGAAATTCCGAGACCGATGAAGCCTTCGCCGACGAAGGGCTGTGTTGATCCGCCTCGCATGGCGCTTTGTGGGGCCATCGTATCCGTGCCGTTGGCGCGGGCGACGCTCTCGGCGAGTGATGCGCCGGTGTGGCCGAGGACGCCGCCGACGACATTCTGTCCGGCGACGCATTGATTGATGACGCCGCCGTCGCCTGCGGTGGTCACGCCGGAGGTGACGGCGAGGATGCGGATGAAGATCTCAGGGTCGATGAATCCTCTGGCAGCTGGCACTGACAGCAGGGCGATGTCGCCGTTGCGAGCCGCAGCGCAGCGCTCGATTGTCGAGTTCTCGAGCGTGACGACACCTCCGCCGACATTGTCCATCGCAGCGCACTGCGAGATCGACGTCGCTGCTCCGGCGCAGACGCCGGCGTAGAGCTCGATATCTTCTGGAACCTGAGGGATGCCCGTCTGGGGCGGCGGATTCTGACCGTTGTTGCGCGTGGCGCACTGTGTCACGACAGAGCGATCGCCGGCGGCGATGCCTGAAAGGTTGTTGTCGGAGGCGACGCACAGCTGGATCGTGCAGCGCTGGAATGTCTCAATGCCATGCTGGGCGTTGCCGGTGGCGACAGATCGTTCGACGCGACTGTCATCGCCCACGGCGATGCCGTCGCCGAGGAACGTGAGTGATCCGCGCTCGACTTCGCTTGCGAGAAGCACCGCGTCATCTCCATTGCCCCTGGAGGTGCATCCGGCGACCAGGCCTTCGGCGTCGACGACGATGCCCGAGTAGCCGTTGAAGGCGGCGATGGAGTTGTGGATTTCGGTTCCGAGTCGCCCGACGATTCCGCCCTCGTCGTTGCTTCGGGCATGACACTCTCGCACAACGGAGGCGAAACCGACGGAGAGGCCGTCGCCGTTGTTGTCGTAGAAGTGCATGCGCTCGACAACGCATTCATTGATGGACCTGACGTTGGCGCCGGGGCCGGCGCAGTCGCGGATGACGCCGTCGCGCATGAAGAGGTTCGTGTGCGAGCCGCTGGCGAAGACACCGAAGTCGGCGGCGTTGGCGCCGTCGATCGTGAATCCTCGGAAGTCGATAGCGACATCGCTTGCGGCGACGATGATGTAGTCGTTGACGCCGGTGGCCGTGAGATCGCGGGTGAGGAAATAGCTTCCGGGCTGATTTATCGTGAAGGGAAGCTGATCAATAGGCGTGCGTGACTCGACCTCGTCGAGCGTCTTCATGGTCGATTGCGGGGCGCCGGCGGGCGGGTTGAGGTCGCCGGCGAATGCCGCGGAAGCGAACAAGCAGACGCAGATTGCGAGTGTGGTGTTTCGTGTCTTCATCGCTTGTCTCCACTTGTCGTGTACACGTCCTGTATCTGGGTCAGGAGCCCGCCCATGTCGTAGCTCGCCCAGACGTGCGGTGCGCTATTGATGCTCCCTGGAGTCGAGATCAGGATGAGGTTGTCAATGTTCAGGATGTTGAAGTTGTTGGCGCCGCTGGCCGCCGGGTTGCTGGAGGCGCCAACGCCGTGCGTGAAGTTCTCGGCGCTCGTGATGGTCAGGCCGTGCGAGTTCTGCTTGATGTGGGCGTCGGCGATGCGATTGCCCCGGCCGTTGATGAAGATTCCACCGATGGGCGAGTCGCCTCTGGCGGCGAATTCGGTGAGCGGGCCGTTGGAAGCTGCCTTGAAGTTGACGATGTAATTGTCGAAGTCGGCGTTGAGCCCGCATGTGCCGTTGCGATAGGCGGCGCAGTCGATCAGGAGATTCCCACTGTTGACGTCGAAGCCGTAGATGAAGTTGCGCGTGGCGGTCGTGTTCGCGATGACGATGTAGTCGTCGACGACAACGCCTCGGCCGCTGCCGCCGCCTCGGAGCGCGGGAACTCTGTTGGCGTTGGAGGCGGTCGAGTCGACGATGAGGCCGCCCTGATGCGCCACGAGTTCGGCTTGCGAGCTCTCTGCGGCGGAGGAGTTCGCGATGAGCCCGCCGGAGTCGACGACGAGTCCGGCGCCTTCGGCGTATTCCTGGATGAGCGACTGGCCGCGCGCTGTCGCGTTCGCCAGCTGCAGATCGATTCCGTTTCCGGTTGCGCTGCATGCGGCGACGACGGAGTCGAAGAGCGCATAGACGCCGGAGCCCTTGTTGTCGTCCACCTGGCAGTGGGTGACGACGCAGCCTTCGCCGGTGATGATTCCGCCAAGGTAGATGACGTCGGGATTCTGGTTCTGCGGCGTGACGTTCCCGCCGGCGGCGCAGTTGGTGATGACGCATCCGGCGCCGGCGAGGATGCCGGAGTATTCGTTCTCGTTGGCCTGGCATCCGGAGATGACGGCTGCGTCGAGCGTTTCGATCCCGGCGCGTTCATTGCGCGTCGAGACGCAGTCGGTGATGACGCAGTCGTCGCCGGCGCCGATGCCTGTTCCCTCGTAGGGACTGGTGATATTGGCGCTGGCGCCGTTGAGGCGACTTGTGCATCGGCTGACGACGCACGAGTTCTCGACGAGGATTCCGATGACGCCGTTGCCGGTCGCCGTCGAATCGGAGATGGATGAGCCGGAGCGGCCGCGGAGTCCGACGGCGCCATTGTCGCGAGCGTGGCATCCCTTGATGACGCCGCCGAATCCGACGAAGACGCCGTTGTTGGCATTGTCCTCCGTGAGGACATTCTCGATGTGGCATTCGCGCGCATCCTGGAGGAAGAGCCCTGAGGCGCCCCAGTCGCGCACGACGCCGTCGTAGATGGCGATGTTGTGTCGCGGGCCGTTGGCGATGGTGATGCCAGTGGAGGCGCCGGCGACGC
Organism: Phycisphaerales bacterium; assembly: GCA_028279375.1. Lineage (GTDB taxonomy): Bacteria > Planctomycetota > Phycisphaerae > Phycisphaerales > UBA1924 > JANQNW01. The sequence goes on from JANQNW010000019.1 coordinate 290,190, forward strand.
CGCGCATGGTGAAGCCGCGCATATCGATGGCGACATCGTCTGCATTGATGACAATGCCAACGTTGCCTGCCTGCCCGGCGAGATCCTGCGTGAAGTAGTAGGAGCCGGGTTGGTTGATCGTGAACGGCAGCGCGTTGATGGGCGTGCGCGGCTCGACCTGCTCGAGCGGGATCATGGTTGGTGTCGGCGGTCCGGCGGGCGGATTGAGGTCGCCGGCGCTTGCGAGGGGCGCGGCCAGAAGCAGCGCACACGCGATACGGAAATCAGTCGGTTGGATGAAGCGCATGGGGTCGCTCTCTCCTTTCCTGTGGTCGGCGCATGTGGCGCGTGGGGAGCGCGGGCGCCTTCCAGTGGTCCACCATCAATTGCGGAATCGGGGTGGTGGAGTCCGACAGCGAATCGAAGAGAATTCGCAGGTTTTTGGAGGCCGGGCGGCCCTGGCGCGGCGTGAGGGGGGTTCGTCACAGATCGCGCCGCGGGGGGACGAGCAGGGCGGCGATGAGGAGGCCGGTGACGAGCGAGGCGGCGACCATGATCATGTTGAATGCAGTCTCGACGCCGGCGGCGACCTGGTCGTGAAGCAGGGCGTCGATCGAGCGGTAGCCGAGGGAGCCGGGGAGGAGCAGGAGGAGGCCGGGCGCATTCATGACGGCGGCGGGCCTGTTGAGGAGTCGCGCGGTGGCGTTGCCGACGATGGCGACAAAGAGCGCGCCGACGCCTGCGCCGAGGACGGGTCCGATGGCGAGCGCGCCGAGACGAGCGCCGAGAAATCCGATGAGCGCGGCGAGGAGCACCCATATCCAGTCGCGCCGCGCGACTCGGAAGAGCACAACAAGCGGGAACGCGATGATCGCAAGCGCCGGTGTGAGCAGCCATTCGGGCGGCGTCTGCGCAAGGGCGCCGGCGGCTTGCTGCTGTGTGAGTCCGACAGCTTCGGCGGTGCGTTGACCGACGGCGACGCCGAAGCCGATCATGATGAAGATCAGGCTCGCGCCCATGAGGCGCGCGGCGCCGGAGACGAGATGGCGCGTCGCGAGTTCATTCATCGCAATGGTGAGCGTGAAGCCGGGGACGAGAACGATGACCCCTGCGAGCGTGACAGTGGCGGCGGAGGCGCCCAGGAGATGGGCGCAGCCAGCGCCAAGGAGGGCGGCCGTGGCGCCGGCGAGAAACTCGGCGAGCCGGATGGCGCCGCCATGTGCGCTCGCCGTGAGCAGACCGACGATGGCGCCGACGAAAGCGGAGGCGATGACGTCGATCCATGCGGCGCTGAAGAGGATGGCGACGATGCCGGCGGTGAGTGCGAATGCGGACACCTCGCCGGCGAATCGGCACCCACCGGGCATCGCTTCGATCTCTCGGATGCGCGCGAGGGCTTCTTCGGGGCCGGCGCGATGGTGGGCTATGTCCATCAGAAGGCGGTCGAGGTGGACGAGCTTCTCGAGATCGACATCGGATGAGCGGATGGGGGTCATCATCGTGCGCTGGTCGCCTTCGGGGCCGACCGTGACGATGACGCTGGTGGGCGTAGCGAAGAACTCGGCCTCGACGCCGAGCGCTGCGGCGCAGGAGGCGAGGGCGCCTTCGACGTGATTGGCGGAACCGCCGTAGTTCCCCAGTGCGCGGGCGAGGCGCGAGAGGAGCTTCGTGACGAGGGCGATATCCGGCGACGCGGGGGAAGGTGCGGGGGTCGCCTGCGCCGGGAAGGCGCTGAAGGCGGCGACTTCGATATCTGGGTTTGTGATCGTGCTCATGGGACGACTCGCAGGGTGAGCATGACTGGGGACGGATCGGCAACGAAAAAAGGCGCCTGCTTGCTGGAAGCGGGCGCCTGGTGAGGTTCTCCGGTGGATGGGGTTCTTCTACCCCGGAGACGCGCCCGCTCGCATCGTCGCAAGCTGGATCATCGCAAAAGTGGTCTGCATGGCGCACAAGAACTGCGCAGCGATCACTCTCTGCTCGGCGGCAGCTTTGACGTCGACGGGCCAGGCGTCGGCGGAGCGCGTGAACAGGATGCGATTGATCGGGCGGGTCATGGGCTTGGTGTTCCGGATTGGAACGCGAGGACTATAGGGCTGATCGGCTCTGCGCCAAGCAGGAATTGAGTCTTGGGCGTGAGAATTGTGTGCGCATGAAAAGGGCGCCGCGCCGGGAGAGGCGGGCGCCCTGTGGCTCCAATGAGGGACTTGTTGATCGGGGTCGGATGGTCAGCTTGGGCAGGGTCCCCAGTTTCCGATGAGCTCGGCGAGGTCCGCTGCGCCGACGGCGCCGGACATATCGAAGTCCGCGGGCACGCCGCTCTGGCCCCAGAAGCCAATGAGTTCGGCGAGATCCGCTGCGCCGACGGAGCCGTCGCCGTCGAGATCCCAGGGGCAATTGCCGCTCATGGGATTCGTGACGTCGTAGTCGGTGGGACCATGGAGGCGACCGTTTGAGAGATCGTTGAGATCGATGCGCTCGCTGTTGGACTGCGTCACGATGAACTCGCCTTCGGCGGTCCAGAGACTTTCGTCGACTGCCTGGTCGGTGCGCCGTTCGGCGTTGCCAATGGCGCCGCCGTCGTTCCACTGGAGGTGGTCGGCGATGAGGGTGTCGTTATTGAAGTTGACGGTGCCGCCGGCGGAGGGGAAGTAGAGCTGCATGCCGTAGGCGTCCTGGTCGAGCGGCAGCGCGAAAGTGCCGACGGTGGACTGGTTGACGCGGAGCGGGTCGGCAGGAGCGTCGTTGTTGAAGTGGATAAAGAGGGACTCGCCGGGGCCGAGGTTGATGCCGTTGAGGCCGGTGGTGAAGGAGTAGCGAAGCTGCTCGTTTCCATCGTGCGTGCAGAATCGCCAGCCCTGCAGATTTCGGAACGTGGTGGCGAAGTTGTGGACCTCGACGATCTGGTTGTCGAAGTCGATGGACTTGATCTGGACGTCACGGTTGTCGACGACGCCGGCGGTCGCGGCTGCAGCGGTGGTGAGCGCCGCGACGGCGGCGGTGGCAAAGCGTTTCATGTTCTCGATTCCTCCCAAAGGCCTTGAAGCGTGGCTCTCTCTCACGACGGTCGCCGCGGGACCCGTCCCCGAACCGGCTGGCGGCGTCGCCTTCTCTCGGTGTGTGTTCAACTCATCTGCGGCGAGAACTATTCGCGAAGGGAAGCAAGCGAGGATCGCCGTCCAACCAGACAAGAAGGTCCGAAAGTGGGCGCGCACATCGGCGACGGGGCCGCGACGACAGCGTATGTCGGGTTCGCGGCGGAGCCTTGCGGAGATTCGTGATGTTTGCGGAATTGAGAAGCGGGGGTATCTGGGGGGCGTCAGGGACAGGGTCCCCAGCGGCCGATGAGTTCGGCGAGGTCGGCGGCGCCGATGACGCCGTCGCCGTCGAGATCGTATTCGTCGTTCGTTATGTCGGCGGGTCCCCAGTTGCCGAGTAGTTCGGCGAGGTCGCTCGCGCCGACAGCGCCGTCGAAGTTGGTGTCTCCGGGGCAGTCCAGGACGACCTCGAGCGTGAGATCCGTTGGACTCTCGAGGATCCGCCATCCGAGTGTGGGATCGTCGCCAGTGAGGTCGGGGAGTTCGATCGCGGCAGGCGGCGATGAGATCTGAGATGCGCTCAGAATCAGGAATGTCTGGCCAAGCGACGGCTCAAAGAAGAAATCGAGCTCCGCGACGATCGTCGCGTTCGCAAGTTCCGCGTCGCCGGCGATCGAGAAGAGCGCCTGTGATCCACGAGACGCGCCGGTTGCGCTGAGCCTTGCGCGGAGTTCATTGCCGACGCTGCTCGTGATGAGATCTCCTGCGATGTGGAGGCTCTCTTCACTCTTCAGCGTGGCGCCGTCGGCGAGCGCGACCTGGCCGACGAGCTGCGCGGTGTCGGGCGTGCGCAGATCGGCCTGGGCGCCGAGTTGAATGTCGGGCGCAATGATCTTCGCGTCGCCTTCCATCGTGATCTCGAGCTGGTCGGCGTCGAAGAGTGTGTCGGCGCGCCATTCCGATGCGCCACTGAGCGTGAGTCGGCTGCCGCCGCCATCGATGTGTGTTGACTCGGTGTCGATGGTGGAGAGTCCCAGGATGTTCATTTCGATTCCGTCTGAGGACGGGTCAGCGACGATGTCGCATGCGCCGTTGACCATGAGCGTGGACGACGCATTCAGATCGATGTGCGCCGTTTCATCAAGGGGCGCGGATTGGTATGAAAGACTTCCCACATCGATCATTGCATCCCCGGTCGCCGACACGAAGCCCGAGCCATCGATCGCCAGTTCCCCGGAGAGTGCGATGACGCCTTCGAGGATGGCGAAGAGGAAACCCGGAACGTTCACGGACTGCGCCGAGAACTGCGCTGCATCGCTTACCACGATCGACCTCGTGATGTCGACGATCGGCGCGGCGCTGATGTGAAGGAGCCCGTCGCCGCGGACCTGAATACTCCCGCCGAAGTCCTCGTCGCAGGCAGGCAGATAGTCTGAGATGGCGTCCGACGGCCCCGAGAGGGTGAGCACGTGGGATTGAAGGTCGATGTTCAGACTGCGCGCACGGCCCCGGAGCGAGATGCCGCGCGCTTCCATGTTTGCAGTGAGCCGGGTGAACACGTTCGCTTCGACATTGAAAATGCGGATTTGCGAGGTGGTGGTCGGCGCGCCTCCGGACCAGTTCACAGGATCGTTGAGATTGACCGTCAACGTCTCGCTGCCGACCGGCCCGATCCAGTCGTCGAATGTTGCGCCGGAGGGCGGAAGTTCATTGAGCGCGGCTTCGCATGGAGGGCCATCCGGACCGACCGGTATGGGCTCACTGGAGAGCGTCTGAACGAACCACAGCGATGTCATGCCCTGCCCGTCGCGGAGCAGGATTTGTAGACCGCCATCGAAAACGCTCGTCGGATCGACAAGTCCCTCGGAGTCCGGCGGGGATCCGCCTGGCGTCATGCCGGTGATCGTGAACTGAGCGAGAAGCGTCTCGAAGTTCCCGGTGGATGGGTTCTCGACGCCCTCGCCCTGTCGATCAGCCTGGTCGGAGTCAATCCACTCGATCTGGATCGACGTGGGTGTGAAGACATGCTTGCCGAGGATGATGGTGTCGGCGTCGTCTGTGAGCAGACCGATCGCCACATAAGTGTCATGCTCGAGCTCGGGGAAGAAGGGGAAGAGCGCCGAGTTCGGTGGGAGCGGTCCTCCGACGAGAGTCTCTTCGAAGAATGTCGCGCCGGGGTGCTCGGAGAGATTGAGCGCGAGTTGTTCGTCGGGCAGGGTCTGCGCTGCGCTGACCGCGAACTCCGTATCGCTGAACTCGGCGAAGAGATGGAATGTGCGCGCATCCGCCGGCACACCCGCGGGGTAGCTGGGAAAGACTTCGCGGAGGATCATGCGCTCCAGGTCCGCTCGCGCGCTGTCAGCGAGGCAGGCGAGCGCAACGACCGCGGACGCGCAGGCAAATCGAACGCTGAACCCCCTGGCAATCAGATTGTGACAATGCATCGATCTCTCGTCCTGTGTGTTCGGCGGCGCGGGCGCGGCTCGCCGCAAGCGCATCAGGGGCAGGGTCCCCAGCGGCCGATGAGTTCGGCGAGATCGTCGGTGCCGACGCCGTTGAGGAAGGCGTCCGCGGGCACGTCGAACATGCCCCAGGATCCGATGAGGATGGAGAGGTCTCCGGCGCCGACGGCGCCGTCGGCGTTGAGGTCGAATCGGCAGGCGCCGTTGGCGTACCAGAGGAATGTATCGTCCTCGTCGTTCCTGGCGAGGATGTCGAGGTCCTGGTCGGCGTCGATGTCGATTAAGTCGAGGTCTGTGACTCGATCGGCGTCGTCGTCGATGACGTGGACAGTGAAAGACGGCGCAATCTGGCCGTCATTCTCAAGCCAACGGATCGAGTCGCCTGGCTCCGCCTGACCGACGATGTCGATATCGGCATCGCCGTCCATATCCGCCAGCAGGAGCGATCGGAGTTCTTCTTCGAAGACGCCGACCAATTGATTCGTGAATCGGGTCTGCTGAGGATCGAATTGCTGGTGAATCCGAAGATCGTTCACGAGATTCGTGGATTGCACGAGATCAAGCAGGCCGTCTTGATTAATATCTCCGACCTCGACAGCAGCGACGGTGACATCGAAATACCACCAGCGGTGATAGTAATCATCGTACATGTAGACGGTCTCGTCAGTCTCGAAGATCACTTCCGGTTCATCGAAGCTGGGAGGTGAGACAGAGATCCCCCTGCGCCACCAGATTCGCTGTTGACGGAAGAAGATCAGATCGTTGACGCCGTCGTTGTCGACATCGCAAATATCGACGAGTCCGTCGAATGACTCATCCGATGAATCAAAGGTGTAGTACGGCAGCGGGAAACTGAATCCCTGTTCGTTCTGGCGGAAGTAACGCAACTCATCTGCGTCGTTGTCGTAGGCCAGGAAGTCAACAGCCCCGTCAAGATCGACGTCAACAATCTTGCGTACTCTAAGCTCGGTCACGCCACCGAAGAGTTCAGTGGAGACGAACACCGCCGGCGAAGCGCCTGTGTTCTCGTGCAGTTCATAGGTAAGCCCGACGATGCCCGAATCGTGTCTTCCGGTGACGATGTCGGCGTCGCCGTCTGAATCAACATCAGCGACGAAGAGGGCGCTCAACTGATTGAACGTGAGTAGATCGCGCGCCGTGAAGTTCTGATTTCCGTCATTCTCGAGCAGCCTCAGAACGCCCGGAATGCGCATCCCGACGAGGACATCCATGTCGCCGTCGCCATCGAAGTCCGCTGCGCGCACCACATTGAGACTAGGGAACACCTCATTGACATCGACCCGAGTGAACTCCGGCTCGGCTATGGCAGGTATCGCAGCAGCCGCGCTTGCGGCAGCGAGCGAGACGAGTGTTCGTGATAGACGCATGACGAACTCCCTTCGATGTGGCGTGCGGCGCTCTCCTCCGCTCTGATCGGCGAAAGAGGGATCTTGGAGCCACGACGGCGCCGCTGACTGAAAT
>JANQNW010000021.1 GCA_028279375.1 Phycisphaerales bacterium
CATGGACTCATGTGCGGGCGGGCGATACTTCGTGGTGTTCTCACCGAAGAAGAAACCGCTCAGCGCTTCGCCAAGTTCAGCCTCTCGCAGGGCGCGGTCGAGTTCATCGGCCTGGTCCAGATCCGTGAATGAGGCCGCGTGGTCGCCGCGCAGCAGACGGATTCCTCCGAGCTCCATGCGTCGCAGGAGTTCGCTGTTGTCGTCATAGAGATCCTGGACGCGCTCCTCCTGGAGCGCGGCCTCCGCCGTCGCGAGATCGCCCGCATCGCGAAGCGCTCGAAGGTCCTCGCGGTGCTCATTGAAGGCGGAACATCCTCCTGATACGGCGACGGAGAGCAGAGTCAGCGCCAGGATGTGAGGTCGGATCTGCAAGTCAACGTCCGATCAAAACCGGCCTGAGCTGACTCCCGGGGGGTCCGGTGAGCCAACCCATGAACACGTCGGGCTCTTCTCGAAGATAGTAGTCCCTAACCTGAACGACGGCCGATCAAAATGCCGATTCCTCCTATGGAATCGCCTCGATTCCATCATTCGGATTCTCAGGAGAGCTGTGCCAATGACTCGTCAGTTCCATACTGATTGCCTTCTTCTCGGCCTCGCGCTGCTCGCGATCTGCTTCGCAGGCGCAACGGTCGGCTGCAGCTCCCATGCCGCCCCGAAGGACCCACCCCCGGGCAATCGCGTCTTCTCGCCCTCTTGGTACGAGGAGACGCAGCCGGAGGAGGACGGCCGGATCTACAAGACCGCGCGCGCGAATGGCGCTTCCGTCACCATGTCGGAGAACAAGGCCATCAATCAGGCGATGTCGCAGATGGTCCTGTCGATCGAGGCCCGCGTCGATGTGATGCAGCGGAGCTTCGAGGAGCAGGTTGATCTCTCAGGTGAGGATCAGCTCCTCGAGCGTTTCCAGAATGTCACCACGACTGTCGCGAGCCGCGTGCTGCGGGGCGTCAATGTCGTGCGCAAGGAGACGTATCCCCGTCAGGAAGGCGATGGATATACGACCTTTGTGCTCGTGCAGATCGACGGTCGCGCCGTGGACGCGGAGTATCTGAATCGCCTCCGCCAGTTCGAGGAGCTTGAAACGCGATTGCGAAGCAGCGAGGCATGGTCAGAACTCGAGCGACGTGCTGCTGAACTCCGCCAGGAAGAGAGTCGTGGAGGCCTGCCTCCGATGACCGACAAGGAGATTCGCGGCGACGGCTGACAGGCGCCGCCCGCGTCGTCCCGCCCGCTATCCTGAGACCATGAGCGACTCAGGGAGCGAAGCTGGCGACCTCCGCGTCGCGGAGTTCCAGCAGATCATCCGGAAGCGATACCTCGAGACCGACGCCGCCCGCGGCGCGCCGGGAACATTCATGTGGTTGATCGAGGAGGTCGGTGAACTGGCGACCGCCATCCAGGACAACGCTCCGGAAAAGACGCCAACGGCCGCCCAGCGTGCGAATCTGGAGGAGGAGTTCGCGGATGTCATCGCCTGGCTGACCACCCTCGCGAATGTGATGGAGGTTGATCTCGCCAGCGCCCTTCAGAAGTACACCGATGAGGAGCGCGTCCAGGGCGTCAAATCATGAGCGCCTTGCGAGACGCGGCCGCCGGCTCGGGCTACGCTGACGGGTCGTGAACAGGATCGAGTCCATTTTCAATGACCTGCGGAGCGAGGGCCGCACCGCGCTGATGCCATTCGTTTGTGGTGGACGCCCCAGCCTGGAGTTGATGGGTCCACTCCTCCGCACGATGCAGGATGCCGGCGCCTCGATCGCGGAGATCGGGATCCCATTCAGCGATCCGATTGCGGATGGACCGGTGATCTCGGCCGCAATGCACCGCGCGCTCGAGCAGGGGGTCACGCCGCGGGCCATTCTCGAACGCGTCGGTGCGATTCGAGGTGAACTCGACCTCGGTCTCGTCGCGATGGTGAGCATCTCGATCCTGCAGCGTCTCGGCGTCGGCTCCTTCGGCAGGGACGCGAGATCTGCGGGCTTTGATGGGTTCATCGTGCCTGACGTGCCGATCGAGGAGGCCAGGCGACTCCTTGAGCCGCTCCACGACGAGGGGCTGACCTGTTCCCTGCTCATCGCGCCGACGACCAGTCCGGAGCGCGTTGAGCAGATCGCTCTCGCGAGCACGGGGTTTGTCTATTTGCTCGCGCGAGCGGGCATCACCGGTGAGTCCCAGGAGGCGCCGGAGATCGAGGCTCGCGTGCAGCAGATTCGAGCGGTGAGCGACATCCCGGTCGCATGCGGGTTTGGCATCTCGACGGCTGAGCACGTGGCGTCCGTCACCGCCCACGCGGACGCCGCGATCGTCGGGACCGCTCTTGTGCGTCGCCTCGAACTCGCCTCGGAAGATGGCCACGACCCGATCGCCGGGACGGATCGATTCGTACGACACCTGGCGGGCGGTCTGGCGGGCGCCGAGGCGCGATCCACCTGAATTGGCATCGCCGGAACACCCGACGTTCGAATCCAGCCGATAGAATGAAGTCTGACGCGTCGCCCGAATGTCCGCGGGCACGCCGGTTCCAGACCATCCCAGAGAGGTTGAAGGAAGCGCCATGGCTATCAATGCAGCGGTGATGTCCTCCCCGACGTCGCGCCTCGAGGCGATCTCGGATATCACGCATTGGTCGGAAGACGAGCACCGGATCGACACGACGATGAGTCGCGCCGAGGAGATCTACGGTCGCGATGTCTTCTCCGAACGCATCATGCGTCAGCGCCTCCCCAAGGAGACGTTCGAGGCCCTGCAGCGCACCGTTCAACTCGGACTCCCGATTGATCAGTCGATCGCGGACACCGTGGCCAACGCCATGAAGGACTGGGCGATCGAGAACGGCGCGACGCACTACACGCACTGGTTCCAGCCGCTGACCGGCCTGACTGCCGAGAAGCATGACGCATTCATTTCCCCCGATGGAAGCGGCGGCGCGCTTGTTGAGTTCTCCGGCGATCAACTCGTGCAGGGTGAGCCGGATGCATCGAGCTTCCCCTCGGGCGGTGTCCGCGCGACATTCGAAGCGCGCGGATACACGGCCTGGGACGCGACCAGCCCTGTCTTCCTGCATCGCGGCCCCAACAACGTCACGCTCTGCATTCCGACGGTCTTCGTCTCGTGGACCGGCGAAGCGCTCGACATGAAGACGCCGCTGCTTCGCTCCATGGACGCGCTCTCTGAGCAGGCGCTGCGTATTCTCCGTCTCTTTGGTGAGTATGAGGACGTCTCACGGGTCTACACGACGCTCGGCGCCGAGCAGGAGTACTTCCTGATCGATCGGCGGTTCTTCTATCGCCGTCCGGATCTCCTGATGACCGGTCGCACGCTCTTCGGAGATCGTTCTCCGAAGGATCAGCAGATGGAGGACCACTATTTCGGCTCCATTCCCCCGCGCGTGCTCGCATTCATGGCGGAGCTTGATCGCGCTCTCTATGCCCTCGGCGTTCCCGTGAAGACGCGCCACAACGAGGTGGCGCCCAGCCAGTATGAGATCGCGGCGATGTTCGAGACGGCCAATGTCGCCTCGGATCACAACATGCTCGTGATGGAGCACATCGAGAAGATTGCGCCGCGTTACGGCCTGAAGGCGATTCTCCATGAGAAGCCGTTCGCCGACATCAATGGCTCCGGCAAGCACAACAACTGGTCCATGCAGACGGATACGGGTCTCAACCTGCTGAACCCGCAGGAAGAGGCGCACACGAACATGCTCTTCCTGTGCTTCCTTTGCAGCGTCATTCGAGGCGTCGATCGCCACGCGGATCTGCTGCGTGCGACGATCGCGAACGCAGGCAATGATCATCGTCTCGGCGCCAACGAGGCGCCCCCGGCGATCATCTCGATCTTCCTCGGCGACATGCTGCAGGACATCATGGACCAGCTTGAGCAGGGGGCGCCGACCTCGACGATCAAGGCCGGTGAGCTCGACCTTGGGGCGCGTACGCTTCCGAGCATTCCGCGCGACTCAGGTGATCGCAATCGCACGTCGCCGTTCGCGTTCACCGGAAACAAGTTCGAGTTCCGAGCTGTCGGTTCGACGGCGGCCGTCGCCTGGCCGAATACGGTGCTCAACGCCATTGTCGCTGAGTCTCTGAGAGACATGGCCGATGATCTCGAGGAGAAGGTCGGCGCAGCTCCGGACCGCGAGACGCTTACGGCCGCCGTTACGGAACTGCTCAGTGACCTGATCAAGCAGCACAAGCGCGTGCTCTTCGCCGGCGATAACTACAGCGACGACTGGCAGAAGGAAGCGGAGCGTCGCGGTCTTCCCAATCTCCGGACATGCGTTGACGCCCTTCCGGTTATCAATGAGCAGAAGACGACTGATCTCTTCGCCGGCCTCAACATCCTGAATCCGTCGGAGACTCACTCGCGCTATCAGATCTTCCTCGAGGGCTACATCAAACAGCTGACGATCGAGGCGACGACAATGGCCTCGATGTCTCGACGTCTGGTGCTTCCTGCAGCCGCGAGGCATCAGAGTGAACTTGCGCAGTCCGTCGCACAGACGACTGCGGCGGGCGCCGAGGCGACCAGCCTCAAGAGCAATCTGGATTCATTCAGCGGCCTCTTCTCTGACTTCATGGCGGCGCTGTCGACGCTCGAACATCAGATCGCCGTCGATTTCGATGGAGACGAGTTGACGCATGCGAAGCACATTGCTGAAGCGGTCCGCCCGGCAATGGCGAATCTCCGCGGCCTGATTGACGGCCTCGAGTCACGCGTGGCCGATGACCTCTGGCCGATACCGACATACCGCGAGATGCTGTTCATCAAGTAGATCATGCGCCTGCGCGAGCATCCGCTCGATCGGAGGACGCATGCTGCGCGTCCAGTTATGCTCTGCGCAACTGCGACAGGCCCTGTAGCTCAATGGTAGAGCGCCCGACTCATAATCGGTGCGGTTGCCAGTTCGAATCTGGCCGGGGCCATTGACCGCGAGACGCACTCGTCACCGCGAGGTGACAGCGTTGCTCGTGTCTTGCTCGTCCGCGTCGCCTGCCATGGCGCTCGCATCTCCGAGATGATCTTTTGGCCACACCGAACTCGATGAGCTGGTGTGGCTCTCCGGCCAGCTGGTGCTTGACTGGAATCGATGGTTGGCCGGCCATCCCTGGCTCATGTAGACCATGTGGGGCATCGCATCCTTGGCCTGCGTCCGCCATGCCAGTAGGTCACCGAGTGTCCGAGGCATGCCCGCGGTGTAGTGCTTATGGAAATCCCGCTTCGGCTCATACGTGATCGCCGCATAGACAGCCTGGCCGCCGCCATGCTCATCGCGCTTTGCGTCCATCCAGTCGGCGATTTCCTCCAACGTCGAATAATGAAGGTATGGCGAGACGGCGACCCTACTTCCCGCCATCGCTCGGAAGTTCCCGTGTTCGTCGATGCCGCCACGCAGCTGCACGTACGGATACGCTCGCTCCAACATCGGACGGAGGTTGAGATCTGGAGGCACCTGGTCAAACGGGCCGTCGTAGTAGTTGTTGCTCCTGACATTGGTCACGCGAACGCCGGTGAGCAGGAGGCGGCCCGCGTCCTCGTCGCGGAGATAGACGAATCGCGAATCGCGCCCGACGAGATAGTCACCCCCGCCGAAGGGCGTCAGCGGCTCCGGCGACCCGTAGTCTTCATTGAGCGTGAAATAGAACGCCTCGTGCTCCTCGCTCCACAGAAGCGCGAGAGGAATGCCCGACTCGTCGAGCACGCCCGTAATAAACTCCTCACCCTCGAGGAGCGTCAACGTATCTGGTTTCGCGCGCGTCTCCATCACGAGTTCGAAGCTCGCCGAGACGCCCTCGAACTCGATCGAGACGCGTCGGTCCTCCATCTCAATCTGGACGCCATCATCCGACGTCAGACTGATGTGGTTGGTGATGTCGTTCTGATCAGCGTCGAAGTACCCGGCGTGAAGCACGCCGTCCTCGATCTCGGTGAATCTGAGATTGCCGCTGATCAGACGACTGCCCAGATGAAACTGGTAGTAGAAGTAGCGCTCGGTCGGCAGCACATAGGCCTTTTCCGGCGCATTCTCGAGAATGAGCCGGACAACGGATCTGGGGTCGTCGAAGCTCACCGGTCCATCTTCGGGGATGATCGCCAGTTCGCTTGGGTCGGTCGGGCGCGACTGTGATGACGCCAGATCCACAGTGCTCATATCCATGCCCGCGCGCAACCACTTCGAGGCGATGTAGTCCTGATTGAACATCACCACCGGCTCCGCGTCGCTTTCTGCAATCGACGCGCTTTTCTGCGTCGTCGTGCAGCCTGCGAGCCCGGTCGCAATCAGACAAGCAAGGAACGCAGACGTAGTCGATCGCTTCACGAGCGCACTGATCTTCACGGACAAACCCCTCTCTATCGGCGGTCTCGTGGACGCGCCTAGCGTGACTCGGTCTGCTGCTGGACGCCTTCGCCATCAGGAATGATGTCGGGAATAAGTTGAGCCGTCTCGAAGAGAGAGTGATCAGGACTGGGGAACCAGTCCGGAATCGGTGTTGGCTTGCTCCATTCGCGGGAGATGGCGGTCGCGTGGTTCGGCGGCCAGTCACGCGGATAGGTCGGAGGCTCGCCTTCCTTCGGCCAGAGAACAGAGTTGTTTCCCCAGTGTCCGGCGGGCCACAGAATCGAGAGCTGCATCGAGTGGGTGTCCGGCCAGCTCAATGAGATCTGGAAGTAGTGGCTGCCCGGCCACCAGATGTGCGACGTCTCCACATTGTGCGTCCACTGGCCGGTGAAGAAAGCCAGGTGATGGCCGCGCGGCACGACCGAGTCCGGATCGATCTGGGAGATCGGCTCATAGTGGTCCGGCGTCATGTCGCGACTCTCAGCAAGCCGGTGGTTCGGATTCCAGGTCCTGCTCACAACGATGGCGTGCTGGTTCGGTGTGCTCGTCGGCCATTCGATGCTGATGTCGAGGACGTGATTCGGAGGCCAACGATGCCGGCTCTGTGTTTGATCATGGATTCCAGGATCCCAACTCGCGGAGGCCTGGATGAGGTGATTCGGGGGCCAGAAGCTGGACGCGCCGGTCTGATGAGAGCCGGCCGGCGGATACCAGAGGTCGGTGAGCGCCTTGTCATGATTCGGCGGATACCCCGGAGGGCGGGTCTCGGAGGTCGAGATCTGGTCGTGGTATTGCTCCGTGACCCAATCCGCATGGTATTCCCATGGGTCGAGATCTTCGTCGTCGCCGCCGTCGCCAATGACACCTGGCCCGGTGAGATCCGTGAGGATCTCCTCCGCCCGCAACATTGTCTGGGCGCTTGGCTCGGCCCCTGTCGCTTGCCCGGGTGGAGTCTGGAGGTCGGTGAGGATCTGGCCGAGCATGGCGACGCCGTCATCTCGCGTGACCAGGTTGTCGCCGGTCACATCAACGAGTGGGACGCTTCTGACATAGGCGCTGAGCCATGCGAGAAACTCAGAATCAGAGACCTTCCCGTCGCCATCGACGTCAGGCACTGAGATATGCCTGCCGAACTCGTCATTGAGCGACGTTCCCCTTGCGAGCGTTGTCTCTGCACAAGCGAATGCGCCCGCGAGCGTGGCGAGAGCCAAGCGCGTCCGGAGCCTGCAATCTTGCGAAGTTGTCATCGGTGAAGTCCTTCGTACGGGCGAACTGGGCACATTCATTCACTGATCTGCTGCACGCTCTTCGTATTCGATGCGTCATCACTGATGTCTGGAATCAGATTCGGGATGTCGCGAATCGTGGTGAAGATCGTGTGATCGGGTGGGAAGAGCGGCGGGATCGGTTCGACGTGTGGTCCTCCGCCTTCGTTCGACGCGCTCACGAGGTGATTCGGCGGCCACGGCGGGGTGGGCTGCGGCCACAATCGTGAAACGCCTCCGTAGTGTCCGGTCGGCCACGTAATCGAAACATTCAGCAGATGGTCATGTCGCCATGAAAGAGAAGCCTGACGAATGTGATTCGGAGGCCACACAAGCAGCGATTCCGCGACCTGGTGATCCGCCCAGTGATTCGAGACTTCAGCGCGGTGCGGTGACGGCTCCGGAATCATGTGAGGATCATCCGGGTGCAGAATCGACCAAATCTGCAGATGCGACTCGTTGTAGCTGTTTGGCAGTATGTGGTTGGGCGGGAACTGTCCGCTCAGCGTCGCCGTATGCGTCGGTGGCCACGTTGTGCTGATCTCATGAACATGATTCGGGGGCCATTCGATGTCGCTCACATCGATCGTGTGCTCGATCGGCCAGCTCACCGAGATCTGCCAGTAGTGATTTGGCGGCCAGCCGTTCTGACTGGTGCCGATCTGGTGGCCCGGGG
This sequence comes from Phycisphaerales bacterium, assembly GCA_028279375.1. Classification (GTDB taxonomy): domain Bacteria; phylum Planctomycetota; class Phycisphaerae; order Phycisphaerales; family UBA1924; genus JANQNW01. The sequence continues at coordinate 8,285 of JANQNW010000021.1, forward strand.
CAGGCGGACCAAAGGGTGGATTCTGATACCACTGCTCGGAGATTGAGTACTCGTGGTTGGGCGGGAAGGGCGGGAAGAACGGCGGTCCCGGCCACTCCGGCGGGAAGGTGTCGCTGAAGTATTGCCCGTGGTCGCCGGGACCATCGGCGCTGGCGATGAACTCGAGCATCTGATTTGCGACGTGTGAGAGTTCCTGGTGATCAACTGTCGAGCCGAGATTCTCCAGGAGGGCGACGAGGTCGGCGCCCGAGAGTATGCCGTCCGCATTGACATCCCCTTCGCGCGCCGTCGCCCTGTCGCCGTCTCGCATCTTGAGCTGTTCGGCGAGCCATGCCGCGTCCGCAGCGTCCACGACCCCGTCGAAGTTCAGGTCGCCGTGGAGCGCCTGTAGCAGCTCGACGATGGCGATTCGCGCGTCATCCATGTCGACAGCGCCATCCGCATCCGCATCGACGAGTTCAAGTCCTCGCGTGTAGTCACTGAGCCAGTCGACAAGGTCAACAACCTCGATCTGGCCGTTGACATCAGCCGGCACTCCGACTTTGGCAAGTACCTCAGCGGTCTGCCCAGAGACAGGCGCTCTCGTCTGAGACTCATCCGCGGGATCGGCGAATGAGCTTCCGCACAGGAGAAGGAGCGGCGCAAGAACAGCGCCGACATCGCGTCGCAAGGTCATCTTCGAAACCTCCGCGCTAAGTGTTATCTCAGAAGTTGTGTTGGATCTCTCTGATATCGATCTTGCGTTTCGAGCGGGGAGTCTATGCGCGCGCAAGTTGCGTCGCAAGAGTTTTTTGTGTCATCGGGGAGAACTTTGCGCGCTTCGTGCATGTGCGCGTTTACCCACAACATGCGCGCGCCCGTGCGCGCATCAATCGTGCGCGCACTGTCGGTTTCGACTTGTTTTCTCGATACTTTTGGCACGTCGCACAGCGCACGCAGAGTGTCACAAGCGCATGCCCTTGCAAGGGGATGTCAGGACGCAGTAGGGGGTTGGCGGGGGGTATGGGCGCGCAGTTGAGAACGAACGACTCGCCTCACTGCGCGACGCAACCGGCGCTGTGCATCCGTTTGCAACGCGACATGATTCCAATACAAGGGAGCTCGGAGCGTGCGTGAAACTGACCGGGGATCGCCGGCCGCGGAGTCGTCACCGATGGACGTCCGCCGCAGCTGCGTCATCGACGCGCGACCGAAGCCTGGCTGGCGCCAGCGCGAGGCAGGCGCCTTCGATCGTGAGTCCCGGTCCGAACGCGAGGGCGACGCACGAGCCCTCGCAGCCGTCACGAATGAGCTTGTCGAGGATGAACAGGACGGTCGTCGAGCTCATGTTGCCGTGATCCCTCAGGATGGACCGGGAAGGCGCGAGCGCCTGCTCTGAGAGACGAAGAGTCGACTGCACCGCGTCCAGCACGCGCGGCCCTCCCGGATGGATGATCCACCCGAGATCTTCGTTCGCTCCGGCGTACAGCCGGTCATTGAACGCCGGCAGGTGTTTCTCAATGAGATCAGGCACGCGCGGCGAGAGCGTCATCTCGAAGCCATGATCCCCGATACGCCAACTCATGCAGTGCTGCGTGTCGGGGATGACTTCTGATGCGTAGCTTTCCAAGCCCACGACGGCCCTATCGGACATCGTTTCGTGACACACAACTGTCGCTGCGGCGCCATCTGCGAAGAGGGCGTTCGCAATCTGCTGGTCCAGCTTTCCGTGACGCTGATAATGCACACTGCAGATCTCGACGGCGCAGATGAGCACGACCGCATTCGGATCGCCGGAGACGATCGAATCGGCCACGCGCAGGGCATTCATGACGCCGTGGCAGCCCATGAAGCCGACCATGAGGCGCGAGACTGACGTGTTCAGACCGAGCGTCTCCATCAACGCAATGTCAACTCCCGGCGCATGGAATCCGGTGCAGCTGACGGCGATGAGATGCGTGATCGCGCAGGGATTGATCTCGGCGTCCTCTATCGCGCGACGACTCGCCTGCGTCGCGAGTGGCAGCGCCGCCTCCTGATAGAGGCGACTACGCTCGGCTGTGCCGGGACTCGAGTTCCCAAAGAGACGCTCGAGATCCTCGGCTGGCGAGTCCCCGCCGAAGGCGACGCCCCGTCTGGCGACCCCCGAGTTCGCGTACATCGAGCGAAGACGATCACGAGTCCCGCTTCTCAATGTCGAGAGGTCGACGGCGACGCGAGCGGCGTCCTCCTGACTCATCGAGTTGGAAGGTGTCGCAAGTCCGATGGACATCAGATTTGCGCTCATCGAGCCGGACTCCAGCGTGAGGCGCCGAGCGACGCCTGGCGTGACCATGTCAACGTGTTGATCAAGAATGGCTGAGTCGAAAGAGCGCGAACGGCGAGACGGCTCAGGGTCGGCTGTCGAATGGCTCGCGTGAGCACGCGACACATGAGCTGCCGTCGCCGGCGCGTCGTGGTCGTCATCCGTTGCCATCGCTGCTCGATCGACGGCGTCCATGCTCGTATTCCCTCGTCCGCCAGCGGCACAACATCGGCGCCGGACCACATCGACCAGCCGATGCCCTCGCCCGTCAACGGCTCGACATAGGACGAAGCATCGCCGGCGAAAAGGAGACGCTCTGCCGCGACGGTTCGTCGCCTCCGCGTCAGCTGGGGGCTTCCCTTCCAGCGCATCTCCGTTGAGATTGCCTCGACGGATGCAGCCGCGAGCATCTCCCTGACGCGTGCGTCGACGCCGCCTGCCTGCCGGATGCTCGCTGGAGTCAGCGCCGCGGCGATACATATCGCATCGCCTTCAACGCGCACCATTCCGACGTATCCCTGCCGGTCAGCGATCATCCGTAGGCAATGACTCGCCAGAGAGGACTCGGCACTGGGGGCGACGGCTCCAACACCGACGAGGTTTCTCCGCGCAAGAGTCCATTCGACCGGCGCGTCGTTCGGCGCCGATGAGCCTCCGATGCCGTCTGCGGCGACCACGACTCTTCCCTGTATGAGCCTCTCGCGCCCGGAGGAGTCATGCAGCGCAACAACGCGACCAATCGGTGTCGCTTCTCTGACGCTCGCGCGCGTTTTCGGCAGAAACTGAACACCTGCGCGTGTGGCGGCCTGCACGAGACCCTCATCCAGCGAGCGCCTTGAAAGCGCGAGGCCTCCGCGCCAATCCACACGCGCATTGACTCCGTGAATCCGGAGGTCCAGTCTTTGAAGAGGAACCGCTTCAAGTGTTCGAGGCAGATCCGACAGTCCGAACGTGTTCAGGGCGGCGATCGCTGAGCCCGAGATGCAGCCTCCGCAGGTCTTGTGCCGGGGCCAGGATTCCCTCTCGACGAGCAGCACGGCGTGTCCACGACGAGCGAGCCCCAAGGCGGCGAGACTCCCTGCGGGTCCCGCGCCGATCACGATTGCATCAAAGTCACATGCCGATTCGATCACGCGGTCCGACTCCAACTCAGGATGTATCGGCACGGCCAGACGCGGCCGATGGAGGCGCCGCGGAGACCGACCGAATCAGCAAGCGCTCGGATCTCGGGCACGGTGAACGCGGCGCGAACCGATCTCAGCGCGTCCGTATGCACGACTCGGGAACGCGTGAACGCCCTGCTTGCGACACCGGCCAGCATGAGACCTGGCGTCGAGCGCACCAGATCGCTGATGACGAAGCCGCATCGAGAGACACGGCGCATGCTCTGGAGAAGCGTGTCCGCCTGCTCGTCGGTGAGATGATGCAGGAAGAGCGAGCAGGTCAGGATGTCGTAGTCGTTCGGCAGGTCGTCGCTGAGCGCATCGCACACGAAGAACTTCCCCTGGATTCCGATTGAGCTGGCCCTGGCCCGTGCTGCCGCCACCGCGACAGGGCTGATGTCACACCCCACGACTTCAACGTCGAGTTTCGACGCGGCGCCAAGACGGGCGATTCCGGTGGTCACGTCGCCGGATCCGCATGCGATATCCAGGATGCGAATCGGCCGATGCTCTGGAGCGGGAATCTGACTCGCTGTCCTCCAGATTGCGGCGGCGGCACGGGAAGCTCGATTCAATCGCGCCAGCCCGGTCAGCGCCCGACGATGCTCGCGCTCATCGAGTTCGGGGTCGTCCATGAGCTCGCCTCGAAGATCTCTCGCAGATAGCGCCGGATACATGCTGACTCCAGGGCGGGCAATCGACCTCAACTCGTCGCGGCATAGTCTAGCCCTCGATCCGGGCCGAACATGCGGATCGTGGACGCAATGGAGAGCACGAAGAAGCGCTGCGTATCCAGCCGATACACTCCCTGCCGCATGAGCCACGAGCGATCGACATCGTCAGTTCGGGACGCCGCGACGAACATCATTCGGCGACTGGTTGAGGAGGGCTTCACGGCCTATTTCGCCGGTGGTTGCGTGCGCGATGAGCTCCTCGGTCTGCACCCGCAGGACTACGACGTCGCCACGGAGGCGAAGCCGGATGACGTTCGGCGTCTCTTTCGTCATACCAACGAGGTCGGGGCTGTCTTCGGCGTCATGTTGGTGCGCACCGAGGGATTCACAATTGAGGTGGCGACATTCCGCGAGGAGGGCGACTACTCAGATCGACGCCGACCGGACAAGGTCCATTTCACGAACGCCGAGCATGACGCGGAGCGTCGTGATTTCACAATCAATGCCCTGTTTCTTGATCCGCTCGAACAGGGAGCGCCGGATTCGGGCGTCTCCGGAGTTGTGCATGATTATGTCGGTGGCCTTGCAGATCTCCGGAATGGCGTTGTCCGAGCTGTGGGACGAGCGTCGGACCGTCTGGCCGAGGATCATCTCCGGGGGCTTCGAGGCATCCGCTTCGCTGCGCGCCTGGGATTCAAGCTGGACTCCGAAACGGCGAAGGCCATCGGTGAGGACGCGTCGGAACTCGCGGGCGTGAGTCGCGAGCGGATCGGCCACGAGATCCGCCGCATGCTCTCGCATCCGTCACGCGCGTCGGCCGTCGAGATGCTCGAGTCACTCGGTCTGGCCGCGACCGTGCTGGATGATGATGGAGAGAAGAACGCCCGAAGTGCGCTTGATGTCCTGGCGTCACTTCCGGAGAAATCGGCCTTCGTCAGCGCGCTGGCGGCATGGCAGATCGATCGCGGCGCCTTCAGCGAGGCGGCGCGCGATGAACTCGTGCTGCGACTTCGATCCGCGCTGTGCCTGACAAACGAGGAGCGTGATCTGCTGCGAAATGTCTTCAGAGGAATCGTGCGCGTTGAGCGGGAGTGGCGGACCATGGGAATCGCTCAGCGCAAACGAGCCGCGAGCTCAGCATGGTTCTCACCGGCACTCGAGATCATCGCGTCGACGAATCCGGAACTCGCAGCATCCGTTCGCGAGAATATTCAGCGACTCTCGCAGACACCGTCCGGCCTCGCGCCGATTCCACTGATAAATGGCGACGATCTCGAAGCTGAGGGGTATTCGCCGGGCCCGGAATTCTCGATCTGGCTGACGCAGATTTACGATGCGCAGCTGGAAGATCGGATCCACAGTCGCTCCGATGCGATCGACCTGCTCAGGTCACTGGCGGCCGACCGATAATCCCGGCGACTTCGCGCGGCCCGGACGAAACCCGACCGGAAGCGCCTCGTATAGTATGAGGAAGGAATTCACGCCCCACCGCCCATTCCGGCGCGTCGCCGAATGTGATGTCTGGCGGCGGCGTTTTGCGCTTTACCTCTTGAGCATACCGCGCTCGTTGAACTCATCCTGGAGTGAACGGACCCAATGAAGCTCCTCAGAATCGCATTGATCGGCCTTGCTGTCCTCACTGCGGCGTCCCTGATGGGGGCCCCGACGATCCAGACGGCGAGCGCCTCCGACGAGGCCCAGGCGGATGGCCACGATGAACTCGTTCTCAAGAGCGGCAAGGTCATCAGGGGCAAACTCCTCGAGGAGACCGACACGCAGGTGCGTTTCCTCGTGCGTCTCGGAACGATCGAGGCGCCGACGACCTACGCGCGGAGCGAGGTTCTCGAGATCCGGCGCGGCGTCGGCGCCACCAAGGTCAAGGCCAGCGAGGTCAAGCCCGGGAGCGCTGTGACGGCTCGGGAGGATCGGGCGCCGAAGAAGAGCAAGAGGACGAATGAGAATCCCACGGTCTACGTGCTCACGCTCGATGGACAGTTCATCGGATCTTCGGGATTGACGCAGGCGCCCCGGCAGACAGTCCTGAGCGAGACGCCATTGCGCAAGGCTATTGATGACGCCCTCAGCTACGAGCCTGAGGTGCTCGTCGTGCGCATGGAGGCGACCGGCCCCGGCGGTCCGGCCGCGGTCTTCGTCGCCGAGGACATCGGGCCGATCTTCGAGGAGCTGCTCGATGACGGGCAGCGCGTCGTCTTCTGGATCGAATCAGCCGTTGGCGGGGCCGGCCTTGTGCCTTTCGTGAGTCCAGAGATTTACTTCATGTCTGAAGGCGTGATGGGTGGCCTCGGCGCTATCGGCGACACGGACAGCGGCGATGAGATGGTCGATGAGAAGTTGATCAGCGCGTATCTCGGCCATGCCGAGGGCTTCGCGATCAAGGGCGGATATGAGCCTGTGCTTATTCCGGCCATGTGCCGAATCGAGAACTGGCTGGCCGTGCGTTACCGCGGCGGCGTTCCGGAGTACATCACCTGGGAGCCGCGCGAGCAGGACGGAAGCGACTGGGAGATCCTGACTGACGACGGCGCGGGCAAGAACAAAGATGAGTGGTCTTTTGAAGGCAACGATGTTCTCAATCTCGATGCTGATCTCGCAAAGCGACTTCGGATCTCGAAGAACACCCATGACGACTTGGACGACCTGATTTTCGCACTGCGCATCGGACGTTACTACAACGTCGAGTACGGCCGCAGCGAGCAGATCCTCGAGGACTGGGGGGAGCGAGTCGTTGATGCGATCGGCAAGATCCAGGACCTCCAGGAAGAGCTCGAGTCACGCGGTCGAGGACGACGAGGCGGCGAGGCGGGCATCAACAGGCAGATGCGACTTCTCAAGGAGTTGCGCGGCCTGCTCTCGACATACTCTGAAGTGCTCGATCCTGATGAATCGCAGCGAGCGGCCATCGATGTTCAGATTGACGCGCTTCGTCAGTCGCTTCGCGCCGCCAGAGAGCGCTCGAGGCGCCGCTGAAACCCTGATCGGTTGAGAGACTAGAAGGTAAGCAGAGACGAGATCCTCCCCAGACCGGGGATGACGCAGACTCCCGAGGATTGGAAATGCAGAAGCTCATTCGCAGAACGCTCATCGCATTCACGGCCGTTCTCCTGACCGTCGTCATGGCGGCGCCATCGTCGGCCGCGACCGTCTATCTGAAGGACGGCTCCGTCCTGGAGGGTGAGATCGTTCGGGAGGGGGAGGGCTTCATCTATCTGCGCATCACGATCGGCAGCATTGAGCACGATCGACTCGTCGATCTCGCGACGATTCAGCGTATCGAACGTGATGATGAGGATCCGGTTGACGTCCATGCGATGGATGACGAGGACGATGCTGAGGTCAAGCCCGCGAATCTGCCCGCGGACTCGGACGGCAAGATGAGGTCTTCTCCGGCGATCTCCGGGAGCGCGACGCGCGTCGCCTTTATCTCACTCGAGGAGATGGTTGGTCCCTTCATGAATGCGGACGCGCTCGAGCACTCCGTCGAACTGCTCGAGGGATATGAAGTCGACATCGTCGTGCTTCGCGTCAACTCCGGCGGCGGCGCACTCTTCGAGGTCGGCAAGCTCTCCGACGTGATCCAGAAGGAGATCAAGCCGAACTATCGCGTGGTCGCCTGGATTGAGTCAGCGATCTCCGCCGCGGCCATGACCTCGTGGGTCTGTGAAGAGATCTACATGATGACCGAGGGCAACATCGGCGCCGCGACTGCGTTCACACAGGACGGCTCAGGTCGCACGAAGGCGGCAGACGGCGAGAATCTCGAGCGCATCCTGCGTCTCGCTGAGGACAACCTCTCGGCGCGAGGAAAGCGAAATCCGCTCGTCATGCGCGCCATGCAGGTGTTCATGACACTGTCATGCGACATTGATCCGGACACCGGTGAGATCACGTGGTACGACAATGATCAGGGTCAGTACATCGTCTCCCCGGAGGGGTCGATTCTCACCTTCAACTCCCGTGACGCTAAGAAGTTCGGCGTCTCGCTCGGCACGGCGGATTCGAAGGACGAACTCGCCAAGCACCTCGGACTGACGGAGTGGGTGGAAGTCGCCCCTGAAGCCGACGCCTATCAGCAGGAGTTCCGCGAGAACGTCGGTCGCGCGCAGGTCCAGATCCAGGCAGCCCAGGCCAAGCTCAACAACGCAATGGCGGCCAAGAACGCGGCCAAGGCCGAGCGCCATCTCTCCGAGATCCGCACATGGCTTCGAAGGGCGCCGTCTCTCGAGATCTACTCCGGACTTTCGGATCAGTGGTTCAGGCACATGGAGCGTGAGATTCGCAAGATCCGTGAGGCTCAGCAGGAGCGGAAGCAGCGGAGCACGCGCGAGCGTCGTCGCTGATTGATCCGGAGTCCATTTTCAGAATCTCGACCGGCCGTCGCGCACTGCGGCGGCCGGTTTTCTATGGTCAGCGCCATGAGTGAGTCACAGGTCGCACCGGAGCACATGACGAGAGAGGAGTTCAGGCAGGCAGGTCTGGAGTTCATCGATCTCATCTGTGACTACTGGGAGGACATCGAGGAGCTTCCGGTAAATCCGAGCGTCGACCCTGGCAGCCTCCTGGAAGCGCTTCCTGAGTCTCCACCGCAAGAGCCTGAATCCTGGGATGACATTCAATCAGATGTCAGGCGACTGATCCTCCCTGCGATCACAAATTGGCAGTCTCCGGGGTTCTTTGGTTACTTCCCGGCCAATGCCAGCGCGCCGGCCGTGCTCGGCGAGCTGCTTTCGGCGGGATTGGGCGTCCAGGGGATGCTCTGGTCCACCAGCCCGGCGTGTACGGAACTCGAGATGCGCATGCTTGACTGGCTCGGGGAGATGATCGGCCTGCCAGACACATTCATGCACTCTTCCGGCGTGGGTGGCGGCGTGATCCAGGGAACGGCGAGTGAAGCAAGTCTCGTCGCGTTGGTCGCCGCTCGATCGAGATGGAGCGGTGGGGGCGAACTCAAGGCATACGCCTCCGATCAGGCGCACTCATCGATCGCGAAAGCGATTCGCATCTGTGGCTTGCAGGAAGACGATCTTCGGCTCATCAAGTCCGACCCTGACGACGCATATGCAATGCAGTCTGAAGCGCTTGAGGAGAGAATCAAGCTGGATGTGGCGGATGGCGTCGCGCCCTTCTTCATCTGCGCAACCGTAGGCACGACCTCGACCGGCGCTCTTGATTCGGTGCGCGAGCTTGGACGGATTGCTCGACAGTGCGGCGCCTGGCTCCATGTCGACGCCGCATACGCGGGCTCGGCGCTCGTGTGTCCTGAACACCGTGCGATGATCGATGGCATCGAACGCGCCGACTCGTTCTGCTTCAACCCGCACAAATGGCTTCTGACGAACTTCGACCTCTCGGCGCTCTGGGTGCAGGACCGAGCGCACGTGCTCAATGCGCTCTCGATTACTCCCGAATACCTCAAGAATACGGCGACGGAGCGCGGTGGCGTCGTTGACTTCCGTGACTGGCAGATTCCTCTCGGACGGCGATTCCGGGCGCTCAAGCTCTGGTTTGTCATTCGGCAGTACGGCGTCGCCGGACTCCAGGCGTATATTCGGCGGCACATCGAACTCGCCTCCCAGTTCGAGCAGTGGGTCGAGGAAGACGATCGATTCGAACTCGTGGCGCCACGATGCCTCTCACTCGTCTGCTTCCGGTTGCGCGGCGATGACGATCGAACACGGGAACTCCTCGAGCGGCTGAATGCGACCGGCGAGGTCTTCCTGACGCATAGCGCCGTCCCGGATTCAACAGGGACGATGCGGTACTTCATTCGCATGGCGATCGGAGCCACGAAGACTGAAGATCACCACGTCCAGCGCGCCTGGAGTCTCATTCAGCGGGAGACGTCTGCCGTCCTCGACGGCGGCTAGCCGCCCCGCGATCGCGCCGGCGCAGCAAGGAGGCCCGGCGCCGCCTTGTAGATCCGGTACGCAGGCCGCCGCCCACCGGGAATGGTCTCTGAGATCACGAGATCTCCGAGCTCGTCGAAACCGTATGGGAGCGACACGAGTTCCTCTCCCGCGAAATTCAGCAGTGTGAGTTCGCCCTGGAGAACAAGGCCCTCCGGGGCTGAGACCAGCCGATCCGCGGCTCGCGCTTCCGTGAGGAACGCCACGAGCTCTTCGACCTCGCTCCAGTCCACCAGCGGCTCGTCGCCTGAGGCTGCCTGGAGAGCCCAGCCATCGACTGTGCGTCTGAATCCACGCTCAGAGGCGCCGGATGATTGAAGCACGACCATTCCGATTTCCGATGCAGGAAGCCCCGTCGCCAGCGGCGAGATGAAGTCCTGCGGCAGGACAGGCGCTTCGGCCAGCGCCTTGGCGTCTATCACGAGCATGGGCGGGCCGTTATTCGCCATCGCGTAACGCGTGGCGCCTGAGACATCCGCGGGAATCCCGACGATCAGATTCCGAGTCTCCACGCGCGTCGATGTGTCCCCGGTCGCTTCGATCACCCTGACGTCATTCTCGATCTCGATCGCGACGAACGGCGCATTCAAACCTGCCTCATCGATGGTGGGCCCCTCAGAGGCGTTGTCGAAGAAGCGCTGCACCGTAAGGTCGCTCAGAGCGCTCAGGAGATCTCCGATGGTCTCCGTGTCGGCGCGCGCGTCAATCGGCTGACTCATCAGCCATGTTCGACCGAGTCTGCGAAGTTGCAAGCTGCCGTGGCTGGTCTGCAATGAGAATCTCGCGATCTCTGGCCCGATGCCCGGAAGCGGAGACGAAGACCTCCAGCCGGCAGGACCGGGCTTTGTGAGCGCACCCGCAAGGTCGTCCTCGATGATCGCGGCGCGCTCTCCATTGATGAGAACCAGTTGGCTGCCTCCGATCGTCACGCCCTCGATGGTCAGGACCGTTCGCTCGCCGGATTGATCGTGCAGCGTCAGCGTGATGGGTGACCGGAGATTGTCTACCTCCATTCGCTTCGTCCATGAGCCTTCAAGCGAACCGAGCACGCTGAGCAGCCCGCGCACGCGCGTCGGGATCAGCGCCCAGGGTTGGCCTGCGTCACCGGAGCCGGTGTGCCTTGAGAGTCGCCATCCGCCATCGTCGCCGCGATCGATCTTCCACCCGGGGGCGTCCTCGGCATATTCGATCGTGATCTCAGCGACGGCGCCCGGTTCAAACTGGAGCAAGCGCCCCGCGCTACCGGAAGTCGGCGACTCTGGCTGCAGGAGCAACGCCACGAGCACAAGCGTGAGACCGCTTGCGACAAGAACGGAGATGACAAGAGCGGGACGTGACACGCGGGATCATTCTACGGCGTCGTCGCCGCTCGCTCACCCACGCATGAGTCTGACGCAGGCGCCGATGAAGAGAACGAGCAGCGGCATTCCCGCGATGAGGCCCCAACGGATCGCGAGCAGGCCAGCATCCGAGACCGGACCGATTCGAGCGACGGCGATCGTCTGAGCGCCCGGGGCGATCATCTCATCCTGGTGCGCCAGCCAATAGATCGACGCTTCGAGCAGTTCGCGATTCCCGGGATAGCTCGCCGTAGTCCGGCCGTCGACGGCCTGGGACGACTGCGTGAACTCGTCGAAGAACCAGCCATTCGCGCCGACAACGACGATCCGCTGCGGGTTGACCTCGCCTGCCAAGCGCCGCTCGATCGCGGTCGCCACTGTCCACGGTCCATCGACGTCATCGACTCCTGGATCAGGAGTGGGGGGATTTCGCAACATCGAGCGTTCGGTCGGAGAGAGCGTGCGGAATCCAAGCCACTCAGCCTCTGCCCAGGTGTCGTCACTCGCCTCCACCTCGATGAGTGCAGATACGCTGACACCCTCGACGTCGTCGATCGAGATCGGAAGCGCCCACGGCATCAAGACCGGAAGTGATCGAATCGATTCCGAGATCAGAGAACCGCTGCGATCGGAGATCACGAGGCTCCCCGGCGTGACAACCGCGCCCAGCGGCGTTGAACTCTGCGTCATCAGCGGACGTCCGCTGTCAACGCGAACACCGAGTTCCACCAGATAGTCAACCATTGGATCGGGTTCACCCACGCTCGGGAGCGTGGAAGGATCGACGGAGATCAGGAGTGACTCACCTTGCTCGAAGAGCGCACGCGCAGCGCCCGCGAGTCTGCCCATCCGATCTGCTGCGTCTGCCGAGGTCGGCGACATTCCGATGATGGCCCAGACTACGGGGCGGTCGGCGCCATCCTCATTGAGAGGGAGCGCCGGAGGCTCGTCCCCTGCGCCCGCCCTCCATTCCCGCAGTTCGATCTGCCGAAGACTCAGTCGCTCCGCGAGACCGCCGATCAGCAGATTCGCATCGGGCGAAGCCGTTTCGTTCTTGTCGTTGAGAAGCTCCATGAGCTGGCCATGCACGATTACGACCACAGGCGCGTTCTGAGCGTTCATGGAAGCGAGCGCGCTGGCGATGAGCTCTTCGCCGGTAAAGAGCAGGTCGGCAGCGGCGGCGCCCGTCTGCTCGATCGCGGCCGTGGACGGGAAGAGCGCGTCGAATCGAACGGCGGCGACAGAGGAGTCGGAGACGATGAC
>JANQNW010000005.1 GCA_028279375.1 Phycisphaerales bacterium
ATGGCGCTCGGGCGTTTGCGAGTCACATCGCATAGGGCTGCGCTGGGCAACCCCGGCGGGTTGCCGGTTAGATGCGCAGCCCCTGAATACAGTCACATAAAGCCACTGGATCACCTCCTTTGCAAGATCAACCCTTCCCGGCCGTCGCGCCTCGTGACGGGGCGCCGCCGGAAGCTATTCCCCTCGGCCGTCGCCAGGGGCTCATCGCCCGTCTCCCATTGAGACGGTCGTCGCGGGCGGTTCGGCTCGCAGCCTGCGTGTTTCAGAGGCCCGGTTGCCGCACTCGTGTCCGCGCGTGGCAGTGCAATTATCGCCCTGCCCGACGCCGAGGCAACAGGAAATCGGCGAGATCTGCATGTGGCGTGTCCCGAGGGGGTCTGGCGCGGGCGTCAGTCGTCGAATTCGTCGAAGGCGCCGCGGCCGGCTTCCTCGTCGAGGTACTTCTGGAAGTCGCCCATCTTGTAGGAGACGAAGCAGAAGACGTGATGCAGCGTGAGCCATTCGATGTCGGAGGGGTCCTTGTCGATGTCGCCACGCAGGCGGTTGAGTTCGGCGAGGAGAGTCTCGGCTTTCATAGTTGATGCGATCCTGTGCGCGAATGTGTCGTATTCAAGCGGCGCCGGTGAGTCTCGCGCCGAATGGGCTGAGCGCGAAGAGCGCGAGCAGCGCCAGCGCGATGCAGGCGCCGGGTGGGAGGTCAAGCGAGAAGGACGCCCAGAGTCCGAGGGCGAGTCCGAGTTGTCCGAGGACGAGGGAGAGGACGATAGACGCGCCGAGGCGCGTTGTCAGTTTCAGCGCCGCGGCGCCGGGAAGCACGAGCAGGCCGGTCGCGAGGACGACGCCGACGAGGCGCATGGCGATGACGATCGCGAGTCCGAGCATGATAAGCGTGATCATGCGCATGCCGGTGGTTGGCGAGCCGAAGGCCTCGGCGCCCTGTTCGTCAAATGTCCAGAAGAGAAGCGGACGGCGAACGACGATCAGCGCGCCGAGGATCGCGACAAAGACGATCCAGGAGAGAGTCGCCTCGGCGGGGCCGACGCTCAGGACGGAGCCGAACATGAGCTCTTCCCAACCGGGGACGCGCCGGGCGCCGTGGCGCGCCGCGATCGAGATGAGCAGCGCGCCAAGCGCCATCGTGCCGACGAGGGCGGCGCCGATGACGGCGTCGGCGCTGAAGCGCTCACGATCGCTGAGCCACGCGATGGCGATGGCCGTGAGGATGCAGAAGGGCGCGACGACGAGGAAGTGTTGCTGCGGCGCGAGCCCGACGATGGCTGCGACGCCGACGCCGCCAAGCGCTGCGTGACTGACCCCCTGCCCGATGAAGGCAAGGCGCTTGGCGATCACGATGACGCTGAGCAGCGAGCAGAGCGCGCTGATCGCGATCGCTGCGATGATCGCCGGCGCGAAGTGCTCGAAGTAGAGGCTCACTTCAGTGATGCCCTCCGCATTCGGAAGCCTTGTGGGCGTCGACGTGCAGATCACCGAAGACGCCGGAGACGTCGTGTTCGAAGACCTCAGCGAGCACCTGCGGCGTCAGTCCTTCGGGCGCATCGTGGAAGTGCAGTTTGCCGGCGAGGCAGGCGATGCGATCGGAGCTTGCGGCGACGACGCGGAGGTCGTGCGTCACGGTGATGATCGTGAGGCCAAGATCATCGTGAAGCCGACGCGTCATCTCGCTGAGGCGCTCCTGGCCGTCGGGGTCGATGCCGACCGTGGGCTCGTCGAGCGCGAGGATCTTCGGTTGCGTCGCGACGGCGCGGGCGACGAGGGCGCGCTGAACCTGGCCGCCGGAGAGTCTGCCGACGGGTGTATCGGCGAACGCCCCAGCGCTGACGAGCGCGATGGCTTCATCCACCCGCATGCGAATCTCAGCAGGTGTGCGCCGTCGCCAGGAGATGTTCCTGGCCGCGGCCATCTCGATCATCTGCCGCACACTGACGGGAAGCGCGCGCTCGGCGTCGAAGCGCTGGGGGACATAGGCGAGCAATCCCTGCGCGCGGGCGCGCTCGGGCGTCTCACCGAGGACGTGGATCGATCCGGATTGCGGCTCGAGCAGGCCGAGGGCGAGTTTGATGAGCGTGGACTTGCCGCCGCCATTGGGGCCGATGACGCCAACGCGATCGCCAATTGCGACCTCGAATGTGACATCCTCGATCGCCGGGCGCTCGGCGCCGGGATAGCGAAAGGTGACGCTCTCGAACGCGATGGCCGGAGTCTCGGTCACGAGTCTTATTGTGCGCCGGATTCCTCGGTCGTGTTCGGATCGGCGGAGAGGCCTTCGACGAGGGCGTCGAGATTGGAGCGCATGAGTTGCTCCCAGTCGCCGTCGCCGAGCGGGTCGAGGGTGATGACGCTGGCGCCTGTGAGCTCGACGAGGCGATCGGCGATGCGGCCGGCGAACTGCGGCTCGATGGCGATCGCGCTCGCCTCCCCGGATCGCAGCGCTTCGGCGGCATTGACGATCGTTGCGGGTGTCGGCTCGGCGCCCTCGGCGAGGTCGATGACTGCGGCGATTCGGAACCCGTATCGTTCCGCCAGATCGGACCACGCATCGTGCACAACGACGAGGCCGCGACCCTGCAAGGACTGGAGCCTGGAGGCGTAGAGACTGTCGATCTCAGCACACAATGCGCGGAATCCTCCAAGGCGTTCATTCCCCGCGGCCGCCGGCGAGCCCGGCTCGCGCGGGATCGATGCGCCGAGAACCTCAGCGAACTCGCCCATCAGCGTTGGCTCGAGCCACGGGTGGGCGCCCTTCTCATAGGCGTGTACATAGTCGTCGACGCCCGACGCAGCATGACTGTGCTCGATCCTGGCCATGGCGATGACCACCTGCTCAGGGTTTGAGCTGATTCTGAGCAGACGATCGATCGACGGATTCAGTCCTCGCGTGGAGAGAACGACGAGATCCGCCTCCAGCACTGCAGTGACTGCCCTGGGGCCGGGCTCGTAACCATGCGCCGGGGCGCCGGGGGGCGTGATAAGCGTGGTCTCCGCGCCGGCCGGCGCGAGCGCTTGGACGACGCTCATCATCGGCGGGATGTCAACAGCGATGCGCAATGGGCCCGGCTTGCGCTGCGGCTCCGGGTCCGAGCATCCCGGGGCGAAGAGGGCGAGCAGCGCGAGCGCGCACAGCCAGACGCCCGTGATCGGGGGTCGTCGGCGGCTTGCTGGGATCCCATCCATGGTCGGCTGATCTCCTTGCGCTGCTTGCGGTCGAACAGGCTAGCGAGGCTCTTCCGGGCTGGCGCGGACGGGCTGCGAGAATGGGGTGAAGGGCGTATACTTCGCCCGTTCGAGGCTCGCGAGCCTCGGCATTCCTGGGGCGGTAGCTCAATTGGGAGAGCGCCTCGGTCGCATCGAGGAGGTTGAGGGTTCGACCCCCTTCCGCTCCACTTCCCAGGACCGCGCCCGGCTGATCTCGGCCGGGCGTCGTTGGTTTTGGGCTCGGGGATCGGGCGGGGAGGTATCTGGGAAGGCTGTCGCCGGCGCGGTTCAGGGCTGGCCTGCGAGTATCCTCGCGAGCCGATGGCGACCTCCACGCGAAAGAATCCGAAGGCCGGCGGCGAAGCGCGCGTGACACCCGCCATGCGCCAGTACTTCCGGTTCAAGAAGGAGCATCCGGACTGCATCCTCTTCTTCCGGATGGGCGACTTCTACGAGATGTTCTATGAGGACGCGGTGACGGCGCACAAGGCGCTGGGCATCACGCTGACGGAGCGCTCGGAGGGCGTGCCGATGGCGGGCGTGCCGCACCATTCGGTGGAGTCGTACATCCGCCGAATGATCGAGCAGGGATTCAAGATCGCGATCTGCGACCAGGTGCAGGATCCGAAGGAAGCCAAGGGTGTTGTCGAGCGCGCAGTGACGCGCGTGCTCACGCCGGGGACGCTGGTCGATGAGTCGCTGCTCGCTGATGACACACCGAACAACCTGGCGGCCGTGGCGTTCCTGGATTCGGGCGACGCAGAGGACGCGCAGGTCAGCGCGGCGATCGT
The DNA here is from genome assembly GCA_028279375.1 of Phycisphaerales bacterium. GTDB lineage: Bacteria > Planctomycetota > Phycisphaerae > Phycisphaerales > UBA1924 > JANQNW01. The sequence continues at coordinate 4,005 of JANQNW010000005.1, forward strand.
CGAGCTCTCAACCGGCGAGTTCCGGTTGATTCATGGCGACGCTCGCGCGGTGCTTGACGATCTGGCGCGCCGGTCGGTCAACGAGATTCTCTACTGCGAGACCGCCAACGGTCAGACACCGACACGCGTGCAGCGCTTTCTTGATGCGCTCGGCGTCACGGGCGCAGCGCGGCCCAGTTGGCACTTTCGGCATGGCGAGGCGCTGGAAGCCGTGTGCGAGTTGTATGGCGTGCGCTCGGTCGCCGGATTCGGCCTGCGCGATGATGACCCGGCGATGGCGCCGGCGGGCGCTGTCGTGCGTTT
>JANQNW010000016.1 GCA_028279375.1 Phycisphaerales bacterium
AATCACCGTCTGCAATCGCTAGGCTGCGTTGCTCGCAGCACTGCCACGCTCACCTGAGCACCCGACGGGCGGACCTCACCAGGTCCGGCCGTTTTTTTCTATCCGAAGTGTGTGCCATCTTCGACGCTCGCCTCGACTCGCGACTCAATGCGCGTCGCCCGCAGGCCGACGATTCCCTTTCACAGACGGCGGGGGAGCTGATCGATGTCGAAGATCGGAGCGGCGATCGCCGCGGCAAGTCGTCCGGAGATCATCGTCGCCGCAGGCGCGGCGGCGGTCGTCGTGGGCGCCGGCGCCGTAGTCGGTCCCCGCATGCTCCTGGGAGAGCCTGCCTCTGAGCCATCCCTCGTGTTCTCCGATCATGTGACGGCTGTCGAGCAGGAGGTCGCCGAGCGCATCAAGGAGTTGCTCGAGAGTTGCCGCGGCGTTCTTCACGTTGCGGAATCAACGGAGAATCCAGCAATCGCGCTTTGGAAGGACGATGCGAGGGATCGAGGAACGATCAACCGGGATGAGGTCCTGATCCTTGCACACAATCGCGTGATGCATGCGCTCGAAGCGCACGAGGCGTCAAGCGATTCAGACAGCGATGCGCCGTCGCCGGCGGTCCGATATGAGAACCTCTTCAGCGATCATCTGTCCGATATCTGGCGCGCGCTACCGGACGCATCTACTCATGTGATTGCGACGTCTGTATCGGCGATGCACTTCAGGACGACGCCCGGCGGGGATGGTCAGGCGACGCTGGAGGTCCGGCTCACCTGGGATCAGGCGACGTCCGATGAGCCACACGAAGCAATGTTCAGTGTGGATCTGCCGACGGTCGAACGTGGAGGCCGCGGCATGTGACGGGAGCTTGCGCATGGCAAGGCGATCCGAATCATCGAGCCGGTCTCGCAGTTATCAGAATGTGATCCTGACTGTGATCGCCGCTTTCCTGGGTGTGCTCGCGCTCCAGGGTGGATCTGGCGCCCCGTCGATCAAGGAGGCGAGCGCCAGCCAGGGCTCCGGTCGAGCCGTGCGCGGCGGCGGCGGGCTCGCGAATCCTGCGCAACAGCGTCAGGAGTCAATCCATCAACTCCGCGACATCAACGAGCATCTCAAGAAGCTCATCAACGCGATCGAGGGCGAGGCCATCGACGTCAACGTCATCAGTATGCCGGCGGGGGCGGCTTCGGAGTGATCCCATGAGTTCCTGGATCGTCACCAGAAGTGTTCTTCGCGGGCGCCAACTGATGCGCGCGCCCATACAGCGCGCGGCGTACACGCTCATCGAGCTGTTGCTCGTCGTCGCGATTCTCGGGCTTGCTGCGTCCATGGTGATCCCAGCGATGGGTCAGACGGGCGTGCTTCGGATTCAATCCGCGGTGCGCACACTCGTAGCGGACATCACGTTCGCGCAGGCTGACGCGCTGGCGTTCCAGTCCCGGCGCGTGATTGTCTTCGGACGCGTTGCGCAGTGGGACGCGGACGAAGCGGCCTGGACGACGGTCGAGGGCAACGGCTACACGATCTACGCGCCGCCGCTGGGCGCCGCGGAGGTCGATCTTGACAACGACGTGATGTTCGATCCGTACAACCCGGATCAACCGTTGAGCAGGGACTTCTCAGAGGATCGATACGGCGGCGCGGTCGTGACGGATCCAGACTTCAATGAGACCGCGCAGCTGATCTACGACGAACTCGGCGGTCCGGTTGAGGGACTGACCAGTGACGACCCGGGGCTTCCTGGAAGCGTCTCAATCGTCGGTCCAGACGCGACGTTCGAGGTTCAGGTCGAGGCGTTCACCGGTCGTGTGACCGTTGAGCAAGCGAGTTGATGGTTTGAGCATGCAAGACGCGAACGCCCAGGCGTGGGCTTTCCAAGTGCGAAAGTGAGTTGGCGTGTTCGGGAGCTTTCTCCAACCTGGATGTATGCCGATTGGCGTGGATATCGGCGCCGGCAGCGTGAAGCTGCTGCAGTTGCGTCGCGCCGGCGGCAAGCTCACCGTCGTCAATGGCGCCCGTGTGGACTTCGACCCGCAGACGGTCGGAGCGCCTCCGATGGAGAAGCTGGATGCGATCGCAGAGGGCGTCCGCGCCAAGCTCAATGCTGGTGGATTCGTCGGTTCGTCCTGTGTTGTCTCGATCGATGATGAACTCCTTCGTATCCGTTCGGTGCGTCAGCCGAAGATGCCTCTCGAAGAAGCGGAGTCCGCTCTTCGTCTTGATGCGCCTGATCGGCTGGGGTTCGCGCCGGAGGACGGCGTCGAGATCGGCTGGCTTCGCGCGGGCGAGGTGCGTCACGGCGAAGACATCCGCGACGAGCTGATTCTCGTCGGAGCGTTCAGCGAGCAGGTGGACCAACTCGTGGACGCGGTCGTGCGCGGCGGACTACGACCGATCGCCGTCGAACCGGGGTTCCTCGCCTGTGCACGGTCGCTGAGCCGGACGTTTCGCCGGGCGAGCGACTCCGACACGGTTCGCCTTGTCGTGGAGATCGGCTATCGAAGCGCGGGCGTCATCGTGCTGCGCGGTTCCGATGTCGTCTTCTACAAGGCCATCCAGATTGGAGGCTCGCAATTCGACGCCCTGGTGGCGGAGCATCTCGAGATGGACCTCCCGGCGGCTGTCGAACTTCGTCGAACGCGCATTCGCGCGACCGCCATGAGCGCGGGCTCGCCCGTCGATGGACGTGTCGATCGCGCTGTGTTCGCCGCCGTTCGTCCGGTGCTGGACCAGTTGGCGAGCGAGGTTGCGCTCTGCCTTCGCTACTACACGGTCACCTTCCGAGGCCAACGACCGATCGCAGCGCTGCTCGTTGGTGGTGACGCCGGCGAGCCCGGTCTGGTGGATGTGATGTCCGGGGCGCTGAACGTGCCGACGGAGATCGCGCGACCGCTCGATGGTGTAGATTTGCGCGACGCCGGCGCGATGTTTGATCGACGATCGGGCAATCTTCCCGGCTGGTGTGTCGCGACGGGGCTCTCGCTGCAGGGAGATCTGCCGGGCCGTCGTCGTCCGTTGGTCGGACGGCGCACCGTGGACGCGGAGGTCTCTGAGGCGACAGCGGAGTCGGGGCAGGAAGCGAGGTCGGTCGCGTGACGCAGTTCATCGACCTCATGCCGGAGTCTACGCGGAGAAAGCTCGGCCACAGCAGCCTGGTTCGGCGCTGGGCGCTGGGGTTCGTTTTCGCGATCACGATGATTGTGGTCTCGTCGTCGCTTGTCGGCGTCCTCGACCGGCGCGTTCGCGCCGAGGTTCAGACGCTCCGCGACATCGTTGACTTCAACGCCGACCAGAAGCGGCAGGCCGAGAAGCTTGTCGAGCAGATCGAATACCTGCAGCTCAAGATCGATCTCCACGATCGTCTGGTGCTTCCGATTCATCTGGCGGATGTGATCTCCGTAATCGGCGATCTGACGCCGGAGGACGTCTCGCTGACGGAGATGTCGCTGACGCCCCGCGAGAAGAAGCGGGCTCGAGGTCGTCGCGCAAGCCGCAAGAGTGACGGCGACTCGAAGAAGGACAAGGGGGTCCGACGCCTGATCGTTGAGTTGGAGGGCGTCGCCTCGAATGACTTCAAGCTTGCGGAGTTTGTCGGCGGCCTGGAATCTCATCCGCTCTTCTCGAAGGTGGGCGTCGATCAATCTCGCAAGATCGTCGTCAACGATCTCCCGGCGCGCGAATTCGGCGTGACGTGTGAGGTCGATCTCTCGCTTGGCTATCGATTCAGCGACGCGCTGGCGGAGGGATCACGATGAAGCCTTCGATCAACCTGACCATGACGATGTGGATGTGCGGCCTCATCGCGCTCTCGTTCGGCGTGCTCGTGTATCCGAACCTGGCGTCGATCCAGCGCCTGAAGGCCGAGAAGATCGATCTGAAGGAGCGTGTGGCTCGCTCAGACGACGGCGCCGCGAAGCTCCGGGATCTGAGCGCCCAGCTCATCGAATCGAAGCGTGTGCTCGCTGACGAGACGACACCGATTCCGGAGGATGGCGACATCGCCGGTCTGATTCGGGAACTGACGAGCCGTCTCGAGTCGATGAATGTGCGCGAGCGTGAGATCACGACCGGCAGTCCGATTCGACATGAGGATGCGTCGTCGATGCCCATGTCCGTGTCGATGACGGGAGGTTTCGTCAGCGTGTTCGACACGATTCAGTGGGCCGAGCGTCTGCCCCGCCTCGTGCGCGTGCAGCGCGTGAAAATCAAGCGCCCTTTGAACAAGGACGGCGTTGAATCACGTGCCACGGGTCCGGTGGAGGCTGATCTGCTGCTTGATGTGATGTTCGCGCCGAGGTCGTTCGGCCCTCCGCCGGAAGGTCTGATCGCCGGCGTTGACACGGAGGGGGACGAATGAAGCGCTCACTCATCGAGTTGTGGGTTCGCGTGACGTCCGACCGACGGAAGGCCAGCGTGCTTGGTGCGCTCTTGATCATCGCCGGCGGCATGTGGCTGCGCACGATGCTGATCGCTGACAACGCGCCGCGGAAAGCGCGTGCGTCCGTAAACTCGAAGATCGCGTCCATCGACGCGGGTGAAGGTTCCGGAAACTCGATCGGCGACCGGGAAAAGTCAAAGAGGCTTCGCATCGAGATCCCCGCGCCACCGGCTCTGGATCGCGATCTTTTCGCACTGAGCGCCAGGTACTTTTCCTTGTCCTCCCAGACGGAAGCGCCTGCTCAGGAGCCCCCAAAGTCCGCACAAGGAACTGTCGAAAATCCGCATGAGCAGGAGCTTCTGCGCCAGCAGGCGCTCGTGCGCAGGATCAATGAAGAGGCCGCGGAACTGCGGCTGAGGAGCACGATCGTGGGCGCGAATCCCTTTGCAGTCATCGAGAGCGGCGCGTCCGGCAAGTCGTCGGGCATGGTCGTCGGTCTTGGCGGCACGATTCGCGGCTTCCAACTTGTTGAGGTTCGTTCGCGCTCTGTCGTGCTCGAGAAGAGCGGAGTCCAGGTGGAGCTGGGCCTGCCGCTGCCGTAAGGCGTGTCCGAGAGAGATGGCCGCCTGCACGGCGCCCGGAGGAGTTGAGGAGATGTTCAAAAGCATCAGCAAGAGCCACCGCGCTGTCATTCGCCCTGCAGGTTCGGTTTGCGCCGCCTGGCTGGTCCTGGCTGCCGGGGCAGGGCAGGCAATCGCGCAGTCGGAACTCGACCCGTTCAACACGGCGAAGGCGTCGGACGCCGATGTCAGCGTCAGCGAGTTCCTGACCGTTGATCTGCATGTTCAGGACGAAGATCTGGCGAACGTTCTCCAGATGCTCTCCCTGCAGAGCCAGCGGAACATTGTCGTCTCCAATACGGTTTCGGCGACTGTCTCCGCGAACCTCTACGACGTGACGTTCTATGAGGCGCTCGACGCCATTCTGAATGTCAACGGCTATGGCTACGTGGAGCGCGGGAACTTCATCTATGTCTATACGCTCGAGGAGATCCAGGAGATCGAGCGCGCGGCCCGGAAGGTCGTTGCCAAGGTCATCCAGCTTGATTACCTCAATGCGAACGACGCGGCGGAGTTCGTCTCGCCGCTCCTGTCTGAAGTTGGTCAGATCAAGACCAACGGCGATCCGGACACATTCAGCATTCCCGAAGGCACGCCGGTTGGCGACGAATCCTTCGCCCTGTCCGCGACGCTCACGGTCTTCGACTATCCCGAGCATCTCGAAGAGATCGAGGCGCTCCTGCAGCAGCTCGATACGCGTCCGTCCCAGGTGCTCGTCGAGGCGACGATTCTGCAGAGCAGCCTGACAGAGGACAACGCGTTCGGCGTCGACTTCTCGATCATCGGCGATGTCGACTTCACCGACTTCATGAACACCGGCGGTCCGCTGTCGCCCGCTCAGGCGCTTCGTCTCGGTGGTTCTGGCGCATCGGGTGAGGGCTTCTCACCGTCGGATGACAGCGGTACGGGTGTCGTGAGTTCGCCGGGCCGCACCGACGGTCCCGCGACATTCAAGCTCGGCATCGTTGAAGGCGACTTCTCGCTCTTCCTGCGACTGCTCGATGAGGTCTCGGACACGCAGATTCTCTCGAATCCGAAGGTGCTGACGCTGAATCGACAGCCGGCGCGCGTCCTGGTTGGCGCCCGAATCGGCTATCTGAATACGACATCGACCGAGACCTCGACGACGCAGACTGTCGAGTTCCTCGACACCGGTACACAGCTTGCGTTCCGCCCGTTCGTTTCGAACGACGGCTTCATCCGCATGGAGCTCAACCCATCCGTTTCCGAAGGTCTCATTCGTGAGGCGACGGATGTGACGGGCGCCGTCGTCACGATTCCGGACGAGTTGACGCAGGAACTGACGACGAACGTGATCGTTCGCGACGGCAACACGATCGTGCTCGGCGGACTCTTCAAGGAGTCCACGACTCTCGGTCGTCGCCAGGTTCCGATTCTCGGTGACATTCCGATCATCGGCGCCGCATTCCGCGGTCACGAAGACTCAATCGATCGTTCGGAGATCATCTTCATGATCACACCGACGATCATGAACGACGACGTCCTGCTCGAGCAGGGCCTTCGCGCCGAGGCGACGATCGAGGATCTGCGCGCGGGGGCCCGAGAGGGTCTGCTTCCCTTCAGCCGTGAGCGCATGACAGCTCAGCTGAATGTCGAGGCCGAGCGCCTCGCGCAGGAAGGCGACTCACAGAAGGCGTTCTGGAAGGTCAGCCGTTCGCTCGAGCTCAATCCGTCACAGGCGAGCGCCATCCAGCTTCGTCGCCGCCTCGTCAATGATCCAGAGGTCTGGCCGAGCGGCAGTCTGCTCGAGGATGTGATCACAGGCGAGATGGACGAGAAGCTCGGTGACGTCGAGCGACTCCAGCTTGACGAAAGTGGCAATCCGGTCGGTCAGATTCCGTCCGCCTTCGGTGAATCGAAGACGCACGAGATCGTGTCAGCTCCGATCTGGTCAGGACCGGAGGTCTCGGACACCGAGCCCGCGGTCGCGAACTCCGAGTCGAAGGCCGGACGAACCGCTGACGCAGAGTCAACCGGGGTCGTGAGTGGCGACACATTCCTCGATCTCGAGGATTGGTCAGAGATCGAGAACGATCCGCCCATGACGCTCGAGACGACACCGTCCAACGCACATGCGGACGCGACGACTCCAAGTGTGTACGAGGACAACTCCGTCAAGGACGCTGATGACCTGCATCTGACCGTGACGATCGTTCCGAGCGAGAGCGCCGGCCAGGCGAACGCGCCGCTTTCGATCGAGCCGGACGATGAGAAGAGCGAGGTGACGACGGCGTCGACGCCGCGCCCCGTGCAGGGTGTCTTCCCGCCGCCGGAGTACACCGATCCGATCGTCGCCGACGCCGAGGCGTCCGACGAGCAGTCGAATCCGATCGAGGACTTCGTGATCGCTGAGGGCGAGATCGAACTGCCTGAGATCGAGGAGACAACTGTCGAATCATCTGACGGTACGCACGGTCCGGTGCTCGCAGAGTCCGAAGGCGTGCGCTACGAAGGTCCGATCCGATTCGATCCGGAGCGTCCGGAGATCGATCCGATGGGTCACGAGAGCGAGGATGCCGACTTCGCGACAGCAGGCGCGAACATCCCGCCGCAGGGACGCACGGGCGGTTTCGTGCCCGCGCTCGAACTCGTGCAGATCCCAGTTCCCGAGACGGAGATTCCAGAGGAGCCCGCCGAGACGGTCGCCGAGATCGAGGCTGAGGACGAGCCCTTCGGTCCATTCGTCGATGCGACGACGGCGCCTCCCGGCCTGTCGAGCTCGTTCCCGCTTCCCTTCTGGCTGGACCCGGACTGGATGCTGGTGATGCAGGACGACGAGGACTCGAAGCCCTTCGAGATGGCCTCGGACGAAGAGCCGATCTTCCGCGGCTTCTGGCGCAAGGTGCGCGAAGGCGTGACGGATGAGCCGCTCGAGCCCGAGACCGCCATCTCCGAGGTCGTTGAGGATCCGGAAGACTGAGTGAATCGCGCTCCTGCGGGGCGCCTGGATGCCGGCACGAATCGCCCGGCGATGGAGTTGAAGATGAGCATGGCTCGATCGAAGTTCAAGGTTGCTGCCGGGATCGCTGGGTGTGTCCTGAGCGCGTTCACTCTGACCGGGTGTGGCGTCGGAAAGGGCGCGTACACCTCCGAGGGTGCAGCGATTGCGCAGGAGCGTATGAACACGCTTCATGCGGCGAACGCCTGGGACATGGCTCGACAGCAGTTCCTCGCCGGCGATCTTCGCAAGGCGATGAAGAACGTCGATGAGTCGATCGAGATCAACCCGGCGGTGCCGAAGTCGCACTCATTGCGCGGGCGCATCCTGATTGAGTTGGGTTCCCTTGACCAGGCAGTTGACTCATTCAAGAAGGCGCTCGCCACCGACCCGACGTTCTACGAGGCTTACTACTATCTCGGATTCATCAACGAGCGCTTCAGCAAGTTCCAGGAAGCGCTCGAACACTACCAGACGGCGTCCTCGCTGGCGCCTTCCAATCCGCAGTATGTGCTCGCCGCATCGGAGATGTTGATTGAGCTCGAGCGTCTCAAGGAGGCGGAGGAGCTGCTCAACAGCCGGCGCTCGACATTTGAGCACAGCGCCGGTCTGCGGCAGACGCTCGGCCACATTTTGATGATGCGCGATCAGCCGGAGAAGGCGGTTGAGGTGTTCAACGAAGCCCGCCTGCTCGCGCCGGATGATGTCTCGATCTACGAGGATCTTCTCCTGGCCCAGATCGCATCCGGCGACTTCGCCGACGCGGAGTATTCCGTTCGCCGACTGCTTCAGAATCCGGAATATGAAGACCGGATCGATCTGCAGCATGCGCGGGCTCGCTGTCTGAAGGAACTCGATAGACCGACGGAAGCTCGCAGCATTCTCCTGAAGCTCATACGGACAGATCTCGGGCAGAGCGATGTCCAGGTCTGGATCGATCTCGGCGAGGTGGCGCTGAAGGTCCGTGACTTCAATCGTGTGAGGCTCGTCGCTGCCCGGCTCGTCTCGATCGCGCCCAGTAAGCCAGAGGGCTATCTCTTCATGGCGATGTACCAGCGAGAGCAGGGGAGCCTGAAGGCGGCGTTGAGCAGCCTGAATCAGGCGATTGCGCGCTCCGACGGTGACGCGACGGTGTTCATGCTTCGCGGCCTCATTCTCATGGATCTCGGCCGTCCGGACCTGGCCGCGCAGAGCTTCAACGACGCCGTGGCGCTTGATCCGTCGAACACGACGGCGCATCAGATGCTCTCGAGTGTGCCTGACGACGAGTAGTGACGACTGGAGAGAAGGACCGGAGTTTCTGGAAGGAGTCGGGGTAGCAAAGTGCATCTAGGACGTTGGCTCATCCTGGGTTCCGCGATCATCGCAGGTCTCGTCACCTGCGGAGTCGCGATCTTCATCGCAGCGCGCCACGGCGGCGATCCGATCGGATTCGGTCTCGTTGCGACCGTCAGTCTCGCCGGCGCACTCCTCGGCGCAGCGCTATCGCTGCCCGTGACGCTCGCGCTCGAGTCGGATCTCAAGCGCCTGACCGGAGAGTTGAACGCGATCATCGACGACGGCGCGCAGAGCGAACTCCAGCTCCGAGGCGTCCTGTCTCCGCTTCGAAGGAAGATCCAAGCGGCGCTTGGCCGATTGACCGCGGACATCGACGAGGCTCGCACGCACGAGCGTGAGATCGACATCCAGCGCAAGGTCATCGAGGCGGAACGCGAGCACGCCGAGGCGGTGCTGCACAGCCTTCAGGACGCCGTCATCGTCACGGACATCTATAACGAACTCAAGATGGCGAATGAGCACGCCGCGTCGCTTCTCGGCTTTGAGATCGGCGACAGCATGCACAAGCCTATTGACTCGATCATCCAGGACGACGCGCTGCGGAAGTCGATTCGAGAGGCGTGTGACTCCGGTCTCGCGGCGCATCGCCGGCATGTCGACTTCGAGATGGACTCTGAAGGAGGCGACGCCAGTGCGCGCAAGTTCGATGTCACGCTCGCCTGCCTGCCGGACGCACGTCGCGATGTCGGCGGCGTGGTGACGATTCTGCGCGATGTCACGATGGAGCGCGAGATCAGTCAGATGAAGTCAGACTTCGTCTCGAAGGTCTCGCACGAACTGAGGACTCCGCTGAGCTCCATCAATGCCTACGTCGAGATGCTGATCGACGGCGAAGCGGCGGATGACGAAAGTCGCCAGGAGTTCTATGGCGTCATCAAGAACGAGGCCGATCGACTCTCCCGCCTGATCGACAACATGTTGAACATCAGCCGTATTGAGGCCGGCATCATCAAGATCGATCGGACGGAGGTGGATTTCCTCGCGGTGGCTCAGAACGCCGTCGAGGTCATCGTCCCGCAGGCCAAGCTCAAGGAAATTTCCGTGCACACGAACCTGAGCCCGCTCGCCTGCACGGCGATGGCGGACTCGGACATGATGCACCAGGTCATTCTAAATCTGCTCAGCAACGCCGTGAAATACACGCCTGAGGGAGGCCGTGTCACTTTGACGGTGGAGAATGATGATGCGACCGGCTCTGTGTTGGTGTCGGTCGCGGATACGGGACTGGGGATCCCGCCGGATGCGCTGCCGCGCATCTTCGACAAGTTCTATCGAATCGAGAACTACAAGCGTGTCGCCAAGGGCACCGGACTGGGTCTGGCGCTCGTCAAGCACCTGGTGGAGACCGTGCATCACGGGTCTATACAGGCGACGAGTGAACTCGGACTCGGCAGCAAGTTCTTCTTCACGATCCCCTACGACAGTGAGGCCGTTGGAGGAGGAGAGAGATGAGCGACAAGACGATTCTCGTCGTCGATGACGAGGCGCACATCACGCATGTCGTGTCGTTGAAGCTGCGGAATGCTGGCTTCAACGTGATCACGGCGCGCGACGGAGAAGAGGGCTTCGAGCTTGCGACACAGCACAAGCCGGACCTCATCATCACCGATCTGCAGATGCCGTATGTCAACGGTGTCGAGATGTGTGCGCGCCTGCGCTCCAGCAGTGTGACGGCCGAGATTCCGGCGATCATGCTGACGGCGCGTGGCTATTCGCTGGATCCGGAGGATCTCGAGCGCACCAATATTCGTGAGATGCTGAGCAAGCCGTTCAGTCCTCGCGAGGTGCTGGAGCGCGTCGAGAGTCTCGTGGCCGGACGCACAGGCGAAGGAGTCGCTGAGGCCGCATGATCGTGAAGGCTGTTCAGGATGGGCTCGCGACGGCCTCGGACGCTGTCGAGGATCGGTGCCGGGAGATCGGCGCGCCGACGATCCGCTGCGGAGCGGACGGATCTCCATGCGCGGAGAACCTGGCCTTCGAGGGCTCTCACGTAGAGGCCATGCTTCGGAGCGCGTTTATCGGCGGTGTCCTGCAGCAGGTCATCGGCGCCTGGGATGATGAGACAGCGCCTGATCGAGTCGAACTCTTCGACGGCATCTGGGCGATCCCGCTTGCGCCGGCGCAGCGTCGCCGTCGCTCGAGTTTCCTGATCGCATTCTGCTTTGAGACCAGGGCCATCGATTCCGAAGAAATCGACGCAGCATGTCAGAGCGCAGCGCTTGACGTTCAGGTGGTGCGATCCGAGTTGCGAAGAATCGCCGTCGATGGCGCCTCAACCGTGGAGCGTCTCGCGAAGATGCTCCATTGGATCCAGCAGGATCAAACCGAGTTGGCGGCGGGTGAGGCGGCGCTCAGTGGATTCAGCGCCCAGTTGACCGAGTCGTACGAGGAGATCAGTCTCCTCTACAAGCTCGGCCAGTCTCTCAATGAGGTGGCGCATCCGAGCAAGTTCGTGCGCATGCTCTGCGACGAGTTGCACGGAACAACGGCGTTCGGGTGGACCGCCGCCTGGTTCGGTCGGGAGTCAACGGATCCGGGTCGTCTGGCAGGTCGGGTGTTCACCGCAGGTGAGGCGCCGATGGAGAGCGCGAAGATCGGGGGCACGATCGCGTCCTTCCTCACGGACCTTGAGGCTGACAAGACCGCGATCGTCCCCGCGAGAGACGGCGAGCTCCGCAGACTCGCCGGCGAGTCGGGATTCGTCCTTGCGCATCCCGTGACGCGCGACGGCCGCCTGCTCGGCGCCCTGCTCGCGGGCGACAAGCAGGGGCCGGATCGTCAGGTCAGCAGTTCGGATACGAAGCTGCTCGACGCCGCCGGAGCGAACCTGCGGATTCTGCTTGAGAACGCGTCGCTCTACGACGAGCAGCAGGCGATGTTCCTCGGGACGCTCGAGGCGCTCACCGCCGCGATCGACGCCAAGGACAGGTACACATGCGGTCACAGTGAGCGCGTTGCGCATCTTGCGATGCGGCTTGCGGCCGCAGTCGGTCTCGAGGATGAAGAGGTTGAACGCGTTCGAATCTCCGGACTCGTGCATGACGTCGGGAAAATCGGCGTGCCCGAAGCGGTGCTCTGCAAGACAGGGCGTCTGACCGACGCTGAGTTCGCGCTTATCAAAGATCATCCGGCGATTGGTCACCACATCCTCAAAGACATCCCGCAGCTGCAGGATGTGCTTCCTGCAGTGCTGCACCATCACGAACGCTGGGATGGACGTGGCTACCCCGCCAGCCTCGCCGGGGCCAACATTCCGCTCTATGCCCGCATCGTCGGGCTGGCCGACGCCTTCGACGCAATGAGCTCCACGCGCACCTATCGCGAAGCGCTGCCTCGGCAGGAGGTGCTCGACGAGGTGGAGAAGTGCGCCGGAGTGCAGTTTGATCCCGCGCTCGCGCCTGTCTTCCTCACGCTGGACTTCACCGAGTATGACCGACTGGTGGATCGCCACCTCGAGGTCGAACGGCGCAAGCCTCGCATTGGAGACTGGACGCAATGAAGCTGAGCTACCAGGACTATGACCACGTCTGCGTGCTGACGCTTTCCGGTGAGCACACCTCTGACGACATCGATCAGTTCAAGCGTGTTGTTACGGATCGCATCGCCAACGGCGCTCGGCATGTGCTGCTCGACTGCGAGCATCTCGAGTTCGTTGACTCCGAGGGCCTCGAAAGCTGGCTGTGGGTGCGCGAGCAGATCGGCGGCGACGCCGGACAACTTCGGCTGGTGCGCCCGGATGACAATGTGTCGAAGATCCTCGAGATCACACGCCTTGAGAACGCGTTCGAGGCGCATCCGTCGATCGAGTCCGCAGTAAGGAGTGTGCGATGAATCTCTCGGCAAGCGCCGCGATCTCGGCAGCCGGGAAGGTGCAGCTCGGTGAACTGCTGCTTGACTCCGGCGTCATCACGCAGGACCAGCTCGAGCAGGCGCTCGACGATCAGGAGCGTCGCGGGCGCAAGAAGCTGCTCGGCGAGGTGCTCGTTGAGCTGAACTTCGTCACGCAGGAGCAGGTGATGGAGGCGCTCGCCGGCGCCTATGGCGTGCCATTCGCGCGCGTGACGCCTCGCATCGCCGATCCTCGCGTCACGGAGTCGCTCCCTCGCGAGTTCATTGAGAATCACTGTGTCTTGCCGCTCTTCTACGTCGAGGAAGTGCTCACAGTCGCCGTCTCAGAGCCGGCGAACCTCTTCCTGATCGAGGAGATCGAACGCGTCAGTGGAGCGCGCGTCCAAATTGTCGCTTCGACGGCGAATGACATTCGGGCGACGCTGCAGGCGCACCTGCCAAGCGCCAACGTCTTCGTCATCGACGACATTTATGACGACGTCGAGCTCGGCGACTTCAGCATCGTCGATCAGCAGATGGCTGATCTCGGCAATCTGGAGCAGATGGCCGGTCAGTCGCCGGTCGTCAAGCTCGTGAACTTCATGATCTACCAGGCGGTGCAGGATCGCGCGTCGGATATTCACGTCGAAGCGCACGACCATTCTTCGCGCGCACGCTATCGCATCGACGGACGGTTGGTGACCAAGCTCACGCCGCCGCATCAGATGCACCCGGCGATTGTCTCCCGCATCAAGATCATGTCGAATCTCGACATCTCGGAGCGTCGCATCCCGCAGGATGGCGATATCCATGTGATGATCGATGGTCGACCGATTGACCTGCGCGTCTCAACGATGCCCGGCAAGTACGGCGAAAAAGTCGTGATTCGCGTCATCGATAATCGCAGCGCGATCGTCCCGCTGAAGAAGATTGGGTTCGATGAGACCGTGCTCGAACAGTGGCGCGAGGCGACGAACGCGCCCAACGGCGTCATTCTCGTGACCGGTCCGACGGGTTCCGGCAAGTCGACGACGCTCTACAGCCTTCTGAGCGAAATGAGTTCGGAGGAGGTCAACATTTCGACCGTTGAGAATCCGGTCGAAGTGAGCATCCCGACGATCAACCAGTTCCAGGTGAACGAGAAGGCTGGATTCACCTTCGCCGGCGCTCTTCGCGCGCTCCTCAGGCAGGATCCCGACGTCCTGATGGTCGGTGAGATTCGTGATGTCGAGACGGCCACGATCGCGACGCAGGCGGCGCTGACGGGCCATGTGGTCTTCAGCACGCTTCACACGAACGACTCGATGTCGGCGGTGACGCGACTCGTGAATATGGGCGTCGAGCCGTACCTCGTTGCGGCCGTGCTTCGGGCCGTGCTCGCGCAGCGCCTGGTGCGCAAGATCTGTCCGCATTGCAAGGAAGCGTACGAGCCGGATGACCGCACGCGGGCGACGGTTGAGGAGGTCGTGGGCGAATGCGACACGCTTTATCGCGGCGGAGGCTGCTCCCGCTGCTTCGGGCGCGGATACGCAGGTCGTTTGGGCATCTTCGAACTGCTCGTTCCTGATGAGATCATTCTCGAGGCCATCGGCAAGGGCGCGGAGTTGCATACGCTCCGGGCGCTCGCGCAGGAACTCAATCTCCGGACTCTCCGCGAGGACGGCCTGCAGAAGGCGGCGCTGGGCCTGACGACCGTCGAGGAAGTGCTGCGCGTCTGCGCAACGTAGAGACGCAGGAGGCGGAAGACCCATGCCCACCTATACCTACAAGGCCCGGGATGCGCGCGGTCGTTCACTTGCAGGCGGCATCGACGCCGCAAGCGAGCATCTTGCGATTCAACAGCTGCGCGAAGACGGTCTGAGTGTCACCGAGATCCGCCTCACGAGTGCGCTCGTGAATGTCGAGGCGCTGCGCATCAAGCAGGCGTCGAAGTCCGTGAAGCGCGAAGAGGTGATCTCGTTCAGCTCACAGCTCTCCGTCATGCTGGAGACCGGAGTTCCGCTGAGTGAGTCTCTCGATGCATACCTCGCCCAGTCCAGGCAGACCGGCATCAGACGCATCGTCGAGATCGTCGCGGATCGAATTCACAGCGGCGTCAGCTTCAGCGCTGCGATCTCGGAGTTTCCGAAGTCGTTCCCGCCGCTGATGATCAGTCTGCTTCGGGCGTCTGAAGCCGCTGGCGCCCTGGACACAATGCTCGGGCGGATCGCCGACTACCTCGTAAAGGAGCGTCGCACCCTCAAGCAGATCAAGGGCGCGCTCATGTACCCGGTCGTCATGATCAGCATGGCGGTCATAGTGACGGTGTTCCTCGTCGGCTGGGTGCTGCCGAAATTCGCGCGCATCTATGAGTCGCGCGCGGCCTCGCTGCCGAAGCCGACGCAGATCCTGCTCTCCGTGAGTGGGTTCATCACGACCTACTGGCCATGGCTGCTCGGAGCGCTGATCGCCAGCGTCGCCTTCGCGCTTGTCTTCCGACGAACGGAGACAGGGATCCGTTGCGTCGACTGGCTCAAGATCCGGATGCCGATCATCGGGCCGATCTTCACGAACTTCTATCTGACCCGGTCAACACGCACGCTGAGCACACTGCTGGCGTCAGGTGTGACATTTCCCGACGCCGTGGACATCGTCCGGGATCTCACTGGAAACGTGCTTTGGCGTGATCTCTGGGATGATGTCAAGAACTCGATGACTGCGGGACGCCCGGTGACGGAGACGCTGCTCGCGTCAGATCTCGTGCCGGCGTCGATCGCTCAGATGATCGCAGCCGGCGAGCGCACGGGTCAGTTGCCGATGGTCCTTGACCGGATCGCAACAGTGTGCGAGGAGGATCTCGAGGAGGCGATCAAGAACAGCACGCAGATGATCGAGCCCATCGTGATCACCGTGATGGGCGGACTCATCGGCGGCATTGCGATTGCGCTTCTGCTGCCGATCTTCACGATGGGAAGCGCGATCGGTCACGGCTGATCGCCGGTGTCGCGCCGGTCGAGTCGAGGGTCACCGCGGTCGAATGACCGATTGCCACGTCGAGGATCTCGCCCTCGACGCTCCGCCGACCGCGCCATTCGTTGATGCGCGGCCGAAGCACGACATCGAGTCGGGCGCCGGCTGGAAGATCACGATGATGACGCCCCCAGCCCCATCCGACGCAGCGCAGTTCGTTCGGGCCCTGTCGGATGTTCACCTGAATGTGCTTGGCGTTCGCGCCCATCGTG
The DNA here is from genome assembly GCA_028279375.1 of Phycisphaerales bacterium. Lineage (GTDB taxonomy): Bacteria > Planctomycetota > Phycisphaerae > Phycisphaerales > UBA1924 > JANQNW01. Next base: position 16,333 of record JANQNW010000016.1, read on the forward strand.
CGCGCGCCGGCCGGAGCTGAGACCTCACGGATCAGCAGGGCGGGCTCTGGATTGTCGCGACCGAATGGACCGAGACGTCCAAGGCGCTCCGCAGTAGGAAGCGTGAGTTCGGCCAGAGCTGACTCGCAGTCAACGGGAAGCTGTGGTCGCAGATCATCAAGAGAGAGCGAAGCGTTGGCGTGTTCGATGAAATCGGCTGTGAAGCGATCGACAGCCGCCGCATTGAGCCGGAGTCCCGCGGCCATCGCGTGCCCGCCAAAACTGAGCAGGTGCGAGTCGCACGCATGCAGCGCCTCGTGAATATTGAAGGCGTCGATACTCCGGCAGGAGCCGGAGGCTGTGTCACCGTCCAGGTTGAGAAGGACAACGGGTCGCCGCCATCGCTCCACCAGACGCGAGCAGACGATTCCGATGACTCCCGGGTGCCATCCGGGCGCGCTCAGAACGATCGCCCGACAGTCATCCGAGATCATCCCTTGATCCTCGGCCATCTGATTCGCTTCGTCCGCAATGGCCGATTCCATCTCGCGCCGCCGAACATTGAGTTCGCTCAGCCGGCAGGCGATTGATCGCGCGCGTGAGCGATCGGAGGTTGTCAGCATCGCAGCGGCCTCTGCCGCGTGGCCGAGCCTGCCGCATGCGTTCAGCCTGGGTCCGAGTACGAATCCCACTTTCTCCGCGCTCATCCGTTCCGAATTGAGATCGGAAGCCGCAATCAGTTCGTTCAGGCCAACGACCGCGGTGTTCTTCATCCGCGCCAGCCCATGTCGGGCAATGATTCGATTCTCATCAACAAGAGGGACGACGTCGGCGATCGTGCCAAGCGCTGCGAGGGCCAGAAGATCAAGAAGCGTCTCGCGCATCGCGGGCGCAACCTTCTGACCATCGGCGCTCAGGGTCGCGAGGCGCCACGCGAGCTTGTAGGCGACACCGGCGCCGCAGAGTTCGGAGAACGGGTATTGCCCCGCAGGAATCGCAGGATGCACGACGCAGAATGCGTCGGGAATGTCGCCGCTGGTGTCCGGAAGATGATGATCAGTGATGATGAGGTCGAGCCCGATCTCACGCGCGTGCTGCGCCTGCTCGGTGGCCGTGATGCCGCAGTCCACACTCACGACGAGATCGGCGCCGTTCTCACGGAGGTCGCTGAGCGAGGCGGAGTGAAGGCCGTAGCCGTCGTCCATGCGATGGGGGATGTGGATCGAGCAGTTGGCCTCAGATCGAATCGCCCTGCACATGCGCAGGAGAATCGCCGCTGCCGTGACGCCATCGACGTCGTAGTCGCCGTAGATGATGATGCGCTCGCCAAGGTGAATGGCTTTGAGTATCCGCTCTGCCGCGTGATCGAGATTGGCCATGCTGGAGGGATCGTGAAGTCCCGTCAGACGCGGATCGAGGAATGACTCAATCTCCGACGGATCGCTCCAGCCGCGGGCGCAAAGCACCCGTTCCACCAGATCCCGCGCATCTGGACGCTCTGGCCCGGTGCGGAATGTCCATCGATGCGTCAGTCCCTCCATGGCGACCGGACTATACCGGCGACACCCGAGGGAGCGTCCTTCCGGGTTACCCCGGCCTCGATCGAGGGGGAGATGTGGCCGATGTATGAAGCGCGTGAATGATCCGTTACCCTTCCCGCCGCTGGCCATCGACGAGGCCACGATTCAGACACTTCCGTCCTCGAGGACTCGCGCGTGAGCGATCAGAAATACAAGTCGACACTGCTCTTCGGCGCCCCCGGTGTGGGCAAGGGAACGCAGGGCAAGATCCTGGGGCACGTGCCCGGTTTCATTCACATCTCGATGGGCGATATCTTCCGCTCGCTCGATCGCGAATCACGCCTGGGCAAGGTCTTCGTCGAGTACTCCTCGGCGGGCGAGCTTGTCCCCGATGATGTGACCGTCGAGATCTGGAGTGAGTCGATGCAGGGCATGATCGACGCGGGCGAGTACAACCCGGCGAAACATGTGCTGGTGCTCGACGGCATCCCGCGCAATCCGGATCAGGCCAGGTTGCTTGAGGATCGGATCGACGTCCTTCGAATCATCTCGCTCACCGCGGTGGATGAGGATGCGATGGTTGAGCGCCTGCGAAAGCGCGCGCTGAGCTCCGGTCGTGCGGATGACGCGAAGGATGAAGTGATCCGCAGGCGCTGGGAGGTGTATCGCGCCGAGACAGCGCCGGTGCTGGGCTGCTATTCGCCTGAGCTCATCAAGGAGATCGACGCCATGGGCACTCCCGCCGAGGTTTTCATCGAGGTTCTCTCCGGCCTGGCGCCAATCCAGAAAGAGGCGTTCGGCAACGTCCTCGCCTGAGGTCCTGACAGAGCGTCGCTCCCGGTCGTGGGGAAAAGAACCAGGCCCAAGAAATTTAATATTGGGCTCGCTGAGTTTTCGCTCGCGTGATCGGGCAGCGCGCGACCTGTCCAGCGGGACACGTCCGGACGCAAGGGCGTCCGATAAAATCCATCGCTTCTGATCAGCCAGCCCGGGCGGTTGAGCACCTGTTCGACTCGTCCGATGACTATGGGACGACCCCGAATCAGGCGGTCCCGAGGTCCTCCCCTTATGGGACCTCGTGAGATCGGTCAGGACGCGCAAGCCTCGTTCATACTGGAACTTGGATATTGCTCCGGACCTTGGACCGTGATAACTTCATAACTCGGTTGGACTGGTTATGAGGTGGGGAATTGGGCCCTGGGATGCTCCGATTCCTAGTCGTTGCCTCTGTCCAATACGAGCCCTGATTCGGGTGAGTCTGTTTTGGGGACAACAGAGAATGAGTTCGGCTCTCGGCTTGGACATCGGATTGTCAAAGTCGCACCGGGGGCCGGGGGCAGGAGATTGACGATGAAAAAGACACAAGTCGCATTGATGATCGCGGCGGGACTCGGTCTGAGCGCTGGCAGCGCGTTCGGCGTCACCACGACATTCTTCGGGATTGATTTCAATCCGGATGCCGGATCCGGCATGGATGTCACGCCGCTCGACATGTTCCCGAACGCCACGATGGCTGAGGATGCTTTCAAGAGCAATCTTGTTGGCGTCAACACCGAGGATTTCGAGGGCCAAACCGCTGAAGGCAACGACTTCACGAGTTTTCACGGCATGTCTATTCCCGACCGGATCGAGTTCAACGCAACGAACTTCGCCCGGATCTCGAGTGAGTCGCTGCTTATCAATCAACCCATGGTGATGGGTGTCAACGACGGTCGCTATCCGACCTCGGGCGACAATCGACTCTTCATTCCGCAGGCGCAAGGCGAGGACACGGTCATCACCTTCGAGGATGAGAACGGAATGCCGGCGCCGCAGGCGGCGTTCGGTTTCTATGGCGTCGACATTGGTGACTTCGGCGGCGCACTTGTCGTCCTGACGCAGATGGACGGCAGCGAGCAGTCGTACGACGTCAGCAGCGCACTGTTCGGTCCCCACGGAATGGGACCGGGTGCCAACGGCAGCGTGCTCTTCTTCGGCCTCATCGATACGGACAACCCGTTCACGCAGGTCACCCTCCGGAACACCAATTCGGGAACGGATGGATTCGCGTTCGACGACTTTACGATCGGGCAGATCGAGAGCGTCGTGATTCCGATTCCGACGGTTGCTGGTCTCGGCGCTGTCGGCCTTGTCGGACTGACGGCACGCCGTCGTCGCTCAATCTGATCGAAATCAGAAACTGATACGACAATCTCCAACAGCCCCCGGATCCGTCCGGGGGCTGTTCATTTTTGCACGCCTGTGAAGATGGGCGCTTTCAGGAGCTCCTGCCCGCTTGTGGGACATGTCACCGCCCTCCTTTTCGGAGGTCCGGTATTTACATGCGTCCGGGAATCCTTACTCTTGAAGGCGGACGGAGATACAGGACTCCGTTCGTACAGGGATTTAGATGTTGCCTGTTGGCTTGGACCGCACATCCGAGCCAGCGCAGCGTGACGCGGAGGAGTCTGTCATGCGTTCCATTCTGGCTTTTTGTGCTGTGGTTACGTGCGCCTGCGCCGTGACAACAGGTGCTTCTGCTCAGCAGATTCTCGCGAATCCGATGGGCATCGAAGGCACGACTGCGTTCACTCCCGCTGACAAGCGGACGGGGCCGTACTCGGAAGACTTCGAAGGATTCAACCTTGGCTCTCTCAACGGCCAGGAAGGCTGGTACGGCCAGACCGATGCGCTTGTGACGGGCATCGGCATCACCGGTCGCTCCATCCATCATGCGCCGCTCTCCACACCGGTCGGCACGTACCTGGCAATGCGAAGCCCCGCCTTCGAAGCCGTGTACGAGCGCGTCGATTTCGAGATCGAGATCGAGCCGGCGACGACGACGTATTACGTCGAAGTCGTGAATGTGGACACCGGGCTTGTCAACACCCGTCTCGAGTTTGCGCTCGACGGCTCGATCAATGCGTTCCAGATTCGGTCGCACAGCGTTGGTTACGTGCCGACGGATGGCAACTGGACTCCGGGAGAACGCCTCTCACTGTCGATCCAGTCGCTCCCTGAGGGGGACCTCATGGTCTTCCAGGATGACGAGCGAATCTTCTGGGGTAAGGACGTTGTGGCGTCAATCACGAACACCTCGACGGGTATTCAGCAGTTCTCTGTTATCGCGCACGCCATAGGCGGAGGCGGCGAGATTCTCGTCGACAACATCAACATCATCCCGGCGCCCTCAGCGCTGCTGGTGATGGTCGGCGCGCTGCCGGCTGTGATGCGTCGTCGGCGCTCCTGACGCGAGCGTCAGAGGCTGGTGATGACATTGCTCCGCACTCGGGGACGATCTTCTTACTGAAGGTCGCGATCGCCCGTCATCCGATCGCACTGACGACCTGATCGTCGCCGCTTCACCCTCTCTCTGCCCGTACGAGCGCGAGCGGGCGAGGCAACGTTCTCCGGGGATAGATCGATCTTCTGAGACGACCCATCGAAGACTCCCCGAAGTCTCAGCCTCTTCTCGGATTGCGTCGCGATTGTCGGCCGAGATCGGAAGCTCTCGGATTCCTTGATCCCGCGCCCTTCGGCTCTCGGGATGTCTGCTCATCCGTGGGCACTCGCTCGTGTCCATTCAGCTCCTCGGTGGCGGCGCCGTCGGTCGCGGAGCGATCTGCGTGTTGCTTGCGGATATCCGCATCGATCTCGCCGACGCGACCGAAGATCATGCGACCGGCGTTCGTCTGGAGGGAGCTTGTGATGGTGAGCGTCACCTGATCGCCGACGAACGACGCGCCGTCTTCGGCGACCACCATCGTGCCGTCGTCGAGATAGCCGACGCCCTGCTCCTCCTGCTCACCTGGTTTGAGCAGGCGGAGTTCGATTCGATCACCGGGCAGCACACTCGGCTTGAGCGCATTGGCGACCTCGTTCATGTTGAGAATGGCGACGCCGTGGATCGCAGCGACGCGATTGAGCGCCACGTCATTCGTCATGATCGCCGCTGGAAGTCGCTCAGCGAGATCGACAAGTTGCTGATCGACGCCTTGTCCAGCGCCCTCCAGATCCTCGACGGAGGCGTCGATCGTGGGGGAGCGCTGCAGCTGCGTGACGATGTCGAGGCCCCGACGGCCGCGCACGCGTTTCTGCCGATCCTTCGAGTCCGCCAGTCGTTGCAGTTCCTCGAGCACGAATCTCGGAATGATGAGTGGCGCCTGCAACGCGCCGCACTCAGCGAGGGCCGCGACGCGCCCATCGATGAGGGCCGAGGAGTCAAGGAGAAACGGCTTCACGCCGCGGATCTGCTTCGAGAACTCGACGTAGGGGATGATGAAGCGGAACTCATTCTGCGTCTGCAGCACGATGCTGACGCCGAGATAAGACAGTGCAATTCCGATGAGCACCTTGAACGTGGTGATGATCGGATTCCCCCCAAGATCGGAGGAACGCGCGAGGATGTCGATCAGGAATCCGAGCGCAATCGCCGCCAGCACGCCGGCGAGCAGTCCCAGAAACGCCCCCGAGAGCGTGGCGATCTTCTTCTGCGGCGTCAGGAGGTCGATGGCGATGACGCCGCCACCAAGGGCAAGGGCGAATCCGACGACCCAGGGCCACCCGGCGATGAGTTCGAGCTCCCACCAGGGCGCGTCCTCGCTGACCTGAGAGCCTCGATCCACGACGTACAAACCGATGACGCAGACGATGAGTCCGACAAGGGCAATGCGAAGGAGGAGCAGCAGCGTCGTACGCCCCGATCGATCCTCCTCGATCAGGGAGTGGCCCAGGGGGGAGGTCTTCCGTCCCCGTTCTCGATCACCTGACGATCGTCGTAGCATCTGCTTTGAAGTGTACGCTCGCAGCCCTCTGACCGCCTGTACGATCCGATGCGGGCGGCATAGACTGTCCGCCTCGCATCGCGCCGAGGCTGGCGGCCGGGCCCGGTGCGCGGGTGGCCCGTGAACCTGGTCAGGGCTTGACCGCAGCAGCCATAAGCGGCCGTCATCCGGCGCCGCCGGTGTCCTGGTCGCCAGCCCCGTCGCGATGCGCCGCCCGTCTGACTGGGAGCGCGAGAGACACTTGTCGTACACCGTCCTGGCACGCCGCTATCGATCGCAGAGCTTCGACGACGTCGTCGGACAGGAGCCGATCGCGCGCACGCTTCAGAATGCGATCGCGCAGAATCGCGTCGCCCATGCCTATTTGTTCGTCGGCACACGCGGCGTCGGCAAGACCTCGATGGCGCGGATCTTCGCCAAGGCCCTCAATGGCGGTTCTCCTGAGATCGACAGCGCCATCATGTCCGGTCAGGACACGGACGTGATCGAGATCGACGCCGCCTCGAACAGAGGCGTTGACGAAGCGCGTGATCTGATCGCCAACAGCGAGATCCATCCGCTGCGTGGCGGCTACAAGGTTTACATCATCGATGAAGTGCACATGCTGACGCGTGAAGCGTTCAATGCGCTCCTCAAGACGATGGAGGAGCCACCGTCGCATGTGAAGTTCATTCTCTGCACGACCGAGCCGCACAAGGTGCCGCCGACAATCCAGTCGCGCTGCCAGCGATTCGACTTCTGCAACATCTCGTCCACTCGAATAGCGGAGCATCTTGCCGGCGTGATTGAGAGTGAGGGCGCGAATGCAGAGCCGGCGCTTGTCCACCTGGTCGCCAAGATGGGCAACGGTTCGATGCGGGATGCGCTCTCGCTGCTCGATCGACTTCTCGCTGCAGGTGAGGAGGAGCTGTCAGTCGAGTTGCTCGAGCGCCTGCTCGGCCTCCCGGATCACGACCTGATCGATCAGCTGCTCGAGGCGATCAGCGCTGGCGATGCGGCCAGCGCGCTGCAGGCCGCTGATCAACTGCTCGTCCGGGGGGTCGCGATCGATCAGTTCCTCGAGACGCTCCTCAATGAGCTCCGTGATCTCATGGTGCTCTGCGTCTGTGGGGGCGCTACAGATCTCGTTGACCTCGCCGACGATCGACGCGAGCGCCTTTCGAAGCTCTCATCGTCGTTCGATGGCGCGGGTGTCATCCACATGATCGCGCTCTGCGAGAGCGTGCAACGAGCGGTCAAGTCCTCCTCGGCGCCGCGTGCGCTTCTGGATGCGCTCATTGTGAGACTCTCGATGACGGAGCGTCTTGCGGACATCGGGACGATTCTCTCGGGCGCTCCGACGAGCGCCGTGAAAGGGTCAAGCCGAAAAAAAGCCTGACGGCGGCTTCCGAGTCGAAGCCGCCGCCCGCGCCTGTAACCAGACCAGAGCCAGCGCCACAGTCGGCTGCGCCGGGAGCCGAGGGGCCACCCTCGAAGTCAGCTCCGGTCGCGACAGGTCCAGCAAGCGATGACGCCGTCTGGGAGACGCTTCAGGCGCGTCATGCGGGGAAGGTCGCGACGAGAACACTGCTCGATGTTGTACGCCTGGACTCCATCGAGGGAAGCGTCGCGAGACTTCGCATTCTCGACGACGCCCGGAGGATCTTCGTTGAGGGGCGTCAGCAGCAGCTCGAGCAGCTGCTCACGGAGGTCGCTGGACGTCCCATTCGTGTCCAGTTCGAGGCGACGGGCGCCGAGGCGGACGATGCGTCCGCAGCGGTCAGTGAGCGCGATCGCGAGAAGGCGCTCGAGAGCCCGCTCGTGCGAGAGGCGATGGAGCTCTTCGATGCGCAGGTCGTTGAAGTGAGCGTCGCAAGGAAGAACCCGACGGCCTCAGCAGGAGAATCCGGGGACAACGATGCTTGATCAGTTCAAGATGATGGGCCAATTGGCGGGACTGCTCAAGGACAAGGAGCGTCTGCAGCGCGTCAGCGACGAATTCCGGCGCACGCTCGAGCTCTCGAAAGTGACCGGGGAAGCAGGTGGTGGCGCCGTGCGTGTCACGATGACCGGCAACGGCGTCGTCATCGGGGTCGAGCTCGATCCGCACATGGTCTCCGGGATGGGAGCGGACGACCAGAGCCGGACGATGGCGGAGTCGCTGATCTCAGAGGCGACGAACGATGCGCTGCGCCAGGTGCAGGCGCTTCTCAAGAAAGAAGCGTCGGCGGCCGCCGAGGAACTGGGGCTCTCTGAGATTCCCGGCGCCGAGCGCCTTCTTGGCGCGTTCTAGAACCATCAAGTGCGTGTGATATCTCGTCCAGACGGCGATATGTCCACCAACCCAGGGGATCGCCAGGGGGCCTGAATCACTGGAATTCTGGGCTCTGCGCCGGGTCGGCGCGATCAATACGGCCATGCAGGTCGCCGATGATCTTCAATGCTAGCGGTGCGCGACCACGATGCTCGCTTCCGCCAGACGCACGCCGAATTCCGGCATCCAAGGGGCCTGCTATGACCGCTGAAATCGTGGAGCGCATGAAGGAAGCCGAGAACCTGCCGTCATTGCCGGCGGTCGCCATCGAGGTCCTGAATCTCACGCGGCGCGAAGACTTCACGATCGAAGAGCTTGCCGAGCTCCTGCAGAATGACCCGGCGATGACGGTGCGTCTGCTGAAGGTCGTCAACTCGTCGCTCTTCGGACTGACGCGCGAGATCACGTCGCTGAGTCAGGCCATGAATCTGCTTGGATGGCGAACCGTACGCGTGATGGTGCTGAGCTTCTCGCTGGTCGCCGCGATCGACTCAGATGAATCCGACGACTTCGACTACAAGTCGTACTGGCGCCGGTCGCTCACAGGGGCTGCTGCTGCTCGTCGGATCGCGGCGATCGTCGCGCCGAGGATTGCGGAGGAGGCCTTCGTCGCCGGACTCCTGGCAGACATCGGCATGTTGATTTCAGCGCGCTGTGAGCCAGATCTCTATGGGCCGGTGTTGCAGAAGCGAGACTCCTCCGGTTTGGCGCTGCAGGACATCGAGAAGGAAATGCTGGGCGTTGACCATGCGCAGATTGGCAGCGAATTGCTCGCTTATTGGGGCATTCCCGAAGGACTCTGCGAAGCCATCGCCGCGCATCATGCTGAGCCGCCGTGTGAGTGCAACCAATCCACGCCGGATCTACCGCGCCTGGTGGCTGCTGCGATGGACATCGCCGAACTCTTCTGCGATGAAACAGTCCATCAAGACGTTGATGCGGTCAAGAACGCCTCCAAGATGCGCACTGGCGTGAGCGATGAACAGCTTGACGCCCTGATGGAAGCGCTCGACGACAACGTGCGCGAGACAGCGTCGCTTCTTGCGCTGCAGATCGGTGAGACGCGCGACTATGCCTCGATTCAGGCCGAGGCGACGCGTCGTCTTGCCGCGCTGAGTATCGAGGCGGAGGTCGAACGAGCTGCGACAGATCGTGACGCCCGGAACGCCCGACAGGAAGTCACGCGCTTGCGGGAAGAGAACAAGACTATTCTCGAGATCGCCGCGACGGACATACTCACGCAGATACCAAATCGCGCCGCGTTTGATCAGCGCATGGAAGAGGCGATTCGACGTGTTTCGACGAACAGCGAGAGCATCAGCCTGATCCTGCTGGACATTGATCACTTCAAGGAGACGAATGACACGCATGGTCATCTCCTGGGCGATGAGGTGCTGCGTCTGGTCGGCATGATCCTTTACAAGGCGACCAAGGACATCGGTTTCGCAGCGCGATACGGGGGTGAGGAGTTCGCGATCCTGCTCTCGGGATCGGCTGCGGAGCACGCGGTGGAACTCGCCGATGGCATCCGTCGAATGATCGAGAGCGCGTCTGTGAGCAGCGGTGGACAGCAGGTTCAGACGTCAGCGTCACTCGGTGTCGCGAGCATCCTGAATCCGCGCGGCGCGATTGTCGCCACGGACCTCGTCGAAGAGGCGGATCGCTGCCTTTACCGCGCCAAGCGCGGAGGGCGCAATCGCGTCGAGAGCTGCCATCTGAGCCTCGCGGCCTGACGACACGGGTTGACCTCAGTTCAGCTGGGCGAGCGTCCTGTCGAGGACCTCGAGCGCGCCGTGCAGATAGGACGGATGGCCCTCACGATCGAGGAACGCCGGCACGCCTGCGGCGATCAGCACGCGCCTGATATTCGCGAGTCTCGCGTAGTCGTCATCGCAGGGGAGCCCAAGCGATTTACGCGCACGCGCGATCGACTTGACCGGCTTGGCGCCGCAGAGCGCTTCAGGATGTCCCCAGTAGATGCGCTCCATGTAAACCGCGTCTTCGACCCAGTGCCCCGCCTGGATCTGCGCAAGATCGAGAAGAACGCACCCGGGCTCGCCCCAGGGCGAGTCGTCAGGCCTCATCATCGCGTTGCCGAGGTGGAGATCGCCATGCCTCCACTCGGTCTGACTGCGAGCGCGCCAGGTCGGAAGCAGGATCGGAAGCGCGCGCTGCGCGGCTTTGATTGACTGATTCCAGCGTTGCGCATCCGGGATGTCGTTGTCACGGACCGCCTCTCGCGCACGTTCGAAGATCGCATCCCAGTCGGTTGGCTCCTGCGGCTCGGTTGGGCCTCCAAGAGCCAGCGCGTGCTTGTAGAAGCTCGCGGCGGCCTTGCAGAGATCCTCGAATGACTTCTTCTTCCGATCTTCCGCCAGGGGAGAGCCGGGCAGCTTCTCCATGACGAACCATGCAAGGTCGTAACCGCCGAGTTCGACACCGTGTGCGACGATCCGGGGCGTCGGGGCGTCGGTCGCCGCGAGACCCGTTGTGAACTTGTACTCGCCGGGTCCGACGGGCAGCTTGATCACCACGTCAAGCGGTTCCTGACTCCGCGCGTCATCCTTGAAGGTGGAGTATCCGGTCGCGGCGCCGCCACGTTGCCAGTCGGAACGGAACCATCTGATATCTCCGAGACGCCCCTCGCATACATCGTGCAGCACCGGCGCCAACTGGTGCGCCAGACCATGTGATTGAGATGCATGCTGCGCTTCACCCGCCTCCGGCATATCCAGAGTTTAGCGAGCGGCGTGGTCGAAGTCGAAGGATTTGATGACCTCGATCAGGATGGTGAGCATCCGACCAACGGTCTCTTGGTCCATCGCCGGCGCCGGATTGAGGATAATCACATCTCCGAGCGGCCGGACCATCAGGCCGCGCGCCCGCGCCGCCCTGCATACCTTGGCGCCAACTCGACGCGCGGCGTCGAACGATCGCCAGGGCCTCCGATGCGCGACGAGTTCGATTCCTGTGAGAACTCCGCGCTGACGCACATCACCAACATTCGGATGGTCGCGAAGCCGGTCTCTGAGTTCGTTGTGGATGAGATGCGCGATATTCTCGACATTGGCGAGCACGTTGTTCGTCTCAAGAAGATCGAGCGTCGCGATCGCCGCCGCGCACCCCAGCGGATTGCCGGTGTACGTGTGGCCGTGATAGAGCGTCTTGTGTTCGTCGGGTTCGCCTTCGAACGCTTCGGCGATCTCGTCAGTGCAGAGCGTCGCGGCGAGCGGTAGATAGCCGCCGGAGAGCCCCTTGGCGACACACAGGACATCCGGACGCACGTTCTCATGTTCGGACGCGAACATCGCTCCAGTGCGTCCCAGACCGACGGCGACCTCATCGGCGATCAAAGGAACTCCCGCATCGCGCGTGAGGCGGGCGACACCGCTCAGGAAGCCCTCGGGCTGTTCGATCATCCCTGCGGCGCCCTGCATCAACGGCTCAATCACGACTCCGGCGCAGCGCTCGCCGATCTCATCAAGGGTTCGCTTGAAACGAGCAAGCGCGTGATCTCGAACCTGCGCCCTTCGCGCCATGTCCCATGAGGGCCATTCGCCGTCCTCGTTCGTTGGCGAACCGGAGCGCGCGACGTCAGGAGCCGGCGACCATGCGCAGCGGAATGTGAGCTTGCCGAAGGGCTTGTGGAAGGCGTCCATGTAGCCGACGCTCATGGCCCCCACGGTGTCGCCATGATAGGCCCCAGAGAATCCGATGAGCGTGTCGCGCTCGGGACGGCCGGAGTGGTATTGCCAGCCGATGACCATCTTGAAAGCGAGTTCTGTCGCCGTGGCGCCAGCGTCTGAGAAGAACACCTTGTTGAGTTCACGCTCACTCGCATTGCCTACTTGTCTATTCGCAAGCCGCACCAGTCGCGACGCGAGTTCGATCGAGGGGACGTTCGCGAGTCCGAGGAGCGTCGAGTGGGCGACCTTCGAAAGCTGCTCCCGAATTGCGCCATCGATTTCCGCGACGCCGTGGCCATGGACGTTGCACCACAGCGATGAGAACGCGTCGATGTAGCGCCGCCCCTCGGTGTCGATGAGCTCAAATCTCTCGGCACGTTCAATGATGCAAGGTTCAGACTCGCGCCACTGGCGCATTGGTGTGAACGGATGCCAGACATGCTCGTGATCAAGTCGCGTCAGGCGGAGGGTCTCGGCGCTTGCTGTGACCGGCGCTTCGGGTTGGCTCGGGGCGTGCGACATGGGATTCGAGGATAACGTCCCGCGTCCGCGTAGACTGATCGCGGGATGATCGCCCTCCCTGATCTCACGTTGCTCGACGGAGCCGTCGGCGCCGAACTTGCTCGGCGCGGTGTCCCGACTCCACTTCCGCTCTGGTCGGCCTCTGCGCTGCTTGAGGCGCCGGACGTCGTGACGCAGATTCACAGGGACTATCTCGAGGCCGGTGCGAGGATCCTCACGGCCAACACGTTTCGGACTCATGCGCGCTCGCTCGCGCAGGGAGGTCTCGGGCATCGCGCCGACGAACTGAACGAGCGCGCTATCGAATGCGCAACGCGGGCCGTGGAGGCAACAGGCATCGCAGCGCAGATTGTCGGATCAGTGGCGCCGCTCGAGGACTGTTATGAGCCTTCAAAGGCGCCGGAGGAGTCCCGCTGTCTGGAGGAACAAGCGCAGCAGGTGGCCAGCCTGATGCGCGCCGGGGCCGATGGCGTTCTCGTCGAAACCATGGGGACGATCCGGGAAGCGTCCGCGGCGGCGCGTGCTGCGTCTGAGTTGGCGCCCGGAAGATGGGGGCTGTCACTCTGCATGCGCTCCGACGGCGACGCGGGGTGTCTCCTGAGTGGCGAGCCTCTTGACGATTTGCTTTCTCAACTTGGAGCGTCCCTGGGTGAGGGATTGAGTGGGCCGTTCGCCTTCGGCGTCAACTGCGTGCCCGCGCCGCGCATGGAGGCGGAAGTGCTTTTCCTTCGTGCTGCAGTCGCGCCGGAGATTCCGATCTGCGCCTACGCGAACGTCGGCGAGCCTGATCCCGCCACGGGATGGAGAGCGACTGACGCCGAGGACCCGAGTCGTTACGCCGAGTACGCGATGCGCTGGGTGAGGGCCGGGGCGGCGCTCGTCGGGGGTTGCTGCGGGACCTCGCCAGAGACAATCCGGGCGGTCGCCAGGGTGGTTCAGGAGTGCTGAGACGCCCGGAGTCGGAGTCTGTACCCTTCGGCCCATGAGAGCCGTCACGATCCATGAGCAGGCCCCTCGAGGCCCCGTCACCCCGAATATCCGCTACGTCGAGGACTGGCCGGAGTCGCCGCCTCCCGGGCCCGGTGAGGCCCTGCTGCGGACGATCTGCAGCGCCCTGAATCACATGGACCTGTGGGTCGGAATGGGCATCCCCGGCGTCGAGATGAGCTATCCGCGTGTCTCGGGCTGCGATGTGTGCGCCGAGGTCCTCGAGGTCGGGCCTGGCGTCGACGCGTCATGGGTCGGGACGCGCGTGATCATGAATGCGGCATGCGAGGTCGCGTCGGCGAAAAGACCGGATGATCCTCCGGGATCGACACTGGCGCCGGACTTCGAACTGATCGGGGAGCACCACCACGGGGCGCATCGCGAGCGTTTTGTCGCGCCGGTCTCAAACCTCGCTCCAGTCGGCGATGTGGACCCGGTCAACGCAGCCGCCTTTGGTCTCACCGCGCTGACGGCATGGTCCATGATGGTCACGAAAGGTGGATTGCGACCGGGGCAGCGCGTCCTGATCACCGGAATCGGCGGCGGTGTTGCGACGTCGGCTCTCTCGATCGCGCGCTGGATGGGATGTCCCACGATCGTCACGAGTCGCCGCCAGTGGAAGCTCGAGCGGGCGATTGAACTCGGCGCCGAAGCCGGCGTTTTGGACACAGGTGAAGATTGGTCGCGGGAAGTGCGAGACTGGTCGCAGAAGCGTGGTGTCGACATGGCGATCGACACCATCGGAAAGGCGACGCATCTCGCGTGTGTGAAGTCACTGGCGCGCGGCGGCGCGTATGTGACCGCAGGCTGTACGACAGGTCCGGATGCGACGACGGATCTTGCCCGTGTCTTCTGGAATCAGCTGCGCATTCTCGGCTCGACGATGGGCTCAAACGATGAGTTTCATGAGATCGCAGCGCTCTTCCGGGATAGGAAGCTCGAACCGGTTGTCGATTCCACGTTCGACGCGAAGGAGGCCGCGAAGGCGTGGGGACGGCTTGAGGAGGCTGAGCAGTTCGGGAAGATCGTGCTTCGCTGGGACTGAGACACGCAACACGCCGCTGGAAAGGCGGCACTGGCTAAGATGTCCGGTTCCCCGCTTACACCTGGGTGGCCAATGGAGGCTCCATGTCACTTCTCGATGGAAAAGTAGGACTCATCTTCGGTGTCGCGAACGATCGTTCGTACGCCTGGCACATTGCGAAGTCTCTGGCCGAGCACGGCGCCCAGTGCGCGTTCACGGCGCTCCCGGGCGACAAGAATGTGCGCCGTACGTCGAAGGCCGTCGAGGCGATGGGGCTCACGGATTTCTGGATTGAGCCCTGTGATGCGGGGAAAGATGAGGATCTCGACGCCGTCTTCGACAAGTACGTTCAGGATCACAGGCGCCTTGATTTCGTCATTCACTCGATCGCCTTCGCCGATCGCGAGTGGCTGGCGCCCGGGAAGTTCACCGAGACGCCGCGCGAGTCCTACCTCAGCGCCATCGACATCTCCGCCTACACCCTCGCCGCGATGGCGAATCGCGCCAAGGGGCCGATGACCGATAGTGGCGGCGGCTCGATTCTGGGCATGAGCTACTACGGCTCAGAGAAGGTGGTCCCGGGCTACAACGTCATGGGCGTTGCGAAGGCGGCGCTGGAGTGCACCACGCGCTATCTGGCGGCAGAACTTGGCGAGCGGAAGATCCGAGTCAACACGATCAGCGGAGGCCCGCTGCGAACTCTTGCGAGTTCGGCAGTCGGCGGCATCGGCGACATGCTGGAGCACACGCCCGTCCGGGCGCCCCTGAAGCGCAATGTCGAGGGTGAGGATGTCGGCGGTGTGGCGACCTTCCTCGTCAGCGATCTGGCGAGCGGCGTCACGGGTGAGAACGTCTACGTGGACTGCGGCGTCAACACCATCGGCGTCTAGCGCCGGGCCCGCTCAACCGGCGGCGCCGGCCGAAAGCTCCCGATACGCGCCGCTCCGGATGCGCTCGCACCACTGCTCGTTTTCTCGATACCAATCGATCGTCTGCTCCAGCGCCTGAGGCCAGGCGCTGCGGCTCGGCGCCCAGCCAAGTTCGCGCTGGATCTTCGACGAGTCGATCGCATAGCGGCGGTCATGCCCAAGTCGATCAGGCACGCGCTCGATGTACGATTCATCCTTGCCCATGATCTCGAGAATCGAGCGCGTAAGCTCCAGATTTGAGCGCTCGTTGTCGCCGCCAATGTTGTAGACCTCGCCCGGCGCTCCTCGCTCGAGCACGTGAAGCAGCGCTTCACAGTGATCGACGACGTGCAGCCAGTCGCGCACGTTGAGGCCGTCGCCGTAGAGCGGCACCTTCTTGTCATGCAGGAGATTCGTGACGAAGAGCGGGATGACCTTCTCCGGAAACTGGTTGGGCCCGAAGTTATTCGAGCAGCGGGTGATCATGCCCGGAAACCCAAACGTGTGATGCGCCGCTCGCACGAGAAGATCGCTGCCCGCCTTGCTCGCCGAGTAGGGGCTGTTCGGCGCGATCGGCGTCTCCTCAGTGAACTTCAAGTCGGGATCGTCGAGCGGCAATTCGCCGTACACCTCGTCGGTGCTGACGTGCAGGAATCGCGAGACGCCCGTTTCGCGCGCCGCGTCGAGGAGTGTTTGCGTTCCGACGACATTCGTGCGAATAAACGGAGACGAATCCTGGATCGAGTTGTCAACGTGACTCTCCGCAGCGAAGTGCGCCACGGCGTCGCATGACTCCATGAGCCTGCGCACGAGCGCACCGTCGCAGATGTCGCCATGGACGAACTTATGACGCGACGGATCGGGGAGATGCGCGAGATTGTCGAGGTTGCCCGAGTAGGTCAGAGCATCGAGATTCGTGATCGTGACATCGGCTCGTGATTCGAGCGCGAATCGAACGAAGTTCGCGCCGATGAATCCGGCTCCTCCCGTGACCAGCACGTGCATTCCCATGAGATTCCGTCCCTTGCCTGTCATGAGCGTCCGACTGTCGTTACGAACCGAGGCCTGCCGCAGGTTCGCCGAGGCCTCCCTCTATTGTCGTCAACACGGCGTCGAGAGATCGGCGCCAGTGGGGAATCGGCCCGATGATCGACTCTGTATTCGAGAGATCGAGCACGCTGTAGGCTGGCCGCGTCGCGGGTCGCGGAAACTCGTCGCTGGAGCAGGGCTCGACGACGCACTGGGGATTCAGGCGGTCAGCGATGGCTGCCGCGAGGTCGAACCATGTGCAGTCGCCGCTGTCGCTCGCGTGGAGCACGCCGCGAGCGCCGGCCTCCAGAAGGGCCCGTGAGGTCGACACGAGTTGGCGGCAGGACGTCGGCCGCCCCCGCTGGTCCTCGACGACCCGAAGCTCATCCCGCTCCCGGCATGCCGACGCAATAGTCCGGACGAAGTTCTTGCCGTGCGAGTCGTAGAGCCAGCTCGTGCGAAGGAGAAGGTTCTCGACCTCGTGAGATTCGAGGATCTCCTCACCGGCCGCTTTGCTGCGCCCGTAGGCATTGATCGGATCGCGCTGCTGAGTCGTTGGGTACGGTCTCGTCGCTTGGCCGTTGAAGACATAATCGGTGCTGTACGTCACGAGGGTGGCGCCGACGTCGGCGCATCGCTGCGCGAGAATTCCTATGGCCTTCCCGTTGATCAGCGTGGCGAGATCCTCATTCGACTCGGCGCCGTCGACGTCCGTATAGGCGGCGCAGTTGACGACAACACCGACGTCAGGCGTCACGAACTCTCGCACTGCGGATTCGTCGGTGATGTCGCAATCGAAGCGCGCCGCGAGACGAACGTCGCGCTCGTCCTGCAGACTCGCCGCCCACGCCCGACCGAGCATGCCGCCGGCGCCGAGGATTAACCACTGCGTACCCATCCATCTATTCTTCGGCGATTCCGACGCTTTGTCGCACACTCGAGCAGATGAAAAACGCCGTGCGGAGGAATCACTCCGCACGGCGCAACGGAATCTGAGTTGAAGTCGCCTCCGAACGCGTCGGTTAGTCCTGGATGCCGATGTTCTGGAGGAAGGGCTTGAGTGAGCGAGGACGTCCAAGGAAGAGTTCGACCGACTCCTCGGCTGGACGGGCGCCGCCCACGGCGTAGATCTCATTTCGGAGTCGCATGCCGACCGCGACACTCATGAATCGATCCGGTGCTTCCTCGAACGCGGTCGCCATATCGGCGGCGATCGCGTCAGCCCAGGCGTAGCCGTAGTAACCGGCGTCATAGCCTGTGAGGTGACCCCAGTATGCGGCGAAGTGCGAACCGGCCGGCGGCGCGAAGAAGATCTCACCCATTGTGTCATTGATGGTCGCCTTCACGTCCTTGTAGCTGCCGGGCGCGTGAATGCGCAGGTCCGCGAGGCCGAAGGCGAGCTGCCGACGATACGTCGTCGCGACCGTCGCAAGGCGCGCTTCCTCCATGCGCTTGAGGACGGACGGATCGATCTTCTTGCTCGGGTCTCGCCAATCTGCGGCGAAGGTGTCCAGCACGGTCGTGTCCCACACCCACGCTTCGAGCATCTGTGACGGCGCCTCGACGAAGTCGCGCGGGACGCTGGTTCCCGAGAATCGTCCGGTCTTGGCCTGCGTCAGGATCGAGTGCATGGCGTGGCCGAACTCATGGAAGAGCGTCTCCAGTTCGCCATGGGTGATGAGCGAGGGCATGTCTTCGGTGGGGGAGGTGAAGTTGCATACCAGGGCGACAACGGGACGCTGGTACTTGCCATTCGGAAGTTCGCGTCCATCGATGATCCCGAACTGCGCGAAGTGGTTGTACTTGCCCTCACGCGGAAACATGTCGAGGTAGAAAACGCCGAGCGGCTCATCGGACGCAGCGTCGCTCACGACGTAGGTCGTGACGGACTCCTCCCAGACGAAGCCCGGGTCGATGCGGTCGAATCGCAGGCTGAAGATCTTCTGGTAGATGTCGAACATGCCGCCGATGCACGCATCGAGCGGGAAGTACGCGCGGAGCGCCTCGGAGTCGACGGAGTAGTTCTCCTTCTTGATCTTGTTCGCGTAGAAGCGCCAGTCCCACATCTCAATCTGCGCGTTGGGATCTCCAGTGTCTGCGACCTTCAACGCGCGCATCGCCTCGACCTCGGCCCGGAACTTCGGCTCCAGCCCCTCAACGAGGCGATTCTCGAAGTCCATCGCAGTCTTGAGATCGCCGGCCATCTTGGGCTCGATGCGATAGTCGGCCCACGAGTCGTAACTCAGGAGTCTCGCGACCTCATCGCGAAGTCTGACAATCTCCTGCAGGATCTCCGTATTCTCCTCCTGGGCGACGGTGTAGCGCGACTCCTTCATTCTCCGGCGCGTCTCTTCCGAAGTGGCGTTCTGCATGATCGCCATGAAGTGCGGCGTCACGGTGGAGCGGAATCCATGGCGCCCATCTCCCGTCTCCGTGCGATCGAGCCAACTCTGCGGCACGCCGTCGAGTTCACCCGGTTCGAAGTAGACGGTGACGCTCGCATTGGTGATATTCGAGTCGAAGTCGGTAGACAGGTCGGCCAGTTCTTTGCGGAGGCGCTCGACCTCATCTCTCTGTGTTGGATCCAGCGAGAGTCCGGCGCGCTTGTAGTCGCGCATCGTCTCGGTGTAGAGCTTCAGCATCTCGCCGCGAAGTCTGGGCCGACGCTCCGCCTCGTACAGATCAGAGAACGCCCTGCAGACCTCATAGACGTCCTGGCGGTATTCGACGCCCACCGCCCAGTTGGTCATCTGCTTGACAGCTTCGGTCGCCGCCGCTCGGACCTCGGCGTCCGTGCTCGTGTTCTGAATGACGTACATGCGATTCAAGACGTTGAAGAACTCCCACTTGATGTGGTCGTACTCCAGGATCGTGCTATCGAAGTTGACGCGCGCCAGGTTCTGCTGCGCGAGACGCGTCAGGCGTGTGTCCGCACGATCGATCGTCGCGTCCACAGTCGCCTGAAGCTGCGCCGGCGTCGTCTCATACGTCGGCAACTCGAGCACGACGCGGTGTCGTGCGGCCATGGCGCGGAAGTCGTTGACGGTCTTCGTCGGCGCCTCGGCGGTGGTGTTGGTCATGGTGTGTCCACGATGCGAGGAGGTGGTCTTCGTATCGCCGTCGGTCGCGCAACCGGTGACCAGCGTCGCGCCGATGGCAAGTGTGATCATTTTCTTTTTCACGTCCGCTTTCTCCTTGGCTGTGTCCATCCCTGTCGCCAAATGGGATCGAGGAATCTGACGGGCAGTGTACCTTGAGCCGTGCAAAGCGGCCTCGGATCGGGGCATGTCGTGCGGCGCGAGATTCAGGACTTGTCGCCCGGGGGAACGAGGGAAGAGGATAGGAGCGACACCCGAGTACGGAGGCAGCACCTGATGACGATGAAGCAGGCGACAGCGTTCTTCTCGCTGATTCTCTGGCCTGACAATGTCGATCGGCTCGACGTCGTCGATCGATTGTCTGACGCGACGGGGGTCGATGTTCACACGCTCCGACTTCGGCTGGCCGCCGATGCGCCGAATGTTGTGGCGCCGCTTCCGGCGCCTCGAGCCGACGCCGGGGTCGAGACCATCCGGTCGCTTGGCGGCGAGGCCTTCGCCCCGAAGATGGAAGAACTGGTTCGCCTCGGTCCCTCACTCAAGATCCGCGCACTCTCGATGGCGGAGGGAATTCTGCATGCCGAGATCTGGCGAGGCCCGTCAACGGTCATCGACCCGGCGCATATCGAGTTCCTCGTGCTTGGCCGGCTTCGAGACGAACGCGACTTCGATCCGATCGCCGACGCGCCGACGCCCTCGATCCTGGCGCCGGGGGCCGCGGTGAAGGCTGCGCTGGTCGCCGGGAGTCAGGGACCGCTGACCTTCAATGGAGGCCTCCTGAGCGCCGGACTGCTTGCCGGGGATGAACTCCTCAGCGCGACCGCGAGCGCGAGGCCGACCGTGCTGCCGAACGTGAAGATGGACATTCATATGAAGAGCGGATCGATCTTCCAGATCGACGGCGCCAAGCACAGCTTCGATCTGCTCGGAGAACTCAAGGGGCCGAGTGACGAGATCAACATCCGGAAGATGATCGGCCTCTTCGAAAGCATGAATGAGCGTATCGTGACCGACGGACATTACGCCATGTTCAGGCCGCCGCCGCAACACACGCGTCTGCGCCTGCCTGGACTCGCGGTGGATCGCGACACGTCACCCTTCCCGTTCTACTCGCGCTGGGCGGCGCTCATGTATCGGTGTCTGCTCAGGCCGAGTTGAGCGACTCCGCCATTCTCTCGATCAGTCGGCAACCGTCGGAGTCTCGTCGTGTGATTGCCGGCGCCGGCTCGCCCAGCATCGTGCGCGCGCAGACCTCGCATCCATCGGCGATGGCCTCGAGGCTGTATCCACCCTCGAGAATCACCAGCACTCGGCCCGAGGCTGTGCGCTCCGAAGCGCTCACGATCTGCTCGCACATCCACGCGAAGCAGTCGGTGGAGAGCGTCATCGAGCCGAGTGGATCAAGTCGATGCGCATCGAATCCAGCAGAGATGATGAAGAGCTCCGGTTGCGCTTGATCGATGAACGGTGTGAGCAGCCGTTCAAATGCAACCGCGTATTCCGCATCACCCTGACCAGCCGTCATCGGTACATTGAGTGTCCAGCCTGCGCCCTCGCCGACGCCGCGCTCGCTGAAGGCGCCCGTCCCGGGAAAGAGGGGGAACTCGTGCAGGCTGAAGAACGCTGCCCGCGGGTTCGACTCGAGAATGTGCTGTGTTCCATTGCCGTGATGCACGTCCCAGTCAACTATCAGGACGCGCTGCAGATAGTGCTCATGAATCGCCTGCAGCGCGGAGATTGCGGCGTTGGCGTAGAGGCAGAATCCCATCGCCCGGTTGGCCTCGGCATGATGCCCGGGCGGACGACACAGCGCGATCCCGCGCTTCGTTTCCCCACCGACGACGGCGTCAAGCGCGTCGGCGCAAGCGCCCGCCGAGAGTCGCGCCGCGTCGAGACTCCGCTCAGAAAGAACCGTGTCCGGGTCCAACTGACCTGCGCGCCCCTCCAATGAGTCGAGCAGGTCGAGATACGACGCTCCATGGGCGCGCTCGAGACGAACTCGGGAAATGCGACTTGGAGTCCGCCAGGCGACACTCCGTGAAACGACGCGTCGGCAGCCATCGATCGCCGCTGTCAGGCGCTCCGGACGCTCCGGATGCCCCGGGCCCGTGACATGATTGAGCATGCGCTCGTCTGTATAGATAAGAAGATCGGCGCTCATGACCACTCCGACGGCTCGCCGCGTGAAGACCTAGAGCAGCGGGCTGAAGAGCTGCGCGAGACTGTCGATGAATCGAAGAGGCCGTGGCCGCAGCGCCCACTCTTCGCGCGAGAGCACGCGGCATTCCTTAATGTACCTGAGTTGCTGGGCGCGCACGGACTCCGTCGCTTCCAGACCGTAGACAAAGACATTCAGCTCAAAATTCAGGAGGAAAGACCGGATGTCGAAGTTGCCGGAACCGACCATGGCGAACGAGTCATCGACGGTGATCGTCTTCGCATGCAGCAGTCCATTTCTGAAGAGATGGATCCGGACACCCGCCTCGAGGAGATCTTCATAGAACGCACGGGCCGCGGCGCCGGCGAGTCGCTGGTCCGAGCGTTCCGGCACCACGAGATCCACCTGCACGCCTTTGAGCGCGGCCAGGCGCAACGCGAGCAGCGTGGGTTCATCGGGCGCCAGGTATGGCGATGTGATGATGATCCTCGAGTTGGCTTCATGGATAGAAGCCACGACCATGTTCCGGAATGACTCCGTCGCGAGGCCGGGTCCGGTGGGAATCACCTGCATCCAGCATCCACCTTCAGTGCGCGCTGTCGGGAATGAGATCGACTCGTCGCCATCGTGTCCCGTCTCGGCGCGCCAGCCAGCAAGGAAGACCTCCTGCAACTGAATAACTGCAGGCCCATCTATTCGGGCAGTCAGATCTCGCCATACGCCGACCTTTCTGCCGCCGTAGTCCGCATTGATCAGATTCTGGGAGCCCGCGTACGCCACACGTCCGTCGATGATCGCGAGCTTCCGATGGTTGCGAATGTCCATTCGTTCGAAGAACGCGCGCAGTGGCGAGACAGGGAGCGCGCCGGCGACGTCAACGTCCGTGGACTCGAAATGCCCTCGCTTTCTCCGAAGGAAGTCCTTGGACGCAGCCGCGTCGACCAGCACGCGGCAGCGCACCCCTCGTTCAGAGGCGCGCCGAAGCGCATCGATGACCTGCCTGCCCGATTCATCGTCGGCGAAGATGTAGTAGAGAAGATGGACAGTTGACTCGGCATGATCGATTTCAGCGCAGAGGCGCGCGATGAAATCGCGACTGTCTGCGATGAGCTCCATTGCGTTTCCGCCGGTGATCTCGAGGCCGCTTATTCGATCTCCGAGTTCGACGAGATCAAGATGTTGTTTGTCCAGGGGCGGATTCCCGACCGGGGCGGACGCGAGCGCCGGGGAGGCGAACTGTCTGACGTCGTCACGAATCGGCCCACGCTCCTGCGCTCGTTTGGCGCCGAGCCAGGTTCCGCCGATGAGGCCATACACGAAGATGCCGATCCACGGCAGGAAGTAGATCACCGTGAGCCATGCCAGCGTTGACGTCGGCGTACGCCTGCGCATGACGACAGGCGTCATCACGATCCGGATGACCCACTCTCCGATGACGTAAACCCAGGTCGCATAGACCCAGAAGGAGTCCTGCACGCGCGTCGTCCTCCGGCATTCACCGTTGTGAGGGAGAATACCGCGTCTGTGTCCGGCGCGTCTTCTGAACAAAAAAACAGCGAGGCCGGCGCCAAGCGCTCAGCCTCACTGGATACGCATTCAAAATGTACGCAGCCGATCGCTCAGCGTCTGCGGCGCGCGAAGGCGGCCAGCCCGGCGACGCCGAATGCGCCGACAGCGCCAGGCGCAGGAACGGTGGTCCAACAGACGTTGTCGACGAAGCCATTCGCGGCGACCTGCATCGTGGCGCCGAAGAATCGCAGTTCCTTGATCGGATGCTCGTATTCGAACTCGAACATCGCGTAGTTGAAGGGATCATTGAAGAACGTCGCCCGCCGACTGTAATGGTGACCGATCTTGATGTTGTCCTCGGTGTACGGGGCGACGCCGGCGCGCGTGAGCGAGTCGATGTCGTCGTGGAAGACGAAGAACATCTTCAGGCTGATGATCGGCTTGTCGAAGACAACCAGCGCGGACTCCCGGATTTCGAAGGAATTCAATCCTGAGGCGGCGTATTTCGAATCGGTGAAGTGTTCCGCGACTCGTCCTCCAGTCCACGTCGATCCATGGATCTGGAAGTCCGTCGCGCCGGTTCCCGTAATGCCCTCCTCGACGCCTTCGCCGTCGAAGTCCAGGTAGAACGTCTCCCCACCAGTCGCGAGCGAGATCTGTGCGAAGCTCGCTGCGGCGATGAATCCCGCCAGTGTCATGAGGTTTCTGCGCATCGTGTCGATTCCTCGTTGTCTCTTTGCGTCGCTTCGGACTCCTTACGAAGCGATCGCGCAACCATGCCGGCGCCCGTGCCTTGGGCGCACATCGTCAGTTCCACCTCGAGGTCGCCGCGCCGCATCCTGGCGGCGTCGCTCTCGATTCGAGGCATTCCGACGGGACGAACTCAGCATCTCGGCGCGCATGACGCGATGTGACATGCGATGCCGGACGCTGAAAGCGTCTCGCCAACCGTTTGTTATCAAAAACTCACTCGATCGCGGCCTGTGCAAACCGCTTCGACTCTGACACGTGCAGACTACTTGCGGGCGCATTCCTGTCAACATGAATAATCCGAAAATAACGGTTCGACGCTTGCGGACTGGGCGATAATCCCTACATGCAGGTGGATTCTCGAGCGCCATCGCGCGCGTCCTTCACCGCCTGAAGCGCGTTTCCCAAGCTCGCGCCCGGCGAGTCGAGTCCAGGGATCAAGTAGAACGTCGCCGGTGCGGCGTTCGCTCACTTCAGCGCTCATGAGTAACCAGTCAGAGAAGGCCCACGGTGCGTGTGTGTCGTGATCCCTGGTGACCACTTGGTCCTGCGAATCACTGTGTGGTCAGCGGAGATCGCTTCACGCAGCTCTGGGACCAAGATCAGTTCGTCGTATCGATCAGGGATGCGCGCTCGCGTCGGTGAACTCCTTAGCGACCTCCGACGCTTCCAGTTTGTTCGCAACTGCGAAAGGCGGCCCCAGGAGATAGAACGCGCTGGTGAACAGAGCAGATTCCGCTTGACATGCAAGCGGATACTTGCATATGATCCGACGAGCAAATGCATGGATGACCTCTACAAGGCGATCGCAGACCCCACCAGACGGGCGATTCTCGATGAGTTGGTGGAGCGAGATGAGCAGTCGCTGTTCGAACTCTGTGGCCGTCTGATCATGAAGCACGGCATCAGTTCGTCACGGCAGGCGATCTCGCAACACCTCGAGATTCTGGAGTCCGCCGGGTTGATCATCGTCAGGCGGGAAGGCAGATACAAATTCCATTCGTTCAACGGCGAACCGTTGAAGGCGATCGCCAAGCGCTGGCCTACGAACGAAACGAGGAGGTAGGACCCGATGAGAATCAGCATGTCCAGTGTGCCCGTTGACGACCAGGCGAAGGCGCTCAGTTTCTACACCGAGAAGCTGGGATTCCAGACGAAGCACGACATCCCATTGGGTGAACACCGATGGATTACGGTGGTCTCTCCTGAGGATCCGGACGGCACCGAACTCGCCCTCGAGCCCGATGAGCACCCTGCGGTTAGACCGTTCAAGTCGGCGCTCGTCGCCGACGGCATCCCATTTACAGCATTCGCGGTGGAAGACACCGCAGCCGAGCATGAGCGGCTGGAGGCTCTTGGGGTGCGGTTTACGCAGAAACCCACGGATCTTGGAACAGTGATCACAGCCGTCTTCGATGACACGTGCGGGAATCTGATCATGATTATGCAGGAGACATCCGGATGATGAGAACTTCACGACTCCAATTGAGCGTTCTTCTCCTCGCGCCCTTGTTGCTCGCCGGCGCTGCGATGAGTGATCATGACAGGGACCATCGATCGGACGGCGCCGTAGAGGTCCAGTACCTCGAGATCGTCACGCCTTCGGTGGAAGAGACGTGCGCCATCCTCGCCAAAGCGCATGATGTGGTCTTCAGCGAACCCATCCCGGAGTTCGGGAATGCCCGAACGGCGGACCTCAAGGATGGGGGGCGCATCGGCGTCCGAGCGCCTCTGCGCGTGACGGAGACGCCGGTCGTGCGGCCATACCTTCTCGTGGATGACATCGAGTCAGCGGTCAGAGACGCCGAGAAGGCCGGCGCCGAAATCGCCATCCCACCCCTGGAGATTCCCGGTGGGGGCACGTTCTCGATCTACATCCTTGGCGGAATCGAGCACGGCCTCTGGCAACTCTGAGCGAGGTCACGGATGCGATGAGGCCGGCTTGAAGCGCGCGGCTCGCTTGATACACTAATGGCAACCCGTTGCCATTTATTGGTCAGGAGTGCTTCGTCGTGAATCCTTGCTGCCCCAATGAGGTCGCTTCAATCTGCACTGAGTGCGCATCCGCGACCGTCGCCGGCGCAACGATCAGCCTTCCGCTTCTTCTCGCGGGCATCATCATCGCGGGCGTCGCGGGCATCATTCTGAATCGCTTGTCATCCCGCCTTGCTGAAGAGCGGGGTGGCATGGTCGCCGCTGTCGCGACGTGACCGAGCGCCGGAACACACGCCAGCTCGATGCGATTCGGGAGTTGCTCGCCGAAGAGCGTCGCCCACTCTCGATCGAAGAGATCTACGAAGGCGCACGGAGAGCGGTGCCGACGCTGGGAGTTCGCACGGTCTATCGCGTGATGCACCGGCTGGAAGATGAGGAGCTGGTGGCGCGTGTCGCCATCCCTGGCCAGCCGGATCGGTACGAACTCGCCGAAGTCGCGGCAAAACACCACCATCACTTCCATTGCATTGAATGCGACCGTGTCTTCGACGTTCAGGGCTGTCCGGGACACCTGGAGAAGATGGTCCCGGATGGCTTTGTGCTCGACGGACACGAGATCACATTGCATGGCCGGTGCAATCATTGCGCTTGATGCGACTTTGTTCAGTCGGCGCGCATTGACGCGATTCCGCCGAGCGGGCCCACATGAAGGTCCAGTCTCGAGTAGATCCTCTTAGACAGTCTCGGCGGGCTGGAAGAACCACCCGGGGAATGGGTCGGGCAGATCCGGCCAGGTCTCCTCACCAAGCGCCATTTCTTCATCCGTCAGCAGGCAACTGTCCAGCAGCGATCGTGTGAGGCTCTCGTCCAGGTCGACGCCGATCATGACCACCTCCTGACGCCGATCGCCGAATGGCTCCTCCCACCTTGCTTCGATCCACTCGCGCGTCTCTGCGTCGTCCGGCCAGCGGTCACGTGAGGAAACGGCCCACCATCGCCCCACCGGCTCGATCCGGAATGAGCCGCCGGCTTGCGACCACATCGCCGCGAAGTCGTTCTTGGTCGCGAGCCAGCAGAATCCCTTCGAGCGAGCGGTCTTGAGGAGGCCTGCCGTCACGAGGTCGTGCAGTCGCTGCGGGTGGAATGGGCGCCGGGCGCGATAGACAAAGCTGGAAATGCCGTATTCCTCGGTCTCCGGCGTGTGCTCGCTGTTCAGTTCCTTGATCCACTGCGGCGACGCCATCGCCTGCTCCATATCGAAGCGTTCAGCGCCCATGATCTCGCGGAGATCGACTTCGGAGTTGACCGTCCGGATGATCGTGGCGTCTGCATTGAGCGAGCGGATCAGCGCTTCAACCTGGCGCAGCTCTTCGTCATCGACGAGATCGCACTTGTTGACGAGGATCACATCCGCGAACTCAACCTGATCCGTCAGCAGGTCCGAGATGGTCCGCTCGTCCTCATCTGACAGCCCGATCTGCCGATCGACCAAATCGTCGAACGTGTGAAACTCGGATCGGAAGTTCGATGCGTCGACGACCGTCACCATCGTGTCGAGCTGGGAGAGATTGGAAAGCGAACGCCCTTCCTCATCCTCGAACGTGAAGGTCTGCGCCACCGGCAGCGGCTCCGAGATTCCGGTGGACTCGATGAGCAGGTAGTCAAACTTGTCTTCGCGTGCGAGACGTGAAACGGCCTTCAGCAGGTCATCCCGCAGCGTGCAGCAGATGCAGCCGTTCGACATCTCGACGAGTTCTTCATCGACCCGATCGAGGCTGGCGTCACCCTGCTTGACCAGCTCCGCATCGATGTTGATCTCGCTCATGTCGTTGACGATGACCGCGACCCGAAGGCCCTCACGGTTGCGCAGGACATGGTTGAGCAGCGTGGTCTTGCCTGAGCCGAGGAACCCGGAGAGGACGGTTACGGGCAGGCGTTCTCGCTTGCCGTTGTGTTTGGTCGTGGAGTCAGTCACTGCGGTCTCCTGTGTCCGACGCGCAGCAGGAACCCGGAGGAAACTACTGACGTCTCGGGCGGGACGCTAGGCTAATGACATGGCAATGTCAATAACCGAGAGGCCGCCCTTGAGTCGCCCGGGATGCCCAGGCCGAGTCGCCACAACCTCGATCTTCCCCGCGTGCGCGATCGCGACCGTCACCGGAATCTCATTCGGAGCGACTTTGATTCTCATCATGGTTTGATGTGGGCGACGGCTCCGCCACAGAGAGTCCGGCATGACCATCGCGCCGGATCTTGCCTCCGTTGTGTGCCGTAACGGCGAGCAAGGCGATATGGGCGGTCACGAGGAATATCAGTATCCAGCGGAGCCATCTGGCGCATCGACCGTCCTGAACATATTGAAGAAGGGCAGTCCCAGCTGCCGCCCCGACGAAGATCATCCCTACGAACGAGAATCGCCCCAGCAGTGCATGACGAAGGACAAGGTCCCCGCCCGTCTGATCAGGACCGAAGACTGATTCAACAGCGGCAGGGCCGGTGAAGTATGCGCCGCAAGCGGTTCCGGCGGCAGCAAGCAGATACCAGTAGGCGAGCTTGCGGAGTAGGTCGCTCCCGCGGATCTCCGCCAGGATCAACATCGGTGCGGCGGCCAGGCAGCCGAATATGGGCGCATGTGACAGAACAAGATGAAGCCAGGCAGCGCTCACCTCTCGCCGGTGCCGATGGCCTCGGCAGGGTCGATGCCCTGGTCAACCTTGGAGTAGTCCAGCTCGCTGCCCTGCATGGAATGCGGGATCAGGTAGACGGCAGTCATCAGAGCGGCGGCCGCGAGCACCGCAAGCCGACTCACGAGTTCCTTCTTCCTCGGTCGTACACCGATGACGACGCAGGCGAAGATCCACCCGCCCCACATGAACAGAGTCTTGGAGTCGGTGAGATCTCTGCCGACCGGAAACCCGGTCCAGTATGCGCCGAAGGCGTATTTCTGAACGATCGGCCCGAGGATCATCCCGCCGATGGTGATCCCGACGAGGCAGCACCATGCCATGCGACGCATGAGCGAGGGCGCGACGAGCGCCGTCAGCGCCGCCCGCATGCCGATGAGCATCGAGAAGAACATGAAGATGACGTGCGAGATCAGAATCGCATCCGGCACCGTGTCCTTGAAGCGAATGATGACGTTGCTTGCGCCGGCGTCTGCCTTTTCGTCGGGTATCGACAGTCGCTCATCGCCGTATTCGAGCGTGATGAAGTACTCGAGCTTGCCAGCCGCGGGTTGGGCGGGGAGCTTGCCGACGAGCATTTTCTCTCCATCGATGATCTCTGGTGTAAAGGCTGTTGACGTGAGCGGGTCGTCTGTCTTGAAGCGCTTGTATTCGAGCTTCGCAATCACCGGGATCGCCGAATCGGCTGGTGTGGGATCCGGGATCACCACGCGCGCGGCGTCGTTGGTCTTGCCTGAGTAGTCACTGCGGATAAGTTCGTACTTGAATGTCTGGCCGTTGAGCTCGAACGCGCCCCGCATGGGATAGGTCGGCCCAGTGGCGCGCTGGTAGACCGCCGCGGAGGCCATGAGAAGGAACGCGATGATCCACAGCGAAAGGCGGAACCAGAGGGGGTGCTTCGTGGGCTTTCCGATGGTCTTCGTGTCGGGATCGATCAAGAATGTCTCTCCAGTTCGACGTCAACCGCGAGAGGCGTGCGGGGCCATTGACGCATGCGGGCGGCACGCTATGCTAATGACATTACAGTGTCAATAAACAGGAGCGACTGACCATGTCCACCTGCTGCACCAACTGTTCTGCCACTGCCACCGGAATCGAGACCGCGTACGTCTGCACCGAGTGCGCCACCGCGACCGTCGCCGGCGCCAGTTTCAGCCTGCCGATGTTCTTCGCTGGCGCCCTCGTCGCGGGTGTCGCCGTGATCGCCTATCGGATGATCCGCCGCCGATCTGGTGGTTCGATCAATCTGCGGCAGCTGGCTCTTCGCTAATCATCAACGGTGTATTTCATGCAGAGCCACGGCGCGGTTCATGCTGCGCCGTTGCTGCATCTGTGACCGCACCGACCATGGCCTGAGATCAGCGTAGCAGTCCTTCCGGCCAACGCTTCCTTTCAGTCGAGCTACCTGTCTGACTCAGATACCCCCATCCCACTACGATCCGGGTATGCCGGTCGCTGTGGTGGCGTGAACGGGTTCCGCTCGATCTCCGCGAGCATCTTCCGGATGGCCTCGTCGAGTTGGGGGTCTCCGCCATCGAGCATGTTCGCTGGATCATCGATGACTTCGATGTCCGGCTCGACGCCGTGCCCTTCGATTCCCCAGGTGCCATCGAGCTCGTAGAACGCGGAAGACGGAGCGGTCACACTCCCGCCGTCAATCAGACGTGGGTACCCACCAATGCCAATGACGCCTCCCCAGGTTCTCGTCCCGATCAGTGGACCGAGGCCCATCTTCTTGAAGTAGTACGGGAACTTGTCGCCACTCGACCCCGATTGGCTGTTGATGAGAACGCACTTCGGCCCTTGGTGAGCATCGCGAGGAGAGATCTCATCCCAGCTGTCGCGACGAGCCTCAACCCCCATGGCCGGTCGATTCAGGAGTTCGAGCATGGGCAGCGGGGTCGCTCCTCCGGCGTTCCATCGCACGTCGATGATCAACGCCTGTTTGTGTCGCTGCCCAATAAGCTGGCGATACAGCTCGGCTCTTCCACGTGTCGAAGTATCCGGTACGTAGATGTAACCCACTTGACCCTCTGAGGCCCGATCGACGCGAGCGCGGTTCCCTTCAACCCACTCACGATACCGAAGCCCACTCTCATTCCCCAACGGCTTGACGACTATCGAACGCGCCGCGTCATCCTTGGTTGGATTCGCGCTCACGGTGAGTGTGACCGTCTCGCCTGCGAGCCCGACGAACGCGGCGTACAGAGACATGGCGGTATCGAGAGGCTGGCCGTTGACCTCGAGGAGATAGTCGCCCTCGCTCACGTCCACGCCATGCTGACTCAGCGGCCCCCGAGCATCGTCATCCCAGTCCGCACCCTCGACGATGTTGACGATTCGAAAGGCGCCGTCGTTCAACTCGAAGTCAGCTCCGAGCATGCCCACGCTGCGCCGCTTCACCGGCTCAAGGTCGTAGCCCCACCCGACGTACGCGTGCCCTGCATTCAGCTCGCCCAGCATTTCGCCCATTACGAAGCGAACATCGCTCACGGAGACGCAGTCTTGAAGCATGGGCTCATACGCGCGCAGAATGGCTTCCCAGTCGACGCCGTGCATGTCGGGGTCGTAGAAGTAGTCTCGCAGGATCCGCCATGACTCGTGAAAGACCTGTGCCCACTCCTCACGCGGGTTGACATCCACGTTCATGCCGGCAAATGACAGCTTGCTATCAACGGCACTCTGGTTTGCGGCCGCGTCGACGATGTAATAGCTGTCGCCCTTGCTGGCTAGGATCTCTCCACCGTCCGCGGACATCGAGAAGCCACCGGCGCCAGTCAGCACCATCTTCTCTGCCTCATCGTCGTCATTGATGTCGTAGAGCTTGATGTCGCGCGTTCCACCTGAGCCTCGGCGTGGCTCGCGGACATACAGCAGCTGCCCCTTGTCGTTCACGGCGAGGCCGTAGAATCTGCCTCGGTCGATGGGGAGCCTCGTGGCCCGCCGCTCGAAGCCGTCCAGATCAATTTCGATTTGGTTGAGATCATCCCCAGAATCATCGGTCGCAGTATCCGCAACTTCGGCGGAGTCGATCTCCTCTGAGTCGGCGTCTTCACGCTCGTTCACCCACGGTTCCTCATCGCTCTCGGGCGCCCAGGGAGATCCAACGTCATCTCGGAGTGGAATCACCATCAACACGGCCGTGTCCGAGTACAGAAACCCAAGGTCAAGATCCGAGCGAACAAACGACCTGAAGTCACGGCTGCTCACGAAGTACAGATACTTGCCCTCGCGATCGAATACAGGATCGTGCGCGTCGAACATGTGGGACGTGACCTGCACGGTTTCACCTGACTCGATGCTGTAGATCCAAACCGACGATATGTTCCGATTCTCCGTCGACTTCACATAGGCGATCCACCGCGAGTCGGGCGCCCAGTTCGGGATGAGCGGCGCCGACCACGGATCGGTATCGACAAGTGTCGTCGTCGCTGCGTCGATGTCGTATCTGAACAGTCGACCCGACCGGTCATGGAACGAAATGTGCTTGGAGTTCGGCGACCAGACCGGCTCGTGACGAAAGGTTGTGCCATCGTCGGTGAGTTGCCTTGTCGGTCCCTTCCCGTCCGACTGCGTGATGTAGAGCTCGTACTCGCCGGTCGCGTCACTGAGATACGCGATCCAACGTCCGTCCGGGCTCCAAGCGGCGTCGCGCTCGGCGACGCCCGAAGTCGCTGTCAAGTTTCGTGGCGAACCGTTCTTCGCGGGCACGGTCCAGATGTCACCGCGGGCCGAAAACAGAGCACGCATGCCAGTAGGCGAGATGTCTGCAGACATGATCTTCGTGCTGGCATCCACGGACCGCGTGCGGATACTCGGACGGTCCCCGGGGATCTGCACGTCGACGACCCGCGAGGTCTCGGTCGCCAGATCGAGCAAGCGGAGGTCGGACCCGAGCTGGAACACAATCTCCCCTGAATGACCACCGGGACCGATCGAGGGCCACTTGACATCGAAGTCTGAGAACGCGGTGATCTGTCGACGCGTGTCGGTCTTCAGGTCGAATGCCCAGATGTTCAGCCGGTGCTCATCGCCCTGATCGGACAAGTAGTACACCGTGTCGCCGCGCCACATTGGAATGGAATCGGTGCCTTCCCAGTTCGTGATCTGTTTCGATTCGTTGCTCTGCAGATTGAACAGCCAAATGTCAGACGCCCACCCGCCGCGGTACCGTTTCCACGTGTTCGCATCCCGCGCGTGCGGCGTGTACGCGAGCCACTCTCCGCCCTCGCTCATCGCTCCGTTGTAGCCGTACGGCACAGTGAGCATCTCCGGAGGTCCGCTGTTTGGGTCGATCGCGAACAGCTTCGGCATCCGCCATGACGGGGAGAGGCTGATCGACTGGTAGACGAGGCGGCCGTCTTCTCCCCATTCGTTGAGCCACTCGCCAGCCGGGTGATAGGTCTTGCGAGTTGCCTGTCCGCCGGCGGTCGGGATGACGTAGATGTCCTCGTTACCGTCGTAGTTGCCGACGAAGGCGATCATCGAGCCGTCCGGGCTGAACTTCGGGGTGGTCTCCACACCGGAAGGTCCAGCGACGAGCGTCGCTGTTCCACCGTTCTTGTCCACACGCCAAAGATCGTCGGCGTATCGGAAGACGATCTGGTCGGGCCCCACATCAGGATGCCGGAGCATTCCCGCGTGCGGCCGATGGAGACCATCCTGGGCGGCGGCCGCCGAAGTCGTCGCCAGCGAAGCAAGAAACGCAACAACGCACGGCGCTAGCGCAACTCCACCGTTGATCATCTCTCGGCCCTCCGGCATCGCAGCCTCTCGCGGTCGACACCGCCTGCGCTCGCGCATGGGCGTTGAGCCGCAGCGAGTCAGCCGGTCCTGAACACGAACTGAACATGGGACATCGCAGACCCGGTCGCATGCTATTGGCAACGAAATGCCAATAGCAAGCCCGGCCGTGCTGACAATGTTCAACTGAGGGCCCGGCGCCTGCACGTAACGGGACACGTTCGAACCCGCCGCAACGACAAATGGCCCCGGCAGTTGCCGAGGCCATCAGTGAGTCAAAGTCGGGGTGATAGGATTTGAACCTACGACCTTCTCGTCCCGAACGAGACGCGCTACCAAGCTGCGCTACACCCCGTGTGGCGTTGTCGCCGAGGCGACACCATAGACGCTATCGGCCTCCTGAGGCAAGTTGATGAAGCCTTGCCCGAGGAGGCCGCCAAGAGGGCGCTTCAGTCGCAGCCTTCGCCCCAACTGCCCAGGACGATCGCCAGGTCGAGGGCTCCGACATCGCCATTTCCATCAAGGTCGGCCGCGAGATCGGCCGTGCCCCAGAAGCTGAGAAGCTCCGCGATGTCCAGCGCGTTCACGCAGCCGTCGCCGGAGAGATCGCCGTCGATGCCGCCATCGCTGAGCAGCACTTGCATGTCGTACAACTGCACTTCGTTCTCTGTCCCTCGAAGCGTCGAGTTCACAAACACGCGAATGAGATAGAGGCCGCCATCCTCGAGTACGAAGTCGGTGAGACTCTCTGGGCCGGCGATGCCTGCGTCGTTCACGGTGATGAGGGGGGCGCCTCCGCCGGAGGGCAGAATCTCGAAGGCAAGGTCATGGACGATGAGTGAACTCGTCTGCGTCGGGATGCCGCAGAATCCAGTCTCAAGCTGCGGCGCCTGGCTGAACGTCTCACCCGTCGGTGTGATTGTGCAGCTGATGGTCCCGCCGGGCGGCACGCCGATTTCGAAGTAGTCGTTGTCCGAGGAGAAGAGCGTTCCGAGGTCCTCATACGTCTGCGCCGTATTGAGTTGCAGTTGCGGGTCTGAGACATTCGGATTCGGCGTGATGAGACTTGCGGGCTCTGCGGGCGTGTCGTTCGGCTCGAACCGATCTCCATACATCGATTGGGCGCCGCGAATGTCCTCGCTTTGCGGGCCATCGAAGTTCAGGTTCAGGAATGGCTCCATGAGCCAGTCGCCGCCGGCTGGGCAGATATGCAGCACACCGATCGCATGTCCAAGCTCGTGCGTCACGATGTTGCGCAGCCTGAGGAAGTCGTTGAAAGGATTCGCCCAGTTCTCGTCGGCGTCGAGCAGCAGGTCACCGCCGGTCGCGGGGAAGTTGTTGTAGGCGAGCAGCCCGGCCACGCCATCGATCTCTCGCATGGAGATGCGAATGTCGCCCCTGCCAGCGCCTCCGGCCGCAGCTGGATACGACTCACCATCATCAGGAACTTCAACGAACGTGTTGCCAGTTGCGCGCTCCCATGTGTCGAACGCCTGCCGGAAGAGCGGCTTCCAGAGTCCGGTGTCATCGGTCATGACGTCGCCGTCGCCGAAGAGCTCATCCATACGCTGGAAGAGAACACTGGTGTCGCCGTTGGACGGGTCCGACGGGAACATGCGCGGCACGAACGTCCCGTCGGGCACGAAGCTGTACGAGATCTCCGAGCCCTCGCCAATCGGCGCAAAATTCCATCGGTTCGTCGTGTAGAAGCGTTCGCCGCCGGGATTGCGGGAAAGCGCGTGCGCCGACTCCAGTGCGGCATGCAGCGCAGGATCGGAGCCGGGCTCAAGAATGGCGCAGCCGATGTGGCCGCATCCATGACTGGTGCAATGATGAGGTTCTGACTCCCGCCCCTTTGATCGCAGGGAGAGCAGACACACACTGACGAGCATCAGGAGAAAGAGCGCAGCGCCGGCGACCAGCCTGCTCGCCGGGTTCTCCGATTGCGATGTCGCCTGGGAATGCACCTTCTACGTCCCGTCCCTCATCACCGACGCGTTGTCGATGTTTCCCCCGTGAGACCCCACACGAACTTCACGCACCCGCTGACACGGCGAGAGTGTCATCGGTCAAGGCGCGAAGACGACCAGCCCGTACATGCTTCATCAGACCATATTCGCCCCCGGAATCAAGGGAAAACGCCGTTCAGATCTCCCGAGCGTCGAATCTCGACGCATTCCCGGACCAGCGATCGTCGCGTCATCCGCCGCAGCCAGCGCCCCAGTTTCCGAGAAGGATCGCGAGATCGAAGGAACCGACGGTCCCATCATCGTCGAGGTCGGCGAGCACGCCTGATGCGCCCCAACTCCCGATAAGAATCGAGAGATCGCCGGACCCGATGCAGCCGTCGCCATTGAGTTCGCCGAGCAGCCCATCGTTCTCGAGCAGGATCTCCAGTTCGTACAGCTGGACGACGCCGGACCCGCCTTCGGACGTAACTCGAATTCGATAGCTTCCGGGGCCGGGTTCAGCGGCCATGATGGTCTCTTCGAGACCGATGCCGTTCTCTGACGCTTCCTCTCCCGGCGAGCCGCCGCTCGTGAGGAGTTCGAGCCTCAGATCGAGTTCCTCCTGGGCCATGTCGACTTCGGGCGTGCCGCAGTTGATGCCGACCTGCGGCGCAGACGCGTACGAGCCGCCAAGTGGTCTTGCGACAATCGTGAGGCGTTCACCTTCCTCGAGCGTCACCGCGAAGGTGTCAGTGTCCCCGGAGTTGTGAAGCGTCAGTGGCTCGATGAAACTCGCCTGGTTTGCGACCACGAGTCCGTTGATGTTCGGCGCTCCTGAGACGCCGGTGTTGGGTTCGAAGCGATCGCCATAAAGAACCTGGGCGCCTCGAATGTCGTCGATCTGGGGGCCGTCGAAACTCGCGTTGATCGAGGGCTCCATGAGCTTCGTGGAGTTTTGAGGGCACGAGTGCGCGAGGCCGAGCCCATGTCCGTGCTCATGCGCGATGAGGTTGCGGAAATACCGCTCGGTTCCGCCGGTCGAGAAGTTGTGCGCGCTGTCCAGCTTCATGTCGCCGTTGGACGGGAAGAAGTTGTACGCAAGGATGCCGGCCCCGCCACCATCGATGCCGCCCATGACGATGCGGATGTCGCCTCGATTGGAGTTGCCCGATGAGTTGGGCCAGGACGCCCCGTCGTCTGAGACCTCGGTGTAGGTGTTGCCCGTGATCTCCTCCCAGCGATCGAAAACCTGTCGGAAGAGATCCTTCCAGGTTGCCTCATCGCCGAACTGCGCCGTCAGGGCAGCGTTCAGGACATTCGGACCGGACATGTCCGGCGAGCCCTGCGCAGGCAGGAACAGCCCATCCGGCGGGAAGCTGTATGTCAGATCGACTCCCTGAAAGCCGCCATTGGGCCATGGACTTCCAACCTGGAATCGTTCGCCTCCGCCACCGTAGAAGTCAGTGTTGAACTGTGCGACGAGTTCAGGGGGCGCATCCGGCGTGAAACAGAACGCGATCGGCGGGAGCATCTCTCCGCCTCTGTCCGTTCTCGCGTCGACTCCAACCGTTGCGAGTGATGAGGCGCCAACGGCGATTGTCCCAAGGATCAGCGCAGCGCTCTTCATTCCCAAGGTTCCCTTCTCACCCCGGATTGGAGAATCCCCACCGGCGCCATTGAGATGCAACCGGTGGGGGTGTCTTCGCGTTTCTCAGGATCCGCAGCCCGTGCCCCAGGTGCCGAGGAGGATCGCCAGGTCGTTGGAGCCGACCATGCCATCGCCATCGAGATCGCCCGTGCCGGACTGTCCCCAGCGACCGATCAGAATAGAAAGGTCTCCGGAGCCGATGCATCCATCGAAGTTGAGATCTCCAATGAGACCGTCGTTCTGGATCGTGACGATCAGGTCGTAGATCTGGGAGACCCCGCTTCCAGCGCCGGCGCGAACGCGCACCTGATAGGTGCCCGGCGAACCGAGATTGAGGCCCGTAATGTTCTCGCTCTCGCCAAGGCCGCCGTCGTCTGCGACATCGAGCACTGATCCGTCCGGCGCCAGCACTTCGAGGACCGGATCAAGTTGCCTCAGCGCGTCGACGAGCGAGCCGCTCGGGCAACTCCCGTTGCCGGCCTGCGCCGCATTCAAATACGTAAATCCCTGCGGGATCACCGTCGCCGTCACGCGGGAACCATCCGGAGGCGTGAATGAGAATCGATCCGAGTCGCTCACTCCGTGCAGGCTCAGATTCGTGAGGTTCTGGCCGTTGTTGACGGCGAGACCCAGGGCTGTGAGGTCAACAGCGTCGCCGAAGTCGTTGTTCGGCTCGAAGCGGTCGCCGTAGAGGAACATGCCGGCGCGGAAATCATCCAACTGCGGACCATCGAAGCTCGTGTTGATGAATGGCTCCATCAACTTGTTCCCCTCAACCGGGCACGAGTGGAAGATGCCCTGACCATGGCCGTGCTCGTGCATGATGACGTTGCGGAAGAACCGGAAGTTCGCGCCGCCGGCGCCCCAGTTCTCCGAACGATCGATGACCATGTCGCCGTTGGCGCCGCCGCTCGTCGGGAAGAAGTTGAATGCGAGGGTGCCGCTGCCGCCGTCGATGTTTCGCATGACGATGCGAATGTCGCCGCGTGTCGGTCCGCCCGACGCGCCCCACGCCGCGCCGTCATCGGGAATCTCGGTGTATGTATTGCCCGTGACCGCGCTCCATGCGTCGAAGGACTGCTGAATGAGTCCCTTCCATGTGGCCTCGGGACCGATCAGCGCGCCGAGACGAGCATGGATCTCATTGTTGCCGCTTGAGTCGCCGTTGAGCTGCTGGGGGATGAACAGGCCATCATCGGGCACACTCCATGTCAGGTTGACGCCGGTGAACGCGCCGTCCGGCTGAGGCCAGGGACCGCCGACAAAGAACCGGAGTCCGAGACCATGCAGGTCCTCGCCCAACGACCGGACGATCTCGAGAGCGGTGCCCGGCGCAAAGCAGGCCATTGCAAGCGGTCGTGTCGACTTCTTCTTGTCGAGTGTGCCGAGTTCGAACATGCCCTTGTACGTTGACTTGATAAGAGCCTCGAGCATCGCTTCATCGAAGTGATGCTCGTGCTCATGCTCGTGATCGTGAACGCAGTCGTGGTCGTGCACATGCGCATGCTCGACCACCGGAGCGACGGGCTCCACGAGGGAGCCAACGAGAGCCACGGTGGCGGTGGAAGCGCAAAGAAGGCTGCTGGCGATGATCTTCATGTGTCTCTGATCCTCTGGCTGCACGCTCAGATGCAAGAACACCTTTCAGGCGCTTGCCCTATGCATACAACAACTCTCTTCCAGTCTGGAACTGGGCTCACGACCGATATTCGACATTCCCCGGGCGTGCCGAGGAACGAGGTTCCACAACCTCATGCTATACGGGCAAACACCCGCGATCACGGAACATTTCCGCAGTTTGGGCCATTCCGGATCCATCTGAGTGGATCTCCCGGGCCTCTTTCCCGTTCCTACGCCGATTACGGACGGACGATCGGCGTCAGGGCGATTTCGCCCGATAACGGGGAGCGGATTCAGGGATTCCTCAGCCGTGAATCAATCGCCCCTCGCTGGCGAGGGCGGCTTCATGCAAGGCCTCATGCATGGTCGGGTGAGCGTGCATGGTCACGATGATCTCCTCGGTCGTCGCCTCGAGGCGCCTTGCGAGGTTCATCTCGGCGATGAGCTCGGTGGCCTGATCGGAGACGATGTGGGCGCCCAGGATCTCGCCCCTTGGCAGACCTCGGATGACCTTCACGAGTCCCACGTTCTGGTGGGCTGCGATCGCCTTGCCATGTGACTGAAGCGGGAAGTTCCCGAACTCGTAGTCCTGGCCCTTCTTCATGCCCTGTTCCTTGAGGGCCTGCTCGGTGTACCCGACGCTGGCGACCTGCGGATGACAGTACGTGCAGCCGGGGATCACCGAGTAGTCGATCGGGATCGGATCATGCCCTGCGATGCGCTCGACAGCGAGGATGGCCTCCTCGCTTGCGACGTGGGCAAGCCACGGAGCGCCGATCACGTCTCCCACGGCGTAGATCCCGGGGAGATTCGTCTTGTAGGAAATCGGGTCGGCGGTCTTCTTCGAGGGATCGTAGTCCGTCACGATGCGCCCGCCCTCGGTCTGCAGTCCGAGAGACTCATCGAACAGGCCGTCCCAGCGACCGGTGACGCCGATGGCGAGCAGCACCTTATCCGCTTCGATGGTCTCCTTCTTCGACTCATCCGGCTTGCCGCCGGAGAGTGGAGCGATGGTGACCTTCACACCCTTCGCTGACTTCGTGACGTCAAGTGTGGTCGTCGAAGTTCGGAGGTCCATTCCCTTCTTCTTGTAGATCTTCTCGAGCGCCTTCGACGCGTCGACATCCTCGACGGGCAGGATGCGATCCAACATTTCGATGACCGTGACTTCCGTACCGAACGTGTGATAGAAGTAGGCGAACTCGATGCCGATGGCGCCGGCGCCGACGATTACCATTTTCTTCGGCATGGAAGGAAGCGTCATAGCCTCTCGCGCGCCGATGATGCGGTCACCGTCGAATCGCGCGAATGGCAGATCACGCGCGACTGACCCCGTGGCGATCAGGACGTTGTCTGCGGTGATCGTCTCCTTCGGCTTCGCAGAGATCTCCGCCGGCGCGCTGGTCAGCGTGTCGGTGACCTTGCAGTCATAGATCTCTACAGCGCACGGTTGGCCGCCGCCGCTTCCTCGAACGACCTTGGCGTTCGCCTCGAGATGATCGATCTTGTTCTTTTTGAGGAGGAAGTGGATGCCCTTGTTGAGCTTGTCTGCGACGCCGCGCGAGCGAGCGATCACTTTTTCCCAGTTGACCTTGAGCTTCTCGTATTCGAGACCCCAGATCTCCTCCTCGTGGTGGACCTTTTCGTAGAGCTCCGCATTGGAGAGAAGGCTCTTCGAGGGGATGCATCCCCAGTTGAGACAGACGCCCCCGAGCTTGCTCCGCTCGACACACAGGACCTTGAGGCCGAGCTGCGCGGCCCGAATGGCGCCGACATAGCCGGCGGGGCCGCCCCCGATGACGATCAGGTCGTAGTGCTTGTCTGCCACGAGTGGGATTCCTCGATTTCCTGGTCCAGTTGATGGTGATCTGACTCTTGTGCTCGGGCGGGCTGGCCCGGGCGCGGGGATTGTAGCGGCGCATGAAATCGGCCGCCCCGAT
This sequence comes from Phycisphaerales bacterium, assembly GCA_028279375.1. GTDB lineage: Bacteria > Planctomycetota > Phycisphaerae > Phycisphaerales > UBA1924 > JANQNW01. Next base: position 57,078 of record JANQNW010000016.1, read on the forward strand.
CGGATCGAGGCGGCCGCGTGGAATGGTCAGGTTAGAAGGCTGTCAGTCCGGAGCGCTTTCCATATAGACGTTGTAGGTCGAGCCGCCGGAGATGGCGTTGGCGTTGAAGATGTACTGGGCGTCGAGGGCCCGGCCGATCCGCAGCGTCGCGTCCTGGAGATGGGCGACGGTGTAGGGATCGATCTTCGAGTTCGCTTTCTCAAGCCTCGCATCGATGCGCTGCTGCACATCGCGCAAGTGCATCGTCGCCAGATTCGAGATCGGCTTGGCTGCGGCGCCGCTCAATGCCTCAGGCATCGTGAGGTCGATCATCCGGTCAAGGTGCTCACGCTGCAGATTGCGGCGCATGCTCGAGATCATCGGCTTGCGGCTCGTGAAGTGCTTGTCCACGGGAGCTCCAAGCTCCGCCCAGACGGACTCGGTCACCGTCGACATCATCTCCGGAAGCGTGAGCGCATCTTCCGTCGCCGACACGCGATACTCGTTGTCATAAACACGACGGAGCGTCGTCGGATTCATGAGCATGGTCATGGCGGCGGCCTGCACACCCAGCACCTTGTCGTGCGTCTCCCACGTCGCATCGGTGAAGATGTCGTAGTAGCCGCCATCGTCCCACCACTTGTCGACCGACATCTTGCGAAGCAACTCGCGGTCGATTCCGAAGGCGTCGTCAAAGAACGCGTTGGTGATGACGAACTTCAGCGCTCGGCGCTGCTGCTCGGCCGGAATGTCTGAAACGGGATCGCGATCGCCGGGATCACCCTTCATGTCGCGATTGATGTAGCTGCCGCCGACCCAGTTGGCCGCCGTGCTGATCGCGCCCATCTGAATTGCGAGAAGCAGATTGAAGGAATCGGTGGCCTTCGCCCAGCTGTCGCCTTCCTTCACCATGCGCTCGGTGATGCGAGCACGCAGGTGCTGCGCCAGACGCATGCGCGAATCAGCGAAATCAAGCGGATTGGCGCCGACATCGCCGCGGCGGGCGCGCGGGTCCGGCCCCCAGGTGTCCTCGTCGGTGCCGTAGATGAGCTCCGGCTCGGAAACGCGCGCGAGAATCGGAGAGAGGTCTTTCTCCAGCGAGTAACCGTAGTGGATGACCCACATGTCGTAGTGGCCGATGTCCGTCATCGTGAAGGGGCCCTGCACCGGGCCGTCTTCCATGTTGATGTTGACGGGGTTGTAGTCCATGACGGAGCCGACGTTCGGCTTGCCGATCATCGCTTCGCTGTTGATCTGCGAGAGATCGTGGATGGTCGACGCCTTGAAGTTGTGACGCAGTCCGATTGTGTGCCCGACCTCGTGCATGATGAGGTCCTTGAGGAGCGGGCCGACAAACCAGTCCGGAAGGCCATCGAGCATGTCGCTGTCATCGTCGCTCTCATTCCCAATGAGATCGACGAGGACGTCGTTGCTCATGCGGAAGAGAGCCATATCGATCGCTTTGCAGAGGCCCGCGGCGCACGCGCCGTTGACCTGGCTCACGCGCCCTGCGAGGCCGTCGAACTGATCATTGCCCATCAGGTGAGGATCAGCGTTCGCGGCCGGATGGCCGGCCGCTTCACGCGCAACATTCGAGGCGCGGGCGGCAGCGCGGTCTTCGAGAATGCGAGTTCGCTCAGCAGGGGGCGCCAGACGCACACGTGGATCCCAGCTCGGATGACGATCGAGCCAGGCGAGCGTCTCCGGAGAGAAGCCCTCCATCGCCGCCTCGGGGAGGAGTTGGCGATAGGTTCGCGCCCAGCCGCGAACGAACTGCGCAGGGATCACAACGTCCGCGTCGAGAATCTGGCCGGTCTTCGGATTCGCGCGGCTCGGGCCAATCGCAAAGCCGGTTTCGGCCGTCGTCCAACGAATGAAGTTGAAGCGAACGTCCTCCGGGTCCTTCTCCATGTGGGCGCCGGTTGAGGCGTCCTGCTGATAGACCTGAATCGCGTTGACGATGCCGCACTGCTCAAACGCGCGATTCCACGCCTCGAGACCCTCACGCACCCAGCGGCGATACCGGATGGGCGTCGTGTGCTCGATGTAGAAGACGATGGGCTCCTTGGGCGGGCTCAGTTTGAGCGAGGGGTCCGCCTTCTCGAGGTGCCAGCGATTGATGTAACGCGTGTAGGGCTTCTGGGCGTCGGGTGACCCGACGTCACGATAGGTCGTCGTGAAGTAGCCCAGTCTCGGGTCCGCCTTGCGTGGCTTGTAGCTCGGATTGTGCGGGATGAGGCTGACGGAGTAATGCAGTGTCTTGAGCGTGCCGTCGGCGGCTGGCGCCTCGAACGCAAGTTCGACATTGTGCGGGAAGGCCTTGGCCTTGGCGATCGATGAGATCTTCTTGTTGAGGCCCTTCATGGAGGGGCCGAAGAAGACCGTCGCCTTGCCGAGCATGAGGTCGTCCATGTCAATGACAGGGCCGCCGGCCGGGGACATCGTGACGATTGGAATGTCGAGTAGGACGCGATCGGTGAAGACCGTCTCGAGGGATTGCTTGGATTCGGCGTCGCCCGTCGAGCGCACGCTTACGTTGGGCTCAACCAGCGCCAGACGCTTGCCGTAGCGCTTCCACTTGACGTAGAGGTCGCTCCACTGGATGCCGCTGTAGATGTCGCCGGCGGCGATGGTGGACCCGATGAAGAGATCCTGCGACTCGAAATTCGGTGGAAGAACGGCGAGCACCTGCGCCTCGTCCTTCTTCTTGTAGAGCGTGTAGAGGCTCTTCCTGCCGTCCGCAGCGGAGACGATCTTCATATAGCCGTCGACCACGTCGGCGAACGGTGGGTAGTCGGGCTTTTTCTGCTTCTTGGCCGCCTTGGCGCCGCCATTCGGCGCGCCGGGGTGGGCGCCATCGTGGCCGCCGGCGATCGCCGTCGAAAGCGCCCCGCCTGCGAGGAAGGTCGCTGCTGCCACGACCGCCACGGAGGCGGTGAGCGAGCGACGGTGCTTGAGCATGTCCATCTGGGATCTCCTGTCGATTCTCGAGCTCTGAGCCTTCTCTGATTGCGTCGCCGGCGCGTCCGGGGCGCACCTACAGCCTTCCTGGCGACGCCGGAAGGATATACCTGCACTCGGACCTTCGGTGGCGGAGGGCGGCCCTGCTGGGCCTCCATCGGCCCTCCACGCAGGGGCCCTGAATATCGGGCCCACGGAATCCCTTCACTCGGCGCAAAAAAAGCCCCCGGCGGGACGCCGGGGGCGAGCGGGCTGACGAGGCGTCGGGGCAGGCTCAGCGGCTGGGAACGCCCTCGGCGCCGAAGAAGAAGACCGGCATGCCGGCGCTGCCGATGTCGCTCGCGTTGTAGATGATCGCCGCGTCGAGCGCGCGATCAATCAGGGCGCCGGTCTCGGAGAGATGAGCGAGCGTGTAGGGATCAAGACGTGACGATCCATTCTCGATCGACGTGTCGATCTGCTCGCGGATCTGACGCAACTTGAAGTTGCTCAGGTTGGCGATGGGCTTCGCGGCCGCGCCACTCAGTCCTTCGGGCATGGAGAGATCAACGAGGCGCTCCACGTGCTCGCGCTGCAGGTTGCGACGGAGGCTCGAGATCATCGGATTCGCCGCCGTGTGACGACGCTCCGGCGTCGACTCGAGTTCCATCCAGATCGCATCGGAGACCGTGAAGAGAACTTCCGGAAGCGTCAGCACGTCGTCGTCTGTGGCGCGAAGCTCGTTGTCGAAGATGCGCCTGAGGGTGGTTGGGTTCATGACCATGCTGAGCGTCGCGCTCTGAATCGACATAATCGTGTCATGCGCGGTCCACGTCGGATCGTCGAAGATCGTGCTGAAGCCGCCCTGATCCCACCACTTGTCAACGGTCATGTGGCTGAGGAGCTCCGGCGTCAGCCCGAACGCATCATCGAAGAACGCGTAGTCAATCACGAACTCCAGCGCACGGCGCTGCGTCTCAGCAGGAATGTTCTCGATCGGGAGTCGATCTGCAGGGTCTCCCTTCTTGTCTCGATTGATGAAGGACCCGCCGACCCAGTTGGCCGCGGTGCTCAGCGCATTGACCTGCTCAGCGAGCGTCAGCATGTACGCATCGCGAGACTTCGACCAGGAGTCGCCTTCGTCGACGGCGCGCTCGAGGATGTCAGGGCGCACGCGCTCGACGAGGCGCATGCGGGAATCGGCGAAGTTCAGCGGATCGGCGCCGAGGTCCCAACGACGCGCCCGCGGGTCCGGGCCCCAGGTGTCTTCGTCCGTCGCGTACGCGAGATCCTCCTCGGCCACGCGGCTCAGGATTGAGTCGAGATCGTTGTCGAGCGTGTACCCGAACTCGATCGCCCAGAGGTCATAGGGCCCGAGCGCAGGCATGGTCCACGGGCCCTGCTCGGGACCGTCGCCAGCGTTGATATTGACGGCGAGGTACTCCATGACGGAGCCACTGACTCGCGAGTCGGCGCCGGCCTCGTCATTGAGGTCGCTCAGCGACTCCATCGTGGAAGCCTTGAAGTTGTGACGCAGACCGAGCGTATGACCGGCTTCATGCGACACGATGTACCGAATCAGCGGTCCAATGAAGTCCTCAGGCAGCCCGTCAAGCATGCCCTCTTCGTCCTTGGGGACTGTCGGTTTCTCTTCAGGCGCGCCGTCTTCTGCCGGAGTCGGTTCGGCGCCGGCCATCTGTTCCTCCTCGAACATGCCGTTGGCCCGCATCTCCTCGAGCTTTGCGCGGATCATCGCCTTGACATCCTCAGGAAGATGATCAGGGATCTCGATGTCCTCGGGCTTCTTCGTCTCTCCTGCCGACTTCTCCATCTCTGCGTCGAAAAGGCCATGCCCGAGTCCGAAGAGCGAGATCTCGCGCCCGAGATGGGCGCCGATGCAGCAGTGCCCGTTGACCTGACTGGTGCGCCCGGCGAGACCGTCGAACGGATTGTCACCGAGGAGGTCCGAGCCGGAAATCGCAGCGGGATGTCCGCCGGCGATGTCGAGTTCGCCGGATGCGAGCGCCCTGGCGCGCTGGGCCAGGATCGCGGCCCGCTGCTGCGGGGTGGCGAGGCGATATCTCGGGTCCCAGTTCGGGCGGCGATTGAGCCAGGCGAGCGTCTCCGGTGAGAATCCCTCAATCGCGAGATCGGCGATGAGTCCACGCCAATCCTCGGCGAACGTGGCGATGAGTCCGTCGTTCATCACGATGTCGGCGTCGAGGATCTGGCCAGTTCTCGGATCGACGCGGCTCGGGCCGATCGCGAATCGCTGGCCGTTCGTGTTCCATCGAATGAAGTTGTAGCGAACGTCCTCGGGATCCTTCTCCATGTGCGCCCCTGTGCGCGCATCCTGCTGGTAGACCTCGATGGCGTTGACGATGCCGATCTGCTCGAACGCTTCGTTCCAGGCCAGGAGGCCTTCGCGCACCCAGCGACGCCAGCGAATCGGCGTCGTGTGCTCGATGTAGAAGACAATCGGCTCCTTGGGCGGGCTCATGCGAAGCGATGGGTCGGCCTTCTGCAGATGCCAGCGATTGATGTACCGCACCCACGGCTTTTCCGTATTCGGGCGCGCCAACTCGCGATAGCTGGTCGTGAAGTAGCCGACGCGCTCGTCAGCCTCTCGCGGCTTGTAGCCGGTGTTGTTCGGGATCACGCTGATCGAGTAATGCAACTCCGTCAGGCGTCCGCCGGCGACGGGCAATCGGAATGCAACCTCGACGTTGTTCGGAAAAGCCTTCGCTCGCGTGATCTTGCTGAGCGAGCCATTCGCGCCGGCGGCTGCCCAGCCGAAGAACTTCGCCGCCTGTCCGACGAGGAGGCCATCGAGATCGATCACGGGGCCGCCGCCGGGAGACATCGTGACGATCGGCGCCGAGAGGATCACGCGATCCGTGAAGAGCTGGTCACGCGAACTGCGCGACTCGGCGTCGCCGCTCGAGCGCACTTCCACGTTCGGTTCAATGAGCGCGAGCGTGCGGTCGAAGCGCTTCCAATAGACGTATCGCTCGTTGAACTGGATGCCGGCAGTCGGCGTGCCACCGGCGATTGTCGTCGCAATGAACAGACGCTGATTCTCGAATCCGGCGGGGAAGACCGCCAGCATCTGGGCGTCCTTGTCTCTCTTGTAGAGCGTGTACAGCGAGGCTTGTCCGTCAGCGGTCGAGATTACTTTCTCGTAGCCCTTGATGACCTCACTGAAGGGCGGGAAGTCCTTTTTCGCCTTCTTGGGAGCGCCACCCTGCATCGCGGCAAGTTGCGCCAGCACCTCCGGCGGGACCTGGGCGTTGCTGGTCTCACCGGCGCCCGTCGATGCGGGGCCCGAGGCGAGCGCGAGTGACGCCGTGGCGGCGAGCGTCACGGCAACGGTTCTTGCAGTACGTCGATGCTGGATTCGGGGCATGCTCACTCTCCGGAGCGGTCAGTGCGAGGAGGAATGACTTCGAGGCGTCCGGGTCGAGGAGCGGCATCCGGGCGTCTGTCTGTGTTATACGCGCGCGGCCACTGAGGATCCGCAATTTCAGATCCCTTTCATCGGTGCGGACGTGCGGTTGGCCCTGAGTTCTCACCTAGCGCGCAGCGAGAATCTCGACGGATCGCTCGTGGAAGAGGACCATCAGGATCGCCGTGAGGGCGATGAAAACGAGCCCGCCGATTTGGGCGGGCCGATCGTGGACGGCCATCTCGGTCGGATCGTCGTAGTCGCCTCGATCAACGAGCACGATGCACCGGAGCAGCACATATGTCGCGGGGAGAATCGTGAGCCAGAGGAGGTTGAATCCCTGCTCGTAGATCTCCGCCTGATCCTCGACCCAGATGGCGTAGCTCAGGAGCGTCGCGACGCCCGTGACGACCACCGCCATTTCGAGGAGGTTGTCGGTGTACATCGTCTGCACGGACCTGGCGGCGCCGGCCTCGTCGCCCATGGTCTTGCGTTCACCGAGGCGCTTGCCGAGCGCCAGGAACATACTCAGGAAGAAGGTGCAGTTCAGGAGCCAACTCGAGGGCGCCACACCCGCTGCGGCGCAGCCGCCGAGCACGCGGAGCGAGAAGCCGATCGAGAGACACATGACGTCCACGATCGCGATGCGCTTGAGCCTGAATGAGTACAGCGAGACGTTTACGACATAGAGCGCGACGGCGCCCGCAAGAAGCAGCTTCGTCTGACCCCCTGGAATCAGAAGCACGCACAGGGCGGCGCCGATGTAGAGAGCCGTGGCGTAGGCGACCGCCGTCTGTCGGGAGACCCTGCCGGAAGCGATCGGCCGATGGCGCTTGCGCGGATGGACGCGGTCGCGCTCCGCGTCGACCAGATCATTGATGACGTAGCAGCCGCTCGACGCCAGCGCGAAGCACGCGGCCGCCACCAGCGCGGGGAAGATGATCGCGCGCCAGGGTTCGCTGGCGCCGCTGAGGGCGTACGCGGGACCTGCAAGCACGAAGACGCTCTTGGCCCACTGCTGAGGTCGGGCCAGGCGCAGCAGATCGAAGGCGCGGGAGGCGCCTGTATGTGAGGCTGCGGCAGTGTCGGCGGCGTCAGTCATGCTGAGGTCCTACGAGCGGGACGCCGCATGGATCGGCACGGAGATGGCCACGGGGACAGTTATAGTCAGACGGGACGCAGGGCCGATTCCGAAATCAGTCGATTCGATCGGGCGAAGGCGCCCTCAGCGGAGACGGATTTGAAGACGTCGACAGAGTTATCGCGGGTCTCGAAACGTCTCTATCGCTCCGGCTCGCCGATCTTCCGTGCTATGCAGCGATACCGCCCGTACATCTGCCCATTCGGTCGATTGCTCGACGAGACCCCTCGAAACGCCCGCGTGCTTGATGTCGGGTGCGGCGGCGGCCTCTTCCTCGGGCTGCTCGCGAGTGAGGGCGCGCTGCGGCAGGGCGTTGGCTTCGATGTGTCCGGCAAGGCGATCGCGCTTGCGCAGGGAATGGCGACGTCCAGCGGAGCTCCGATCTCCTTCGAGCGGATAGACGCCGGAGATGATTGGCCGGACGGCCCCTTCGATGTCGTGTCGTTGATTGATGTCATGCACCATGTGCCCACGAAGGCGCGCCGATCGGTCGTCGAGCAGGCCGCTCGGCGACTCCGACCGGAGGGTCTCTTTCTTTACAAGGACATGTGCGACACCCCGCGATGGCGCGCGAGCGCCAATCGACTTCACGATCTCGTCCTCGCAAGACAGTGGATCACGTACTGCCCCGTCGAAGACGTGGTGCGCTGGGCCACGGCCTCGGGATTGATGCTCGAGGATGCGGAGACAATCAACATGCTCTGGTATGGTCACGAACTCCGTGTGTTCAGAAAGAGCTGACGCGATGACGAATGGCGCTGAGAATGCTGAGTCGGCGCGCCGACAACCAATCTCCGTTGCGATCGGGCTCTCGCTTCTTTTTGCGATCCCGCTGCTGCTTGTTGTCTTCACGGGATACGGCGCTGACAGCCGCGCGGCGAAGGATCAGGATCGGTATCACCTCGTCGCCGCGGAGCGGTTCGCGACAGAGTGGCCTCGCTTTGATTTCAGCGACTATGAGTCGGCGACGACGCCTGCGTATCACGTCCTTGTCTCGACGTTCATCCGGTTCGTCACCGGCGACACGCCGTTCGTGCGTCTCTTCGCGTCGCTCTTCACATTCGGATTGCTCGCGACGCTCGCTGTAACCGCTGGTCGACGGACGACGAAGTTGACGGCGCTCATTCTGTGTGCGCCGCTCGTGGCTTCGCAATATGTCTTTCAGGCCGGCGCGTTCATGCTGCCGGACAACGCGGGATGGTGGGGGGTGCTGTCGCTCCTGCTGCTTGCCTACGGAGCGCCGACACATTGGAGAGCTATGGTCGCCGGCGGCGTCATCCTTGTCGCGCTTGTCGCGACGCGCCAGATTCACCTCTGGGCGGCCGGCCTCGTGTGGCTCGGCGCGTGGCTTGATCCGGGAGACGATCGGACCGGCATGCTCCTGAGCCAGGACACTCGCAGGTCCGTGCAGCGAACCATCACGGCGCTCGCGTTCAGCCTGCCGGCATTCCTCGTTGTCTGGTGGTTCTATCGACTCTGGGGAGATGCGCTCACGCCGCCGCTCTTTCAGGTCGGGGGATCTTCCGAGCGCGCCGAGGGATTCGGCAAGATCAAGACCACGGGCGGGAATCTCGCGGCTCCGGCCACTGTGCTCTCGATCGCTGGCGCCATCGGGCTGCTCTATCTCGGATTCTGCTGGAGACGTCTGCTGGATGCAATGCGGCACAGGCGGTTCGAGACGCGAGCGACGATTGCCGCCGGTGGCGTCGTCGGACTATTCCTCGGCTCCATTCCGCCAACATCATTCAGCATGGATGACGGGCGATGGTCGGGCGTCTGGAACGTTGTTCGGCGGCTACCGACGGTCGCCGATCGGTCGCCGCTCATCATCGGCCTCTCGATGCTCGGCGGGATCGTGATCGCGACTTTCTTCGTCAGCCTCAGTCGGCGCGATCGCTGGGTCTTTCTTGCGGCATGGGGCGGATTCATCGTGGCGATGACCGCCAACGCGCTGGCGTGGCAGCGATACTACGAGCCGTTCGCAATTGTCATGTTCGCCGTCGCAGCGGCGCGTGCGCAAAATGGCGAGCCGGCGCCGCGCTGGGCGCTCGCCGGACCGCTGTTGCTGACGATCGCCTCTGCGGCGATGACGTCACTCAGTCTTCGCTAGTTCGCCGGCCCCTCAGCCGGCCGTCTGAGGGCTTCGCGCCTGCTCCACCGCCGGACGGCCGACGGAGTAGTAGGTGAAGGGTGTCTCGCTCAGGCGTTCGTGGCTGTACAGATTGCGGCCGTCGAAGATCACGTGTCCGCCCATGGCCAACGCCATTCGCTCGTAGTCAGGGGACTTGAACTCATCCCAGTCCGTCGAGATCACGAGGGCATCCGCGCCGTTGAGGGTCTCGTACATCTCGCCGGCGAGTTTGATCTTCGAGCCCATGAGCTTCGAGGCGTTCTCCGCGGCGACGGGGTCATACGCTCGGACCTTCGCGCCTGCGGCAAGCGCCTTGTTCATCAGCGTCAGCGCCGGGGCTTCACGAATGTCATCCGTATTCGGCTTGAAAGCAATGCCCCAGAAGGCCAGGGTCTTGCCCTCGAGCCCGCCGTCTGACTCGAAGTGCTTCTCGAGTTTCGCGAAGAACGAATCGCGCTGGTCCTGATTGACCTCGTGGACGCTGCTCAAAAGCTTCGCAGGACGCGAGGCGTCCTCGCCCATCGAGATGCACGCGAGCACGTCCTTCGGGAAGCATGAGCCGCCATAGCCGAGGCCCGGATGCAGGAACTGATTTCCGATGCGCTTGTCAGCGCACATGCCTTCGCGCACGCGCTTGATGTCGGCGCCGTAGGACTCGCACAGCCCCGCGATTTCATTCACGAATGAGATCTTCGTCGCAAGCATCGCGTTCGACGCGTACTTGACCATCTCGCTCGAGGGGACGTCGAAGACGTAAATCGGATTTCCCTGTCGCACGAAAGGCTCGTAGAGGGCGCGCATCACGCCGTCGGCGTGCTCGCTCTGCACGCCGCAGACGACGCGATCGGGCTTCTGAAAGTCATTGATCGCGGCGCCTTCCTTGAGGAACTCCGGGTTGTTGGCGATCGAGAAGGGGATCTCCCCGACGATGGCGCGAATCCGGCGCTCGACCTCGAGCGTGGTTCCAACGGGAACGGTGGACTTCACCACGACGACCTTCGGCTTCTGATTCGGTCCAAGCGACTTGATTGCCTCCGCGACATCCTCGGCGGCCTTGAAGACGTACTGGAGATCAGCGCGTCCGCGATCATCGGAGGGTGTTCCGACGCAGATGAAGATCACGTCGGCGTCCGCATACGCCTCCTGCGGATTTGTCGTGAAGTGCAGGCGCCCCGCATGCGAGTTCGAGACGATCATCTCGGTCAGGCCCGGCTCGTAAATCGGGCAGCCGCCCTTCTTGAGTGTCTCGATCTTCTCCGGATCGATATCCAGGCACGTGACGTCGTTGCCGGTGTTGGCGAAGCAGGCGCCCGTGACCAGGCCGACGTATCCGGTTCCAACCATCGTCAGTCGCATGTGAGTCGTCCTCGTTCCTTCTCGGATCAGCGTTGGTCCGGTCGCGAGCGCCCGGAGCGTTGGTGCTTGAAGCTGTTGGCAGTCCTATCGGTCAGACGCGAGCCGCGTCTCAGTAGTTCGGTGTGGGCGCCCGGAATCGACTGAGATCGATCGACTTGAACCAGTCAATCGTCCGCGTCAACCCATCGCGAAGTTCGATCGTGGGCGACCAGTCAAGCCGCCCCTGAGCGAGCGCGATGTCTGGGCGTCGCTGCTTCGGATCGTCCTCCGGAAGCGGGCGATAGCATAGCTTGGACGTCGAGCCGGAGATCTCGATCACGAGCTCCGCAAGCTCCTTGATCGTGAACTCGCCGGGGTTGCCCAGATTCACAGGCCCCGGGAACTCGTCCGGTCCATTCATCATCCGGATGAACCCCTCGACCAGATCGTCGACGAAACAGAACGCCCGGCTCTGTGAGCCGTCGCCGAAGATCGTGATGTCCTCGCCGGCAAGCGCCTGGCGGATGAAGTTCGAAACGACGCGGCCGTCGTACGGGTGCATGCGCGGCCCGTACGTGTTGAAGATTCGCACGACCCTGATGTTCACACCGTTCTGTCGGTAGTAATCGAAGAACAGGGTTTCCGCGACGCGCTTTCCCTCGTCATAACACGCGCGCGGGCCGATCGTGTTGACAGCGCCGCGATAAGATTCCGGCTGCGGATGCACCTCCGGGTCGCCATAGATCTCGCTCGTCGAGGCCTGGAATATCTTGGCCTGACAGCGCTTGGCGAGCCCGAGCATATTGATGGCGCCGACGACAGATGTCTTGCACGTCTTGATCGGGTTGTATTGGTAGTGCCCGGGCGCGGCCGGACAGGCGAGGTTGTAGATCTCATCCACTTCAAGCCAGATGGGATGCACGACATCATGGCGGACGAGCTCGAAGTTCGCCTTGCCGAGCAGATGCGCGACGTTCTCCTTCTGACTCGTGAAGAAGTTATCGAGGCAGATGACATCGTGGCCCTGCTCGACAAGTCGATCGCACAGGTGCGAGCCGAGAAATCCGGCGCCGCCGGTCACGAGAATTCGCTTCGAAATGGACACCTGTGGCAGCCTTCTACTCGTCTACTGGTGCGATGGGAGCGGTGGGGAATCGGTGCGACATCCTACGCTTATCGGCCGATGACAACATCGACTCAACGTCCGTCCGCGTACCGACCCCTGTTCGACGGATCGCCGCTGCGGAAAGGACGAGTCGCGGGGGCCGTATAAGATGAACGGAATGCCGATTGACGGGACACATTCACTTCGCGCGTGTCACTGCTGCGGGCTGATCCAGCGCGTTGGCATCGTGGCCCGCGGATCGGTGGCCAGGTGTTCGCGATGCAACGCGATCGTGCGCCATGGGCGCCACCCTCGCAGCGCGAGCCGCGCGGCGGCGTTCAGCGCCGCGGCGCTGATCGTGTATCCGGCCGCCATGACGCTCCCCGTCCTTGAGATCTCGGAGATGGGACATCGGCAAAGCGCAACGATCTGGTCGGGAGTAGTCTCGCTGATTACGGGCGGTTACGTCGGACTCGGCCTGATCGTCCTGTTTTGCTCCGTTGTGATTCCGTTTCTGAAGATCGGCGGGGTCTTCGCACTTTGTGGCGGCCGGAGGTTCCTGAGCAAGAGGAATCGCGCGATGACGCACCGCGCGCTCGAGTGGATCGGTCGCTGGGGAATGGTCGATGTGCTGCTCGTCGCGGTGCTTGTCGCATTCGTGAAACTCGGCGACCTCGTGGACGTCCACGCGGGGCCCGGCGCGATCGCGTTCTCGATCGTGGTCGCGCTGAGCATGCTCGCGTCGATTTCATTCGACCCTGCGTCCATCTGGGAGGAAGACTCGTGACCGACCAGCCCGAGGCCCCGATGCCCGAAGCGCGCGTGGTCGCTGCGCGGCGCTTCTCGTTCGCATGGCTCGTGCCGCTCTTCGCGCTCGTGGTCGTCGGGGCGCTCATGGTCCAGGTCATGATCGAGAAGGGGATCGAAATCGAAATCCTCTTTGACGAGGGGCACGGTCTGGAGCCCGGCAACACAGTCAAGTTCCGAGGCGTCGAGGTCGGGGTTGTTCGCGAGGTGACATTGGCGCGCGACCTGCATCATGTGCGCATCACTGCTGAACTCAAGGACAGCGCCGCGGGGCTCGCAGTCGGCGGCACACGATTCTGGATTGTGCGTCCGCAGATTGGTCTGTCCGGCGTGTCGGGTGTCGAGACGCTGCTGGGGCCGAACTACATCACGCTGGAGCCCGGCTCCGGTGGTCCTGAACGCCAGTTCACCGGTGTCGGCGTGGCCCCGATCAGCAACACGGAGAGAGCATCCGGACTTCGCCTGATTCTCGAGGCCGAGCGTCTCGGCTCGCTCACGATCGGAGCGCCGGTGCTCTACCGAGACATCCAGGTCGGCGTTGTCACCGATGCGACGCTGGCGCCGGACGGTCGTTCCGTGGATGTCGAGATCGAGATCGAGTCGAACCAGGCGCACCTCGTGCGTGACAACTCCAGATTCTGGAACGCGAGCGGTGTTGGCGTGAATCTCGGATTCGGAGGCCTGAGCGTCCAAACGAGTTCTATCCAGTCCATGCTCAGCGGCGGGATCGGATTCGCAACACCCAAGCGGCCCGGCGAGCGCGTGGACAACGATCACCGATTCGAACTCGCGCGCGAGGTCGACGACGACTGGCTCGACTGGCGCCCGGATCTCTCGGTCACGAGCGCCGACTTCTAAGTGACTTCGGCGAAGCCTCAGGCGTTCGCGGTCTCGAGGCTCGTCGCCCATTCGATGAGGACGTCGGCCACCTCCGGACGGGAGAACTCTGCCGGCGGGCGCTCGCCCTTGCCGAGCATTTCGCGCACCTTCGTGCCGGACAGGAAGATCTGATCGCCCTCGAGCTTCGGGAAGGTCTTCGAGCTGACCATGCCCTGTGCTCGCTTCGAGTACGCGGCGTGCTCGAACTTCAGCGGCTCGATCGCAAGATTCACCGGATCGAGCTCATCGAAGATGTTCTGGGCGTCATAGGTGCCGTAGTAGTCGCCGACACCCGCATGGTCACGACCAACGATGAAGTGCGTGCAGCCGTAGTTCTTGCGGATCAGGGCGTGCAGGATCGCCTCGCGCGGGCCGGCGTAACGCATCGCCGCAGGCATCACGGTGAGGGCGGTCCGCTCGTCAACGAAGTAATCCCGGATCAGAACCTCGTAGCAGTTCATTCGCACATCCGCCGGAATGTCGCCGGGCTTGGTCTCGCCGACGAGCGGATGAATCAGCAGCCCGTCGCAGATCTCCTGGGCGCACTTGCACAGGTACTCATGGGCGCGATGGATCGGATTGCGCGTCTGGAACGCGGCGACTGTTGACCAGCCGCGCTCCTGAAAGTCGGTGCGCGTCTCGGCCGGCGTTTTGCGGTGGCTGAGGAACGCCTCAGGACCATCGGGATCAACGCACATCTGGCAGACATCCACAGGGCCGGCGACGCAGATGTCGCCCTCTTCCTGCACCTGGGCGACGCCAGGGTGGGCCGAGTCGTCCGTGCGGAACACCGAGGGAATCTCCAGCGCCTTGTCGTGATCGAACGTCTCTTCGACGGTGATCACGCCCTGGAGCACGCCATTCGGAGCGAAGAGCGCCACGCGCTCCCCGACCTTTGGCGCGTCGGCCGCGTCCACGCTCAGGAGAATCGGAATCGGCCAGATGTCGCCGGACGAGAGCTTCATGTCGTTGCAGACGCTCTTGAAGTCCGCGCTGCCCATGAATCCGGTCAGCGGACTGAAGGCGCCGATCGCGATCATCTCGAGATCGCAGGATTGCTTGGCGCTCAAGTCGATTCGGCGAAGCGTGGAGGCCTCGTCGCGAAGCGCTTCCGCGTCCGCGCCGGTCTTGACACGATTGACGAGGCTGCCGCCGTGGGGTTCGATCAGTCCGCGCATATCCGCTATCTCTCCTGGTGTATCAGTGCCCCGAGGGGGCGTCCGTGGGCCCGGCGCTGCGCGCTGGGTCCGAGTCTCGAGTTTCATCGGTCGATTGAGCGCTGAACTCCGGACGTCCTGCCGGTGGGTCGCGTCGTGCTCCTGAGTGAAGCCAGCCCATCGAGTCGCCGATCACAGCGACGGACGTCGTCCGAGGCTGGGCGGGGATCGTAGCAATCAAAGCGTCCGGGCGTCGAGCCGCTAGACTCTGGCGTTCCGGGGTTCGGGGTGGATCTGACCCCTCGGTTCAACAGGTGGGCCGGCCATTTCGGGCCGGAGGGAGCGATAGTCATGTCGGGTTCGAAGCGGGCGCTGATCACCGGAATCACCGGCCAGGATGGAAGCTATCTGGCTGAGTTCCTTCTCAAGAAGGGCTACGAGGTCCACGGCGTCATCCGACGCTCCAGCTCCTTCAACACCCAGCGCATCGACGGGATCTACCAGGACCCGCACCTCAAGGGCGCCACCCTCAAGCTCCACTATGGCGATCTGACGGACGCTGGCGTCTGCTCGAACCTGGTCCGCAAGATCAAGCCCCACGAGGTCTACAACCTCGGCGCCCAGTCGCACGTGCGCGTCAGCTTCGACATGCCGATCTACACCGCCGAGTCGGTCGCGATGGGCGCGCTGAACATGCTCGAAGCGCTCCGAGACTACGAGCAGGAGAGCGGCGAGAAGGTGCGCTACTACCAGGCCTCTTCGAGCGAGATGTTCGGCAAGGTCGTCGAGACGCCGCAGAAGGAGACGACGCCTTTCTATCCGCGCTCGCCCTATGCGGTCGCGAAGGTCTTCGCTCACTGGATGACCGTCAACTACCGCGAGAGCTACGGCATGCACGCTTCCTGCGGCATCCTGTTCAATCATGAAAGCCCGCGCCGAGGCGAGACATTCGTCACGCGCAAGATCACTCGCGCGGCGACGCGCATCAAGCTCGGTCTGCAGGAGAAGCTCTATCTGGGCAACCTCGATTCGAAGCGCGATTGGGGATACGCGGGCGACTACGTCGAGCAGATGTGGTTGATGCTGCAGCAGGACGAGCCGGAAGATTACGTCGTCGCGACCGGTGAGACCTACAGCGTGCGCCAGTTCCTCGAGGAGACGTTCTCCTACCTCGATCTGAACTGGGAGGACTACGTCGAGTTCGACGAGCGCTACATGCGTCCGGCCGAGGTCGATCTGCTTCTCGGCGACGCCACGAAGGCGCATGAGAAGCTCGGCTGGAAACCAAAAGTCGGCTTCAAGGAACTTGTGCAGATGATGGTCGACGCAGACATGGAGCTCGCCAAGCGCGAGAGGACGCTCCGCGAGGCTGGGCATGACTTGCCTGAGATGGCTGGTCACGACCAGTAACTGCTCGTCTCAATCCGAAGATTGATTGGGCTCGCCGGACGCTGGACGCGCGAGGCATAGCAGCTTCCGCGCGGGCCGCCGAGCGATCGTCGGCGACACGTCGACGATGTCGGACAAGTCAGTGTGCAGTGCGAAGCGCGCTACAACGATCCAAAGGACGCCGCTTGCGCCGCTGATCGCGATGATACGCACCAGTGGTGTGGCGCCTGGAATCGCAGCGGCTACGAGCGCATATGCGAATCCTGTAGTTAGACCCGCAACGACTATCGCCGGGAGGACGCCCGCGAGTATGTCTGTGACTCCGACTCGCACGTGCCGCAGTGAGATCGCCGCGATGATCACGGTCGCAATCGTGATGTAGACGCTCTCACTGATCGCGATCGCCGTGGGGACATCGATCGTCGTGGAGCCGACGAAGATGTAGGCGGCGACCGTCGCCACGATGATCACACCAGCCGCATCGATTCCGAGAAGGAGACTCCACTGGCGGAATCGACCGATGGACATGAGTACGCTCCGCGGAACGGCGGAGAGGATGGTCATAGGAAGCGCCGCGCACAGAAGCTGCACGACCGGCACGCTTCCGGCCCACTTGCCGCCCCAGATGATCTGCTCAACGTCCCGGAAGATGACGAGCAGGAGATAACTCGTCGGCGCCGAGATTAGCGTGAGGAGTCGTATCGTCCGGAGCACCGCGGCGCGTTGGCGCTTGGAGTCGCCCTGGAGACGCGAGAAGGACGGGAGCAGCGCTGTCTGGAGGTTGAGCTGGAGAAGAATGCTCACCTGCTTCGAGATCTGGAATCCGAAGTAGTACACACCGACGACGGCGGGCGCGAGGATGACGCCAAGGCCGATATAGGGGCCCTGGTTGTAGGCGCTGGTGGCGAGCGTCCCGGCCACGATCCAGAGGCAGGTCTTAATGATTGGACCCCACCGCCGTATGGCCGCGCGGCGCTTCCATGGTTTGTCGCGAACGATGAGGTAGCCCCAGACGCCCTCGACGACGGCGCAAATGGGCATCGGTATCACAATGCCGATCGGCTCCCGCAGGATCCCGACGAACAGGACGGCCAGACCCCAGCGAAGCACGCCCACCGTCGCGGTCATCTGCGCGAGCGCGCGGAAGCGCAGGTCGATGCTGAGCTTCGCCTGGTAGATCATCGCCGGCGTGCTGAGTGGCAGAAACGTCGCGATCACCAGCAGCAGCGGAATCACATCCCGAGTGCCGAAGATCGCTGCGGCGACCGGCGCGAGTGAGGCCATCAGAATCGCTGAGGCGATATTGAATGTCAGCGACATCCAGAAGATCGGCCCGACGAGCGAGTCATACTCCGCCGCGCCGCGCTGAATCAGCAGGCGCCGCGCCCCGCCGTCGCGGAAGACCTGGACGAATGCGCTGAATGCGACCGCCATGGCGACGACGCCGTATTGTCCCTTGGTCAGCCATGCCCCAAGGGGGATCAGCGCGAGGAAACTCGCGGCTCTTCCGACTGCGGTGTTCAGCATGAGCCAGACCATGCCGACACCGACCTTGCGCCCCATGCCCTCAGGCTTCTGCGCCTTGTTTCCGCCTTCGAGTGGCGTCTGGTCGTGCTGTCGGGATGAGGTCATTGGGCGGTCATGCTATCGGTTGAAGGCGTCGCTAGACTCCCGGTTCTTCGGCGATCAGGCGCCGACTCAGCGAGACGAGAGAAGGGATTTCGTGTGATGGACCTCTCCGACAAGCGCGTGATCGTGACCGGCGGCGCCGGGTTCCTCGGGAGCTTCCTCTGCCGAGGACTGCGAGAACGCGGGCTCTCCGATGACCAGGTCTTCATTCCCCGGCGCGCCGACTATGACCTCACGCAGGAGCCTTCGGTCATTCGCATGTATGACGACGCGTTCGGCGCCGAAGAGGCGGACGTCGTGATTCACATGGCGGCCGAAGTCGGCGGAATCGGCGCGAACCGCGAGAATCCCGGCCGTTTCTTCTTCGCCAACATGGCGATGGCGCTGCATCTCATCGAACACGCGCGCCTCCGCGGCATCGGCATGCCGGGATCGGGCGGGAAGTTCGTCCAGCTCGGGACAATCTGCGCCTATCCGAAGTTCACACCGGTCCCGTTCCAGGAGGAGGAGCTCTGGAACGGCTATCCGGAGGAGACGAACGCGCCGTATGGCGTGGCCAAGAAGGCGGCGTGGCAGATGCTGGACGCATACAAGCTCCAGTACGACATGTGCTCTTCTTTCGTTCTTCCGGTGAATCTCTACGGCCCGAATGACAACTTCGATCTGCATTCGAGCCACGTGATTCCGGCGCTTATTCGCAAGTGCGTCGAGGCAAAGGACGCCGGCGCTGATCACATCGAATGCTGGGGCACGGGCTCGGCCAGCCGCGAGTTTCTCTACGTCGAGGACGCCGCCGAGGGCATCCTTCGAGCGACCGAGGAGATGGACGAGCCCACGCCGATCAATCTCGGGGCCAGTCATGAGATCACCATCAAGGATCTCGTCGAACTCATCGTCGATCTCACGGGATTTGAAGGCGAGATCCGCTGGGATCCGACGAAGCCAGATGGCCAGCCGCGCCGATGTCTCGACACTTCGAGAGCGAAGGACCTCCTTGGCTGGAAGGCAGGCACGCAACTGCGCGAGGGACTTCGCGCGACGATCGATTGGTGGGTCGAGCATGGAGACGCGGTCGTAAAGGCCGAAGCGCATGGAGGCGCTTGATTGCGCGTACTGATCGTCAACCAATTCTTCGAGCCAGACCCGGCGGCGACGGCGCAGGCGGCCGCGCATCTCGGCCGAAGGCTGATCGAGCGCGGGCACGAGGTCGATGTGCTCGCCAGCCGCTATTCGCACATCCTTGAGGGGAAGACGCTGCCCGGAATCGAAGAGATCGATGGCATGCGGGTCCGCCGCGTCGGCGGCACGAACTTCGGGCGTTCCAATCTCGCTGGACGAATCATCGACACAGCGACGTTCTATGTGGCTCTCGCGTCACGCGCGGTCTTCTCTCGCCGGCCTGACGCGTTTCTGGTCATGTCGAGCCCGCCGATGATTGAGACCGTCGCCCCGGCCGTGCGCTTCCTGCGCCGCACGTGGAGTGGCTGCTGGCTCATGGACATGAATCCTGACATCACTGTCGAGATGGGTGTTCTGTCCCGGCGAAACCCGCTCATGTGGTGTTGTCGGTTTCTTGGTGTGCATGCGATGCGCCACATGTCACGCGTCATCGCGATCGGGCCGTGCATGGCGGGCCGGGTCGCCGAGAGAGGCGTGCGGAGAGAGCGCATCTCATTTGTGGAGACCGGTTGTGATCCGGATGAGATGCCGCCAATGGAGCATGCCCGGAATCAATGGAGAGAAGAGCAGGGGATCGATGTTGAGCGCGTCGTCTTCATGTACTCCGGCAATATGGGCATCGGTCATCCGCTCGAGGACTTTCTCGAGGCGTACGACACGTTGGCAAGCGGCGAGGCCGATCCGGGATTCGATCTCTACATGATCGGCGGCGGCAATCGAAAGCGCGAGGTGGAGCAGTTCATTGAATCCGAGAAGCCGGATCATCTCCTACTGCTTCCTTATCAGCCATTCGATGTGCTCAATCAGTCATTGAGCGCGGGCGACGTGCACCTGATCTCCCAGGCGTCGAACATGACGGGCGCATTCATTCCGAGCAAGGTTTACGGCATCATGAGCGTTGGCAGGCCGTTTATCTTCGTCGGGCCCGAAGACGCGACCGTCGGCAGGATTGCGAACGAGGGACCGTGCGGAATCGTCGTGCCCCCGGGCGACATCGAATCGCTCTGCTCCGCATTCACGCGACTGCGCGAAGACGCCGCGTTGCGCCGTGAGTTGGGCGCCAACGGCCGCAGGCTCGTTGAGACGAAGTACGCGCGGAAGGCGTGTGAGGATCGGCTGATCGACATTCTCGAAGCCGACGCGGGCAGCCGCTAGATCACGTCGAGATCGCCGAGCGTAAAGGTCCAGTCCGCCTGGCTGAAAGTCGGAAGCGATTCCAATGTCGCGGGATGGCCGTAGAAGGGCATGCGCCGCTTGATCAACTTTGCGCCGTCAAGAAGACCGTTTGCGCGAAGCGCTCGCCAGTAGGGGGACGCGGTCGGCAGTGAACTGACGACTGCTGCCGCTGGTTGCTCCTTGAGATGCGCTCGTAGCGCCGAGCCGATCAAACCCTCGAGCGTGCGCAGACCGTCGTTCGTCGGGTCGCCGATCAGATCCGCGATGACCGCCGTCTCGACCTTGGGACCCTCCACATCGCCCTTCTTCTCGTTCCGCAGGACGATGGCGCCCTTGAGATCTCCTCCGCGCACGGCTTCGTAGACGCAATATGAACGATTCGGGCATTCGAAGAAACGCCAATTCAACAGGTCCGATCCGCGACGCTTGACGAGAGAGAAGCGCGAAGACGTTCGGCGTTCGAACTCGTCGAATCGATCATCGAATCGCTCGATGCGTCGGAGCTCGATGTCCGATTGCAAATGCCGACCTCGGAAGGCCAACTTCGCGAAGATCCTGCCGGGCGCTCGCGCAAGCCCAAGCCACCATCGATCGCCTTTCATGGACATCAGCAAGGCCGCAGGATCGATCGGACGCACGAGGATTCCCAGCGAACCGATGTGCGTGTACTTCAGGTGATCGCGATACGCGGGCTCCGCGGCGTCATTGGGCATGGCGACGACGGCTGGTCCGCCGGCATCAACTGATTCCTGCGCAACGACGCGCGTGCACTTGATAAAGGGCGTGCACAACGCGCCCTCTTCCTTCCAGACGCGCATGGGTCCACCCGGGATGCTCGAAGAGTTCATCATCAGCCAGAGTGGGATGGTCTCGCCGCGCCGTGAGAGGTCGTAGCGGACCATGGCGCTGCTGGCGATCAACTTTCCGGAGTCCTCCTCCCGGCCGACGGCGATCATGCTCCCAGTCGGGATGTCGGCATACTGCCACCTGATGTAGTCGGCGTTGGCGATGTCCGCGTGCGGGAAGACCTCGGCATAAAGCGTCGCAAGTGACTCGGCCCCGCCTGGGCTCGTCGCGTCGAGGAGTCCGTAGCGCACGCCCTTGATCACAGGCGCTTCGGGACTGTCGATCATCGCAGGGCTCGTCGTCATCGCGCTCTGGTTGGGAATTCGCCTGTTCCTCTGTCGAGATCGGTCGAGCTCAGCAGGTGACGCCGCCATCGACGGTGATTTCCTGGCCCGTGATGAACGCAGCCTCGTCGGAGATCAGGAAGCGGACCGTGCCGACGACGTCCTCAGGAGTGCCGAGTCGCCCGAGGGGCGTCCTTCGGACGATCTGATCACGCTGGCCCCCGTCAAGGCCGTGCGTCATCTCGGTCTCCAGGTAACCGGGGCAGATTGCATTGACTCGAATGCCGCGATCACCGAGCTCGCGCGCGAGGCCCTTGGTCATGCCAAGCATGCCGGCCTTGGTCGCGGCGTAGGACGCGAGCCCGTTGTAACCCCGAAGGGCGATGATCGAGCTGATGTTGATGATCGACCCGCCCTTGTCCTTGTCCTCGGGGCTGCCGCCGATGAGATGGCGAACGAAGAGCCGCGTGAGCACGAGGGCGCCTGTCAGGTTGATCTGCATCATCTTCTCGATGCGCGCGACGGGGAACATCGCCAGCACACCGTCAAACGCGACGCCTGCGTTGTTCACAAGCACATCGAGACGACCAAATCGCTCCGACGAGGCCTTCATCACCGCGCTGAGCGATGCGTTGTCGCTCATATCGCCTTCGACGAAAAGGAAACGACCACCGTGCGCAGACTCCATCTCATCGCAGAAGGGGGTTCGCGTGCGCGAGAAGGTCGCGATCGAGTGGCCATCCTCGAGGAGTCGCTGGGCGACAACCATGCCGAGCCCGCGGCTGCCACCAGAAAGCAGCACCGTTCGCGGTGATCCTGAGAGACTCATGACGCCGCACACTCCACCTCGATCGCCTTCTGCGTTTCGCTCTTCAACTTCGCACGACCTTTCCTGCGATGCTCAGTCCGATTGATTCGACGACCTGCAGTTTGCGAGGGCGCTGCGGAGGCGTCAAACGACCGGCGCACGCTGCAGCGACCGCTTTGCGAACATCGTCATCACTGGCGCCCTCATCCAGCACGATCTCACATCCAACCATCTGGCCGACGATCGAACTCGAGACCGCGAACACACGGCAGTCCGCGACTCCCCCGACACTGCGAACGACCTCCTCGACCTCCAGCGGTGAGACCTTGTTCCCACCGACGTTGATAATCTCGGATTCGCGGCCGACGAAGTAGACCCGACCCTTCCGGACCTCCACGAGATCACCAGTGGAGAACCACCCGGAGACATCTGTCTGGACCGGGCATCGATCGTCGTACCCGCTCATCCGATGCTCGGAGCGAACCAGCAGCTGCCCGTCCTCGATGCGGAGGGAGACGCCGGATTCGGGATTCGCGTCGAGGTAGGACGCCGGAAATCCTGCGAGGCCGTCGTCAACCGCCAGGATGCGTCCCATCTCGGAGCTCGCATAGATATGGAGGATCTTCGCGCTTGGGAAAACGTTCGCGAGTCGATCGAGTATGGGTTGATCAATCGGTTCGCCACCGAGCGTGATCTGCTCGAGTGGCGCTGTCGCGAGCTTGTCTGCGTCGCCAGTCAGCAGGATCCGCCGCCAGTAGCTCGGCGTCGCCGAGGCATATTGAACGCGACGATCAACTAGTGCATTGACGATCGAATCGACCTCGGCGTCCGCCGGGATGTGCAGCGACGCGCCGTTGAAGATCGCCTGTGAGAAGACCTGCAGCCCGGCGTAGAGATGGAGGGGATATGCGAGCAGCCAGTTCGACGCCTCGAAGCGCGTTGACACTCGGACCGGCGAGGCCAGCGAAGCCCATGTATGTCGCGCGGCTTTCGGAGCGCCCGTCGTGCCTGATGTGAAGATCGTGACGGCGCCGCTCGAACTCGGAGCGATGGTCTCGGTCAGAATGCGCACGGCGCTGGCGTCGTCGTCGTCGATCCACGCATCGAGGGCGTAGATCTCCGCTGCGCTGGTTCGTTCTTCGCCAGACCAGAACGGGCTCCCGAGAAACGCCTGGGAGCCAAGAACATCGAGCGCGGCCAGCGCCGCGACCATTTCCGGTCCATTGGGCATGAATACGCCGACGCGTCCGCGCATCTGCGCAGGCCAGGACGAGGCGAGTTCGCCTGAGCGTGCGAGCGCCTCGGTGTACGTGCGGGTCTCCGCCCCGCGCGTGACGCAGAGTCGCTGCGCATCAGCATTCGCGATTCGCTCGATCGTCTGATGCAGCATGGGTCTGTCGGCCCCGGTCAGGCGTCTTCGGATGAGGCGGGATCAGCCGTAGAGGTTCGAGAGGTCCCCGATAGTCCGGATATTCGGGACCATGCCCTCGGCGAAGGGGTCATTCCCGAACTCCTCCTCCAGTCGCACGACGATCTCTGCGAGGTCCAGGCTCTCCAGTCCAATCTCCGGCCCGAGGACGCTCTCCGAACTCAGCGCGGGCGGCGTCGCGCCCTTGTTCGCATATACGTTCTTGATCTGATCGATCACTCGGTCGAGCGTGGCGGACATCGAGGAGAGGCTCCTTTCGCCTGGGTCATTGATCGCAGGCCCATCGAAGGCCGGCGATGTCGATTTCGGACGTAGGATCGTGGGTTCGGTTCACAGATCGGCGGTCTTCCGGTCGATCTTCATCGACTATACAGGCGTCTTACAGGGGCGGAAACCACGTCGGACGGCCCTCCGTCGGCGACCAGTCGGCAATCGGGGCGCCCCCGGGCAGTAGAGTCTTGGATCTTGACCACACAGCGACGCGCCATCACGAACGCCCTGTCCTTCGACATCGAGGACTGGTTCCACATGGTGGGGATCCCCGCGGTGGATGATCCGGGGTCCTGGCCGGACCAACCGACGCTTGTGGAGGCTCGGACCGACTGGCTTCTTGATCTGCTCGACGAGTTCAACACCAGGTCTACGTGCTTCGTCCTGGGTTGGGTCGCGGATCGGTACCCGGAGCTCGTCAGGCGAATCGCAGAGCGCGGCCACGAGATCGCGAGCCACGGTTTTTGGCATCAGCGCGTATTCACGCAGAGCAAGTCGCAGTTCCGGGAGGACATCGAGCGCTCGCTCGATGCGATCCAGGGCGCCTGTCCGGATGTCGTCGTGCGTGGCTACCGAGCGCCGAGCTTCTCGATCACACCTGGCGCCGAGTGGGCGTTCGACATTCTCGCCGATCTGGGATTCTCCTACGACTCGAGCCTCTTCCCGGGATCACGCGAGAACGGCGGCTATCCGTGCTCTGAGGATCCACACGAGGTCGAGGGGCCGGACGGCGGCAAGCTCGCAGAGCTCCCCATGACACTTGGCGTGTTCGGCCCGTTCAAACTCTGCTTCTCTGGCGGTGGCTACATGCGGCTCTTTCCGCTGTCGATGATTCAGCGTGGATTCAGGCAGCTCAACCGGCGGAATCGAAGCGTTGTCGTGTATCTGCATCCGCGCGACTTCGCCACGGAATGCCCGCGCGTTTCCATGCCGCCGCACCGACGCTTCAAGTGCTACGTCGGCCTCGCATCGACGGAGCGAAAACTCCGGGCGCTGCTGGAGACGCATCGATTCGACACCTGCGCAACCGTGCTCTCCGAGCGCGGATTGATCGCCGAAACTCACATGACGCAGGACGCGGTCGCATGACCCAGGCCGCCTCCTCACCAGTGCGGTCACCGATGGCGTCGAGCTCGCAGCCGCGTGCGATCGCACCGGTCTCGGTCGTCATTCTCACGCTGAACGAAGAGATGAACATCATCGACTGTCTCGAGTCCTGCTCTTGGTCAGATGATGTGCACGTTCTCGATTCCGGGTCCACTGATCGCACGATCGAGCTGGCTGAGGAATACGGAGCCAAGGCGCACGTGCATCCCTTTGAGTCATTCGGAAAACAGCGCAACTGGGCAATCGACAACATCGAGATGAAGCACGACTGGATCTTCCATCTCGACGCCGATGAGCGATTTACGCCCGAGCTCATCAGGGAGATGAAGCGCCTGATTGCGACGAAACCGAAAGAAGCCGGCTTCCACATTCCAAACAAGCTCATGTTCATGGGCCGCTGGCTGAAGTGGTCCTCGGGGTATCCGACGTACCAGATGCGCTTGTTTCACAGGAAGCGCATGCGCTTTACGGATCACGGTCACGGGCAGCGCGAGGATACGGAGGGGCGCGTCAGCATCCTCGATGAGCCGTATCTGCATTACGGATTCAGCAAGGGTGTGTACGACTGGATAGAGAAACACAATCGCTACAGTTCGCTTGAAGCGCTTCAGATCGTCCGCGCTGGACCGACGCGCGTCGGTCTCCGTCAGCTCTTCGGGCCTGATCCAATCAAACGTCGCCGTGCCTGGAAGGAATATGGTTATCGCATTCCGGGCTGGCCCTGGATTCGGTTCTTCATCACGCTCGTGGCGATGGGCGGCATCTTCGAAGGCCGCGCCGGGTGGAACTACGCCAAGCTCATGGCGATGTACGAGCAGATGATGACGATCAAGCTGCGCCTTCTTCGCTCACGAGCGTACGGCGATGACACACTCTTCGAAAAGGACACGGCGCCCGCTCCGGCGGCGACCGGCGCCGCTCCGGCCTCGCCGACGCCATCCAGGCGTCGCGGCCCGACGCCAGAGGCGGATGGCGCATTCTCGAGCCGATCGCATGAAGAGCTTGCGGACGACGCCGGCTCCGAAGATCGGGGACAACTGACGCCGGAGGCAAGTCCGTGGACGCTCAAGGAGAAGCTGATCCGAGTCGTGTGGATGCTCGCCGGGCGCCCGCTCTTCCGGTTGTCGTTTCATAACTGGTACGGATTCCGCGCCACGATGCTCCGGATCTTCGGCGCCGAAGTCGGCGAGAACGTGAGCATCAGGCCAACCGTCAAGATCGAGATCCCCTGGAATCTCGAGATCCGCGATGGGGTCATCGTGGGCGATCACGCCATTCTCTATTCACTCGGGAAGATCACGATCGGCGAGCGCACGATCATCAGCCAGTACGCGCATCTCTGCGCCGGGACCCATGACTTCACGTCTCGCGTCTTCCCGCTCATCCGTGATCCGATCTGGATCGGGCAGGACGTGTGGATCGGCGCGGACGCCTTCGTGGGTCCAAACGTGCGCGTCGGACGGCTTTCGGTGCTCGGCGCGCGTTCAAGCACGTACAAGGACCTTGAGCCCCAGACGGTCTACGTGGGCAATCCTGCCAAGGCGCTCAAGCGTCGGGAGCTCAAGTGAAATGAGCGGGTTCGAGCCCAACGCGAGCGACCTTCGCACGGATCTGCCGGTCACGAATCCTTCCGGGCGCCTCAAGCTCGAGGATGGCGCCACACAGGCGTCGCGCATGGCCGAGCGCCTCTGGCGACTCGTCGGACGCCCCGTCTTTCGCATTTCATTTCACAATTGGTATCGCTTCCGGGTGATGTGGCTCAGGCTCTTCGGCGCAGAGGTCGCAGCGTCGGCGCGTATCCGCCCTACGGCAGTCATCAGCTTCCCATGGCGCTTGAAAGTCGGTGAGCAGACGGCGATCGGAGACGACGCCATTCTCTTCTGCCTCGGCCACATCGAGATCGGGAGTCGCTGCACCGTGAGTCAGTACGCTCACCTCTGTGCGGGAGGCTATGACTACGCAGACGCCGAGATGCCGTTGATCGCCGATCCGATCGAGATCGGGGACGACTGCTGGATCGCCGCGGATGTGTTCGTTGGGCCAGGCGTAAAGATCGGGTCGGACTCCGTCGTGGGTGCGCGCTCAACGGTGTTTCACGATCTTCCAGGGCGGAGCATTTGCGCTGGCGAGAACGCGCGCCGATTGGCTGAGCGAGTCGTTGTGGACTAACTGATGCTGAGACGCTTGCGGTGAAGACGAAGCACGACGACGCGAGGCCGGGGACGCGCGGGATTCGTGCGTTCATCGAGTCATACGGGCGCGCGCATCGACTGCGAAAGCGCCTCGCGAAGTCCCGGCGGCAGGCGGCCACGCCGATTCCCTCATCTGTCGATGTGCGTGGTGTCCGGCCAGTTTTTCTCATCGGATGCGGTCGCTCGGGAACGACGCTTCTTGGCGACCTCATCATGGCTCATCCTGAGATGGAGTATCTCCTTGAGCCGTACCACTATTGGGCCGCCATCGACATTCAATCAGACGCGTCGCACATTTACCATGATGGACCGGGCAGGTGCATCATGGACGAGCAGTCCGTAGACCACACGTCTGTCGAGAGCTTCAGGCGGATCTTCCTTCCGATCGCAGCGCGTGCCCAGAAGCGATTCATCGTCGAGAAGACCCCGATCAACACCTATCGCACGCACTGGCTTGATGCGCTGGCGCCCGATGCGCGTTTCATCTGTCTTCTCCGCGACGGTGTGGATGTCGCACACTCCATTGCGCGACTCGCCGAGCGTCAAGCCGCGAAGATCGCCGGCAAGAGAGACATGAACTTCTGGTGGGGTGTAAGCGACGCAAAATGGCGCAACATGTCACGTGACGGTGTCGCGGCAGGATGTCTCCCTGATCAAGTCGATCTCCTGCATGGAGACCTCGAGCGTGGCGCCTACGAGTGGATTCTGAGTCATCAGGAGCTCGAGAAGCGCCGGTCGCGCATTGAGGATCGCCTCATGACACTCAAGTACGTCGATCTCACCGAGAATCCCGCTGAATCACTCAGGAAGATGTGCGAGTTCCTCGACGCCCCGGCCCCCGATATGTGGCTTGAGGCCTGCTCAGATCACGTGGAGGCAGGTCGAGGCGCGGGAGTTCGAACGCTCGAACTTCCAGCGGTTGTCGCTGATGAGTTCAACCGCTGGCAGGAGCGTCTGGGTTTTGAGTACAGGGCCGTCGGTCGGAATCCGTGAGTTCCGAGCACGTGAGCGTCAGATTCGATATGCGCATCGTCATACTCGCAGCAGGCATGGGAACAAGACTCGGAGCCGAGTCACCCAAGCCGCTGTCGTTGATTGACGATTCACACACACTTCTGGGAAATCAGATCGACCTCTTCTCGCGATTCGTACCTTCGCCTCGAATCCGGATTGTCGCCGGATATCGCGACAACGAGATCCGCTCCGCATTCCCGGATTGCCATCACATTCACAATCCTGCTTTCGAGCGCTCGAATACGGCGACCAGCCTCCTGCGGGGGATTGAGGATCTCGATAACACGGCGCCGCTCCTTTGGGCGAATGCGGATCTCTACTTTGAACTCGAGGCTCTCGAGCGCATGATCGCACTCGGAACCGATCAGGCTGGGGCGCTCGTCTTGCCCGGACGCATAGACTCGGAGGCGATCAAGTATCGCCTTGGTTCGAGCGGCTGCATCGAGGGGCTCGCGAAGGACCTTTCTGATGCGTGCGGCGAGGCCGTCGGGCTCATCATGATTCCCGGTGCGAGCGTTCCCGACCTCATCAGGGAGCTCCGGAGGTGCGATGCAGGCGACTTCTTCGAGGCCGCGATCTCGAACATGATCGATCGTGGCCGCCTTGAGCTTCACGCTGTCACGCCCGGCGACTCCTATTGCCGAGAGGTCGACTTCCCTGAGGATCTTGAAGCCGTGCGCCATCACATCGCCCGGGGCGCCTCCTGATACAGTGACTAGTCCATGAGCATGAATGTCGGCATCTACGGCGTCGGCCACTTCGGCTACGCCATCCTTCACAATCTCGCGACCAATGCGAAGGGCAGATTCTCGATCAGGGCGTATGACCGGGAAGAGCGCGTGCGCGCAGCACTGCGTCAGGAACGACGTCATCCCATCCATGAAGCGATGTGCCCGCTCCCCGCGGATGTTTCCGTCGTGGACTCGCCCGACGGTCTGGCGCCCGATCTCGACGCGCTGATCCTCGCCGTCACCTCAGATTCGACGCGAGACGTCGTCAGTGCGATCGGGAACATGCGCTGGGAGCGCTCGCTGCTGATTGTGAACACAGCGAAGGCGCTGGATTTTCAGACTGGCCATCTGCTCGGTTCACTGATCGCTGAGATTCTCGATGCGTCGGGTCTCAATTACATCTACGCCGCGCTCGCCGGGGGAACGATCGCAGCCGATCTGCTCCGGCAGGATCCGCTTGGTGTCTCCATCGGCTGCGATGATGAGGCTGGACTGCGGCGGGCCTGCGAGATCTTCTCCTCGAGCTCAATGCGCGTGGATCCGCGATCGGATGTCGTCGGCGTTGAATGTGCGGGCGCCTTCAAGAATGTCATC
The DNA here is from genome assembly GCA_028279375.1 of Phycisphaerales bacterium. Classification (GTDB taxonomy): domain Bacteria; phylum Planctomycetota; class Phycisphaerae; order Phycisphaerales; family UBA1924; genus JANQNW01. The sequence continues at coordinate 86,645 of JANQNW010000016.1, forward strand.
TCAATCTGTGCCGGGATGGTCCATGGGCTGGGATTCTCATATGGCGCCGAGACGCACCTCATCTCGCGGATGGCGGCGGAGGTCGAGGACTTCAGTGTCAAACGCATGGGCGCGAGTCGATCGACCTTCTCCATGGAGAGTCAATGTTGGGGCAACGACCTCTGGATGAGCTGCACCGGCAAGACGCGAAATCGGGCCTTCGGCAAGCTCCTGGGACGTGGCCTGTCGATGGAGACGGCGATTACGGAGATGTCGGCGCGTCACAAGACGGTTGAGGGCGTCCAGACGATTCGCGCGATGTCCACGCTGCTCGGCGACTATCCCGATGACCTTCCGCTCTTCCGGGTCGCGGAGTCGATCCTCCTGGGAGGGGCGCCGCCGCGTCTTCTGATCGACGCTCTGATGCGCGACGTGAGCGAATGCGACTCCAGCCGACCTGCCTGAGCAGCCGATTGTCGAGGGACACCGCAGGACCGACCGTGCTCGATCGAGACACTGACAACGAGAGCCCATGAGAATCGCCCAGGTCATCCAGAGCGTCGACGCGCAGCAGGGGGGCACCTCTGCGGCTTTCGTCGAGGTGCTTGAGGCCCTGCGAACGCAGCGAGAGCGACTCAACGTCACCGCGTTCGCACCGTCGCCTCCGGAGGATGATCCGGTGCGCGATCGAATCGAGGATTCCCGAAGCGTGAACTGGTGTCTGACTGGGCCCGCGGGGGGATTCCGAGCCGGCGCGCTCGCGAAGGTCGTCGAGGAGGCAATCAGCGACCGAGCGATCGAACTCGTCCAGATCCACGGCGTCTGGTCAAGCGATCTGGTCTCGATCGCCAAGTCCTGCGTCGCTCGCGGCGTGCCTTACCTCTGGACGCCGCACGGCATGCTGATGGACTACGCGTACAGCCACAAGCGTTTGAAAAAGGCGCTCTTTATGCGTCTCGGGTTGGCGAATGCGCTCCGCAATGCCGCAGGGCTCGTCTTCGCTTGTTCAGGTGAGCGAGAGATCAGCGTGCTGCCTCGAGGCGTCGATCGAGCTCGCGGAGTCGTCGTTGGCCTCCCGGTCGATCTCTCGCGCGCGACGGGGGATCTTGGAGCCTTGCGCGACGCCGGACGAACTCGATTCGGAGTCAACGACGATGAGCGCTGCATTGTCTTCATAGGCAGACTCCATCCGGTCAAGCGCCTTGAACTCACGATCGAGGCGCTGCGACTCGCCTGTAACGAGATCCCGACTATCCGGCTGATCCTCTTGGGCGATGGCGATTCCGAGTACGTGGAGGGTCTGAGAGTCTGCGCACGGAGGGCGGGTGTCGAGGATCGAGTGGTGTTCGCCGGATGGGTGTCTGGTGACGAGAAATGGGAGGGTCTCGCCGCCGGCGACGCGCTCGTGATCAACTCCAAGCATGAGAACTTCGGCTACGCGATCATCGAGGCGCTGGGTGTCGGGACACCGGTGCTGATGACGGAGCATCTCTCGATGGCGCCGGATGTGCGTCAGGAAGACGCCGGGGCGATCGTCGCTAACAATGCGAAATCGCTCGGAGAAGGCATGATCAGGATTCTCTCGAGCAACGAGTCTCTGCAGATGGCCGAGCGCGGACGCACCTGGGTCGTGAGTTCATTCTCTCGAGAGGCAGTCGGGAAGCAGCTCGCGAGCGTGTATGAAACCACAGTTCGAGGGGACTCCGGTGGCGCCTGATCCTCGGGACATCATGCGTAGGGTCTCGCACCGCATCACAAAGCAGGTTGCGGAGCGCTATGGCGACTCCATCCCTTTCTTTTACGTGTCGGAGTATCCGAAGTCGGGCGGCAGTTGGCTCGGCAAGATGCTCGCCGACTGCCTGCAGGCGGCGTATCCACAGCATTCGCTCTTCCCCATCGGCATGCGCGCCGTGTTGCACAATCACTGGCTTTGCAATTCGAAGCTGAGTCGTGTCGCGTACGTCTATCGCGATGGGCGAGACATCATGGTCTCGTACTACTTCTATCGCATGCGAAACATCCGACGGAAGTTCTCTCCGATCGACACGGAGCTCGGCAGGGTCTACGAGCGTCTCTTCGGCGCCGGCTATGACCCGGATGACGCCGTGGGCAATCTCCCACGATTCATCGAGCATGAGTTCAGGAATCCGCGCCAGACGCCTGTGACGTGGCCGCAGCACATCAACTCATGGTTCGAGCGGCGGCAGGATCCGGATGTCGCCTTCGTTTCCTATGAACAGCTTCTCGACGACTGCACCGGCGCCGTCAGCCGAGTGCTCGAGACCATCTCTGATGCGCCAGTTGATCCATGGCGGATTGATCTCGCCGTAGACAAGTACTCGATGGTTCGTCAGACGGGCCGCGCTCCGGGAGAAGAAATTCGCGGGACGTTTATTCGCAAGGGCGTCGCCGGCGATTGGAAGAACCACTTCTCGCCGGAAGCCGCGCAGATCTTCGATGATCTCGCAGGAGATACGCTCGTGGCCCTTGGTTACGAGCCTGATCGGTCATGGGTCGGCCGGGTCGAAAAGCCGAACGCTGTGACTCAATCTAGCGCGCCTCTCCCCGAATGGCGCGTTGATAAACGCTGACGATCTCTTCAACGTAGTGATCCCAGTTCCAGCTCTCAGCGACACTGGCCGCCGCACGCTCGCCCATCCGCCGCGCATCGTCCTGGTCGTCGATCAATCTTCGTGTCGCGTCGGTCAGGGCATCCACATCATCCGGAGGCACAAGCAATCCGGATTCGCCGGCTTCGATCACGTCGCTGGCCGAGCCAATATCCGTCGCGATCACCGGCGTCTCCAGAGTCATCGTCTCAGCGATCGATAGCTGCGGGTGAATCGTCATCCAGCGGAACGGAAGGAGCACGCAGATCGACTCAGCGATCAGGCCGGGAAGGGTCACGCCTTCGGGGTACGGGAACCGATGGACGTTGACATTGGCACGATCTCGCGCGAGTTCCTCGATCCCGGGAACCTCGTTGTGATAAGGGCGGATGGCCATATCGAATGAGATTTCCGGATGCTCCGGCGCCAGTCGTCTGAAAGTCTCGAGGGCGAGGTCAGCGCCGTTCTGCTCCGACGGGTCCCTCCAAAAGAGGACGCGACGCCGCGGCCCTGGAGTCGCTCCACAGAGTTCTGCGCGCATGTCGCGGACCACGCCATGGCGCACGACATGGGCCCGGACGCCGAGTGCCGAATCGAACTGACGCTGAACATGCTCAGCCCCGCAGACGATCGCATCCGCCCGTTTCCAGAGTCGCTTCGTGAGCCATGATCGTCGCTCCGGCAGATGCAATGCGACGACCGTCGCCACTGCCGGTGTGCGAAGCCCAAGCCTGCGCAGCGCCCCGGCGAAGTGGCCTGTTCGGTTGTGGCCGAAGAAGTGGAGGACATCGAACTCGCGCTCTTTCGCCACTCGCTTGATCTGCCTGACCTGCTCCAGAAGCGGGCCCGCTCGCATACCTCGTCGATGGTCGCCCGCTGCGATCGACTTCGCGCTCCGGGCGCGTCCGTCGATCACCTGATGCATCGGCACACCTTCGGGGAGGAACGCCGGCAGCGACTGGTCCTCTCGAATTTGGGTCGTGACGAGTTCGATATCGTGACCCGCGTCCTTGAGAAGCTGCATCGCGCGCAGCGGCATCTGCACATGGCCGGAGACATTCGTCTCGTAGCCGGGCTTTCCCGCGACGCCAGCGACATAGTGCCCGATCCTCATGGGCACGTGTATCGACCTGCGAGCATCATCGATTCCAATCCGAGAGGTCGCGATCGCAGAATGCAGCAAGGCGGTCGTTATAAGGACGGAAGTGATCCACGAGGCGCGCCCGCAGTGAGGGGTCCATCTGGTCATACGCCTTGGCGCCGGATCGCTTCTTGGCGCCGCGGATCGCGTCTCCGATCGGGCTGCGGCTCACGACGCGCAAGACCGGCCTGAGGCCCACCCGATTCAGCGCCGCGCGAAGGCGCGGAAACATGGCCGAGTTCCGCATGCGCCCGAACTGGCTCGATTCGAAGTTCGGATCCACATCCAGAAACTCGAGTATTGAACGCAGATACGCTCGGTCATCGCGCGAGAAGTCGTCATAGAAAAGCAGCAGCAACCGCTCAGGCGGGTAGTGTTTCAGGAGCGCTTCGACCTGATCGATGTACTCGCCGCGCGTCAACAGATCAGGACGCTCGTCAAGCGCCTGCTCCATCGATCTCCATCCGTGCGTCGCCCGCCGACTAATGTAATAGCTGTGCGCTCGATCTATCGGGTGCCGCATCGTCATGAACAGCTTCACATGCGGAAGATCGTGCGCCATCCGCGGGATCGCTTCGAGTGTGCTGTAGCCGGTCGCCACCTCGCCGACCGCCTTGTGTCGGTCGTCGACCTCCTCGAAACGGGACAGGTACCACTCGTGCCCCTCGTGGTAATTGCGGTCGAAGAAGTAAGACTGCTTTGTCGCAGGCAGATAGACCTCGGGGTGTTCCCGAAGCGCAGCGTCCGTCCAGGTCGTTCCGGAGCGCTGACAGCCAATCATCAGGAATGTGATATCAGAAGGCGCCGCCATGCGAATCGCGGAGTGTAACGAACAGGGCGCCGCGCAGCGCCCTCTGGCGGCGCTGAACTCGCCTATGGTGTCGGCTCAATGATCTGCATTCGCTGATTCGGCGATACACCCATCATCGTGACCTCCTGTCCGGAGGGCCAGACCACGCGCAACTCGTCGATCATCGTCGCCGTCCCAAGGCCAAAGTGAATCGTCAGCCAGTCCTGGCACATGTATCGCGAGCCCGGCGCATGCTCTCTCATCTGAGTCTTGCCGTTTGCCGTGACGTATACGCGCGCGCCGATCGACGTCCGGTTGGAGACCGTGCCGACGAGGTCGATCTGGATCCAGGCATTCGACCCCGCGTAGTCGTTGCGGAGAAGCTTGTTGTTGATTGAGCCTTCCTTCTGCCCGAGATAGACGTCGAGATCTCCATCTCCGTCATAGTCTGCGACCGCTGCAGAACTCGTGATTCCGCAGTCTCCGATGATGAGTGTCGTCGCATCGACGAAGACGGGGTCGCCTCCGGGATCGCAACCGTCATTGCGCAGCATCGTGTTGCAATCTGCAGACGCGAGATAGAGATCCTGATCCCCATCGTTGTCCCAATCCATCCAGATGCCGTCGCGGTTGATTGCATTGTGGGCGATCGGCGCCTGATCGAAGAGCGTGAACACGGGAAGGCCCATGCCGTCCACGCCGTCATTTCGGAGGAGGACGCTCGGCCAGTCCGTGACGCCGATTGGCAGCATCGGATTGTTCAGATTCGCGACGTAGACATCGAGGTCGCCGTCCAGGTCGAAATCGGTCCAGTGACAGCCTCGGCCGTCACCGCCGTCATCAAGGGGGAAGACTGTGACATCAGTAAAGACCTGGACTCCTGCCACCGCGAATCCCTCATTCCGATAGAGATGATTCCGGCGCTCGGGCAGCTTCGACGGAGCGTCGGAGGCGCCGCCGCAGACAAGGTAGAGGTCCATGTCGCCGTCGTCGTCATAGTCGACCCATTGCGCGCCGCGACTCTGTACCTCGTGGGCAACGACGGGCGGTGTCGCATCAACGAAGACGCCGTTGTCATTCCGATACAGGATGTTGGCCTGAATGCGGTTTACCACGTAAAGGTCGAGATCGCCGTCGTTGTCGTAGTCCGCCAGCGCGGCGGCGGTTCCGTTTCCGGCGTCGGCAAGCTCAGGCGTCGTGATATCTGTGAACACGGGAAAACCTTCGACGGAGAGACCATCGTTCCGCAGGAGGATGTTCGGGCTGAACTTTGAGAGGAACAGGTCGAGGTCTCCGTCGTTGTCGAGGTCTCCGAAGACAGCTCGTCCACCGTTGGTGAACTGGCCTTCCGGACCGTTCGTGACGTCGTCGAATGTTCCGTCGCCGTTATTTCGGAAGAGATAGTTCACACCCATCCAGGTATGGAGGAACAAATCAGGGTCGCCGTCGGAGTCGTAGTCGGCCCACGAGCAGCCGCGCGAGTCGATGGTCACGGCGAGGGCGGCGCTGTCGCCCCATCGACCGAGGAGAATCGCCAGATCCGAGCTCGTGACGACGCCGTCGCCATCGATGTCAGCCGGCGAGTCCGTTGAACCCCAGTCACCAATCAGGACCGCAAGATCACCCGAGCCGAGGATCTCGTCACCGTCGAGATCTTCCTCCCATTTGCTTGCCTCGATTGTCACGTCACTGAACACGGGGAAGATCTGAGGGCCGTCCGCGAACGTGGGTGCCACGGTCACGAGGGCCAGAGCGATTCCCAAGATGGTGCTCCAGGGTGCGCGGAGACTGATTCGGCGCCAACTCATCGCGGCGCTCGACGGCGTCAAATCCCCCACCGCATCGGCCAAGATGATGGGCCGAACCGGAACCCTCGAGAACTCACTGACCTGGGTACGCGATTTCATTACTCGATATCTCCCATCTCCGATCGATCAGGGCTCGGTATCCGCAGCCCTTCCTTCTCCGTGATCGTGAGTCGCTGATTGGCGTCGATGTCGACAAACGACTGGCTGACGCCGCTGGGCCATCGAATCTCAATCAACTCGACGACTTCCGCTTCGCCAAGACCGAACTCGACGGTGAGCGAATCCATCGCCATATATCCGGAGCCAGCGTAGACCTCGCGAATCTGGGCGCCGAGATCCGTCACCACACGCACGCGCGCGCCGATACCGGATCGATTGGACTGGACGCCGATGAGGTCAAGGTGCAGCCAGTGATTCCCGTTCTCGATGTCATTGCGCAGGAGCGAGTTTCGATCCTTGTTCGCGATCATGACATCGAGATCGCCATCTCGATCGAAGTCGGACCACGCGGCCCCCGTCGCGTTCCCTGAGTCTTTGAGCACGGGATCTTCGACGATTGAGAAAAGGGGAAGTCCACCCTCGTCAACGCCGTCATTCCGAAACATGCGATTGGAACCGAGCGTCGCCAGGTAGAGATCCAGATCGCCATCATTGTCGTAGTCGACCCAGGAGATGCTTCTGGTCGCCGCGGTCCAGTTCAGCGGGAATCCGTTCGTGACATCGGTAAAGGTGTCGTTCCCGTCGTTCCGGAACAGGTGATTCTCTCCAGTCACCTGCCCGACATAGAAATCGAGATCGCCATCGTTGTCGTAGTCACCCCAGGCGGCGCCTCGCCCGATGAAAACAAATGACATCTCGATGGAAGAGACATCCATGAACACGCCATTGTCATTCCTGAACACCTGGACGCCGTTCGTCGCGGGGCCGGGTCCTTCTCCGTTGTTCCCGTCCACAAGAAGCAGGTCCGGGTCGCCGTCGTTGTCGTAGTCTCCCCAGCACGGAGAGCGTCCGATCGACGTGTCCGCGAGAACGGTGCCCTCGCTCACGCTCGTGAAGACATCACCACCGTCATTTCGATAGAGATGGCTCTCGTTGTCACTGCCGTTGTAGTTGGCGACATAGAGATCGACGTCGCCGTCGAGGTCGTAGTCGCCCCACGCGGCGCCACGGCTCAGGTAGTTGCGAACGAGATCGCCCGACGTCACATCCACGAATACGCCGGCGCCGTCATTTCTCATCAGCGCGTTCATGCCGCTGTTGCAGAGGAACAGATCGAGGTCACCGTCGTTGTCGTAGTCGGCGAACGCGACGCCGCCGCCAAATCCTTCGTCACCGACAGGGAGCGCATCGACCGCGCTGAACTCGGTGTCGCCGTGATTCATCAGCAGGCGGTTCGGGCCGCCAGTCCAGACGGAGATGTAGAGATCATCAAGGCCGTCGTTGTCCACGTCAGCCCATCCGACGCCTCGGGCGTCGCCTGCGAGCATGGCGAGGGGTGTGATCTCCTGGCCCCAGGTGCCGATGAGTTGGGCGAGGTCCTGGGAGGTGACGACGCCGTCGCCGTCGAGATCGGTTCCACCTGAGCCTGCCGTGCCCCATTCGCCGATGAGCTCGGCGAGATCGCTGGCGCCGACCACCCCATCCTGGTTGATGTCCGTCGGGGGGAATGTGATGAGATTCGTGAAGAGCTGTCCAAAGGAGGCGCACGAGATCGCGCCCACCGCACACAGTGCGGCTGAGCCATTGCGCTGAAGCCGGCGTGCGCTCCGGATCCGGCAGGGCCCGGGATGAGTCATCCCACCCGTACGCTGCTCCGGGCGCAGCGCTGCCAGGCGTGCGTCCGAAAAACACCAGATCATGACGTGATCCTCACTCCTCCGACTTCTTCCATAACTCTACCCCGCGGCGACCGCCGTGCCGACCCCAAATCCAGCGGCGTGGGGCTCTTTTGACGCCCCTGAATCACGTGCGCCGCCCCGCGTGACACAGGGAAGACTGAGAGGCGCTGAAGACGCCCGGATGGCCTTGCGGCTTCGCAGTCGGGGCGAGTAGGTTCTCCGCGTGACTCCTGAGTCCTGAGCCGCGTCGGCGTTCCGATTTCTCGGTCCGACGCTCTCGTCATTATCCGGAAGGGGGGGCCGATGGCTCCGGAACAGAACACGATGACGGAGCAGCGGCGCCCCGAACGGGCGATTGAGTCGCTTGAGCCGAAGGCGCCACACGACGCGCTGGGCTTCGAAGATCTCGCGAAGAGCTACAACTTCCGAAACACCTCGAATATCCGGCATGTATTCGCTCGCATGATCAATGACGAGTGCGACCGCCGGAGTGGTTCCGTGCGTGTGCTGGATATCGGCTGCGGCAGGGGACTCGGTCGCGAGGTCGGCTACCAGTGGGCGATGAGACCCCACATCGATGAGTACTGGGGCATTGAGCCTGACCCATCGATCAAGCCGGAGGCCGGCCTCTATGAGCACTTTCAGCACGCGCTCATGGAGGACGCCGATCTGCCAGAGGCTGGATTCGACGTTGCGTATTCCTTCATGGTGATGGAGCACGTCGCAGACCCCCGCGCGTATCTTCAGGCAGTGCGGCGCTGCCTGAAGCCAGGCGGAGTCCACTTCTTCATCACGCCGAATGCCCGCCATTTCGTCACGCGCTGCGCCATATTCCTCCACAAGATCGGTCTTGACGAAATCGTGCTCAAGCTGATCAAGCGGGGCGAGGAAGGTGAGTATCACTATCCCGTCAAGTACCTCTTCAATCGAGAGCAGGACATTGACCGCCACGCTCGAGACAACGGATTCGAGCCACCGGGTTACGTCTATCTCGAGACCGAGGTTCCGCGCGGTTACCTCAAGGGCCCGTTCTCGCTCGTGATCCCGTTTCTTGAGTGGAAGCGACGGACCTTCCGGAATCCGAGGTCGCTTGTGACCCTGATCTGCCGGATGGAGAAGGGCCCTGAGTAGGGGCTGGGACCATCATCATTCCGGCACAGGCAAGCGCTTATTATTCCGATAGTCGTCAGGCGGTCGGGACCAGCCGGCACGCGTTGCGTGCCGGGACGAGATGCCCGCCAGCCGACGCCCCGATCCGATTCGTCCACAGGAGCGCTCGTGGAACTTGGTGCGACAGTACTTCTCTCTCTACTCACCCTCTGGCTTCTTGCTCAGATGGGCTGGGAGGGTCTGCGCGGCGTCGTTGATTACTTCAGCCTCCGGAATATCTTCCTGCTCGGTTTCATCGTCTTCCAGCTGACCAGTGGCATCTACGCGCTGACGACCAAGAGCACCGGGCCGATGACCTTGCAGGATCTCGGCGGCACAGCGCTCACATTCTCGTGGATGAGTTTCCTCTTCCTTCTCATCCTCTTGATGTCCTACAAGCGGCACAAATTCGTCACCTCGATGGCTCGGTTTGTGCCGCTCGGGCAAGCCGTCTCCGGCGTCACCAGTCTCCTGACGCTTGCAGTTGTGTTTCTCGTTGTCGGGATTCTCTTCCGGCATGTCCTGGTGTTCATTCCTCAGCTTGGCGTCCTTCTTGGTCTTTTCGGAACCGGGATGATCGCAGTGGCTGCGGGCATGGCCGGCTGGGTGTGGGGGCCTCGGCTCCTGAATCCCTTCATTGGTCTCGTCGCCGGACCGATTCTCATCGCCGCCGTCCTCGCGGCCATGCACCACGTGTTCGGGCGGCGCGAGCTGCTCGGTGTGATTTTCTGCTTCGGCTGGGGAATGTGGCACAGCCACTTCAAGCACCTGGGCCCCAAGCGCGCGGGCATGTGGATCATCATCGGCGGGCTGGTTGCCCTCATGCCGCTTGCGGCGTTCACGGCGATTCGTGTCGGCAACGACAAGGTCGGAGCAGGCGAATATGCGCAGCGTCTTCAGGGGGCCAGCATCACAGCCGGTATCGGCCGACTCGCCAACGGTCAGGACGTCGGCGCCTGCGCCATGTGGCTCATTGAGAACTACCCGGAGAACTTCGACTATCGAACGCTTGCAACCGCCAGGTACTTCCTGACTAACTGGATCCCGAGGGCCTGGTACCCCAACAAGCTCGAGGCGATCGGCAGACTGATGGTTGAACAGGCGCGATTGCGGGGACACGCGGACAATTGGAGTCTCGGTCCAGGGATAATCGGGCACATCGCCTCAGACAATCCCTGGATAGCATTGCCGCTCTACGCGGTCTTCTTCGGGCTGTTCCTGCGCTTCGTCGACGAGATTGTTCGGCTCCACGCCGGGAATCCGTTTGTGATTCTCCCATTCGGTGTAGCGCTCGGCAATGTGCTCGGCATCCCGCGCGGGGAAACGAGTCTCTTCCTTTTTCAGGTTTGCACGTCGATCTTCGCCGCGTGGTTCGGCATGTATCTGTGCGCGAAAGTGATGGCGCTCTTCGGATACAGGTTTGACCAGGGTGAGCAGGTCGAGACCGAGTGGGACGATGGCTGGGATTATTCAGATGAGTATGGCGCGGAGGAGCCCGCCGAAACCTACAGCGACCGCTACTGATCGGGATTGACGCCCAGAAGCAGGTCAACTCGAACGGGGCGATGATCAGATCCGAAGTCCGGACCGGACTCCGCGGCGACAAGTTGGATCTCTTCAGTCACCCACACATGGTCAATCGGAAGCGAGAATCGCCGCGGCGCCGATGCGGGCCAGCTTCCCTGCGCTCCGAGAACAGAAGACGCCCCGCGGAATCCAGTCTCCCGCGCGAACAGGCGGAATGAAGCGCCCTGTGGCGTGGCATTGAAGTCGCCGGCGAGGATGATCGGGACTCCTGTCTCGGCGCGGTAGTCGCTAAGAAGTCTCGCGTCTCGAAGCGCCTCTCGTTTCCCCCGTTCCCATGACTCCCGCGAGCGAGGCGAAGGTTGGTGCATGGCCGTGAATAGAAGTTGACGGTCTGCCTCGAACTCCACGAGCATTGAGCGAATCCGCACGAAACTGTGTCGAACGATTTCATCCGTCGGCGCGAGCTTCACCCGCTCAAAAGGGTGCTTGCTCAGGAGCACGATCGGCCAGCGCCACGTCGAGTCGGGCCTGATGCGATAGGGATAGGTGTCCTGGATCCAGTCATCTGACACAAGAAACCTGGCCGGGGCCTCCACCACGCACACGAGATCTGCGTTCTGCTCGAGCAGCCACGACGTGAACCCCTCGTAGTCGACGCCGGCAGAGCCACCTTGCCCATTGAATGTCACGACGCGCAGATTCGGGTCGCGTCCGATCGGATCGGCGCCGGCGCGCGCTGACGAATATTGAATGAAGCTGATCGTGAGCACGAGAGCGCATGCCGCGAGGCCTTCGATCCCGCATCGACGAGTTCGCCGATGAGCCAGCGCCGCGATCAGACTGAGAACTCCGAGGAGTATCGAAAGCTGGGGACTCAGTTGCGCGATCATGTCGAGTTCGTACGGACGCCCCGGCCAGAGGAGCGCCACAATCACGACCAGCGCGCTTGAACGAATGAGGACGAGGACGAGTAATCGGATGACGCGCTTCGGGCTCGTGACGGACGAGGCCTGGGCCGGTGCGACGCCGTCGCCATGCGGGCTGGGAGCGTCACTCACAGTTGCCTCTTCAACCAGTCCCACTGTCTCGACACGCCTTCCTCGAAGGACGTCGTCGGGCGATATCCAAGTTCCTCGCCGCTCCTTGTCAGATCGGCATACGTCCGCTCAACGTCTCCCGGTTGCATCGGCTGTTGATCGACTCTCGGCTCAACGCCGGCGACACGACCGATTGTGTCGATCATCTCGCGGAGCGTCGTGGGGTGATTGCCGCCGAGATTCCATATGCGGTAGCCGAAGCGCTCGATCTCTCGTCCGGACGCGAGCACCCCGGCGACGATGTCGTCGACGTACGTGTAATCTCGGCTGGAGGAGCCATCGCCGAACATCGGAATCGCCGCATCCTCCGCAACGAGTCTCAGGAACTTCGAGACCGCAAGGTCCGGTCGTTGCCTCGGTCCGATGACCGTGAAGAATCGCAGACACGCCACGCGAAGGCCATAGAGGTGAGCGAATGAGTGCGCGACGAGTTCGCATGATCGCTTCGTCGCAGCGTAAGGACTGATGGGGTTGTTGACGTCATCCGCTTCAGCGAAGGGGACTTTCTCGTTGTTTCCGTACACGCTGCTCGACGAGGCCATGAGAAACCGTGGGTTCCCGAATTGGCGAGCCGCCTCGAGCAGGACACTCGTCCCCTCGACATTGACGCGCGCGTAAAGCACAGGTTGCTGGATGCTCGGTCGGACGCCGGCGCGAGCCGCAAGATGCACGACGATCGTCGGGCGGAACTGATCGAACACCTGCATCATCATGTCGGAGTCACAGATGTCAGCGCGGACCACGTCGAAACGATCCGATGGCGCGCTGGCTTGCACCTCAGCCAGGTTGCGCTCCTTCAGGCGCGCGTGATAGAACGAGTCGAAGTTGTCGACACCGAGCACGCTCGCTTCTTGCTCAAGATACGCCTCGGCGACATGCGATCCGATGAACCCGGCGACGCCGGTGATCAGCACTCGTTCGGACGCAACACTCATTGATCAGTGGAACTCCGTGACTGCGCGACGTCTCGTATCCTGAACACAAGGTGCGCTCGCCGCGCGCAGGCGTCATACAAAAAGCAGGGCGCCATCGCTAGAACGGCGCCCCGCTGGAGGAGAGAGAGATCGGACTGATATACCAGATATCGGTTTGCTACGTTTCCGGGCCTTGAGATGTTTTCGTGCCCCCCGAATCCGGGGCATGAATTTTCGCCGAACCCCCCGTGAGACCCCCTGAGAGCTATGCCAGGAGGGGCGCGACGATGACCGTCACCGCGCCCACAAGCAGCGTCAGGGGGCCGCCGAAGCGGAGATAGTCCATCGTCCTGTACCCGCCGGGGCCCATCACCATGAGGTTCGTCTGATAGCCGAGCGGCGTTGCGAAACCCGCCGAAGCCGCCACCGCAACACATACTGCGAACGGGGTGAGATCATGACCGTGTGTGCGCGCAGCTTCGAACGCAATCGGGAAGAGCAGAACTGCGGCCGCGTTGTTCGTGATGAGTGATGTGAAGATCGCGGTCAGCACATAGGTCACAGCAAGAAGGCCGTAGAGACCGAACTGGCCCGACCAGTTCACCATGTGGTCTGCGATGAACGCCGCGAGGCCGGACGTCTGCATCGCGTGTCCCAATCCGAATGCAGATCCGATGACTGTCAGCACCTGCCAGTCGACGGATGCGCGAGCCTGCGGTCCGGTGCAGCACCGAAGCAGAATCATGAGCAGCGCCGCGAGCATCGCGAAGGTCATCGCGTTGGACGGGGAGAACGTAATCGCGACCACCATGGCCACCAGCACACCCAGCGCGATTCCGGCCAGCCGATGTCGAGGCGCCGCCTGCCCGGGGATCTCACTCACCAGGTAGAAGTCCTTGGAGTCCTTGTACGTCTTCGCGAACTCCGGGGGCGCTTCCAGAAGGAGCGTGTCGCCAGATCGCAGCACGATGCCGCCGATCTTGCCGCGAAGGCGCGCGCCATTGCGATGCACGGCGATGACGACGGCGCCATAGGTCGTTCGGAACGCCCCCTCCCGAATCGACCGACCGATCAGGGGCGACGCATTCGAGACGACCGCTTCGAATAGCACGGCGCTGTGCCGAGGGATCGTGTGCTCCTGGCCGGCGGAGCCTGTCATCGGCGTCAGACCCTTTATTTGCTGCAGATCCACGATCGATTCGAGAGCGCCGACGAAGACAAGCACATCGCCCTCGCGGATCACCTGCTCCGGGGCGACCGCGATGATTGTCTCCTCGTGTCGATCGAGGCGCGAGAGAAAGAGCCCGTGGAGCTGACGAAGCCCGGCCTCTTCCACAGTCTTCCCGGCGATCGGCGATCCCTTCTCGACAAGCATGGGCGCCATGTACTCGCGCGGATCGAGATTCAACGGCACACTCTTGTCACGATCACGCAGGAGGAGGCGGCCCGTCAGCAGCATGTACAGGATGCCGAGGATTGCCGCAGGCACGCCGACCCAAGCCAGTGTGAACATCCCGAAGGGCTGAAAATCAACAGTCTCGCCGTTGGCGGTTGCGCGCACCACTTCTTCGCGAATCAGCTCGTTGACAACGAGATTCGTGCTCGTGCCGATGAGCGTGCACATGCCGCCGAGGATGGCCGCGAAGCTCAACGGCATAAACAGGCGCGAAACGCTCAGGCGATTTCGCTTTGCCCAGCCCGCGAGCAGGGGGAGATACATCGCCACGATAGGCGTGTTGTTCATGAACGCGCTGCCGATGGCGACTGGAATCGTCAGACGCGCCTGCGCGACGCTCAGATTGCCCGGGCGCCCGAGCAGGCGATTCGTGACCATCGTCATCCCGCCCGTCTGGCGCAGCCCGGCGGCGACGACATAGAGGAGACCGACGGTCACGACCGCTGGATTGGCGAATCCCTGAACCGCCTCGGTCGTCGAGAGCACGCCGGTCAGCAGAAGAATGACCAGTCCGCTGAGGAGCACGAGGTCAGCGCCGACGCGTCCATGGACCAGTCCGCCCAGGATCATCACGAGCACGCCCGTGGTGATCCAGGCGTCAATGCTCAGGGTCTGGGATGTCGCCTGGGCGAGGCTCATCGGGGTGGGGCTCCGTCAACGATTGACACGCGAGCGGCGTCTCACCCGTTCATCGGTCAAACGTCAACGAACGCGGCGCCTCCGGCACGGCGAATCACGCGCCGGCGGGGGCGAGCCCGAGCTCCTCGATAGCGCTGATCACCCGGGCGTGATCCGACATCGTGGCGCAGATCACACCCTTGTTTCGGTCGAGCCCTCGCCCATGCCCGAAATCCAGAAGCTGGTTGTGGATGTCTGTGACGGCGCAGCCCGCCTCGGTGGCGATCAGCGAGCCTGCCGCGTGGTCCCAGATACGCTCAACGTAGCCCTTCTTCGTCGGCATGCGGAGGTATGCGTCCGCCTGACCGCGCGCCACGACCGCATACTTCGCTTGGCTGTCGAGTCGCAGCGAATGCTCGCTGCTTGAGCCAAGGCGCTCGATAATCATGGCGGTGTCGGAGTGCTTCGTGTGGCCCGACTCGACCGACTCACACACTCTGGCGGGCTCATCCTCAGCGCGAGGCAAACGCGTGAGGTGGATCCCATCCTTGTCCGCCTCGTCGGCGGAGGTCTCCCAGAGGCCGGAGCCCTTGTAGGCGTAATAAATGCACCCATGCGGATCCGGGTCATCGAACGGGCGTTGGAAGTCCGCCGAGAGGTTCGGGCAACCGAGCACGGCGAGGGTCGGCTCGCCGGCTTCGATCCACGCGAGACTGACGGCGTACTGCCCGCCGCGCAGGAATCCCTTGGTGCCGTCGATCGGATCCAGCGTCCAGAAGATCTCGCCGTGCCCTTCGTCATTCGCGGCGCCGCCGGCGTCGATCGCATCGATCACGTCCGCCTCGGAGGCCTGCGGCCAGACGAGATGGACCGCCTCGAGCACCTTGCCCAGGACGGCCGCGTTCGTGCCGTCCTTGAGCGCCGCGGCGTCCTCCTCACCGACCATTCGGATCTCACCGAAAGCCTCGCGCAGTCGGTGCACCACGACGGCCTGGCTCGCGTAGTCCGCCACGGTCACTGGACTTCGGTCATCTTTCGTGATCGCGCGGACGGACTCGAGGTCCGCCTGCACATGGCGACAGACCAGGCATGCCTCGAAGACGGCGCGTCGAGCGCCCGTCAGGCGATGGTCGTAATCAACCTGATGACTCATCCGTGTCCTCCGATCGGCAAGGGATCTGTATGAATTGTCTGAAGCGAATCCGCCGACAGTCAGCTGAGAATGCCCTGCGCTTCGAGATAGGAGATGCAATCCTCGACGCACTCATCCACACTGCGCTCGGCGGTGCGAATGACGAGTTCGGCGTTGTGGGGCGCCTCGTACGGATCATCGATTCCCGTAAATCCCTTGATCTCTCCGGCGCGGGCCTTCTTGTAAAGGCCCTTCGGATCGCGCTCCTCGCAGACATCTAAGGGCGTATCGACGAAGACTTCGATGAAGCGGATGCCGGACTCGTGATGCAGCGCTCTGCAGAGATCACGATCGGAGCGGTAGGGACTGATGAAGCTGGTCAGGCAGACGCTGCCGGCGTCGGCGAAGAGCTTCGCAACCTCGCCGATTCGGCGGATGTTCTCAGTGCGATCCTCGGCGCTGAATCCGAGGTTCTTGTTGAGGCCATGGCGGATGTTGTCCCCGTCGAGCCGGTAGGAGTTGATGCCCCGATTCACCAGCGTCTGCTCGAGCGCCGAAGCGACGGTGCTCTTGCCGGAGCCGGAGAGTCCGGTGAACCACATCGTCGCGCCGGTGCAGTTCAGCGCCTTCCATCGCTCGTCGCGGGAGATATCGCCCTCGTGCCATGTGATGTTCGTAGATTTCGTCTGGGTCATGATCGTTGATGTCCTTGTCTCTCGCGATTATTCGCGTGCGATTGGTCCTTCTGGAGCGAAGGTAGGGCGGATTGAGAACCGGCGTCAACCCAGGGTCGACGCCGGCATCGTATGCACGGAATATCGGTCGCCGAGCGGGGCGACGAGAGCGCGAACTCAGCGATCCTCGCTGGACCAACGCTTCATGAGTCGGCGGGCGGACTCGGACTGGCCGGCCTTGTTGGGGAAGAGGTGCCACTCCGGTCGCTTGCCCTTCTTGTCGAGCTGGATCCAGACCAGGCCGTCGAGGAAGCCGGCGTCATGCGTCAGCCAGTCCTGCAGGCGGCGCACCGTGGCCGGATCGCGGGGGACACCGTTGCCGATTGTCGCACGGGCGAGCGCAATGAGCTCAAGCTCCTCCTCGCTGTCGCCCTGCCCGAGGAGTGTGACGCCCCGGTTGGACGCGTACGAGAGCCGACGGCGCATCGCATCGAGCTCCTCCTCGTCCGCCTGCTCCACGAGCTTGTCTACAAGCACCAGGATTCGAACATCGTCATCGGGTGCGAAGTCGGGATCCGCAAGCGGGCTGGCGTTGTTCTTCACGAACGCCGGAAGGTGCTCCTCGGCCGGTGACGGCGAGCCTCTCATGTTCTCGTAGGCAGCCTTCATCTGAGCGACGAACTCCTCGGCGTCGGATCCCAACTCATCCAGATCGAGCGTGAACTCGTCCAGGCCGCCGACGTTGAACGTGATCTGGTCATCGTCCTCAGGAGACTCCGCGTACGCCATCCATGACTCTTCACCTTTGTCACTGTCATGCACGATGACCGAGCGGCCCTCATCCATCGCCTTGATGACAATCGCGGCGGCGCCGGTTACGCAGACGGCGAGGAACACGAAGAGAGCGGCGAAGACGCCCGGATTCGGGCCGGACGAAAACTGCTGACGCTTTCCGAGTCGCTTGTTCACGCGGGCCTGCGCAGCGCGCACGCGCTCCTGGGCGCTCTTCAACTGATCCTTCGCCGACTTGCGTGGAAGGCCGGCCGCGGCGCGATGCGCAGCGACTGCTGGACGCGGGCGCGGCGAGTGCGCGACGCGCGCTCCATCCGGACGGCGCGGCGACTGCGGTGGCTGATCCGCGCGCTCGCTCACGTATCCTCCGGTCCACCAGTTCGTCACACGAAGGCGCGGGCGCTGGCGATCGACACGCTCGCGAGGTCGTGCGGGCGGTTCGACGGGCATCGCAGCTGACGCGGCGGCGGCCTGCGCCGCCTCCGCATAGTTCGGACGCGGCTCGGCAGGCGTCTTCGGGAATCCCGGAACCGGGTCAGCCGGCATCGGCTCCGGTTCACGCCCTCCCATGCTCGGGAGATCCTTCGGAAGGAACGCGTACGGGTCGTCAGCGCTGACGATTGCGCGAAGGTCCGTCGCCAGGTCGGCTGCGGTCTCATAGCGACTGCGATAGTCCGCCATCGCGCGCCGGATGATCCAGCGGAGCGCCTCGGGGCAGCGCTTCGTCACGTGCGAAAGGCCGCCATGGGCGGGGAACGAGTTCTCGATCACCGAGTAGAGCACGGCGCCGACGGCGTAGATGTCGAACTTCGCGCCATCGACCTCATGCACCTTCACGCCCTTCAGGGCCATGCGGACCATTTCCGGATCGCGGAAGTACTCGGTGCCGTGCGTCGTGAGCGTCATCGCCGATCGAAGCGGCGTCACCAGGCCGAGATCGACGAGGTGCGCACGATTGTCGTGGACGATGATGTTGTCCGGCTTGACATCCTTGTGCCAGAGCCCGCCTCGGTGATAGCGCTCGAGCGTCTCGGCGAGATCAACGACATAGCCGATCGCTTTTCGCAGATTCGCCGGCGTCAGCCCGTCAGGAGACGACGCGTCGTGCAGATCGTGCGCGATGATGCCGAGCGATTCACCGGGCACGTACGGCATGATGTAAAAGAAGCGCTGGTCGTTGAGCTCATGCTCGAGCACGAGGCCCATCTTCTTCGCAGATTCAAGCGCGCGGCTCTCGCGAACGATCTGCGGCAGGCTCGAGCCGTCGTGCAGACTGAAGGCCTTGATAATGACCTGCGTGACGTCCGGGTAGCCCATCCGCGCGAATGCGGCGAGCTTCTCCGGACTCGGGTCGGCGACATAGAGCTTCGCGCCGCTGCCACCGCCGGGAAGCGAGCCGACGATTTCATACCCTTCGAATCGTCCAGTGCGCTTCGAAGGTTTGTCGGCGCCCGGAGCGTGGGCGAGGGCCTCAGGGACGCGCTTCTCGATGCCTTCCGTCAGTGCGCCGAGTCCGAGGAACTGCGCCGGGCGACCGATGATCACGCGATACAAGCTGTGCCCCGCGGCGGCGAACTCGCGCTGCACGGCGCGGCCGTAGTGAGCCGACGCAGACCAGCGACCGATCACGATCGTGCCGAGCACGAGCGGAATGAAGATGATCGAGGTTACGACGGCGCCGACGATGCGGAGCAGATCGCCGAGTTCACCCGTGATGAACTTGAAGACATGGGCGATCAGGAAGCCGACGCCCTTGAAAATCGGCACGACCACAAAGATCACGGCCAGCACCGCAACGGCGAGTGCGAGTGCTCCAGCCAGGATTGCCATGAGAGGGGCCATAGGTCTTCCTTCCAGTGCTCAGTCCGGCCCGAATGGGCTTGGGTTCACCGGACTGAGGGAAGAATGGTTCAGCCGGTGAAGTTCGCCTCATCTCTCCGACGCAACTCGACCTGCTCGTGGTAGATGTCGGCGATTGCGTCATCGAAGAGAGTGTCGTCAGCCTTTGTCGGATTCAGATCGAGTCCGTTTCGTCTGGCCTCCTCAATCTCCTCCTCAGTGAAACTGTAGGTGGAGATCACTTCCTGCAAACTCGACCGCAACATCTCGCGGACCTTGGCGAGACGGCGCGAGACGGTCGGCTCGCTGACACCCAGGCTCGCGGCGACTTCCTTGCCCGGCACGCGATCGAAGACGCGCATTCGATAGATCGAGAAGTC
The DNA here is from genome assembly GCA_028279375.1 of Phycisphaerales bacterium. Classification (GTDB taxonomy): domain Bacteria; phylum Planctomycetota; class Phycisphaerae; order Phycisphaerales; family UBA1924; genus JANQNW01. Next base: position 106,388 of record JANQNW010000016.1, read on the forward strand.
CATGAACTCCGAGCCCTTCTCCACGATGCGAATGGCCGCCTCGACCTTCGCACGAAAGATGGCCGCCTCGTATTCGCCGTCAGGAGAGAGGCCGTCGCCCTGACCCTTTTCGCCGCGCATCCATGACTCATCGAGGCCGAGCGCTTTCTTACCGCCTCCGCGTTTGAGCGCCATCCGCCGATCAATCTCGTCACCGAGCACATGCTTGGCGATCGCGAGCAGCCACGTCGAGAATCGGGCTCCGCGTGACGGGTCGTAGTGATCGATGGAGTTGGAGAGTGTGGCGAGCGTCTCCTGGGAGAGATCCCGCACCGTCTCGACTCCGATGCGACCGCGGCCCCACTTGGTGAGCTGCGCTCGAAGCACCGGCCCGAAGGTCTCCCAGAGCTCGTACCACGCCGCTTCGTCCTTAGCGCGGAGTCTGGAGATGAAGTTAGTCGTGAGCGTATTGAGCATCGGCGAGGGTTCCGGCGCCAGGCGCCTGCCGGGATCGCATCCTGCGTTCCGGCATGGGCGCCCGGGATCCCATTGTTCCGAACGGAGAGGGGCCCGTTTCGGTGGGGCGGGGGCAACGTTTCGAGTCTTATGAGGATAACCACCCCCGGCGACCCGGCCCTGTCCCGGCGCCGGAAGTCTGGGACATTCAGCGACTTGCGTGCAGATGGAGGGCGCCGATGGGCACTGCCGGCCTTTCTCGGACCTGGGCGGTGAAGCGGCGCGCTCGTGGGCCGCTCGTTCGATCCGCGACGCCCTCGTCGTGTCTGGAGCAGATGGAATCAAAAACCCTGAAATCCCGTTGCCGCCATTCCCAGAAAGGTGCTGACAGACACCTGGTCGCCCGGGGGCGGCCAACAGCAACCAGCCGATTTCAACGTTTCGAAAGGACAGAACTATGGCCGGCATCCTGAAGACAACCGTGCGATTCGGAGTCATCAGCGGTTTGGTGGCCGGAGGCGCCATTCTTGTCGCCGGTCCGGAGCGCGTGTCCGCGCTCGTCCGCCAAGCCCATCACAATGTTGTCGAGGTCATCGACAACAACATCGACGATCCGATTGCGATGAGAGCGCAGCTCCGCGACCTCGAGGCCCAGTACCCGCGCAAGATCGCCGAGGTCCGGTCCCACGTCGCCGAACTGGAGACGCAGATGGCGCACATCGATCGCGAGCGCAAGATCGCGCAGCGCGTCGTTGAACTCGCCACGACGGACCACCTTGATCTGCAGCAGCTCCTGGCTCGCGCCGAGGACGCCCAGAGCGAGAACGCCTATCGCGTTGTCCGAATCAACTTCCAGAATCGACAGCTCGACGTCGACGACGCGTATCGTCGCGCGACCAACATCTCGAGCACGATCGACAGCTATCAGGCTCGCGTGGACGATTACACGCTCGAGTTCGACAGCCTGCAGCTCGAATCCGAGACGCTGCACGAACTGCTCGGCAAGCTCGAAACCGAGCATGCTGACTTTCAGATGCAGCTCGCTCAGCTCGAGCGCCAGATCGACGCCGTCGCCCGCAAGGAGCGTATGGTGAAGATGCTCGCCGAGCGTCAGCGCCGCATGGACGAGATCAGCCGCTATCGCGTGGCCAGCCTCGATCAGTTCACGATGAAGGTGAACTCCAAGCTCGCTGAGCTCGACAGCGAGATCGCGCAGCGTTCTGCTCGCGGCGATTACAAGGACTATGTCTCCAAGGCTCAGACGCAGATCGATCGTCAGACCGCCGCCGAGGCGCGCTCGGGCAACTCCCAGACCCTCAAGCCTACCCGCGAGGTGATCGAGATCGGTCCCTCGGACAAGGAGGAGCTCGAGGCCGCGGAAGAGCAGTTCGCCAGGAGTGGCCCGATCGTCATCAACTGATCTGAGCCCGCGGCCACGGCGTCTGCGAGGGACGCCCGGGCCGATGACGACAGATCTCTGATCATGAGGCAGCCCCCGTGAATTTCGCGGGGGCTGCTCTCGTTTTGGAAGCCACCGCGTCCGGCGCGGAGCGGCACGCTAGTCTCTGCATGTGCCGACGATCGTTGACCAGGCTCTGGCCGTAAGGCAGTGGGATTTCTCGGAGACGAGTCAGACGGTCTCGTTGTTCTGCCGTGAGCAGGGACTCCTGCGGGGGATCGCGAAGGGCGCGCGCCGTGAGAAGGGGAGATTCAGCGGCGGCATCGACCTGTTGACACGCGGCGAGGTCGTCGCGATCGTCAAACCGGGACGCGATCTCTCCATTCTGACTGACTGGGATCTGCAGGAGGTCTTTCGCGGCGCACGCAGCGCGTACAGGTTGCATGTCGCCGAGCTCTATGTGCTCGATCTCGTCCATCACATGATCACGGATCTTGATCCACATCCGGCGCTGTGGGACCAGACGCTCCTCGCACTTCGCACGATTGACGAGGAGCGAGACGTCGCGTCAGCGCTCGTGAGGTTTCAGTGGGCGGCGCTGGCCGAGACCGGTTCCCAGCCCAATCTCCTGCCACTCAGATCGGAGGAGGGAGTTGACGTGTTCGGGCTCGATCCTGCTGCTGGATGCCTCGTGGATGATCCGGGCGACAAGGCGACCGAGCAGGGGCCGTGGAGGGTGCGAAGAGAGACGGTCGACATGCTGAGATCGATCTCGGCGGGAGGGCTTGGAGAAGGGGAGGCGGAGACAAGCGCTCGAGCCGGCCGATTGCTTGGCGCCTACATTCGTTGGCGCCTCGGTCGGGAGCCCTCAACGATGGCTCTCGCCATGCGATTGATGGACGGTCGGCTCTAGTTGACGCACCCCGAAAACCGCGTTGGATGGTGCGCCAGGCCGGTTCGGTGGCATGGAAGTGAGGTGGCGGCTAACCTAGACCCCTTCCGGGAGGGACGAGGTATCTCCCCGCGCACCGCGCATCACGCGATCGGTGCGGTCGCTCCCCGTCTTCACGCAGGTCGCCGAGCGCCTGTGTTCTTGGAGTCACGTGTGGCAGACGCCCTTGGGCCGAACATCAGCAACGGAAGCGTGGCGGCGGAGGAGTCATCCTCACCCATGCGCGCCGCGCCTGATGTCATACGCAGCATGCTCCCGGCTCGAGGGTGGAAGGGCGTCAATCTCACGATCGATGAGATCGGTGATGGCCGCCAGGTCGTCTATCTGCACGGCCTCGTCGGAAACAACACGCACTGGTTTCCGATCGTCCGTGAACTCGCGCACAAGTCGCGATCCACGATGATCGGGATCCCCTTGCTCGCGCTTGATGGCCAGTACTGCTCGGTCGCCGCGATCTCCGATCAGGTGGCGCGGACGCTGGAGGATCTCTTCGATCAACCGGTCGTCGTGGTCGGAAGTTCCTTCGGGGGCCATGTCGCCGCGTGGCTTGCGAGCGAACGTCCTGAGCTTCTCAATGGCCTCGTGCTGACCGGGTCGTCCGGGCTCTTTGAAGTTACCGTTGAAGAAGAGCTCGAGCGCGGGTTGATGAAGAAGGTCCAGCATCGGCCCAGCCATGACTGGCTGAATCGCAAGATCGAGGAGCTCTTCTTCGACAAGTCACGGATGCCCCAGGGCGTCGTTGACATGGCCTATGACGAACTCTCGCAGCGTCAGGCGGCGCGCGCAATGGTTCGTCTCTCCAAGAGCACGCGCCGCGACCACGTAAGTTCCCGGCTGCCGCGCATCACGGCGCCAACCCTTGTGCTCTGGGGCTCTGAGGATGTTGTCACGCCGCCGCGCGTCGCTGAAGAATTCGATTGTCTGATCCGGGACTCACGCCTTCGCTGGATCGAAGATTGCGGTCATGCGCCGATGATCGAATGTCCGACGCAGTTCACGCACGCCGTCTCTGAGTTTCTCGACGAACTCGAAACGGGTTCGAATGCAGTGGGGCCTCGCCAGGAGGTCGCCTGATGTCGGGATGGTCGCCGCTCATCGGCGTCGGGCTCAGGACGCTTCTCGCCCGCCGACGGGCGATCATGAGCAACTCGCGAAATTGGGCGACGAGTGCATCGCGTGTGCAGCGCGATCAGCTTGCGCGCCTCATCGATATGGCTTCCGAGACCGAGTTCGGCAGGAATGCGTCGTTCCGGCGCATCCTCCAGAAGTCGGGTGAACACGCCTCAGAGCATCCGGAACTGGTGGATCGGTATCGGGACGCAGTCCCGATCCTGACGTATGACGATTTGCTGCCTTCGTTGCGCCGCATGCGTGAGCAGGGGGAGCCTGATGTGCTCTGGCCGGGCGTCGTGCGCGACTGGGCGCAGACGAGCGGAACGACGGCGGGTGACAAATTCGTCCCCGTTTCGAAGCGCCTGATGCGTCACAACTACAAGTCGGCGCTCGATGTCTATGTGCACGCGATGCGATTCGGACTGTCGCTCCCGCGCATCTTCAGCGGGAAACTGCTCTTTCTCGGAGGATCGACGGATGTCGAGGTGAATGAGCACGGCGTCCGGACAGGCGACCTCTCAGGAATCGTCACCTCTCTGATTCGCTGGCCGCTGACGCGAGTTGTATTGCCGGATAAAGACGTCGCGCTCATGGATCACTGGCCTTCGAAACTCGATCGCATGGCGCGCATCTGCATGAACGAGGACATTCGCTGGGTCAGCGGCATGCCCTCGTGGACGGTTGCGCTGGCGGAGCGCATGTTCGAATTCTGCCGCGAACAGGGACGTCCGGTTTCGACATTGCGTGAGCTTTGGCCCAATCTCGAGGTCTTCGTTCACGGCGGCGTCCGGTTTACGCCATTCGAGCCGAAGTTTCGGGAGATCTGGTCGGGTTCTCCGACAGGAGCAGACGTCCCCGCCCGTCTGGAGGTGTACCCGGCGAGCGAGGGCTTCATCGCGATTCAGGACACGCCGGGCGACCCCGGCTTGCGACTCAATATCGATCACGAGATCTTCTACGAGTTCGTGCCTCTTGAGGAGATTCATGACGACGCGCCTCGCGCGTTCACCTGCGATCAGGTCGAGAAGGGGCAGCGCTATGTCGTCGTGATGAGCACGTGTGCGGGGCTCTGGCGATACGTCATCGGAGATGTAGTCGAGTTCGACACGATTCCGCCGGAGGGACCGCCGCGACTTCGGATCGTTGGACGCCATCGATTGTTCATCAATGCCTTTGGTGAGAACCTGATCGTCGAACACATCGAGAACGCCGTGATCGAGGCGGCGCGCGATCTTGGCGCGACGACCGGCGAGTTCACTGCCGCCCCGATCTACCCCGGCGACGAGCAGGGGCGACATCCGGGACTCGAGATCGCCATCGAATGGTCTGAGGCGATCGAGAACGCCGGCGCGCAAGTCGCGCAGTTCAGCGCGATCGTCGACGACGTGCTCAAGCGTCAGAACGTTGATTACACGACGAAACGGACTGACGGCGTCGGCATGGCGCCGCCAGTCGTGACGCCGCTGCCCGCAGGCGCTTTCAATCGCTGGTTGGACGCCAACGGGAAGCTGGGCGGGCAGCACAAGTGCCCGCGTTGCGCAAATAATCGTGACATTCTCGATGAAGTTGTCGGAATGAACAAAGAGGCGACGCCGGTTGGTTCGTAGCAAGTTGGTCGGCGCATCGACAGGGAGTCGATGGGCCTCGGGAGCAGGAACGGATGCCGAAGACGACGGAATCGAACGCCATTCAGATCGCAGCCGCCTCGGAGACGGATCTCGCCGCCGTGCGCGAGTACGCGGCCTGTGTCCTGCAGATGACCGAGAAGCTCGTTGAAGGATTGACGAACGAGCAGTACGCGGCGCCATCGCCCTCGACCGGCAACTCCAGCATTGGTCAGCATATGCGCCATGTGCTCGATCACTTTCGTGCGCCGCTCCAGACCGAAGTGAACGATGTCGTTGATTACGACTATCGCAAGCGCGGCGTCAGTGTCGAGACGGATCGTCTGGAATGCCTCGAAACGCTCATGTCGATGATCAGGACGCTTCGAGCGCTGGCGCCCCAGGAACTCGCCCAGCGAGTAGGGGCTCGATTCATGGCCTCCGCGGACGGTGGAGAGTTCACGCTTCCGTCATCGCGCGTTCGCGAGGTCGCATTCGCCGCTCATCATGCGATCCACCATCAGGCGCTCATCGCGGTGATCGCGCGCGAGCATGGCGCCACCCTGCCTGAAGGTTTCGGCAAGGCGCCCTCGACCTTGAGTTTCGAGCGCGGGGAGCACGCCGCGTCATCGTGATCACGATCGCGCCATTCTCTCATGTGCACATTGACTGTCATTTCGATTCGTGACGACACCGGGGCGACAATTGGCTATCGGCTCGCGACGAATCGGGATGAGAGTCGCAGTCGGACGCCTGCGCGCCCACCGGAGCGTCGCGAAGAGCGAGGCTACCGAGCGATCTGGCCGACTGATCCCGCGGCGGGCGGCACCTGGATTGGCTCAAACGACTTCGGGCTGACGCTCTCGATCCTCAACGGGAATCCGCGCCCGTATCCGGAGTTGCCGCAGGCCGACGAAATTCAATCGCGCGGCCTCATCATCCCATTGCTTCTGGACGCACCCAACGCAGAAGCCGCGACGGAGAGATTGACCAGGGAGTCAGCTGGGAGGCACGCGCCGTTTCGTCTGGTGGCGGTCGACTTCACCGCAGTGATCGATGTCGTGTGGGACGGGAGCATGCTGACTCGGACAGGACGGAGTCTCGCTCCAGCGTGCTTCGTGAGTTCCGGGCTCGGCGATCACCGTGTTGCGCCGCGCCTGCCGCTCTTCGACGAGATGCTCGAGACGCTGGGCGAGAGCACCCAGTTTCAGGTTGCGTTCCATCGTCATCAGTGGCCTGAGCGACCGGAGGTCAGCGTCTGGATGGAGCGCGCGGACGCGCGCACCGTCTCGATAACGACCGTCGAGGCGAGATTCGATGGCGAGGCGCCAGATGTCTCGATGACGCACGAACAAGGCGACACCGTCAGCACCTTGCAGCTGGGCGCAGCTCAGCAGACGCGCACGGCTGTTGCAGGAGTCCGGACCTCTCGATGACGGGCGAGGACGAAAGCAGAGCCAGACGGCGACGCCGCTGGAGGCGCGCACTCCAGGTGTACATCGGCCTTCTGATCGTCTCACACGTCGTCGCTTTCAGTGTGCCCAGTTGCCAGCCGTCGGGTGGTGATCCAGCAGGTGCGATGCGCAGCGATGTGAACTTGCCGGCGATGTCCCGAGATGGATCGCCGAAGGGGAGTTCGCGATCACTCTCAGCGCTCACGTGGTCCGGCGCCAACGATCGGCCTCCCGTAATTCTCCTTCATGGCAGCCCCTCGAGAGGAGCACTGGATTTCGGCCGCTTTGCCCCGGTGCTGGCTGAAGCCGGCTACGAGACGCATGCGCTCGATATGCCTGGATTCGGCCAGTCTGATCTTTACTGGCCGAACTACTCGGCGCGAGCGCTCGCGCATCTTGTGTTCGCGTATATGGACCATTCAGGCATCGAGCGCGCTCATGTTCTTGGGTGGTCCCATGGCGGCGCCGTCGGTCTGCACATGGCGGACATCGAAGAAGAGCGTCTCGCGTCGCTGACGCTGCTCGGGGCGCTCGGGAGTGAGCAGGCCGAAGGATCAGGAGATCACTACTTCGAGCATGCCAAATACGCGTTCGGGTATCTCTCGCTTGTGTTGGGGCCGGAGCTTCTTCCCCATTTTGGACTGATTCCGGACTTCGGCAGGCGTCACGCTTTCATCAGGAACTTCTGGGATTCCGATCTGCGTCCGAACGCTGACATCATGCGTCGGATCACCACCCCGACGCTCATCCTCCATGGGCGTCACGACTTCCTCGTTCCAGCATGGGGCGCCGAACTGCATCATGAGCTGATTCCGGAAAGCAAGCTCGTGATGATGGATGCGAATCACTTTATTCCGTTTACGCATGTGCGCGAGTCTTCGGACTACGTGATCGCTTTCCTTGATCGACACTCGGATCCGACTGTCCCCCCGGTTCGACAAACCGTGGACCTCGCGCCGGTGGAGGCCGAGCGCGGCAGCGAACTCGGACCCTTCCGAGTTGTGCACGGCATGAGTTGGTGGGTGCTCATCCTCATCATCATCTTCGCGACGTTCATCAGCGAGGACGCAACGGTGCTCGCCGTGGGAATCCTGATCGCCCGAGGTGATATCGACGTCGCCGTGGGTTTCATCGGGTGTTTCCTGGGTATCGCGGTGGGCGACGGGGCGCTTTGGGCGATCGGCCGGTTCGTGGGTCGCCCGGCGCTGCGTTGGCGCGTGATCCAGAACTGGCTTCCTGAGAAAGCGCTCGACCGTTGGGCGCGCGCGTTCGATCGGCACGCCGTCAAGGCGGTCTTTCTTGCGCGGGCCGTCCCCGGCACACGCGTTCCGACGTATCTCGCGGCTGGGGTTCTCTCAGGCAAGGCGCATCGATTCCTCTTCTGGGCGCTTGTCGCGATCATCCTCTGGACGCCGCTGCTGCTGATCATTGCCGCAATCGTCGGCCCAGGGATCATCAGACTCTTCGAAGGCGTATTTGGTGGGCCGGCGGCGATCGTCGCTGCTTTGATCCTGATCTTCATCGGGATTCGCATTGTCGAACGTCTCTTCACGCGCGCTGGCCGCATGCAACTTCTTCGCGCGACCAGAAGACCCTTCTGCCTCGAGTTCTGGCCGCCATTCATCTTCTATCTGCCGCTGCTTCCCTGGGCAGCCTGGCTCGCGCTCACGCGGCGCGGTGTGATGACCTTCACATGCGTGAACCCGGGGATCCCCCATGGCGGTGGCGTTGTCCACGAGAGCAAGAAGCAAATCCTTGACGGCCTTTTCGAAGGCGGCGCCGGGGAGTGGATCGTGCCGACGCGCTTGATCGGAGAGGGTTCGACGCCCGAGGAGCGGGCGGAAGAAGTGCGCCGGCTCCTGGAGACTGACGGCGCGTTCGGCGGCTTTCCCGTCATTCTCAAGCCCGACGAATCCCAGCGCGGCCACGCAGTCAAACTCGCGCGCGATGCTGACGACGTGCTCCAGTATTTTCAAACGATGACGCGTTCTGCGCTGCTCCAGGGATTTCACAAGGGACCGCTTGAGGTCGGTGTGCTCTGGTCGCGCGCCCCGGGCGCTGGCGCCGGTGAGCCGGGTCGAATCTTCTCGATCACGCGCAAGACATTTCCGGAGATCGAAGGCAACGGTTCGAGCACGCTCGAAGAGCTCATCTGGCGACATCCGCGCTACCGGATGCAGGCGCCCACGTTCCTCAAGCGATTCGCGGATCAGACGGATCGGATTCTCTTCAAGGGTGAGCGCATGCGTCTTGCCGTCGCGGGGAATCACTGCCAGGGGACGATGTTCCTTGACGGCGCCGATCTGATAACGCCCGAGCTCGATGGTGTGATCGATCACATCGCCCGGAGTTTCCCGGGGGACGCGTTCGACTTCGGGCGATTCGATATCCGGTACGAATCCGATGACGACCTTCGCGCTGGACGCAATTTCGCCATCGTGGAGCTCAACGGCACGATGAGTGAGTCGACGAATCTCTATGACCCAGGTCGTTCTATTCTCTGGAGCTATCAGGTGCTCTTCAGCCAGTGGCGAACGCTGTACGATCTCGGTGCAGAGCGACGGCGTGAAGGCCAGCGCCCGCTCGGCGCCATGGAGCTCCTGCGTGCGATTCGGGATCACTACCGCGGCCGGCCGGGCTCAGCCGTCTCCGACTAGCGCCGCGCGCCCGCGACACCCGAGGCGCTCGCTACCATAGGACGCTGGACATCCTGCCCTGGTAGCTCAGCTGGATAGAGCAACGGACTTCTAATCCGTAGGTCGCTGGTTCGAATCCAGCCCAGGGTGTTTCCCGCGGGTCGTCCATTCAACGATTGCGAGATTCGCGCGTGATTTCCCCGGAAGACCGCGCCGGTCCTGACGCTGGCCGGCGCTTCTGAGGGTGTCGCTGCTCGCCAGAGAGCGAGGGCGACGATCCGCTGGGCTGGGAAGGGCCCGGCGTCGGTGACCAAGGTCGATCACGTAGTCGGCGCAGACCCTCCCGAGATCAGTGTCTGGAAGCACGGAGGCGGTCCGAGCCGTTCGAGGCCATCGCCGCGCGGCGTGACTGAGGTGGTCGCGCCCACGGTCCCACGAATGGACCAACGAATGCCGAGGCGCAGAGGCGCTATCGCTGCGCCGTGCGCCGAATTCCGTGGAGGACTCACTTGTGAAAAGCCTCATTCGAAACACACTTCTCTCGACAACGGCGCTTGCCTGTACCACCGCCGCCGCACTGGCGTGCGGAACGCCACCGGAGAAAGCGCCGCCGCCGCCTCCGCCGCCGGATCCACCCATCGTCTGTTGTGTCGTAATTGACTGGCAGATCGATCCGGATGATCCAAACTGGGAATGCCTCATCGTGCGCTACTTCCGCATGGACGGCATGCCGCTCTTCCAGTCCAACCCGATGCCCCTGCCTCCGTTCCAGCAGTGCGCGTGCGCCGTGCCGCCGCTGCCGGACTTTGCGGAAGCCAAAGGTGTGCACACGGCTGGGTTCTCATTCAGCCCCTTCGCGGACTGGGCCGGACTTCCTCCGGATGCGCCTGGCTTTGGCCCGTTCCAGCCGAACACGGACCCGAGCATCCAGGCGCAGGTCGATGACTTCTTCAACATCTACTACCAGGCCGCCGGTGGCACGGCGACGCCGCCTCCTTCGAATCGTCTGTCGGATGTGTTCTCGTTCGCGGGACCCGGTGACATTCCGCCTGGCGTCTTCTTCGACGTGTTCCAGAAGATCCGAATTCCGGCGGGTTGGGATCCGCGTCAGCTCTGTGTTCCCGGACAGATGGCGCCGCTCGGACTCTTCCTCGTTGACAACGGGCAGGTTCTGGCTGAGCCAGGTCAGGCGGGAGCGCCTCCGCTTCCGCTGCCCCAGTTTGCGATGAACCCAGGAGCCGGCGCGTTCTACAAGTTCAAGTGGTATCCGATCATCGTTCCGCCTCCCTGTCCGCCGCTGCCTCCGGGCTGCCCATGGGACTTCGACGGAGACGGGGTGGTTGGATCCTCGGACCTCGCGGAGCTGCTCGGAAGGTGGGGTCCCTGCTGAGTTCCTTTCGGACGAATGGCCGGGAGTGTCAGATCGCCCGGTCGATCTTGCGACGGCGGGCCCCGTTCCACGAGGAATGGGGCCTGTCGCTTCAGAGAGGACACCCGCGATCCGGATCCGTCCTTGAGTGGGTCCGAATCGGGAGTATTCTCGAAGGAGAGGGGAATGGGAGACCGGTGCGCTCTCCGATGGGCGAAGCGGCCGAGAGGCTGCTCTGGTCGTTTGAAGATCGTGTCTTTCTCGGCGTCGGGGCAAGACGTCGTGATCGATGAGCTGGAGGAGGCTCAGATGCTGATTCCCATGCGCACATTCGTTCCGACCGCGGTTGCCGCACTGGTTGGGCTGGCCTCGGTCGCGAGCGCCGGTCCAGACTGGACCGAGGGATCCGCGGGCTCCGCATTCGATGCGCCGAGTCTTCCGCCAGATGCAGATCAGCCGAAGGGACTCGGCCCGCTTTCGACGATCGGCGGCAGCCTCACCGGCATCATCATCTCGCGCGGACTCGTGACCGATGCCGATTTCGAGGATCTCTACATCATCGATATCTTCGATCCGATTTTCTTCGCCGCCTTCACCGATGGCGCTGATCCGATGGGCCTCAGCGCCAGCACGTTCGACACGCAACTGTTCCTCTTCGACTGCGCCGGCTTCCCGGTTCTCGCGAATCAGGACTCGCCGAACCCGATGCCTGCGAACCCGCAGGGTTCATTCCTGCAGGCGATGTCGACCGACGGGACCGGCGCTGTGATACCTGGACCCGGTCTCTATTACCTCGCGATCAGCGGCGCGCCGAATGAGTCACTCGGTCAGCTCGCGCAGCCTCAGTTTCAGTTTGACGACCCACTCGAGATTTCAGGCCCGGATGGCCCGGACGGCATGAGTCCGGTCGCGCAATGGGCTGGTCCCGGCGCTGTCGGCAGCTACCTGATCGTTCTCGAGGGCGCGGAGTTCGCGCGCTCATGCCAAATCTGGGACTTCAACGGCGACGGCGCCGTGGGCGCCAGTGATCTTGCGCAGCTGATCGGGCGTTGGGGAAATCCCTATGGCTCGGCGGAGCTTGCTGAGCTACTTGGCTTTTGGGGAGCGTGCACACCGGGGTGCCCGGACTTCGTGCGAGCGAATGATCGAGTCGCTGACGAGGCGCAGGCGGAGTCCGCGGATCTTGACACCGACTCTGAGTGAATTACTCAAGACGTGATCGAGCAGAATCGAGAGCGGAAATGCGCGCAAGCCGCGCCTGCGTCTCCGTCCATACTCGACTCGGCGCTGGACGAAGCTCGGCAAGCTCCGAGCTAATCCCGGCCAGCATCACGCGCGCCTCATCGGTATTTCCGCGCTCCGCTTCGATCTCCGCCCGGATTGACTCCGCCTCGAGAAGCTGCCACGTGCGCCGACCGGGCCACAGTTGCCGATACATCACGACGGCGTCGGCGACGCGCGACTCGGCCACCTCGAGATCACCGTCGATGAGGTGAAGACGTCCTTCGAGAAGCAGTGACTCTGCGATCTCCTCGTGGACTTCCGGGAGCTTGAGCAGGCGAATCTGGAAGGCGCGCTGCGCTTCGGACCGGGCGTTCGTGTAGTCACCGTTTCGAATGCGAATGAGCGCCAGATCGTGCAGTGTGTTCGCGGTGGACGTGTGATCGCGAACGAGCACGGCCTCCTTGACCGCCAACGACGCAAGGAGCGTCTCGAGCGCCGCGTCAAGCTGATTGGTCTCGAGCAGCGCCCGTCCCTTCTGCTGAAGGAGGGACGCGACACCGCGATGAGATTCGCCGTATCGAGCGCGGATGATCACGAGTCCCTTGTCGCACAGCTCCTCGACATCCTCGTGGCGGCCGGTGGAGTTCAGGATCCTCGCGAGGTTGTTGTAGCTCTGGGCGACATCCATGTGGTCCTCGCCGAGGATGGCGAGGCGAAGATCCAGCGCTTCTCGAGAGGTTGGAATTGCCTCGTCCATCCTGAACAGGCGCGAGTAGTTCGAACTCAGGTGATCGAGTGAACGCGCGAGATTCTTGCCCATGTCAGGGTCGTGCACACCGTAAAGGCGACGATATCCCCTCTCGTAGAGATCCCGCCAGCCTTCGACAGCGCGGAGGTAATGAGGTTCTGCTTCGCCGTACTCGCCGAGCCACCAGAGGACACTCGCAAGATCGTGATGGCGCTTGACGCGTTGCGGGTGGCGCTTCGGATAATGTTCCTCCGCCAGCCTGAGCGACTCGGTCAGTGCTGCTCGTGCGCGCTCGTATTCGCCGAGTTTTCGAAATGCGATACCGATTGAATCGAGCAAGTCGGACTGCCTTCTCGGCAAACGGTCCAGGCGAGAGGCGAACGCCGCCTTCTGGACGAAATAGTCGACGATCGCCTCGTCTTTCTGCCTGTCGAAGTCCGCTGACTCCGTGATGAAGTTGTCATCCTCCAGGAGGCCATTGAGCTGTTCTCTTTGCCCCGTCACATTCCAGTAGGCAACTGCGCCACCTATTACCAACGACACACTCGCGGCCAGTCCGATTGTCGCGACGATCTGGTTCCTTCGATACCAGCGAAGCGTGCGAAGGACTGGCCCCGCGCGGCGCGCATGAATAGTCTGCGACCCGAGGTGTCGTTCGATGTCGTCGGCAAGATCTGAGGCGGTCGCATATCGATCGCCCGGCGCCTTCTCGAGCGCCTTCAGCAGGATTGCATCGACATCGTTGTTCGAGCTCTTCGTGAGCGTCGATGGTCGCACCGGCGGCAGATCCGCGATGCCGCGAAGAACGACCGGCAGTGGGCCGTCGACATCGCAAGGGAGCTTCCCCGTGAGAAGCTCATACGCAATCGCCCCGAGCGAATACACATCGCTGCGCACACTCATTTGCTCGAATTCGCCGCGCGACTGCTCCGGCGCCATGTAGGCGATCGTGCCAAGCAGTTGACCCGGCTCGGAAATCGAGACCTGGAGTCCGCCGCCGCTGGTCGGGTCGATGGCCTTCGCCAATCCGAAGTCGAGCAGGTGCGGCTCGCCGCGATCGTCGACGAGGATGTTGCCCGGTTTCAGATCTCGATGCAGCACGCCGCGCTGATGCGCGTAATCCACGGCGCGACCGATCTTGACGATCGTGCGAAGAAGTGTCCGGGGATCGCATTCGCCTGGTGTGAGGAAGTCGTCAAGGCGCTCGCCCTCGACGTATTCCATCACGTAGTACAAGCGCCCTTTGTGCACGCCCGAGTCGATGATCGACACAATGTTCGGATGTTGCAGACGGGCGCAAAGGTCCACTTCGCGCTCGAATCGCTCGCACTGGCCAGCGCGATCTCCACCACGGTCCAGCATGAACTTGACCGCGACGCGACGGCTCGTGGATTGCTGATACGCCTCGTAGACGGCGCCCATGCCGCCCCGACCCAGCAGATCGCTCACGTCGTAGCCGGGCAGTTCGGGGATCTCCTCGTCAGCCGCCTGGAGCGGCTCGCTCCGTGCCCCGTTGGGCTCATAAAGCTCGGTCTGCTTCCCAAGGAGTTCGACCACGCGATTCCGGAGTGAGCCCGGATCTTCGCCGTCGCGGAGTTGCTCGACGGCCTGATCGATCGTGGTGTTCCGCCCGGCCCGCCAGTTCTGCATGAGCCGATCGACGATCTCCCTCGGTTTTTCTTCTGAGGATCCCGCCATCCGTCACCCCGCAGAGCGTCTGCCGTCTCGCGAACGACCTGTATTCTATAGAGCAGCCATGAGCGAGGCAGCGCGAGAACCACTGGATGAAGCGGCCCTGGATGATCTGATCCAGAAGGCGCTGTCGGAGGATGAGGAGGCGATCGAGCGCCTGTTGTGGCATTACCACGATCGGCTGCTCCGGCATGCGGCGCGGAAGATCGGTCCCGACTGGCAGGGCAAGATCGAACCCGAAGACGTCCTTCAGGACGCCTACATCAACGTCTTCCGCAACATCACGAAGTTCACACCCGAAGGAGAGGACTCGTTCTATCGATGGATCGCCGCGATCGTGAGCCAGTGCTTCATCGACCGCGTGCGCTATCACCGGCGACAGAAGCGCGACGTGACGCGAGAGATCGGGCGGCGCAACGTCTCGCAGTCGCGCCGCATGACGCTGCTGGAGATGTGCAAGCCGGAGACCAGCACCCCGAGTCGCGTCATGCGTCGCGAGGACGCGGTGGGCGCCATGATCGGTTGCATCGCCACGCTGCCGAAGGAATACCAGCACATCGTGCAGCGTCTCTACCTCGAAGAGGCGACACTTGCCGAAGTCGCCGCTGAACTCGAGAAGTCCGAGGACGCGGTGCGCCGAATGGCCGGGCGCGCCATCGAGCGCATGCGCGAGGGCATGGGGCGCGCGTCGCGGTATCTCAGTCGGGACGCCTGATCAGGGACAAGGTCCCCATCGCCCCAGCAACTCCGCGAGATCTTTCGAGCTCACATTTCCATCGCCATCGAGATCGGCGACGCCTGATGATCCCCAGGATCCAATGAGAATCGAGATATCGCCAGAGCCGACGACGCCATCGCCATTGAGGTCGGCGTCACAGGGAATCTCGCATGCGTCGAAGACGCCGTCCATGTTCTCATCGACGAGTACGCCTGCGGTGACCTCGCACTCATCGGGAATGCCGTTCTCATTGCAGTCGTCGACGTCGCCCATCGCGATCTCGAACGCATCGGAGATCTCGTTGCGATTGCAGTCGAAGGGGCCGAGGCGCATGTAGTACACATCCTGCTCGCCGTTGAACGTGCCGGCGAAGGCGAGATCGGCGCCGAGATTGTCGGAGACCATGTGGAAGTAGTCTCCCATCTTGCTCTGCTGTGGATAGCCGAGGCTGTGGTTGAATGGAGGCGTCATGACCTGGTTGACGCTCCAGGTCTGGCCGCCGTCGAGTGAGAATGAGTAAAAGAGTTGGCTCGTCTGTGCGAACCGGTCATTTCGCGTGTCGCACCAGACGACATCGAGTCTTCCATTGGGGGCGATTGACGCCGTTCCGAGCCACTGCCAGCTTTCGATGCCCGGGCCGTCATCATTGATCGTGACGGGCATGCCCCAGGTCATGCCGGCGTCGTCGCTCCGCGCCACGCGCACATCGAGTGGATCGCCGGAGGGCGATGAGAATGACCCGATGACATAGATCGAGCCGTCGTAGGTTCCGCCGGACTCATCAACCAGCACATGGGGTTGGCCGAGTAGACCGGATGGGTTCGGCCCGGCGCCCAGCACCACGCTGCCGCCCATGTCGACCGTCGTCACCTGCTCGAAGAAGGGCAACTGCGCGGGATTCGACGCATTCGACGACTTCGCAACGACAATCGTCGATGCGTCGAAGAACGGACGCGATGCGACGCCGACGACATACACCTCCTCATTCGGTCCGAGCGCTGTCGTTCCGAAGATCGGACTCATCGGAATCCCAACGGGGCTGATCCACGTCTCGCCGAAATCGAGCGAGCGGGTGAATGTCAGGATGCCGCAGCACCCGGCCGCTGTGTTCCAGGCCATGTAAAGATGCGTCGGCGTCGTGATGTCCTGTGTGATGGCCATCCACTGCTTGTCGCCACCAAACGCGGGTATCTCAGGGCCCCATGTGTCGCCCGCATCGTCGGACTTGAAGATGTGAACGGCGAAGTCGCCGCGCAGGCTGTTGTAATAGAAGGTCCCGCGCCCATCGACGCCGAGCACAGGGTCGCTGCGGAAGACGCCCGGCTGGATGACCGTCTGGTTGGTCCAGGTGCGACCGCCGTCCACGCTGAATGCGTTGCCGGCTTGCCGGAAACTGCTCGACACTGAGTCAAACTGACGCCAGCCAATCGCCATGCGGATCGGCGCTGTCGGATCCACGGCGATGGACGGTTCATTCCCGGCGTCGAAGAGGATGTTCCCCTGCGAGCCGTCCACGTTGACCTGTGTGATGAGCGAACTTCCCATGCCGCGCTCCCACGTGGCGAGCGGCGTCACCAGGATCGGGCCGACATCTCCGCGCTGCTGAGCACGGTCGCCGATCGGGACACCGTCTTCGTCCACGAGATCCGGCTCCTGCACGACCGCCAACGGCGCTGTCGGCTCAGGATCCGACGCCGCGTCCTCAAGCTGTCCGATCGCAAACGAGGCTGTGACAACCACGCCCGCGCCGCCGGCACACAACAGTCCCCAAGTGGTCATCTGGCTTCCTCTCTCGGCCAACGTCGATGAGGCCACGGAACGCCCATCGCCTCGCTCGATGGAGTCTCCGCACCCACGCACGCAGCGCCCCGGAGGGCGTCGGAGAGGTCCCCGGAATGTTCGGAGGAATCGCATGCGGGTTCCGTTTCGCTTCGCTTCGACCGCCCCACGAGATACGCTCTTCGATCGTAGAATTGGGCCGCATGAACGTGTCAAGAAATCCAGGGAGTTCGGGCGGGGCGAATGGCCCAAGGGCGAGTTCAGGCGGCAACTCCGCTTATCCGGCGGCAGTCGATCGTCTCATCGAGGAGTTCGCGCGCCTCCCTGGAATCGGGCGACGCTCCGCGGAGCGTCTGGCGTTCTTCATTCTGAAGTCGAGGAAGCCGGACGCCCTCAGACTCGCTCAGGCGATCGCGGATGTGAAGGAGCAAGTCGGGCGCTGCTCGGTGTGTCACCATCTCGCGGAGCAGGATCCCTGCTCGCTCTGTGCCGATGACCGACGGGATCGGGCCATCGTGCTCGTGGTCGAGCAGCCGAAGGATCTGATCGCGCTCGAGCAGACAGGGATGTTCGGCGGTGTGTATCACGTGCTGATGGGTTCGCTGAATCCTCTCGACGGAATCGGGCCGACGGACCTGACTGTGACCGAACTCCTGACGCGCATCGAGCGACCGGAGAAGAACGCCGGTGGCGTCCCGATCAAGGAGGTCATCCTCGGACTCAATCCGACGCTCGAGGGTGACGGCACAGCGCTCTATCTGGCGGATGAGATCAAGGCTCGAGGCGTGCGCGTGAGCAGGCTGGCGCGCGGCCTGCCGTCGGGAAGCCAACTGGAATACGCGAGCAAGGCTGTTCTGGCTGACGCGATCAGTGGCCGGCAGTCGATGAACGAGTAACCTGACCGCGAGCGAGCATGCATCGCGGCCATCGAGGATGGAGCCTCACCGAATTCGTATGCGTTTTGACACGTCACAACAGATGAAGCTCGGCCAGCAGATGAAGCTGGCGCCCAGGATGATCCAGTCGATGGAGATCCTGCAGCTTCCGACGCTCGCGCTCGAAGAGCGCATCGAGCAGGAGCTCGAATCGAACGTGACGCTCGAGGCCGTTGAGCCGGTTCAGGAGGAGCAGGACGGACCGGATGGAGGCGGCGGCGCTCAGGAGGATCGCCCGGAGGGGGCGCGTGAACTCGATGTCGACGCGGACGACGGCGCCAGCGACTTCGAACGACTCGCCAGCATGGAAGGCAGCTACAGCGAGGCGTTCGAGAATGAGTATTCGGCGGCCGGCCTGAACAAGTCGGAGACATTCGAATCTCGGATCGCGTCGTCAAGGCAATCGAGCGGAGAGCGTGACGCCAAGATGGACGCGATGGCGAACACCGCAGCGCGTGGCGCGTCATTCAGCGAACAACTGCTCGAGCAGTGGGGGCTTGCGGATCTCGATGATCGAACGCGCGAGGCCGGTGAACTCCTGATCTCCTTCATCGACGACGATGGCTACCTTCGCACGGATCTCGAGAAAATCGCTGATCGGGCGCCGGCTGGTGAGGATCGGCCAAGCGCTGAGCGTCTTGAGGAAGTTCTCAAGGTGCTGCAGAGCAATCTCGAGCCCATCGGCGTTGGAGCGCGCGACACGCGGGAGTGCCTGCTGCTTCAACTGGGGAGCCTCAAGGATGAACTCGATCGGGGTTCATTCGAGACGACGCGTCTGCTGATTTCAGAGCACCTCGACGATCTCGTCCGGAATCGACTTCCTCGAATCGCGCAGAAGACGGATCTTTCGATCGAGCAGATTAAAGACGCCATGGTGCACATGCAGCGTCTGAATGTCGCTCCCGGTCGAGCGCTGCGGGACGAAACACCGCCGCCGATCATCCCTGACGCCGTGATCGAGTACGACGAAGATGAAGACCGGTACTTCGCGTATCTCAACGATGGCCGTCTTCCGCATCTTCGCATCAATGACTCCTATGCGAAGATGGCGAAGGAGCAGGGCGTCGCGAAAGAGACGAAGGAGTTCGTGCGACGCAACCTGACGAATGCCCAGTGGCTGATCGAGGCGATCGCGCAACGAAACAACACCCTGATGCGTGTGATCAACGTCGTCATCGCGGCGCAGCGAGACTTCTTCGACTTCGGGCCGCAGGCCCTCAAGCCGCTGCCGATGACGCAGGTGGCCGATCAACTTGGTGTGCACGTGGCCACAGTCTCGCGCGCTGTCTCCGGAAAATACGTCGAGACACCGCGGGGCGTCGTGGCGCTGCGTCGCTTCTTCTCAGGGGGCACGCAGACGGACTCCGGCGAGGACATGAGCTGGGACGCCATACGGGCGGCGCTGCAGGAGATTGTCGATGCGGAAGACAAGTCGGCCCCGCTGAGTGATGAAGCGCTTGCTGAGGCGCTGAAGGAGCGCGGCGTCGACATCGCGCGCCGGACCGTCGCGAAGTACCGCGCACAACTGGACATCCCGTCGGCGCGTATGCGGCGTCAATATTGAGACGCAGACTCCGTCAAAGCGACGCGGATGACGTCCGGAGCTGATTGACGCACGCGCCGACGACCCCAATCGCAGACTCAATTTCGTCGGGGGTCGTCTCTCTGCTCAGACTGAATCGAATGGAGCCGTGGGCGAGCGATTCGGGAATCCCCATCGCGAGGAGCACTGGAGACGGTTCGAGCGAGCCGGAGGAGCAGGCGGCGCCGGCGCTCGCGCACACACCGCGCTCAGAAAGGAGCATGAGGAGCGCCTCGGCCTCCAGCGTGGGGAAAGCGATGTTCGATGTGTTCCAGAGTCGATCGGGAGCGCGATTGATGTGGGCGTCGGGTATCTGCTCGAGCACGCCGCATTCAAATCGATCACGAAGATCTGCCACTCGACGTCGCGCTGAGACGTCTGCAAGCCAGGCGGAGGCGGCCTCTGCGGCGACTCCGGCGCCGAGGATCCCCGGCACGTTTTCTGTGCCAGCGCGCCGCCCAAGCTCCTGGGCGCCTGGCGCCAACGGTCGCAGCGGGACGCTCCGGCGACAGTAGAGTCCGCCGACTCCCTTCGGTCCGTGGAACTTGTGCGCGGAGAAAGTCAGAAATTCGATCGGCGCCGAGGAGACATCCGTCGGCATCTTCCCGACCCACTGAGCCGCGTCGATATGAAGAGGCGCCCGATGCTCTCGGCAGAGTTCACCGAGCGCTGCGACGGGCTGGATGACTCCCGTCTCGTTGTTCGCCCACTGGGCGCTGACGATCGCAACGTCGTCATCCAGACAGTTGCGCGCGCTGTCGAGGTCTATTACACCCGCTGGATCAACGCGAATCTGCCGGACTTCCGCGACGCCCTCTGTCTCCAGATCGTCAGCAAGATCCCGGACGGCGGCGTGCTCGATCGGCGTCGTCACGATCACGTTGCGACCGGCGCCCCGCGCCACGCGAAGCGTCCCGAGTATTGCGAGTCCGATCGCTTCGGTCCCACCCGACGTGAAGACCAGTTCGCGCGCCTTGGCGCCGATAAGCTTCGCGACGGATTGCCGGGCGAGTTCGACTCGACGTCGCGCCTCCTGGCCTTCGCGATGGGCTGACGATGGATTCTGCCACGCGACACGAAGGGCCTCGCGAACCGCGTCCGCAACAGCTTCCGTCGGCCGCGTCGTCGCATTGTTGTCGAGGTAGATCATGGACGACCCATCGTAGCCCGGTCGCCGCAACGCCCGAGGGTTGGGATTACTTCACGCCGAGCATGAGCTGCTCAACCACCTGGCGCACATGCATGCCATCCTGGTCGCGCGCGTGGTCCGGTATGCCGAGCGGCGCCAGCACGCCATATCCGAGGCCGAGATGGAGCAGGAGCCAGGCCGTGATCTCCGGGCTGAATCGCTTGCTCACACGGCCGTTGTCCTGTGCGTCGATGACCTGCTGGGCGAGGAATCGATGCAGCGCAGAGATATGGCGCTGGAGGGCCTCGAGGATGTACTCGTCATCAATCTCAGTCATCGCCTGGACGATGACGCGATAGACGCCGCGTCCTTTGTTCGTGACCATCGGGTTCGCGCCGATGAGGCGTCGAAGACGCTCAGCGGGATCAGTCGTCTCGGAGAGGTGCTTCTCCCAGAGCCGAATCGTCTCTTCCCCGGTCTGATCGATGAGCGCGATGAAGAGATCGCGCTTCGATGAGAAATGCCGATAGATAATGGGCTCGGTCACGCCGGCCGCTCGGGCGAGTTCCGCCGTCGTGGCGCCGGAGTAGCCGCGCTGCGCAAACAGCTGAGCGGCCGTGTCGAGGAGTTGCTGGCGTCGTTCCGTGGCGGGGAGTCGGCGCATCGTGATCCCAGAAGGGGAGGTGTCGTCAGGTAAGTGTACACTCACTTTCGGCTCTGGCGACGCCGGTCCCTTATCGAAACAGGCGGATCCTGCCCAATTCAGGTGTCGTCATTCATTTCGATGACGAATGTCGCGGCGGGACTGGATCGAAGCCACTTGGCCCCCAGGGATGACACCTCGAGATCCGTCGAATGGTGAGCCAGGTGGCTCGAAGCGTGCCGTGCTCCCGGTACGCGTCGAGCGCGTACGCGCTGCAGGTGGGACGGAACCGGCAGTGGCCGCCAATCAGCGGTGAGAGCGTCCAACGATAGAGGTGAATGAGCGCGACAAAAGGCCACGATCGCAATGGCGTTCGCGCGGACGGCGATTTCTCAGGTCCGCCGTTTCCAGTCTCGCGCAAGGGCCCCGCATGCGGAGACGACGTGGTCCCGGTAGGTGTCGAGTGAGAGTGGTCGATGCGGCCGCACATTGATGACGAAATCGTAGCCGCTCGGGATCACGCCTTGTGAAAGTCGAAATGCCTCTCGAAGTCGCCGTTTGATCAGGTTGCGGGTCACGGCCCCGCCGACCTTGCGGCCAACGGAGAGGCCGAGCCGCGAGACCTCGCTGCCATTCGGCAGACCGACGATCATCAGGGGCCCGCGAGTCTTGCGCATGCCTTTCTGATAGACCGCTTGATAGTCTCGCGATCTCGAAAGGCGCTGACGCGCTCGGAAGGAAAGTGGACGTCCGGCTGCCTCTCCGGTCTGGATCTCAGTTTGCGCGGCCATCAGTTCTCGGTCAGCGCCTGCTGATAGCGCCGAATGAGGCGCGTTCGCGTGATGAGGCCGCTCACTGCTCGGCCCTGGTCAGCCCCGGCGACCATGACGCCGTCGGCGACCATCGCGAGACTCGCGACGTCGTTTCGACTGAACTTGTCGAGGACCTGATCAAGGGACTCATCCGGGTGGATCACCGGGAGATCGGATCGGTATATGTCGTCAACGAGAAGCAGTGGGATGGCTTCGCGTTCGATGAGCGCGGTGCGCAGCGCCTGCGCAGGCACCATCCCGAGATACCTGCCGTCGTGATCCGTCACGACGAAGTCGGTGATCTGATAGTTGCGATTGAGTTCGAGCAAACGCGACACTGAGTCATCGGGAAAGACCGCGACGTGCGGCGCCAGGGGAACCTGCTGCGCCGTGATGCGCCTGAGAATCGTGAGATCGGCGCTTGAACCAAGAAGCACGCCGCGACGACGCAACTTCAACGTATAGATGGAGTCAACGAGGAAGAACTGCGCAACGATAATCGACAGCCCTGCGGCGAAGATGATCGGAAGCAGCACATACACATCGCGCGTGATCTCGAAGACGATGATGATCGCGGTGATGGGCGCATGGGTTGTCGCGGCGACGACCGCAGCCATTCCGACGAGGGCGTAGGCGGCGGGCGAGCCGCCGGCGGGGATGAAGCCCAACCACTGCAGCGCAACGCCGAACGTGGCGCCGCCGGTGGCGCCGAGGAAGAGCGACGGCGCGAAAACGCCGCCTGAGCCGCCTGAGCCAAGCGTGAAGCATGTCGCGGCGAGTTTCGCGACAAGCAATAGGCCGAGCAGCCAGAAGTGCGGCGGAAGCGAGACATCCACGATGTGCGGGTGTCCCGTCGTGCGCGCAGCCTCGAGCGGGCTGTTGGCGGACACGGTGCTCAGCATGTCGCCGAACGTCTTGGGGTCGAGAAGCCCTGTCACCATTTCATAGCCGTTGCCGAAGAACGCAGGCATCGTCGCGCTTGAACCGGCGACGTGGCTGATCATCAGGAAGCCGATGCCGAGCAAGCCGAGCAGGAGTGCGCCGATAACGGGCTTGATCACCGGGTGCATTCGGACTCGTTCAGAGAGGTCTTCCGCCGCATAAAGCGACCTGATGAAGACAACAGCGATAGCGCCGCAGATGACGCCGAGCACCGCGTACGCCGGCAACTCAAAGACGTGGAACGAGTATCCCTCGAGCACATGAGTGCCGCCGAAGAGCGCCTCATTCTGGCCCAGGACACTCTGCGTGACCGCGGCGCCCATGACGGACGCGATCATGATCGGCAGAATGGTCCGGAGTGAGAAATCGCGCAGAAGTATCTCCAGCACGAAGATGAAACCGGCGATCGGCGCGTTGAAGACGGAGGCGATGCCGGCCGCGGCGCCGCAGCCAAGCAATGTGCTCGTCTGCTCGCGCGAGATCCCGAGAGTCTGAGAGATGCCGGATCCGATCGCCGATCCGATCTGGACGATGGGACCCTCAGCGCCGGCCGACCCGCCGGAGCCGATGGTGATCGCCGATGCAAGCGCCTTGACGCTCGCGACGCGCTTTCGAATGCGACCGCCTTTGCGATAGATCGCGTCCATGACCTCCGGGACGCCATGTCCGCGCGCCTCGGGTGCGAAGCGGTAGACGAGGAATCCAGTGGCGAGGGCGCCGGCCATTGGAATCAACGGAAGTGTCCAGAGGGGCCAGCGAGACGCGGCCGAAGCAGCCTGATGACTACCCCACTCCAGCAGCTTCATGAATGCGATCGCGCCGAACGCGGTCACACCGCCGATGGCCGCGCCGAGTGCGATCAGATACCAGTCGCGCTTGAATCCAAGGCGAAGAGCCAGCTTCTGAAGCAGGATCTGGATGCGGCTGAGCATCGGTCGTCGGGAATCTCCGCCAGATCGGACGCGACTCGTACGTACCTTGTCGGTCCGTCGCGCGACGGCCGGGCAGGAATCAGGCCCGCCGGGTCACGTCAGACGTTGTACGCGAAGGTCGAGGACGCCGCGAGCGGCGTCGGCCGAAAGCGCGCTCAGGCTGCCGCCATCGTGTCGAAATCGCCGACCTCTTCGGCGCTCTCCTCCGGCGGAATGGGCTTGCCGCGCTCATCGGTCAGCGCCACACCATCAAGATCGCGAACGATCGGAATGGGGTGCTTCTTCTCGTGCTCTTCAAGCGCCTTCTCCCAGCGCGCCTTGGTGTCCGCGTCGAGCTCGGACCACTTGCCGCGACCTCTGCACTTGGGATAGGTCGAGCAGCTCAGCCAGGGGCCGCGCACGCCACGCCGAAGATTGAGCGTCGCATCGCACTTCGGGCAGGGGAGATCCGTTTCAAGCGGCGGCGGTGTCGGCGCGACAGGCGCGCCGGTCTTCTTGTCCGCCTTGAGGATGCCATCGCAATCCGGATAAGCAGAGCAGCCGTAGAACGGGCCGAATCGACCTGTGCGCTTGATCATCGCTTCGCCGCACTTGATGCACGCGACATTCGCTGTCTGAATCGGCTGGGGCTTGCCGTCTCGATCGCACGGGCACGCGAAGTCGCACTTCGGATACGTGGAGCACGAGAGGAATCGGCCGTTCTTTCCAAAGCGATAGACCAGCGAGGCGTCACACTTTTCGCAGCGATATTCCTCGGGGGCGGGATGCACCTCCGCCTTCGCATGAACCATCTGCTCGTGCGCCGTTTCGAGCTGCCGGCTGAAGGGGCCGTAGAAATCGGCAAGCACCTCCGTCCAGCGTTTGTGCTCATCTTCGATGTGATCGAGTTGTCCTTCGAGATCGCGTGTGTAGCCCACTTCAAGAATGCGCGGGAACGCCTCGATCAGCTTGTCCGTCACGACTTCCCCGAGATCAGTCGCGTAGAAACGCCGCTCCATCTGCTCGACGTACTTTCGATCCTGAATCACCTGAATGATCGAGGCGTAGGTTGACGGCCTTCCGATGCCCTCGCTCTCGAGCGTCTTGATGAGCGACGCCTCCGAGTATCGCGGCGGGGGGGATGTGAACTTCTGCTCGGGCGTCACGCTGAACGGCGCAAGCGATTCCTTCTCACTGAAGCGCGGCAAGGTCTGTTCATCAGAAGCCGTCGGCACGCCCGCAACACGGTAGAAGCCGTCAAATGCCAGGCTTCGGCCGGAAGCGCGGAATGTAAGTTCCTGCTTCGCGTCCGTGCCGCCCTTGATAAGAACGCTCGTCGAATCCCATTTGGCCGGCGTCATCTGGCATGCGACGAATCTCTCCCAGATCACTTGGTACAGCTTGAGTTGATCCGGCTTGAGCACGCTTCGAACCTGCTCCGGAGTGTACTCGACGTTCGTCGGCCGGATGGCCTCGTGCGCCTCCTGCGCGGCCTTGTTCGATGACGAATAAAAGTTCGGCTTCTCGGGCAAATAGTCGTTCCCGAACTCCTTCGAGATGAAGTCTCGAGCCATCGACAGCGCATCCGCTGACAGATGGGTCGAGTCCGTACGCATGTAGGTGATCAGGCCGACCGATCCCTCGACGCCGAGATCGACGCCCTCGTAAAGCTGCTGTGCGGCGCGCATTGTCCGCTGGGCGCCAAATCCGAGACGCGTGGACGCGGCCTGCTGCAGGGTCGACGTGATGAATGGCGCCGTCGGCCGGGACGTGGTGCGCTTCGTTTCGATCGACTCGACACGATACGGGACGCCTGTATTGACGACTCCCCGCACAGTCCGGCGCATGCGCGCCGGTCCTCTGCCGTCCTCATCTTCCCGCACGCTCGACTCGATCTGCTCGAGCCCGGCGAGAGCGGCGACTCGTTCAACTTCAGTGGTCAGGTCGCTCGGCTGCGTGTCCGGAGCGCCCTTCTGGCCGAGTTCGAACTTCTTGCCGCCGATCTCGACGAGATCCGCCTTCACGCAACTTCGCTCAGCGAGCCAGGCGTTCTGCGCCTTGATCGTCGGCGTCGCGCCCTTCTCGTTCTTCGTGTTGATAAAGCGCGCCCACTCCTCGCGCAGATTACCGGCCGCGGCGATCTCGTGAGCGAATCGCGCTGTGAACTCCCATCGCTCGTCCGGAACGAAAGCGCGGATCTCGCGCTCGCGTTCCACGACAAGGCGCACGGCGACAGATTGCACGCGCCCCGCGCTCAAACCCCGGGCGACCTTCTTCCAGAGAAGCGGCGAGACCTGGTAGCCCACGATGCGATCGAGAATGCGACGCGCCTGCTGCGCGTTGACGCGATACTCGTCAATCGGATGCGGATTGGAGAATGCGCGCCCGATCTCCTCTTTGGTAATCGCATTGAAGACGACTCGCTTCGCCTTGTCGGTGTCGATGCCGAGAAGCTGCGCAAGGTGCCATGCGATTGCCTCACCTTCGCGATCGAGATCCGTTGCGAACCACACATCGTCGGCGTCGCGAGCGGCGCGTTTCAGGTCATTGACGACCTTGGTCTTGCCCGACAGAACCTCGTACGTCGGTTCGAAGTCATTCTCGAGGTCGACCCCGGGAACAGGACTCTTGTCGCCTTTGGGCGCCTTCGTCGGCAGATCACGGATATGTCCGACCGAGGCCTTCACGACGAAGTCCGGGCCCAGGTACTTGTTGATCGTCCGTGCCTTCGCAGGAGACTCGACGATGACGAGGTGTTTCCCCTTCGCCGACCCGCCTGACGAGCGCGTGGACTTCTTCCTGGACGTTCGAGCTTTCGTCTTCTTCTTTGCCATTTAAGTAGATGCCCCGGACGGCTTGCGGAGAGGGGGAAGTACTGGACAGGGCCAGACTCTGTCAAATCCGGTCATTCCGGCGTTGACGCTCTCGCTTTCGGCCCAAATGGGCGTGCCACTACAGTAGGCGCCCGAATCCGCGACGCCCTAAGCGGCGCCTTGGATCATCGCAAGTGCAGCGTTGACAGTGCTTTGCAGCCACACTTCGCGAGGCGTTGCACCGGCGTCGATGACGAGCGGCGGACGAGCCGGGATCTCCGAAATCCCGTCGTTCGCCCCGGACGGGGCTTGGATGTCCGCGAGTCGCCGCTGCTCGGCGATGAGTCGTCGCAGCCATGTCCTCTGGTTCTTCGCGTATCGACGAGTCTCGATCTTGATCTGTTCGATCGCGTCCTCGAGAGGGGCGCCTCCCTCGAGATGGGTCAGCACCTGCTTGTAGCCGAGGGCCTCTCTCGCCTGAACGCCCAAAAGGCCTTGACTCTGCAATGAGCGGACCTCATCGACCAGGCCGTCATCAACCATCTGGCGAACTCGTGCATTGATACGACGATTCAGTTCTTGAACGGGCCACTCGATCGCGACCACCTGCACATCCCTGTGCGCCCGGTCCTGGCTCCATTGCTGCTGTAGCGCGCTGATCGGCGTCCCGGTCAACTCATACACCTCGAGCGCCCTGATCGTGCGGCGCGTGTCGTTCGGATGGATGCGGCCAGCGGCCTCTGGATCGGCCGCCTCGAGCTTCCGGCGCAGCTCAGCGGGCGTCAGTCGCTGGAGTGACGCTCGGATCTGATCGTCGCCGGGAGGGCCGTCGAACAGGCCGTCAAGAAAGGCCTTGATGTAGAGATGCGTTCCCCCGGCGATGATCGGGAGGCGTGATGAAGCATGGACGTCGGCGAGAACTTCCTCACACGCCCGCAGCCAGTGATCGACGCTGAATGCGTCGCGAGGGTCGCAGATATCGATGAGGTGGTGCCGCACCCCCTGGCGCTCCTCCAAAGGTGGCTTGGCGGTCCCGATATCGAGGCCTCGGTAAACCTGCATGGAGTCTGCCGACACGACGTCAGCGCCGCCATGTGTCTCGAGCGCTAACGCTGTGTCAACGGCAAGGCCGGTCTTGCCGCTGGCGGTCGCGCCCAGGATCACGAGGCTCTGTGGCATGCGACCGACTCTATTCGAGGATGGCCGGGCGCGCCTTCTGCGAACAGCGTCTTCGGATTATCTCGGGTAGCATATTCGGCCCGCCTGCTCGTGAGCGAGTGGGCCGCCGAGAGCGGGGCAGTCCAACACCCAGTGACGGAGAGAGAACGTGCCGAAGACGACCATCGACCAGGTGGATGTGCAGGGAAAGAGCGTGCTGATGCGCGTCGATTTCAACGTTCCCATGGAGAACGGTGAGATCAAGGATGATCGACGAATTCGGCTCGCCCTGCCGTCGATCAAGAGTGTGGTCGATCGCGGCGGCAAGCTGATTCTCATGTCGCACCTCGGCAGACCGGGCGGGAAGGGTGTTGAGAGGGAATATTCCCTGGCGCCTGTCGCGGCGCATCTCTCGACGCTGCTCGGATCCGATGTCGGATTCCCTTCCAACGACTGCATAGATGACGATGCGGCGAGCGCTGTGGCGCACCTGGAGCCGGGCCGGGCGATCCTGCTCGAGAATCTCCGATTCCACGGCGCCGAAAAGAAGGGGAGCCCTGAGTTCGGTTCGCGCCTCGCCTCGTACGGAGACATCTATTGCAACGACGCATTCGGAACCTGCCATCGTGATCACGCGTCGATGGTGGCCGTGCCCCGGGCGATGGAAGGCAAGCCACGCGTTTCCGGTTTGCTCTTGAAGAAGGAACTTGATTTCCAACTCGGCGCATTGGAGAGTCCGAAGCGCCCGTTTGTCGCCGTACTCGGCGGCGCGAAGGTCTCGGACAAGATCAAGGTCGTCGATGAGCTCATCCGGAAGACGGACGCCGTGCTCGTTGGCGGGGCGATGTCGTATACGTTCCTCCACGCGATGGAGCGCCACGTCGGCAAGAGCCGTGTGGAGGCCGATCGCCTCGACGATGCGCACCGACTGATCGATCTCGCGGCGCGCGAGAAGTGCGAACTCCATCTTCCGATGGATCACGTCTGCAACACTGAGTTCTCGGATTCAACTGGCGACATCGAGTTCGTCGGCGATCAGATTCCCGAGAACTTCATGGCGCTCGATATCGGTCCGAAGACCCAGTCCATCTACTCACAGATCATCAAGTCAGCGAAGACGATCGTCTGGAACGGGCCCATGGGTGTGTTCGAATGGCGCCCATTCCGAGTCGGCACGCAGCAGGTCGCCAGCGCCATCGCGGATGCGACGGACGCCGGCGCCACATCGATCGTCGGCGGCGGAGACTCGGCGCGTGCCGCTGAGGAGTTCGGATTCGCCGATCGATACAGCCACGTCTCGACCGGCGGCGGCGCGAGCCTCGAACTGCTCGCCGGCGAACAGTTCGCGTCTCTCGCGGCGCTCGATGACGCGTGACCGGGCTGGACTTCAGTCGTCAATCTGAGCGTGATTCGGTCGTGACGCGCCGCTGACGCCCTGTTAGGGTGTACGCGCAGCGAGCGCGGAGGTCGACTTCGCGCCTGCCGTTCCTTCCTCGGAGGTCCGGATGCCGCATTACATCTCCATCAAGCAGTTGCTCTTCAACATGGGGCAATACGACGCCTCTGACCTGCACATCAAGGTAGGTCTCCCACCGGTCTTCCGTATCAACAGTGAGCTGAAGCCTCTGGGGCTGCCGCCGCTCACGGAGCAGGACACCGAGCGTCTGATCATGGAGATCCTGCCCGAGGGGCTCCGCGAGAAATTCGACGCCACAGGCGACATCGACTTCTCGTCGTTCCTGGACACCCGGACGATCCTTGAGAAATCGAAGGCTCTGAAGGGGCTCGAGGAGAACGGCGCCGACACGGAAGTCGAGGGCGAGAGCGACGATCCCGAGCGCCAGCCCAAGAACGCCGATCGATTCAGATGCAACGTCTTCCGCGCCGGCGGCGGCATGAACGCAGCGATCCGGCGCATCAAGCCGGAGATTCCGACATTCGAATCACTGAATCTCCCGAAGGTCTATGAGGACATTACGGACAAGGCTCACGAGGGCCTCGTGCTCGTCGTGGGAGTGACTGGATCCGGCAAGTCCTCGACGCTCGCGTGCATGCTGCAGCGCATCAACGAAACGCGCGGCTGCAATATCATCACGGTCGAGGATCCTGTCGAGTTTCACTTCCACTCCGAGAAGGCGATTGTCAGTCAGCGCGAGATCGGGCTCGATGTCCCGAGTTATCGCGAAGCGCTGAGATACATCGTCCGGCAGGACCCGGATGTCATTCTCATCGGCGAGCTTCGTGATCACGACACGGTGCTCGCGGCGATTCAGGCTGCTGAAACGGGTCACCTCGTCTTCGGCTCGCTTCACACCGCTGACACGATGCAGACGTTCAGCCGAATCATCGAGTTCTTCCCGCAGAATGAACATGCGTTCATTCGGTCGGCGCTCTCGAACTCGCTGCAGGCTGTCTGTGCCCAGCGGCTCCTGCCAGCGAACAAGGACGCGACCGGCGGAATCGGTGTGGTGCCGGCAACGGAAGTGCTTCTGAGCAATCCGGTGGTGAAAGAGATCATCCGGGAGGGCAATGATGGCGACTTGCCCGCGGTGGTCTCGTCCTCGCGCGCCGACGGCATGCGGAGCTACACCGACAGCCTTGCCGAACTCGTGGAGACCGAGATGGTCTCGCTCAACACCGCGATGGAATACGCGCCGAATCGTGAAGCCCTGCGGAGTATTCTCAAGGGCGTCGAGGTCAAGGCGAAGACACTCGTTGGTCGCCTGAAGGGCTGAACGCTCGGGGGCGAATCTCGTCACTCGAGGATGAGGAATCGCGTTGTCTGGAGAGGTCACGAGCCCGCAGACGCCGTCGGAATCGTCGGCGCCGTCTGCTCAGATCGTCTCGCTCGGAGCATGGCGTCTCGGAGCGCGCTCCCTTCGCCGCGCTGCGGACGGGGCGACCTGCCTCGGGTACGAAACCGACGCCGACATTGTCTCGAGCTCGATCGACGACTACCTCACCCGGATCGGCAGAACGCACAATCAACATCTCCCGCAGGTCCTGCGATGGGGCCACGGAACGGACGGACGAGCCTGGTTCGAGTGCGAGCATCTCGGCCGCGCCGACAGTGTGATTCCGCTTGCAGAGCTTCTTTACAGAAAGGGAGGCAGACTCACGGACTTCGAGTGCCGTCATGCGTCGCACCAGTTGCTTGATGCGCTGGAGTCAGCGCATGGGTGCGACGTGTCATCCGGTCGGCTCGCGACGGATATGTTGCTCGTCGATCAACGTGGGCGACTTCTGCTAGAGATGTTCGGCTTTGAGGAACTTGTGAGTTCGACCGAGGCGCCGCTCGAGGCGCGCCGTCGCAGCGATCTCACCGAGTTCATCGATCTCGCGTTTCACGTCTGCACAGGAATATGCCTCTCAGGGCGGGAGACTGTTCGCCTGAGCGTGATCGACGAGGCTCCAGGCGAGTGGGGGGCGGTGTTCCGCGATCTCTGGGAGACGCCAGAGACGGCTCTGAGCGTAGAGCGTCTTCGCGCCGCGATTCCCACCTAGTTCCCCGCGTACAGCGATCTCTCAAATGAAAACGGGCGCCGAGAGGCTCGACCTCCCGACGCCCGAAGTGTCTGTCGAATTGCTCGAGAGCGAACTCGAGAGATTCGTATCAGGTCAAGGCACGAGCCTTACGGGCACGGCCCCCAGCGACCGATGAGTTCGGCGAGGTCGGACGCGCCGACGCCGCCGCCATCAAAGTCCGCGGGCACACCCGTCTGTCCCCAGAAACCGATGAGCGTCGCCAGGTCAGACGCGCCGACGTCACCACTGCCATCGAGATCCCACGGGCAGGACACGATCTGCGTCTCCTTGATGTGGATGTTGTCCACGTAGCAACGCGAGCGCGGCTCGACACTGAGCGTCGGCAGCGGATCGGGGAAGCACGCAAGGAGAATCGTCTCGTGCGGACCGGGCATCGCCATGGGCGGATCGTTGTAACCAACGCCCGTCATCGGGCCACCCGTGTTGATGCCGCCGCCCGGCTCCTCGTTCACGACACCGACTTCACCTTCGCTGCCAAGGAGCGACATCGTGCCCGACGCGGTGGTCATGGCCATGCCGTCCTGGAACTCGAAGCCTGCGGTCGGACGCGTGGTCTCGCGGTCAAGACCATCAGGAATTGGGTCCTGCGGGCAGTTGACGTTGAAGGGACCTGGATTCACGAACTTGACGGCGATGATGTCGCCGGTGCCGATCGCTCGCAGGCCGCCATCGAGAGCGCCGGTGGCGCGATCGATTGGCTGAACCATGAGCGTCGCACCCGCGTCGAGCGCCGTGACGTCATAGAAGCAGTAGTCGAACGACCCGAATCCCGCGAGCGGGGCCGCCTCATCCGGCGCGAGCGCCTCCAGCAGGATGTCGCCGAGCGTGGCGTCACCGATGCCGCCGGTGTCATAGCCGGAGAAGACCGTGAAGCCGTTGATGGTGTTGACCGGGAGGCCGGTGCCGCACTCACCATCGTCAAGGTCGATCGACGTTCCGGACGCGATCGTCGTGTAGTAGGCGTCGTCGCAATCGTTGACGGAATCGCCCGGGGCTCCGCTGTCGTTGATCCCAAGCGTCCATTGGCCGTCGCCATCCACGTTGAGGCAGAAGCGATACCACTGACCACCCGCGACGGTGAATCCCGGGCCGCTGGGCATCGGGCCACCCATGCCGGAGTAGTCGACCATGGGGTCGATGTAGATCTCAGGAACCGGGACGGGGAAGCCGCCCATGAAGTTGGGAATGTAGACGCCGACGCGATCGTCGGAGACACCAACGCCGTTGGCGTTGCTCGAGTCCCCGGTCGCATCCGGACCACCAACGCGCACGCGCGTAATCTCGCCACCGGTGCCGGAGATCGAGACGGAGTTGCGCGAGCGAAGATCAGTGACGTAGATGTCCCAGTAGGCACTGGCGATCGTCGCCGGGTCGCCGCTGACCGCCTGGGCGGTCGGAATCGTCGCCGTGACATTCGCCCACTCGACGCCATTGAGGCCGTCGTCGGTGAGGTTGCCGTTGTTGGCGAAGCAGACGACCTCGTTGAACAGCCCCATCGGATCCACTGGGTTGCCGGAGGACTCGTTCAGGATCGAGGAAGCGTCGACCATAAGGGTGTCGTCACCCCGGCCGCCGTTGATGTTCGCCCAGCGAGAGAACTCGAGCGTGAAGAGCTCGTAGCCGATGATGTCGCCGGCCTGCAGCGGCTCGGCAGCCGCGACGGTCTCGAACATACCGGACATCGGCGGGTTCTCGACCATCTCGGAGCTGATGAGCGTCCACGTTCCCTCACAGATTTCGCAGCGGTCCTTGCCGATGATCGTGAAGTCAGCTTCCGTGCCGGCGCCCGCGGCGAAGACGCCAGGGCAGGACGAGACGCCGAGCTTCGCGTCGAATCCAACGACCTGATCGAGAGCGACGATCGAACCGACGGTCCAGTTCGGGCACGTCGCGTCCGGGCCGGGAATGTCGATCGGCGTCGGCGCTGTGTTGATCTCGTATCGGCAGAAGACATGTCGATCATTGTTCGGCTCGTCGTCGGGAAGAAGACGGAAGTTGTCACCGACGTAGTCAGCGCAGTAACCGTCGTTGTTCACGACACCGAGTGAGTTGACGCCGAGGACACATCCGAATCGATCGCCGTCCTCGTCATCGAACAGAATGAAGTTCGGGCATCCGGCCTCGTAGGTGCGCGGCTCGCACTCGCCGTTGGGACCCGGCTTCAGATTGATGATGTCGCCAGATTCGATACACCAGTCGTTCGGAAGGGCGTTGCCCTTGCGATCGACGTTGCCGAACACGTCGACGACTTCGTAGCAGCACCAGTCCTGCGCGGCGTAGCGAACCGTCGGCTCGTACGCGCCAGGAGTGTTGCCGTCGAACCCCTGGATTCGATTGGCGAAGTAGTTGACGGATCCGATGCTCATGGAGTCAGACATTCCGATAAGCGACCATGTGCCGCTATCTGACTCTGCATGCGCGGCGTCGCATTCGGTCCACGAGGCTGTCACGTCGCAAGAGAATCCGTCCCACTTGCGCACAGCCACGACATCGGAGACCTCAGGGCCACCGGCGTTCGTGTCCGTCAGCACGGTGTACAGGCAGTACTCATCATCGCCCCCCGTCTGAGCGCCGGCATTCCGGATGCCGACATCGCCGGTTGGCGTGCCTGACAGATTGTCACGGCAGTTGATCGCGTCCACTTCAGAAAGCTGCGGGCGCAGATCGAAGTCGTTGACAGACGTCGCGTCGAAGAACGGCGAGTCACCCTGACCACCGAGATGCTGACCCTGGACGTAGCACTCGAAGCTGTCCCAGTAAGGGAGCTCGTAGACCGGGCCGAGGCCGCCGACGCGCGTCGGACCATCGATGCAGATATCGTCGATCCAGATCTCGTCGCCGACACCAATCGGATTGTTGCCGCACGCGTACTGGATGAAATCCAGCGTCGGAGCCTTCGACGGGAAGAGAGGTCCCGCGGCGCCACTGTTGAGGCTCGTAATGATCGAGGCCTGCGATGCGCTCATGCCCGAGAGATCGAACATGACATCCGAGCCGTCCACAGTCCACTTGCTCGTGCCGTCGCCATTCATCGTCAGCGTGACGTTGAAATAGGTGTTCAGCGGCATCGCCGTGGTCGTCGGGTAATTCAGACGACGCGTGTTCTCCATCGGATTGTGGATCTGGTCGATCTGGCGATTGAGTTCATCCTGCGTCGCATCGAAATCGGGGTTCTCGAGACGCACATACAGGATGTTGTCGTTGACACCCATCGTGTCGTGGTTGCGGAAGACAAGCTCGCCGGCGATCTCACCGGAGAAGTCATTGTCCTCATACGACAGACCGCGCGTCGTCGAGGTGAACTCGAGGCGCACGTTGACAGAGACTGTCACCGGGTTGCCGGGTGTCGCCACAGGACGGTCCAGGCGATTCTCAGGAAGCATGTCCTCGTCATAGCCGGGGACGATCGAGCCGAACTGATCGCGCCAGAACGAGTCGGTGACGAAGTTCTCCTGGTTCAGGGAGTTCTCAGCCGGCATGCCGTCCAAGTCGGTGCCGTCGCCCGGCGTCGTGTTTGCTTCCGCCAGCATTCTGGCGAGGCTCGCGTCGACGTCGGTCCAGGTGCTTCCCTGCAGGAAGAGGACATTCGGCGGGGAGTACAGCTCGAAGTCGTCCTTGTAGGGGATGCGGAGCTTCGGCTGCGGAGGCGTGTCAAACTCACCACCGACGATGGTGTAGTTGTCCAGGAAGAAGTTGCTCACGTCGGTTCCAACCGGGAATGTCGCGGGATCGAAGCCCGTGATCATGCGGAGGGAGCCTGCCGCGACCTGGTTGAGAATGGGCGACGGGTTCGGAGCAAGCTGTCCGAATTCGTTTACGGATGTGCCGACACCCTCAAAAGTCGTGCCCGAAACGACATTCGCAGGCTGACCGGGGTACACCTCGGCCCACCCGGACTCGAAGCCCGGAACGTCGCGCGGATCGTCGATCGTGGTGGCGCCGCTTCCGTCCGTGGTGCTCTGGCGCATCCACTGCGACAGACCGCCGAAGTCGGGATCGCCCGAGAGATCAATGCGATTCGCGATAGTGACCCACTCGTTGGTGGCGGTTCTGAAGGTCGCCAGACCCGGTGCAGGATTCTCCGGCGGAGCGAAGAACTGGCCGAATCCGAAGACATTCGCCAGGAGACCGAGCATGATCGGGCGACGCACGAATCCATCCGGATCCGTGAACGCCTCGAATCCACCGTTGTCGAATCCGTTGAGGAACCAACGGGCGACAGTGCCGCCGCCGCCGGCCGGAACCTGGTCGCCGGGACCGCGGCCGTCAACCCAGAAGAACACGTTGTGGTCGGGGAACCACAGGTCGACAGTCTGGACGAGCGGATCCGTCGGCGTCGCGGCGAAGATGCTGTGGCCGAGAATCGCGGCGAAGAACCCGCCGGTGTTCTGGCCGCCGTCCGCCTCGTTGGCGCGCATGTGACCCATGACCTGATTCACAGCGCCATTCGGATCGCCGGGAATCGGATCGGGGGCAAACGGATTGCGGTGGTTATTCGGCATGCCGACGAGTTCAGCAGCGCCGGTGATGCCCATGCCCATGTCGTCGTCGGGTGAACACGCAACGATATGAGGGAGCGTAAACGCCTCGAAGAGAGCGCCCGACGGCTGGAACTGGCCGTTGAGGTTCAGACCTGTGAAGGTCGAGTCATTCGGATTCGGGTCGATTGCGTAGGTCTCGAACGCATCGAAGTATCCGAAGGGGGGATCTCCGGCGTCGCGCTCGGCGCCAAGAGCGATCGGGCCGCCTCGGGAGCGGTCGCCCTTGTAGATGCCGGGGCCCGCCTTGGCGTCCCACTGCTTCTCGTAGTTGATTCCGAAGTTCCCGACGAGCGCTTGGCGCGAGTCATACTGACCGCGACGGATCGCCTGGTCCATCTGGCGAAGGACCTGCGCTCGCTTGGCGCTTCCGGGCGTGCCAAGCGCGTCGTCACGCGCATCGATGAAGCTGTCGACCGATGAGGTCGAAAGCGTATTTGCGGGAGACGCCGCGTCC
Source organism: Phycisphaerales bacterium (assembly GCA_028279375.1). Lineage (GTDB taxonomy): Bacteria > Planctomycetota > Phycisphaerae > Phycisphaerales > UBA1924 > JANQNW01. The sequence goes on from JANQNW010000016.1 coordinate 142,977, forward strand.
ACGCCAGCGGCGTTCGGCGCCGCTGCGCGCTGCGCTTGTGCGCCAGCCGCCAGAGCCATTCCCAAGGCTCCGATCAACATCCCAATCTTCATTAGCCAATCTCCTCGCTACGACACACGCCATTGACGTGTGTCAGGAAGACGATGCGAAACACTCGCACCATGTACCGACACCCGCCGCCCCCAATGGGCGTCGGGTCATTCGACAAATCAGTGATCATGTGATGGGCGGGCGACAGCGTCGCCTCCTACAACCCGACATGGATGATCCTCGCTTGCGTCGCCGCCAACGCCGCCTGCGCTCAGTGTGCGCACACCCATCGCGCCTCAGGTATCGCTCTTGAGACCGTCGCCACAAGAACTCGACGCAGGGACTGCCGGCGCACGTCAACCGGCGACACTCATACTCTCTTCGTTGTCTACTACTCCTCGCTCAAGAGCCTCAGCCAGCTTTCGAACTTGGATACCCGTCGATATCCAGCTGGAATCAGCCCTTATCCATGTTTGGGCACGGCCTCGCCGCCGCGCACCAGTGACACACGGGCAAAAGCCCTTGTGCCTGTTTCTGTTATGACCGCTCGAAGCGCACTTTGCAAGACCAAACTCGCGATTTTCACGGTCGCTGCGCATGGGGCGCGCACCGGGCGGCGCCTATGAGAACCCTATAAAAGTGCGTGCAGTCATCTGGCGATGAAGGCGTTGGCGCGCCAACCTTCACGCGCCTGGATCCTCACCGTCGGCCTTGGCCCCCGCGGACTCCTCGCCCTTCTCGCCATCCTCTGTAGTGCGCTGCGCGAGCGCCTCGTTGGCGGTCGCAAGCTCGTCGCGTTGTGACGGAGTCAGTGTTTCGCCAAAGCGATCAACGATCAGATCCCTGATTGCCACTGCGTGACTGCTTTCGTTCGCGATGTTTTCGCTGAGCGCTGCGATCCAGACATTTGGAGCGGCGCTCAACTGTGAAGCTTCCTCGAGGCGACCAAGCAGGAGAAGCGACCGGAGTCGAAGCCCAATGGTCTCCGGGCTCGTTGCGCCGACGACAACCTGGGAGATCGTCTCGTGGGCGGAGGAGGCGTCTCCGATAGCGAGATAGGCGCGGGCGAGAGTCGTGAGCAGCTCCCCCCGAACGCGTTGCGTAATGCCCTCTCGTGAGTCCGAAAGATGAGAGAGCATCGAGATGATCATCTGTGGATCGTTGATCCCCCGAACCACCGTTGCGAGCTCTTGCGGGGGCATTGCCTCGGCGAATTGCTGGCGCCACTCGAGATCGCGCCCCTCATCGGGAGGCAAGGACTCAGCGAGGCGCCAACCTTCAAGACCTGGCCGATGCGCCATGATCGAGCGGATTGCCGCCGGCCTGAGTGACGAATCGGTCGCGGCGGCCTGAATCACCCAATCGAACGAATCAGGCCACCGACCGAGCGCTGACGCAACCGTGATTTTCTGGTCCTGGTTGCTCGACTCCAGAAGCGGTCGCAGGGCCGCTCGGTCAGCGCCATCTCCCGCCTCGATTCGGACTCGAATCGCCGAAGCGCTGAGGTCCTCGACGGGAATCGAGCGGAGCGCGTCGAGCGCAGGCAGCCGGCCAATGGGGTCGGTCAGCACGCCCTCTCGCCACGCCGCATGGATCATCTCGCTGCCTGCGGCTCGCGCATTCTCTGAAGCTCGAATCCAGTCGACCGCCATCAGGACGCCCTCCAGCGTGGGCGCCTTCGACGCGACCAGAAGAAGCGACGCCGCGACTGAGGCGTCGGTTTCAATGCGGAGCGCCCGGTAGGCCGCTGGCGGCGCCTCGACCACATTCAGACGCACCAGCAAGGCCGCCGCACGTTCTCTGATTCTCGCGTCCGAGTCTTCCAGGAGTTTGACTGCGAGGCTTCCAACCTCCGGAGAGAGTTGACGAGCATTCAGCAGTTCCTTCTCTGCGAGATTGATCCCTGCGAGTCGCAACGCCGCCATCGGCTCATTCAACATTTCAAGCAGCCGTTGTGATCTCGTGTCGAGGCTGGAGACGGTGTAGAGACTTGTTGAGAGATCCACGACTCTGCGCTCAAGCGCATCGCGCTCGCTCTGCATACGACGCGCGCGGCGCGCGAGGTTGTGAGTGAGTTCCGCACGCCACTCGCCCTCAGTGAGCCACTGGGCACGCTGCCACCACGCAGTCCAGGCACGGAGATCCTGGCCCATCTCATCCCGACCGGTCTGCATCGCGAGCGTGCGAAACGCGAGCCGCCGTCGTTCGTCGTCCCATGCTGGGTCGATCAGGACAATGAGGGACTGCGTGGCGAAACGGGATGACGAGAATCCGAGCACGCGAATCGCCGAGTTCGCGTCGGCGTCATCAGCGTCGATCGAGATCGCCGCCAACGCATCGAGCACCTGTCGGTCGAGCACTGTCGGCGCGGTCTCCGATCCATCCTGCAGGCCAGTCAGCAGATCGCGGATCGTCTTGCTGCGGAGACCGGGATCGTCTGAGGTCAATCTGTCGGCAAGAGGCGGCTGGGTGACCTGAGGTCCTGGAGCGGCCTCATCCGGCGACTGCTTCGTCGCGATCGGCTGAGTTGCCGATTCTCCCTGCGCGGAGGCTCCGGCGGCGAGAAGCGCGGGTATCCCCGCCAGACAGATCGCGACGCTTCCCAGTCGCCAGCGCCAGCGCGTCATGGGTATGAGTCGGGATCGGACGAATAGGGCAATCAAGGCGACAGGGAGGCTCGAGCCAAGAGAAACTGGCTGGTATCGAATCCAGGGGGCGCCCGGCGACGTCGCTCATGATCGCCCCGGAGAATGTTCGATGGACGAGGGTAGTATAGGGAGGAAGAGGTCGCGTTCGCGGCCGCTGGTCGAGGTCTTCGGCGCCGTTGTCAAGGTCGGCAGCGGCATGAGCATGATGATCGACGAATGAACGACTGGATTGACGCAGAACAGCATGTTGAGCGGGCGCATGAACTCTACGAGGCGCGCCGCTGGAAAGAGGCGGAGTCGGAGCTTCGCCGTGCGCTCACACTCAATCCCTACAAGGCTGAGTGGCATTTCAATCTCGGCCTGACGCTTGAGGCGGCAGGCCAGCTCGAAGAGGCCGCCTCGGCGTATCGATCCTCACTCGATCTCGACGATTCGAATATTCAGGCGCACGCGGCGCTCGGCGTCGCGATGTTGCGCCTCGATCGCCCTTCCGACGCGGTCTCTGCGCTGGAGGCGGCGCATCGGCTCGAGCCGGCGTGGCCGGATCCGGTGATCCATCTGATTGAGGCGCATGCCCGCAATGGCGATCACGAATCCGCCGAGACGAACTACTACCTCGCGCTGCACCTCGAGGGCGTCGATGAGGCGTCTGCACGCGTCAATCTGGCGGACTCGCTCCTGACGCGCGGCAAGACTGAGCAGGCGATTGACGCGTTGCGGGAGGCGGCGGCCCTTGATCCTGACATGCCCGGCGTCCACGCGCGCCTCGCGGAGGCTCACAGCGATCTCGGTGGATTTGATCGAGCTCGCCAACTCTATCTGCGCGAGTTGCGATCGCATCCGGGCGATGTCGAGACACTCCTTGATCTTGGAGCGCTGCTGCTTGATATGAATCGCCTCACGGAGGCGGGTGAGAAGTTCCGGCGCGTCCTCGAACTCGAGAGCAATCACGCCGACGCTCATTTCTACCTCGCGGAGCTTGCAACAAGGCGAGGTCGATCGAATGAGGCGACAGAGCTCTATCGATTGGTTCTGCGTCTGGACCCGTCACATCCGATGGCGCGGCGTCGACTGGCGGACCTGCTCCTCGAGTGCGGCGAATCGGACAGTGCTCGCCGAGCCCTTGAGCGTGAGTTGCGAATTCAGGGCGTTGACGCAAGCGGGCGTCTGCCGACCGAGGATCCCATGGACCTCTGCCGCCTCCTCATCCGGGCCGGACTTGTTGAGAAAGTCGCCCCGCTTCTCTTCGTGGCGATTCGCGATCAGCCGGAGAATGCAGAAGCACACCATCTTCTCTCGGTGGCGCTCTTCCGTCTCGGGAGAGTCGATGAAGGTGTCGAGAGCGCCGAGCGGGCGCTTGCGCTCGATTCGCGCTGTGTGGCGGCCGCATCGAATATTGCGCTCGCGAACGTGCGCATGAGGCGGTGGAAGTCCGCGGCGCGATGGACTCGTCGCGGGCTTCGGCTCGATCCCGATGACCCTGTGCTGCAGCGGCTCTCGCGCTCCGTCCGGCGACGGGCGCTTCGCGCCTCTATCCGTCGCAGAATCCGACGCCTCTCGATCAGGCTGTCGGTATTCAGACGCTCAGATTGAGAAGTCGCTGCGCCTCGTCCACATCCTTGTCTCCACGACCGGAGAGATTGACGAGCACGCGCTGCTCCGGAGCCATCGTTCCGGCAAGCCGGATCGCCTCCGAGATCGCATGCGATGTCTCGAGGGCGGGAAGGATGCCCTCGCAATGGGCGAATTCCTGGAATGCGGCGAGCGCCTCTGTATCCGTGGCGGTCGTGTAGCTCACGCGCCCGGTGTCCTTCCAGTAGCTGTGCTCCGGTCCAACGCCGGGATAGTCGAGGCCAGCAGAGCACGAGTGCACATCGGCAGTCTGGCCCTCGTCTGTCTGCAGGACGTAGCTCATCGATCCATGGAGCACACCGGGGCTGCCGAAGCTGAGCGGGGCTGCGTGATGGCCAAGGGCGGCGTCGGCTCCTCCCGCCTCCACACCGACAAGTTGCACTTCCGCATCTTCAACGAACGGATAGAAGATGCCCGCCGCATTGGATCCGCCGCCAACGCATGCGACGACGACATCCGGCAGGGCGCCGAACGCCTCGAGGCATTGCTCGCGCGCTTCGATTCCGATGACGGACTGGAAATCGCGCACGATCATCGGGAACGGGTGTGGCCCAACGACGGATCCGAGGATGTAGTGCGTTGAGTCCACGGACCCCATCCAGTCGCGCATCGCTTCATTGGTCGCGTCCTTGAGCGTGCGCGATCCTGACTCCACGGGCACGACCTTCGCGCCCATGAGCTCCATGCGGACAACATTGAGACGCTGGCGGCGTGTGTCTTCGGAGCCCATGTAGATTTCGCACTCGAGCCCGAGATGCGCGGCGGCCGTCGCCGTGGCGACACCGTGCTGACCGGCGCCGGTCTCCGCGATCACCCGGCGTTTCCCCATGCGCTTCGTGAGGAGGCCCTGGCCGATTGTGTTGTTGATCTTGTGTGCGCCTGTGTGCGCCAGATCCTCGCGCTTGAACCAGATCGCCGCTGCGGAGCCGTTGGGTGATCGTTCCGCCGCGAGCCTGGTCAAGGCGCCCGCTTCGTAAAGCGGCGTTGGTCGCCCGATGAGCGTTTCACAGAGGCGGGAGAACTCTTGGATGAACGCTGCATCAGTCTTCGCGCCTGCATATTCGCACTCGAGTTCCTTGAGAGCGTTGACGAGCGTTTCAGGCACGAAACTCCCACCGAACTCGCCGTAGCGACCCCTCTCATCTGGCACAGCAGAAAGCGTCGTCAAATTCATGCCTGCAGTGTACGCCCGCTATCCGAGCGGTCGCTCGATCATGGCGAGGATCAGGCGTCGATCACGCCACGTTCGTGCGCCTCCTCCGAGGCTTCGGCCGCGGCGACTCCTCGGCCCTGATCGACCGTCAGGAGGACGAGGAATCCGACCACAAAGAAGGAAGCCAGCGTCAAAAGCGCTGCGATATCGCCAAGCAGATCCTTGCAGACGCCGAATGAGAGCACACCCAGACAGCCGGCGAGTTTGTAGGTCAGCCCCCAAAGTCCGAAGAACTCCGCCGTCCTGTGCTGGGGCGTGAAAGCTCCGACCATTGCGCGCGAGGCCGTGCCGATCCCGCCGAGCCCGATTCCGAATCCGACGCCGATGAGCTGCAGCGGCCACCTTGGGAACTGAGTCGGATTGGTCGCGTGGGCCTTCAAGTCCGCGAGGTAGGCGAGAGCAAGCGCGTTGAGCGTCCAGACGACGAGGAAGATCACGATCGTTCGCTGATGTCCGAGACGATCCTGAAAACGCGAGGTCGCGATCGCTGTAATGCCGGCGAAGATCGTGAGCACGGCGACGTAGACAACCATGTCTTGGCCTTCGAATCCGAAGTCCCCCATGATCGGCGCTGCGAAGAAAATGACGACCTGAACGCCGAAGCCATAAATGAGGAATGCGAGCAGGAATCGACCAAGCTGGCTGAACTCGCGCGCTTGCTTCAGCGTATGCGCGACGCGGGTCAGCCCCTCACGAATGGGGTTCGCAGGTCCAGGCTGTCTGTCCGGACGCGCTTTCTCGTGAAGGAAGAGAACGGTGGGGAGCGCCATCACGATGAACCAGAGCCCCGCGAGCACGAAGTAGGGACGCCATTGCTCGATCTGGTCGAGGCCCAGCACCGCCATGGACGCGATCACGATGATCAGCAGAAGAAGCGCGCCGACATAGCCCATTGCCCAGCCGAGCCCCGACACACGCCCGATTTGTTCGCGCTTCGCGATCTCAGGCAGAAATGCGGCGAGGAAATTCTCACCCAGTTGGTACGCGACATTCGCGGGGATGTACATCAGCATCGCGATGGCGAGCGCTCTCGTCGGATTGGCCCCGGCCGACGGCACGAGCGAGAGCGCGATCGTCAGCAGCGCGCAGATCGCGCCGAGCGTGACAAGAAAGTGCTTCTTGCAGGCGCGTGAGTCCGCGATGGCGCCCATGATCGGCGATGTCAGGACCACGATGCCGAAGCTGATCGCGACGGCGAATGACCACATCAGATCATCGCGGCCTTCGTCTCCTACGACCACTGCGCGAAAGAAGAGGGGAAAGAGCAGCGTGTTGATGAGCAGTGTGAAAGACTGGTTCGCGAGATCGAACATGCCCCACGCCCAGATGGTCCTGGGATGCTCGAGCCCGGCGAATGGATTCAGTCTCACGGTGATTCCCTCGAATCCAGATCAACCGAGGTGGCGCTGCAGGAATGCGATCTGCAGATTCTTGGCGTCGTTCGAGACGTTTCCGAACCCTGCATGCTCGTAGGGCGCCCCGGTCCGCTCCCACGTCTTCAGTTCAATGAGCGATGAGTCATATCCCTTCTCGTTGTAGTGCTGAGAGAGCGCTTCTATGAAGTTCCGAATAGCGCTGACGGGCGCCCACTCATCCGCCTCCGAATGCAGCGCCAGCAGTGGAATCTCGCGCCAGGAGTCAAGATGCGCGATGGGATTAAGATCATCGATGAGGTCCGCGGGAAAGCGCGAGAGGTAATCCATCTGCGAGTAGTCGCCGACGGTCGATTCCACGCACGCACAGCGAAACTCATGATGCTCGCACAATCTTCGCAGCGTCGTCATGCCGCCGGCGGACATGCCGCCGATCGCCATGCGATCCAGATCGAAGACGCCATTGAACTCAGGTGACGCGAGGGCCTCCACCACGCGATCAACTTCGTCAATCGCCTGCCGGACGACATGGAGCGTCGCGTCGGCCGTCTGCATCGCGTGATCGGACCGCTCACCGTGTCCGGGCAGATCGATCGCGCACGCGGCCACGCCACTGCGTATCCACCGCAGGTATCGCCCCGGATCGATCTCCTTCGAGACCGTTCGCCCGTGCATCCAAATCACGACCGGCGCCGGCTCGCTCCAATCTGGATGCGCGAGCAGCGCAGGGATCTCACCTTGCGCAAGGCGCTGAAATCGCGACATCTCGAGCAGAGATGCGGGGAGTCGAGAGAAGCGGCTGGTCATCGGGGAGATGGTAGTGAATCCACCAAGACGCTCACGACGCAGTCACAAACGGATTCGATCGCTTCTCCTGGCCGATCGTGGTCTCCGGACCGTGACCCGGAAGCACTCGTGTTTCCTCGGGAAGTGTGTAGAGCTTCTCCCGAATCGAGGCGAAGAGCGCCTCGCCGTCGCTTGTTGGAAAATCAAATCGGCCGATGGACCCGGCGAAGAGCGTATCGCCGACGAGCGCTACATTGTCGCGCTCATTCCAGAGGGTGACGCCGCCGGGCGAGTGACCGGGCGTCTCAAGCACGCGCCACAGTTGTTCGCCAAGTTCGAGCCTCTCACCCTCCTGAAGTGCGTCGTCAGCGTCAGTGCAGACCACCGGTTCACCCATGGCGAGACTGAGATTGAGCTCGGGTCTCACCAGCCATGATGACTCAAGCGGATGAATGGCGACGCTTGCCCCCGGGAAGGCTGTGCGCACCTGCTCGAGCCCCGCGATGTGGTCGACGTGCGCGTGCGTCAGGAGTATCCGAGAGACCTCCAGTTCGAGCTTGCGGGCACGGGCGATCAGCGGCTCGGGCTCGAAGCTGGCGTCGATGATCCAGGCCTCCGGGGCGTCGTCGGAGCGCACGATGTAACAATTCGTCTCGAATGGGCCCAAGACGAATCGTTCGATGATGGATTGGGGGGCACGATTTGACATAATGGGAAGTAGAATCGTTTGGCGGTCGATCTTCCAGTTCCAGGAAGGCCCCTTGGGCCGGGGAGAGGCTGTGGCGCTGATCCGCAATATCGATGAGTCTGAGATGTCGCCCGTCGCGATGGACGGCGCTGAGAATGTCACGATGGCGATGATGGTCGGTCGAGCCGACGGCGCCCCGAACTTCTCATTGCGCCAATTCCGCGTGTCGCCCGGCGGCTGGACGCCTCAACACAGTCACGACTACGAGCATGAGGTCTTCGTCGTCGCGGGTCGGGGCACGGTCCTGCTGGAGGGCGAGGATCGCGATGTGAGCGGTGGAGATGTGATCTACGTCCCGGCGGATTCCCTGCACCAGTTCAGGGCGGACAAGGGAGATGAGCTGCGCTTCCTCTGCCTCGTGCCGGTGTCCCGCAACTGTGGGGAATCAACGCCAGGGAGCTAGTGGCCGAGGAGGGCGTAACGCGACGCACGCATGGAGGGCTCGATGCAGAACGAGGCAAGTGGAGTTGATCGTCGGGTGCAGGGTCGTCGGAGGACAGATGGCCGCGAGGGTCGCAGGCGCGGTCCCGGTATTTCTCCATCGAAGGCTGACTTCTTCTGGCTGAGTGTGTATCTCGTTCTGCTGATCGCGTGCGCCGCGATGATGGCGTTGACGCCCGATCTGCGCGGTTACGCCTTCGTCGGTCTGATCGTCACCGCCGCACTGATGCCTGTCGGGCTTCGTTCGCAGCCAGTGGATTCTTCAGCGAGCGAGGCGCAGACGGACCAGATCAATCAGCTCTGCAGGGCAATTGACGACATGCGGCAAGAGGCCGGGCTGAGCGACGCGGCGAAGCGCGTGCTTCATCGTCGGGCCGAGCGCGAGATCCTGACGCGTGAGATCGAGCGCGACATCGATGACGAGGACTGGGACGCCGCGATGGTGCTCGTCAAGGAGCTTGCGGAGCGCTTCGGCTATCGACAGGAGGCGGAGCACTTCCGCGGCAGGATCGAAGTCGTACGCGCCGAAACGCTGGATCGCAATGTATCCAGTTCCCTCTCATCGCTCGAGAGCCTGATTGCTGAGCATCGGTGGACCGATGCCTTCGCCGAGGCGGGACGCATCGCGCGGCTCTACCCAGAGTCACATCGCGTTGACGGCCTCCGCGCTCAGATCGAGGATGCGAAGCGCCGCTACAAGCTCGAACTCGAGCGCCGATTCCTGCATCAGGCTGAGCGGGATGAGGTCGATAGTGCGATGGCGACACTGAAGGAGCTCGACTCGTATCTGACAGAAGAGGAAGCGGAGCCCTTCCGAGAGGTCGCGCGCGGCGTCATCGGCAAGGCGCGCGACAATCTTGGTGTCCAGTTCAAGTTGCTGATTCAGGATCGAAGCTGGGTCGAAGCGCTGGAGGTCGGGACTCGGATCATCGAGCAGTTCCCGAATACGCGCATGGCTCAGGAAGTCCGCGACATGCTGGACATGTTGCGAGCACGCGCTGCGGAGATCGCCGGCGCGAGCAAGACCGGCGTCAACTAACAGCTTTCTCGTTCTCGCGATCGCCCGCGCCGGATGCGGTGTCGGGCGCTCGCCAGAGGGTGATCAGGAGCAGGCCGATCCCGATCAGGAGATAGGCGTCTGCGACGTTGCTCACCCAGGGCCAGACTTCAGGGGAGCCGCTTGGCCATTTCAGCCCGAAGGGAAGGCGCACACCCGGGAGCGGATGCAGGAAGTCACGCACGCACCCATACATGAGTCTGTCGTACAGGTTGCCAAGTCCGCCGGCGATGATCAGACCCAACGCGACATGCGCCATGCGACTGCGGCGCGTCGTCCAGTTCGCGAAGACCCAGATCGCAAACGCGAGCGCTGCGAGCGTGAAGAGGACGAAGAACCACCGCTGACCGGGTCCGACGCCGAAGACTGCGCCGGGATTCAGCACCAGTCGCAGATCCAGGACACTCGGGATGACAGTGACTGAGTCGTGCGCCGGCAGCACACCGGACACGACCCCGTGTTTCATGGCCTCAAGGACCTCCTCGCGCTGAAGCCTGACCGGATCCGGGGCGATTCTCGCGAAGGCAAGCGACTTCGAGATGAGGTCGGTCGCGACACCGAGGCCAGCGACACTCAACAGCGTGGCCCACGAGCGCGCCGATCGGAGTGACGATTCCAGATCCGTGCGGCCGATCTCTCCGCGATCAGGATGCTCTTGACCTGCTGCGCTCATGAGTCGTCGGGAGCCGTCCGGTCAGCCCGTATACATCTGGTTGTCGAGTTGGCGGGCGCCGTCGACGCAGTATCGGGTCCACGGGGTGGCGTCGAGGCGTTCCTTGTGGATCGGCCGGCCAAGCAACTCGCAGATCCCGTAGACCCCCTGATCGATGCGCTCGAGCGCGTCATCGATCTCACGGAGGAGCTTGCGCTGAGAGGCCGCGAGCCCGAGCGCGAGCGATTGGTCGTACTCGTCCGACCCCTGATCCGCCATGTGCTGCGGCAGCGAGCTCAGGGCGCCGCTTCCGGCATTCGTAAGCGCGCCGCTCTCCATGTCGGCAACGTCGCCGACAACATCCTTGCGCTTGGCGAGGAGAAGATCGCGATACTTCGAGAGCTCGCGCTTCGTCAGCGGCGACTTCGTGAGGCGCTTGCCTACTTCCTTCTTCTCATCGATCAACGCCCCCGATTTCTGCACGGGCTGGAGACCTGCGGCGGCCGCGAGCTTCTTCGCCGCAGCCTTCGCATCAGCCAGGTTGGATCGAGGGTGCAGACTCGCTGCGGTTTGTGCAGAAGTCTTCTTCTTCGAGGTAGCGGCCTTGCTCGACTTCGCAGTTGTCTTCTTCTTGGCCGTGGTCTTCTTGGAAGCGGCCTTCTTCGATGCGGCCTTCTTCGAAGTTTTCTTCGTCGCAGCCTTCTTGGAGACCTTCTTCTTCGAAACCGTCTTCTTTGCGGTCTTCTTCTTCGACACGACCTTCTTCGCAGTCTTCTTCGTCGTCTTCTTCTTGGACGCAGTCGAAGCGCGCGTTTTCCGTGCTGGAGTCTTCTTCCTCGCGGATGACGTGGACCGTTTCTTCTTCGACGCTGTCTTCTTGCGCGACGAGGTCTTCTTCTTGGCCAATTTCAGGTCCCCGAATGGAACACGAACCCGCTGTCCCCATGACCCCGCCGGGGCCTCCTGCGCGTCTCAGGGGGGGAATCGATCAGCGTAGTCTGTGGGCGATAGGGGGTCAACGAACGGGAATCTAGGGGCCTCAGGCAGGGCGGGAAGGCCCTCTGGCGTCCTCGCGGCGGGTGGCAACCGGCGTCGCGGCGTTCGTCTCGATTCAGGAGTCCTCAGTCTCGTCTGAGACGGGTTCGGGGGGCGCTTCGGTGAAGACGCCGAGCTTGCGGAATCGTTTGTAGCGCTTCGGGGGCAGATTGGCGGGCTTGATGCGCTTCAGCGACCTGAGTTGATCAAGCAGCCACTTCCGGAGCGCTTCGGCCGTGGCCTCCGGTTCCCGATGCGCCCCGCCGGAAGGCTCTTGAATGATCGCATCGACAATGCGAAGTCGCAGATTGTCACGCGCTGTCAGTCGGAGAGCTTCGGCGGCCGCCGAGTTGTTCTTCTCGTTGGCTTCTTTCCAGAGGATCGCAGCGCACCCTTCCGGGCTGATGACCGAGTACCACGAGTGCTGGAGCATGGCGACCTTATCGGCGACCGCGATCCCAAGGGCGCCGCCGGAGCCGCCCTCGCCGATGACAACACTGATGATCGGCGTCTCAAGCCTGCTCATCTCGAGCAGATTGACAGCAATCGCCTCCGCCTGCCCGCGTTGCTCCGCGCCGACGCCCGGGTAGGCGCCCGGTGTGTCAACCAGCGTGACGATCGGAAGATTGAACTTCTCGGCGAGTTTCATCTTCGCAAGAGCCTTGCGATATCCCTCGGGATGCGCACAGCCAAAATGACACGCCAGTCGTTCCTGCGTATCGCGGCCCTTCTGATGGCCGATGACGAGGCACTTGACGGAACCGAGTCGCGCAAGACCCGTCACGAGCGCCGGGTCGTCACCAAAGCGTCGATCTCCATGAAGCTCGCAGAAGTCCTTGAAGATCAGATCGATGTAATCGCGCGTCTGAGGTCGCCGGGGATGGCGCGCAACACGCACGGTGTTGACGGGGGAGAGTTCGGTGTAGAGATCCTCGAGGAGCTCAGCGCGCCGAGTTCGAAGGTCGTCGAGTTCGATCGACGCAGCGTCGGTGGGCTCGGCGTCGTCATCGACATCGCCGAGCTGGGTTTCGAGCTCCGAAATCCGACTCTCGAGTTCGACGACCGGCTTTTCGAAATCAAGCTGATAGAGCGTGGACATGGCCTTGCGGTATCCGTGGTAAGCGATCAGTCTAGCCGCGACGAGGCGGGCCAGCGAGGCCCGCGCGGACAGGCGGTGCGGCGCGTCAGGATGCAGTGATGAGCAATGCGGACCTCATTGTTATCGGCGGCGGGAACATGGCGGGCGCCATCATCGAGGGAGTTGTGGACGCCGGCCCGACGTCGGCCACCCGAATTGCGATCTGCGACATCCTCGAGGAGCGACGGACACGGTTCCTCTCTGAACGATTCAGGGGACGCATTGTCGCTGCGACGGCAACGGTGACAGAGGCGATGGCGGCGGGAGCGCCGTCGGCTCCAGTGCTCCTCTGCGTCAAGCCTCAGGTGTTCCCGAAGATCGCGCCAGAGTTGGGCGATTCTCTCGGGCCGCCGCGTCTCGTCGCTTCGATCATGGCAGGTGTCTCGATGGCGACAATCTCGCGGTCTCTGGGCGCAGAGATGCGGCTGATTCGTCTCATGCCCAATCTTCCGGCGAGTCTGAGGCTTGGCGTGACGGCGATGGCGGTGGGGGACTCGGCGACGCGCGAAGATGTCGCGCTGATTCGGATGATCTTCGAGTCCTGTGGAAGCGTTGTCGAAATGCCGGAGGACCTCGTGGACGGCTTCACGGGATTGGCGGGATCCGGACCGGCCTATGTCTTCTACCTGGCGGAGGCCATGATCCGCGCTGGAATCGAAGTCGGCTTCGATGCGGAGACCGCCGATGCGATTGTCAGGCAGGTGATCGTCGGAGCCGCCGCGATGTTGAGTGACTCTGATGCGAGCGCCGCTGCGATGAGGCGTGCTGTGACAAGTCCGAAGGGAACAACCGCGGCGGCCATCGAGCGCCTCGATGCGGACAAGGTTATGCAGAGCCTCATCGGCGCGATCGAGGCGGCGCGGGACCGGGGTCATGAACTTGCAGGCTAGAAATCGCGCCGGACGAAGATGAAACACGCGATGCCGAGAATCACGACCTCGAAGGCGAGTGACGATCCGATGGTCACGAACGCGGAGCGCGATTGGTAATCGTCGCGTATTCGCTCGGCGGCGGCCCGCTCGGTCTCGATCTGTTCGACGGTCGGCATCATGCGCGTCTGCGCACCGTCCTCGAACTCGCCCGTCTCAGCCACCTCGAGCTGCGCGTTGAACATCGAGTTCTCGATCTCCGATTGCAAATCAACGTCCATGGCTCGATCGAGCAGCTGAAGCGTCTGCTGCGTCTTCGGAAGCACCAGGAGGACGCCATTGATCGCGCCGTGCCAGCGGTCCAGCGCGGCGCCAAGGTTCTGGGCGCTGGCCGCCTCCTGCTCAAGGCGGACGATGCGCGTTCGATCGGCCTCGATCTGGTTCTTCAGCGACTCGATCCGCCGCGGATTCGAGGCGATCGTCTCCACGAGCGACTCCGGGTTCTCTGCCTTCTCGAGGGCCTCCTGACGCCGGACGATCGCTGCCTCCAGCGACTCGATGCGAGCTTCGGATCTCTCGGCCGTGACTTGCTGCTGGGTGGCGATCGCGTTCAGCACCTGCTCGGTGGACTGCACGATCCAGAGGCCGAACCAGAAGAGCAGCGCGAACAGCAGCGCCGCAATGCTGGAGCGCGTGAGCACGGCGACCAGCGCACTGATGCAGTAGATGAACGAAAAGAGGGCCGTGATCAGCGGAATCGCCGCGAATACGCCGAAGTTCCATTCACCAAGCCGCAGTCCGAGCACGAAGAAGACCCCGACACAGAAGAGCGAAATCTGCGCGATCATGAAGAAGAGGGCGCCGGCATACTTGACGAGAAAGAGCTGGACGCGACTGATCGGTTTCGAAAGCACGAGATCGATCGATCCGGCGGAGAGGAAGTCCGGCAGAATCGTCGCCGTCGAAATGAGCCCGAGGATCGTGGCGCCCCACGCGAGCCAGATCGACGCGATAAACGTGCTGAAGATCCCGAGGAGCATCGTCCGCGCCCCAGGGGAGTCCTTGACCCAGATATCGCTCTCGATGTGGAAGAGCCCCCACGCCAGTGAGAGCCCGTTCTCGTCGAATCCGATCATGCTGTAGATCAGCACGAGGAGCGCGGAGATTCCGAGCGTGATGACGAAGAGCTTGCGCGCCATCAGAAGGCGGACTGAATCAAGGAGAAGCGCAACGGTCGCCGTCATTTCGCACTCCTCTGTTTACCGTCGCCACGCTTCGATCTGGACTTCCCGATCCGAGCGCCGGCCGCGTCGGCGGTGTCGCCCACTGTCTGTAGGAAGAGCTCCTCAAGGGACGGCTTCCGGAGCTGCATACCGATGATGGTGGCGCCGGACTTTCGTATGGCGTCGATCACGGGTTGCGCGCCCGCCGGATTCTCACTCTCCAGACGAAATTCCGATCCGGAGGTTTCGAGCGGGATCGACCCGACGGAGCGCGCCGCGGCCTGCGCGATTGCACTGATCTGCTCCTGCGTCGTCTCCTGTGCGACCCGGATCACGAAGGCGCGCTGGCCGCTCGTGAGCGCGTCCATCGTGCCCTGACGGGCGACGCTGCCCTGCACAAGAATCGCGACCCGATCGCAGACCATTTCGAGTTCGCCCAGCAGGTGGCTGTTGATGAAGACCGTGCGCCCCTCATCGCGCGCATGCTCGAGGATGCGCCGGATATCTCGCCGGCCGACCGGGTCGACGCCATCGGTCGGCTCATCGAGAAAGACGAGGTCGGGTTCATTCATCAGGGATTGTGCGACGCCGAGACGCTGGCGCATGCCCTTGGAGTATTTCGCGATTCGCTGACCGGCCCATTCGCTCATGCCGACGAGGTCGAGCAGCTCCGGCGACCGCCTTCGTCTGGCCGACCGGTCCATACCAGCGAGCGCTGCGAAATAATCGAGGGCCTGGCGCCCGGTGAGATAGTCGGGGAATCGAAGGTGTTCGGGAAGATAGCCCACGCGGCGCAGGACGCGCTTGTCGCCCACCGCGCCGTCGAGGAGCCTGCCCTCGGCGTGTGACGGCTTGACGATCGTGAGCAGGATCTTCACGAGCGTGGACTTGCCCGCGCCATTCGGGCCGAGCAGGCCGAAGATCTCACCGGGGCTGACCGTCAGGTCAACGCCCTTGAGCGCCTCGACACCGCCGCGGAACGTCTTCCGCACCTGTCGAATGTCGATGGCCTGGGCCTGAACTGTGGTCAAGGTGCACTCTCGATCGTGTGGCTTCTGCGGGGCTTCAACTGCTTCATTCGGCGGAGTCGTCGGTGGCTTTCATGCTCCGGCGCTTTCGGCGCGGGTACGATCCGCCTGCATGGCGACGACCACAGGTGAGTTTATTCGGCAGCTTGATGCAGCGGGGGAGCTCGCGAGGATTTCCGCGCCCGTATCGCCTGTTCTTGAGATTGCGGAGATCGCCGATCGCGAGAGCAAGTCGAGGGCGCCAGCGCTCGGGAGCGGCGCATCCCAGCGGAGTGATCCGGCCGGCGCCCCACTTGGCGGTCGCGCGCTTCTCTTCGAACGCGTCGAGGGATCGCAGATCCCGGTGCTCATCAACGCCCTCGGGAGCTACCGACGGCTGGAGATGGCGCTCGGGTGCGCTGACGGGGAGTTCGGATTCGAAGCGATTGCCGAGCGTATCGGCGTCTTGACGAAGCCCGAGCCGCCACGCTCCGTCAGCGATGCGATTCGAATGTTGAGGCAGTTCGCACCGCTCGCCCGGATCGGTCCGAAGCGCGTTGGCCGGGGCGCCTGCCAGGAGCAGGTGTGGACCGGCGACCAGGTTGATCTGACAGCATTGCCCTTCCTGAAATGCTGGCCGCTCGACGGTGATCTGAGCGCGGTTGGGTATCCGGAGGGCGCAAATGACGGCGTTCCCGGCGCGGACCTTCGAAGCGATCCAGGCTGGCAGGGCCGTTACATCACATTCGCCTCGATTCACACGATCCATGCGGATGATGCAGGAGAAGCGAAGCCTGCGTCGCACAACATGGGAATGTATCGCGTGCAGCTCGTCGGGCCGCGCCATCTGGCGATGCACTGGCACATGCATCATGACGGCGCACGGCATTGGCGCTCCTGGCGAGCCAGAGGCGATCGTATGCCGATCGCTATCGTGCTGGGGGGCGAGAGTGTCCTGCCATTTGCGACGATCGCGCCGATGCCGCCGGGAATCAGCGAACTGCTGTTCGCGGGCTTCCTCAATGGACGTGGAATCCCGATGTGTCCCTGCAAGACAATTCCACTTCGGGTCCCGGCGAACGCGGAGATCGTGATCGAGGGATGGGTCGATCCTCGCGCCGGCGGGCCGGGATTCGATCCACGAGAGGCAGGCGCTGAACTCGGCGACGGCGGGTTCTTCGAAGGCCCATTCGGCGACCACACCGGGTTCTATTCCCTTCCGGATCGGTATCCGCTCGTCGAGGTGAGCGCGATCACGATGCGACGTGACGCTGTCTTTCCGGCGACGATCGTCGGTCTGCCTCCGCAGGAGGACTACTACCTGGGCAAGGCGACAGAGCGCATCTTCCTGCCGCTGTTGAGGACGATCATTCCTGAGATTCTGGACTACGACCTTCCGACTTTCGGGGCGTTCCACAACTGCGCGGTGATTCAGATCCGCAAGGAGTACCCCTTGCAGGGTCGCCGGATGATGCATGCCGTCTGGGGCGCGGGCCAGATGTCGTGGACGAAGGTTGTGATCGTCGTCGATGACGACGTGGATGTGCACGACAGGCGCGCCGTCTTCGAGGCGATTTCAGCGAACTGTGACATGCGCCGAGATCTGGAGGTCACTCGGGGGCCACTCGACATTCTCGATCACGCCGCGCCGTATCTCGGCGCCGGCTCGAAGCTCGGCATCGACGCCACGCGCAAGATCGAGGGTGAGGCACGGGGGGCGCTCGCGCTTGACCCGCCGGCCTCCTCCGGGATGGACGGCGCTCTCGGACAGGCGATCGCTTCTCTCCCGGGAGTGACAGGAATATCCATCCCGACCGGTGCGGGCGGCGCGTGCATCTTCATCGGCGCCGACTCGGGCGCCGACTCTCGCAGCCTTCTCCGCGCCTGCGTCGACGCGGCGAATTCCGTGGGAGCAGGAGGTGTGCGCGTGATATCACTCATGGGTGATGGCGTCGCGCTCGATGATCCCGACGCTGCGCTCTTCCACTTGTGTGCGAATATGGACCCCGGCCGCGATCTGCTGGTCGATCCCGATTCTGTCTGTGTCGGAGTGGACGCGACTCCGAAAGCGCCCGGAGAGATCGAGGGCTGGCCGGTCCGCGACTGGCCGCCGGTGATCGAGATGGACGAGGACACGAAGTGTCGCGTAACCGAGCGATGGGCGGAGTACGGACTCCAGGCCTGATTGCGGTATGAGAAAAGGCGTCCTTCGATTCAGAAGGACGCCTTCGAAAGCGGAGCGGGCGGGATTCGAACCCGCGGTACCGGTGATTACCAGTACGACGGTTTAGCAAACCGTTGCCTTCAGCCGCTCGGCCACCGCTCCGGGACGGCCCATTCTGGGCAGCGCAGGCTGGAGGGTCAACCTCCACGAACAGAGCGGTGAGATGATCGATCCACGCGCGATGAAAAACCGGATGACGGATCGACTCCGTCACCCGGTTCTGGCGTTGCCGCGGGGGCGTTCTCATGAGCCCGGTGTGCGTCCGGGCTTTGAGCGATCAACTCCGAGAAGCGGATGGGTTGATCTCATGCGTCGCCGCTCCCTGTGCTCGGCGGCGACACGGCCGATGTTCTGCTGATCAGTCGGCGCCCTCATGCGGATCGGACTCGCCCTGCGCTCGAATCATCTTGCGCAGGTACTTGTTCTCCCTGCGCGTCGCTTCGAGGTCGAAGACGAGGTATTTCACACTGAGACGAAGGTAGTCGAGCGACTCCTGCAGCTTGGCGACGCTCTCCTTCATGCGTTCATGACGCTCGCGGGTTTCGACAGCCAGCGTGCGGACGCGCTCTCGCTCGTCCGGCGGCAGCTGTTCGATCTGCTTCATGAGTTCGCCAAGCCGGTCCTGGAAGTCCTGTTCTTTCACGATTCGCCTCTCTATCCCTGTGGCATGTCTTGGATTGGTTGCCGCACGTTCGCGACGATGGAACATGTACAACCGGCCGGCCAGCCGCCGAGGCGAGGTTCATGGATTCGGGGAAAAAAGGCGTGCTGTCCAATAAACGGGGCGCCGGCGCTCCAGTGGCGGCGATTCGCAAGTCAGCGTCCGTCCGGAAAACTTCGAACTGGCGCGTTCGGCTCGTTGCAGTCGCGCCGGATGTTGCGTGAGGTCAACGCGCGTCGATGATCCGTCGCAACGCAAGCGCGCCCTCTGCGGGCGCGGCGGCCGCCAATTCGCCAAGAAGCTCGGGCTGGTCATCTATGGCTTCACGGAAGAGACGAGCCAGATGTTGATCCAGATCCCGGCGGAAACGCTGGAAGCTGAGTTCGAGCTCGGGCCGGGACAGCGCCGAGAGCGGATCTGCGAGCTTCGTCTGCGTCGAGGCCCAATCGAGGAGCGATCCGCCTTCAGCGGTAAAACGGTAGAGGAGCAGCGTCGCTTCGAGACGTCCCGCCAATGGCAGCAGGGGATCGGTCGCCGCAGAGGGGAGCTTCTCGAGCAGGGATTTGGCGTCCTCGGCGGAGACCTCCGGCGCTGGAGCGGCGACTCCGGCCGGAGACGGCGAATCCGCCGACTCGAGGCTCACATGCTGTGTCGAAATCGTCTTCCGGCCCGCCCGCTCAAATCGAAGACCGAGCTTCTGGAATGACTGGCCCCCTGAGGACAGCCCCTGGGCGCTCTCCACGACCCCCACACCCCACTCCGGGCGGCCCGGGTGGCGCACTCGATCCCCGGATTGGAAGGTGATCGACATCGAGGCGAGGCAAGCGGGAGGGTGTTGATACTGGACGCTTTGGGGCGCATACTATCCGATTCCACTCAGATCGCGGTCAGAGGCTGAATCGGCAGGCATCGCAACGCGCTTGGAGCGTCGCCCGCGGCCCGGCTGCGCCCGACCCGATCGACCGGAGGCCTAGCGCGCATGATCGAAGCATTGAAGAGCGAGGAGATTGTCCAGAAGGTCGGCGGGCGATTCCGCCTCTGCGCCCTCATCCAGCGCCGGCTCGTTGAGCTGATGGATGGCGCGAGACCGCTCATCGAGCGCGATGGACGCAGCGACCTCGAGTTGGTGATCGAGGAGATCGCTCAGGACAAAATCGCCCTCGCCGAGGATGGTGAAGAAGTCGAGCACGCTGTCGACGCCGGCGCCTGAGTATCACTTCCGAGCGTCTGAGAGGACGCCGTCGTGTTTGGTCTGACGCTCTCCATCAATGGGGACACGCGCCATGGCGACCACGCTTGAACATGTGGATGGCGCCCGCGTCGTCGTGGGCGTGACCGGCGGCATCGCGGCCTACAAGACCGCGACGCTCGTCAGTCGTCTCGCGCAGCAAGGCGCCGAGGTGACTGTCCTCATGACGAGTGCAGCCACTCGCTTCATTCAGCCACTGACATTCCAGGCGCTTTCCGGCCGGCCCGTGTACACGTCGCAGTGGGAACACGTCGAGTCGCAGGATCCACAGCACATCTCGCTGGCGACGAACGCAGACATCGCGATCGTGGCGCCCTGCTCCATGGACTGCCTCTCGAAGCTCGCGACCGGACGCACCGATGACGTGGTTTGTCTCGTGCTCAGCGCGATCGATCGAACGTCAACTCCTGTTCTCCTCGCGCCTTCGATGAACGCCGTGATGTGGGGCCAGCCTGCGACGCAGCGGAACATCGAGACTCTGCGATCGGATGGATTCCATTTCATCGGACCGGACTCTGGTTGGCAGGCCTGTCGAGCCATCGGATCGGGACGCATGACAGAGCCGGAGGAACTCGCGCTCGAGGTGAATCGCGCTCTTGAGAGTGTCGTCGGAAGGGTGAGCCGATGAACGATCCTGTCGAACAGTCGCGTCGGCCGGTGACGCTGAAGGAGATGAGCGCAGGGTTGATCTGGATTCAACTGTTCCGAGCGACGAAGCTCGCTCTGCAGCCATCTCGGTTGGGACTGGCCTTCATGGTCGTCGCCCTCATCATGGCGACGGGCGCCCTTTTCGATCTCGCGACCCGCAGCGCTCCCGCGACCGAACAGAACGCTGTCGAGACGGCGGTCGTCGTCGCATCGACGCCGGGGGTCTTCAGCGCACTCATAGACGGGTCGACAGACACATTGAGTGAATGCGCCGCGGGCGTTGTGTCGCTTGAGATCGGGCGCACGACAGATGCGATGTTCGACGCCTTGGTCGCGCTTTCGCCGACGACCTGGGCCGATCAGTGGATTGCGATCCCAGTGCTCATTGTGATCCTGCTGTCGATTCTCGCGATCGGCGGCGGGGCGATCTCTCGCATGGCGGCAGTGGAGATCGCCGGCGACTATCAGATGACGGCGCCGGAGGCCCTCGGATTCAGTCTCGCTCGGGCTCGCCATTTCGCGCTGAGTCTGCTTGCGCCCCTGATCGCGATGGGATTGCTCTTCGCAACGCTGAGCCTCGCGGGATGGGCGCTCTTCTCGATCTCCTGGTTGAGTCCTGTCGGCGGCCTTGGCTATGGGCTCATGCTTCTTGGCGGATTGATGGGGACCGTATTGCTCGCCGGGTACTTCTTCGGGGCGCCCTTGCTCGTGCCGTCCGTTGCCGTCGAGTCCACTGACTGGCTGGATTCTGTGCAGCGGACCTACGCCTACATTCTGGGGCGTCCCGGTCGCATCGCTGTCTACCTTGGGGTGAGCTTCGTCTATGGGCTGGTGTGCTACGCCGTGGTCGCCTGGGTTGCGGCCGCGAGCCTGAACCTGACTGCGACGCTTACGGCGTTTGACCAGCGAGTCGGCGCCGAAGGGGCGGAGATCGTCTACAGCGCATTCGATCTCACGCGGTCGCATGTCATCGAGACCGGCGGCGGGGCGCACGGCGTCGCAGCGCTTCTCGCCGGAGTCTGGCAGCGTCTGCTGGTCTGGCTCGTCGGCGCCTTCGTGCTGAGTTACTTCTTCTGTGCGAGCACGATCATCTACCTGCTTGCGCGCCGCATAAACGATCTTCAGGACATCCATGAGATCTGGACGCCAGAGGTCATTCCTTCGACGATGGCGCCGGTCGCAGACTCATCCACCGGCGCTGACAGCGGCTCGTGAGTCGGCATTGACGCGCCGCCGAAGCAGGGGCAGCAGCGAATCAGGCTCGAGGAAAGACGCAGGCGGGCGAAAGAAGATCTCGAATGGGGCGCCAGCCGATCTCGGACGCAGCGTGCGCACGCTTCCCTGAGCTCCGTCAAGCGCCGCTTCAATCGGGCTTGGATCGTGGGTCAGGAAGATGATGTCCGCCTCATGGCGCGTGACGCTCGTCGCGCCGAGCGCCGTTGAGCCCACGCGGATGCGCGACAGTTCAAGAAGGCGATCGACCTTCCCGGGCGGACGCCCATACGCCTGGGTCAGGTCTTCCTCAATGCGACACACCTCATCCGCAGACGCCGCAGCGCTGATTCGTCGATAGGCCTCGAGGCGTCTCTGGTCCGAGGGAATGTAGGTCTTCGGAATCGACCCTGAGACGCCGAGTTCGACCTTGGCGACGACCTTTGGTCGTTGTCCACCGGATTGCAGATCGCCGACGGCGTCCTCCAGCAACCGGCAGTACATCTCGTAGCCGACCGTCGCGATATGACCCGACTGTTCCGGGCCGAGCAGGTTTCCGGCGCCGCGAATCTCGAGGTCGCGCATGGCGATCTTGAAACCCGCGCCGAGCATGCTGAACTCCTCGATCGCCGCGAGGCGTCGCTTCGCTTTTGGCGTGACGGTCCGCGTCAACGGCGTGAGCATGTAGCAGTACGCCCTGTTCTTGTGACGGCCCACGCGTCCGCGCAGCTGGTGAAGTTCAGCGAGTCCGAATCGATCGGCGTCATTGATGATCATCGTATTCGCAGTTGGGATGTCGATGCCGGACTCGATGATCGTTGTGCAGACGAGAATATCCGCCTGCTTCCGCATGAACTTCAACATGACCGATTCGAGTTCGCGCGCCGGCATCTGGCCGTGGCCGATCAGGATTCGGGCGTCCGGCACGAGCTTCTGGATGTCGTCTGCGACAGTCTTGATGTTGTGCACACGATTGTGCAGGAAAAAGACCTGGCCGTCACGATTGAGCTCACGAGCGATCGCCTGCTGAATTCTCCGTTCGTTGTATGGCGTCACCTCGGTCACGATCGAGCGGCGATCGAGCGGAGCCGTTGAAAGCGAACTGATATCTCGCAATCCGAGAAGCGACATGTGGAGCGTGCGCGGTATCGGCGTCGCGCTGAGCGTGAGCACCTCGGCGGTCATGCGCAGCGCAAGGAGTCGCTGTTTGTGCTCGACACCGAAGCGCTGTTCCTCGTCGACGATGACGAGTCCGAGGTCGTTGAATGCGACGTCCTTGGAGAAGAGCCGATGTGTGCCGATCACGATGTCGACCTTCCCGAGCTTAAGATCGGTGAGAATCTCCTTCTGCTCCTTGGCCGTCTTGAATCGTGAGAGGGACGCAACGCGGAATGGATAGTCCGCGAAGCGGTCGCGGAACGTCATCTCGTGTTGCTCTGCGAGCACCGTGGTCGGCACGCAGAGCGCAACCTGCTTGCCGAACTCGACGGCCTTGAATGCGGCTCGGATGGCGACTTCCGTCTTGCCGTAGCCGACGTCGCCGCATACGAGGCGATCCATTGGCCTGCCGGCGCGCATGTCGCGTTTGATCTCGCTGAGCGCAGCGAGTTGATCGGGCGTCTCCTCATATGGGAATTCACCCTCGAACTGGCGCTGCCAGGGCGTGTCGTCGGGGAAGCCCACTCCAGGCAGGTGCTCGCGCGCGGCCTGGACGCGAAGCAACTCTGCGGCGAGGTCGCGCACCGCCTCACGGACTTTCTCCTTCTGCTTCGACCACTTGAGGCCGCCGATTGTCGAGAGCGTCGGTCGGGTTCCCGCGCTTCCGACGTACTTCTGGACGCGATCGATCTGGCTCGCCGGGACATGCATCTTCGCCCGACCCGCGAACTCAAGCGTGAGGTACTCCTGTGCCTCGGCGCCCTCGCCTTTGCGCATTGTCTTGAGGCCGACGAACTTCGCCACGCCGTGGTCGGCATGCACCACGTAGTCATCGGGCTGAACCTCAAGGAACGTATCCATCGCGCGCCCCGCGCGAAGGCGGCGCGTCCTGCGGCGCACCTGGTATCGATGCAGAAGTTCGTGGTAAGGCAGGACGAGCAGCGCCTGCGTCACGCTGTCGGGCGCAGATGCGACGACGAAACCGCGATGCACGTAGATCGTGGCGCTCGTGATGTCAGAATCCGGCGCATGCTGAGCGAGCAGATCATCGAGCCGTTCGCGCTCGGCGTCGTTCTGGCAGCACACGAGCACCTCATGCGATTCTGCGTGCGCCTCGATCTGCTCCACAGCTTCGGAGACGTTTTCGCTGATCTCCGGCAACGCGCTTACCGGCAGGCTGCACGTCGCATCGCAGCGCGCCGAAGTCGGCGAGAAATGGTTGACTTCGATGACGCCGCGGGCGCTCTCGTCGATGGCCTGGAGCGTCGCTGGCGGTCCCATGACTGAGTGATCCCCGACAACGCGCTCGTAGTATCCACGGCCCTGTTCTGCGATCTCGATCGATTCCTGCAGAACTGCGATCCACCCCTCCGGGAGCAGGTCCATGAGCGACACGCTGGCGCTCTCCGCCGCGATCGTCGCGGCGTCGGCCCCGATGATCTCGACGGTCTGCAGGCTCGCCCCTGATCCCATGGACTCGAGGTCGACCTCTGCGATCGACTCGAGGTCATCTCCGAAGAAGTCCAGTCGGAATGGAGGAACGTCACCTGCGTCTCCGGTCGCCCCGGCCGGGAAGACGTCGATGATGCCGCCGCGCACGGCGAAGTCGCTGGGTTCTTCGATTGTGTCGAGGCGTTGGTAGCCGGCGGAGTCGAGCCAGCGCACGATCTCCTGTGGTCCGCGCGCGTCTCCGATACTGAGCGCGAGCGCAATCTTGCGGCTCACTTCAGCCGCCGGTGCGCGCTGCATCAGGGCATGAATCGGCGCGACGACCAACTCAGTCGCGTCGAGTTCGTCTCGCACAATTCTCTGCACGAGCTTCAGACGCTCGGCGAAGAGATCCAGGCTGATCTGCGACTCTCCCGGAAGCGACTCCAGAGCGCAGAATCTGGAGGCGGCGACACCGATGCTCCCGAGTTCATCAACTATCTCATCCGCCTCATCGACATGGGCTACGACCAGAAGCGTCGGGCGCGCCGCGCAATGTGCGATCGCGGCGGCGAGGTACGCGGTCGATGATCCCTGAATCCCTTCAATCCCGACACGCCGCCCGCCGAGCGCATGCTTGACGGCTTCCGCCACTGGCGGAAGGTCCGTGAAACGACTCAGGATGGGGTTTCCAACTGTCGTGCGCATGGGGAAGCAGGCCCCGTTCTCAAGAACCGGGCCGCAATGGGAGATATCGGATGTTGGAGCGAGAGAGTGTATGCCGTTGCTATCGCTCGGGAGCCTCATTCACCACGGAGACCCGGGCCATCGGCTTCAGCGAAGCGACCTTTCGCTTGCCGATGCCGTGGACGTCCTCAAGTTCATCGATCGATTCGAAAGGTCCGAGCCGCTCTCTGTGGGCGACGATGCGCGCTGAGAGCGCCGGACCGACGCCGGGGAGCAGGGCGAGTTCCGATTTGGCTGCGCGATTGAGATCTACCAACTGGGCGAGTTGGATCGGCTCGCCGGATCTGGTGTCGCCTTCCGTCGTGCTGAATCCGAGCCCAGCGAGCGCGAAACCACAGACGAGCGCGGCAAGCGCCCTCGATGGCGCTCCTCCCGGCGTCCAGCTCGTCGGTGAGTCTGACGTGGTAAGAGGCGGTTTCATTCGCCTGCGCCGGAGACGACGCCGCCGCCTACCAGGTCAGAGAGTCGCTCTCGCGCCTGCAGTCTCTTGTGGATCATCTCGACGCGGGCGAGCGATTCCTTTGGTTGACCGTCGGCAGTCACGAGACCACCCTGGTGCACCTCCGGGGGGCCGAGACCATCACAGAGTTGGCCGAAGCAGACGCTCGTGATGTGCTGCGATCGCCGCGCGAGCTGGACGATCCGAGTCATCCAGTCGGCTTGCGTCGTCGGGCTCCAAGGCGCGTTCCAATATCCCGGATCGAACTGGCCGTTGTCGCCGACCGTTTCTGCGGAGGGCGGTGCGCTTGGCGCCGCGAGCGCGCTGATGGTCATCGGTTTCTCGAACTCGGAGTAGTGATCGAGAAGATCTGCGAGTTGGATGAGGTCGCGTGACGAGCAGCCCGGTGAGGGATCGCCCATCTCCAGGCGCAAGCCGATCGAATCGATCGAAATACCGGCCTGGAAGAGGAGCTCCGTATAGAGAAGTGGCGGAATCCCGTTTTCCTGCTTGGCGCAGTATTCGCCGAATGGCTGAGCGATCTCGAGTTGCAGGCGCGCTGTGGGCTTGAGCTTGCGAACCATGAGTACACAGAGTCTCGTGAGATCCACGATCTGCTCGAGCGACAGCGTGAAGTTGCTGTTGACGTGCAGTCCGCTTGCGATGGTCCATCTTGATACGGCTCGGCGATATCGAGTGACAACACGCTTGACATGCTCATAGACGAGTTGTCGGAGCGTCTCGTAGTCGTTCTCCCAGATATAGAGCCAGTCCGGGATGCAATGCGGCCTGAAATCGATCACCGGCCCGGCGGTGACGGGGACGCGCGCCTTGCGGACAGCCCATTCGATCCAGCGATCGAAGGCGGCGAACTGGTAGCGACCCTCTTCGGGTTCAAGTTCGACCCAGCGCATCGACGCCGTGATGAAATCGAAGTTCCGTGAGACGACTTCCTGAAGCTGCGGCGAAAATCGCTTTGTCGGCACCACGCAGCCAAGCGCGAGCGGCTGAGGCTGCTGGTCATCGGGCTCGCCTGACTCGGCGCCCAACTCGTGTCGTGACACACCGGCGGCCACGAGTTCTTCGCTTGCTTCGATGGCCTTGGAAAGGGCGTGCCTTGCAAGGCGGTCCTGTTCGACGGTGTAGCCCCCGATGGGAGATCCGTGGGCGAGGGCGTTCATAAATGACGCATGGGCATCCTCGAACAGCGCCATCGGCTTCGTGTCATCCGGAAGATCGAAGAGCTGCCATTGCTCGAGCTTCACGAGGAAGAGCATCAGGCTGCGTCGAGCCAGTTCGAGACTCAGAAGATAAGGCCTCTCGGATTCCGGAAGCAGACAGGTTCGAAGAGTCAGAATCCCTGGATCGCCCGCGTGCCACTGGAGGGCGACGGCTGTTGATGTCCGGCCACGCGGCTCGCAGCAGATGAGCCCATCCTTCCAGTGAATCTCGCCCGGGAGGACTACGCCGTCAGCGCCGATGAGATGCGCCTGGCGCAGCGGCCAGTCCGAGACCGGACCATTCTCATCGAGGACAACAAAACTGAGCATTCCGGCTCCAGGCTGACAGCGGGCTGGACAATGGACGGCAGGGCATTGTCGCGGATGGAGGCCGACTGGCAACCATGCCCGAAGGGCGCCGCCCGTGTGAGATCTGGAGTTTTTTTCGAAGTGGGCGCCGGTGGGTTTCGCCTTCCGGGTCGTTGAAGACTAGATTGCCGCCATGAATACGATCGAAGCCGTCACGACCACAAATCTCTCCCTTCAGGGGCGTCGCTCAGGCAAGGTTCGAGATACGTATCAGGCGACATCGGACGCGGGCGAAGAACTCATCGTCGTCGTCGCGACCGATCGAATCTCAGCCTTCGACGTTGTTCTTCCGACGCCGATTCCGGGAAAGGGGCGCTTGCTCACTGAGATTTCGAGTCACTGGTTCCGCTTCATCGAGGGGCGATCGCTCTGTTCGACGTATGTGCTCGGAGAGGATCCGGCGATGATCGGTGGCCTCTCTGAGGAGGAGCGGGCACTGATTGAGGGTCGAGTGACGATCGGAAAGCGATGCAATGTGGTTCCGATCGAGTGTGTCGCCCGCGGGTACCTGGCAGGATCAGGATGGGGCGAGTATCAGCAGTCACAGTCAGTCTGCGGAATCGAACTACCTCCTGGACTCACGCAGTGCGACCAGCTGCCGGAGCCGATCTTCACCCCCGCGACGAAGGCCGAGCAGGGTGAGCATGATGAGAACATCTCATTCGAGCGAGCCTGTGAGATCGTCGGGACCCCGGTCATGGAGCGACTTCGAACGCTGACCCTTGAGATGTACTCGCAGGCTGCGGACTACGCTCGCGAGCGAGGGATCATCCTCGCGGACACGAAGTTCGAATTCGGCATGCCGGTGGGCGAGGAGATGGACCCCGAGGGGCTCATCCTCATCGATGAGGCTCTCACGCCTGATTCTTCACGATTCTGGCCGGCGTCCGAATATGAGCCCGGTCGTGATCAGCCCAGCTTCGACAAGCAGTATGTCCGCGAATATCTGCTCGGCCGCGTGAAAGCCGGCGAGTGGGACAAGTCGGATCCTGGGCCGGAATTGCCGCCGGAGGTCGTCGACAACACGCTTGCGAAGTACCGCGAGGCTCGCGACCGACTCTTTGCCTGACGGGATTGCACACCCTGATCAGGGGGCTGCAGATTCTCTGTGGATACCTGCCGAACCCCCCAATGGAGGCTGACGTAGCATCCGAGGCAGCATTCGCGCGGACGGGCTATCCCTTTGCCCTCGGGCCGCCAAAGGCCGTGGCGCCATCGGACCGATTGAGTTCTCGGTCGAAGGCGACGTCGGGTCGACTGCCGGCGAATGGGGTTGGATTCGATGGAATCCGGTGTGACAGAGCGTCTCAGTGCGCGCACCACTCTTTCCGGGGGAGGTGGCAGGGGGTTCGGTGCGCCCACCCGGCCTGGAGACCACTCCGAGCTCAGTTCCGGGACTCGCTGGCACGTCCTACAGACTCGCACTCGTCAGGAGAAAGCCCTCGGCGAGGTGCTCGAGGCCCGAGGGATCTCCTTTTTCCTGCCGTTGGTGAAGCGAGTCGCCTATCACGGCGGGAGACGCCGGATCGTCGAGACGCCCTTGTTCTCGGGCTATCTCTTCCTTCAGGGCTCGCTTGACGACTCGTACTTCGCGATTTCGACGAAGCGAGTCGCCCGCGCCGTGCCGGTTCTGGACCAGGAGAGACTCAAGTCTGAGCTCGCACAGATTCGATTCGCGCTGAGCCAGGGTGGTGTCCTTGATCCCTATCCATATCTGACACGGGGGCGACGAGCCTGCGTGGTTGGCGGTCCATTCCGCGGCCTCGAGGGCGTCGTCGAGTCTCGCATGCGCGAGGATCGACTGGCTCTGCAGGTACACACACTCGGTCGTGAGACAAGTCTCGAGATCGACGCCAGCTTGCTTGAACCCCTGGATTGACCGATGCAGGGGGCGTTGCGGCGCTCGCGGCCGCAGACATCCCGGGATGCGTAGGGCCATCGCCGTGTGGAGGAAACTCGCGTGCGCGACGTGGGCGAAGCCCGCCCTGATTCCGAATAACGGGCTCGCTCGAGCGATCTGATGAGCGTGAGTCAACAGGGAATCCTGCAGTTCGTCAGTTGGACTACAGCGTGGATGATCTGGACAGCCAGCGCGGATCCGGCAAGGCATGGGGAATGTGTTTTCCCAGGCCGCGCGGTTTCACCGGTGTGACGAAGTTTGGAAGTGAGAGTCTCCGGGCCATATCCGATTCATGACTCGCGACGCGGGGGAAGTCCCTGCGCACCACGCGACGGAGAAGGCCAGCGATGACGATCAATATGCTTCACAACGCAAGGCAGTCTGTAGTGAGTTCAGTTTCCGGTCGGCGACACATCGCGCACTGGATGCTGGCGTTCGTGATCGGATTTGGCGCCCTGAGCGCTCGCGCCGCGGCGGAGGTCCGGCATGCGCTCATCGAGGCGCCGACCCTGGTCACGGTGGAACTCGAAACGGACTATCTGCCGTACGACCTCTGTTTCTCCGATCACGCCAATGAGGCGCGTCGGATCGTCTCCGAACTGGCGGCCGGCCAGATCTCTGATCCAGGGCAGCTCTATGTGATCTCGCTCCCGCAGGCGCCTGCGCGATTCAGCATCCCCTCTCTTGACGGGGCGCGGGATCTGAATGGCGACTTGATCCCGGAACGCAGCGTCTCACGAACGCGCCGGAACTACGAAGACGCCCTGGACGAGGCGCTCCTGGACATTCTCACAGGCGTACGCGAAGCACGTCCCGGAGCGATGCTCTCCATCGAGGGCGTTCGCGACATCAAGAATCGCAATCGGGTCCGATTCGCCGAGTCCGGCGCCGCCCTTGACTTCATCTACTTCGATAAGGACCTGATGCGACGCGTTCCTCGCAGCCGTCGAAGCGCCGACATGTCGCGCATTCTCCGCTCGCTTACGCGCTGGCTCGAACAGAACGGCATGAACGAGAATCACTTCATGGTGCTCCGAGCACGGGACCAGTGGATCGCCGCGGGTGTCGGTTCGGAGGCGCCGATCGAGAGCTTCAGTGAAGAGGAGCTCGAGGAGATCGCGAACGCGTGGGTCGATGAGGATCCCGGAGATGGACCTGAGATCGCCGTCGGCGAGCAGCCGCCCGCGCCTTCCGAGCGTCAGCAGCCGGTCGCGAGCGCGCACCTCCAGGCGCCGAGCGAATCGGGTCAGCCTGCGCAACAGCAGATGCGCGCCGCGGCGAAGTCTCCAGACCTTAATGGGGACGGGCGTGTGAACGCAGAGGACAGTGCGATCCTGCTTGGACTGTGGGGTTCGAACAACGCTGACGCAGACCTTGACAGCAGTGGCAAGGTCGGCAGTGACGACCTCGCGATCCTGATCGGTCACTTCTCGGAGTCGAGCGCTCCGGCGGCCGTCGCCGGCGAGTTCAGGCCGTTCCTGAATCGATATTTCCAGGGTTCCGGCCAGGGCGTCGAGTTCTCGATGACCGAAGGCGGTGGCCCTGAAGTCCTCGTGGTGTTCCAGGTGTGGTCCCATGACCTTGGGCGCGCTGAGATGGCGTTCGAGGATCGCGAGGCGCCCTTTGAGTATCCGTCGGCGCTGTTCGATCTCGTGAGTCCGGGTCCTGCTCAACTTCAGGCGATTGTCAAGAACTACGCGCAGGAAACGCTCTCGACGTTCGTACTCGACCTTGAGGTTGTGGCGAACGAGGAGCAGATTGCCGGCGGTGATGATCCGGAGCGTCCGATCTCTGGCGCGGAGCCTCGCGCTGTCATCGAGGTAATGGACACGACCACACAGCGCATGGCGCCCCATACGGTGCATGTGCATGCGACGAGTTCGAATCTCGGAAGTCCGGAATACATGTGGCAGCGCGCCACGATCGAATGGGATTTCGGCGACCGTTCGGGTCAGCGTCAGACGACGACTGATCCGCGATCAGGGCGCATCGTCGATCTGAGCTCGGAGCAGGTTGGCTTCAACGCGGCGTATATCTATCGAGTGCCCGGCACCTACACGATCACGATGCGCATTACGAACGAGATGGGCCTGAGTCATTCGACAAGCAAGACCGTGACGATCCATCCGGATGCGCGCAGCAAGCGCTATGTGGATGGCGTGAGTGGCTCCGACTCGAATTCCGGCAGCTCTCCCTCTGACGCATGGCGAACGATCAGCCATGCGATCGAGAACCTTCAGAGCGACTCGTCTCTCTATCTGAAGCGCGGCCAGGTCTTCGGCGCCTCCGAGCGTCTCCAGGTCGGTCGCGTCAAGAACGTCTACATCGGCGAGTATGGTCCGGGTTCGGGCAAACCGATCGTTCGCTGGCTTGGTTCGCCGGAGCGCGGGACCTTCTGGCAGCACAGCGCTCATGGCGAGAACATCATGGTCGAGAACCTCGTCTTCCAGACGACCTACGGATTCGATGACGAGGTCAACGGCGTCCGAGCGCTCGAGCCGAATGCGAAGATGTCGACGATCGTCAACTGCGAATTCCGCGGCAAGGACGTTAACGACGCATTCTCACGGGTCATCTCGACGACGAGCGGTGTGACGGGCGTGCTCGCGCAGAACATCTACAGCTCGAAGGTCAACGGTCGAGCGATGCCCTTCCGCGGCTCTGATCACTGTTACATCGGCGTCGTCATCGACGGCGGCTCGAAGCTGCTGATGCGCGGCGGATTCTCAGGCATGGACCGCCTGAACTCGTCCTGGTGCAGCTTTATCAAGGGCGACTTCGGTGGCGGCGGCGTTCGCTACGGTCGCGTGCAGTGGGGGTACCTGTATCAGAGCCTCCTGCACGAGGGCGTGAACGACATCGGTCATGACGACGCAGACACCGACTACATCGTGATTGACGGTTGCATCTTCGACGATCCGCCTGGTGGTCTCGGCAGCGTCATTGTCCATCACAACGCTCAGAACCTCATGATGCGCAACAATGTCTTCATCAATGATGAGGATTACAGGGCGACCATGAAGGCGAAGACGAGCAGCACATTCAGCGGGCTCTATGGCCTCGAGAACTTCGACATTCTCAACAACACTTTCATCGTGCGCGATCGTTCGAAGCACTCAACGATCATTGATCTTCGGAATGCCGATTATGAGATCACCAACGTGCGTATCTGCAACAATCTCTTCGCGACTCCGGCGAGCTTCAATCAGGAGTTCATTCGAATGGACTCGTTCGACGGCTTGACGGAGGCGGTGAATAACGTGTATCCGGATCTTGGCAACGCACATGCGTACTTCGAGATCGCCGGCGCCGCTGTCACCTGGCAGCCGTGGGACACCTCCCCCAAGACCGAGAACGAAGCTCGCGAATCCGTCAATCAGTCGGAGCTCCGGGCGCCGACATTCGGCCTTGGCGGGTCCCACTACCCGATCTCCAGTTCGAACGGTCGTCCGGTGCCTGGGGTCGTGGCGGATTTCCATGGCCAGGCGCGTGAGGCCGCCGGCCGAAGCTCGTGGACAGTCGGCGCGGTCGATGGAAGCGAGCGAGACTGAATCAACGCGGCGTCCGGGCTCTGGCGGGCCCGGGCGCTGATTGCTCATACGGCATGGATGGACACGTGACTCAGACCGAAGTCTGCGCAGACACGACAGAGGCCCAGATTCCGCACACGCCGCGAAGAAGCGCAGACTTCTTCGTCATCGGCGGGGGCAAATGCGGCACGACGACGCTGCACGATTATCTCGCTCGTCATCCTGCGCTGTGCATGAGCTTCCCGAAGGAGCCTTGCTTCTACAGCCGCAAGGAACTTACCGAGGATGTGGCCTCGTGGTATGCCGGGCTCTTCGAGAACGCGGCTGAGAACCAGTTGTGCGGCGAATCCTCAACGGCCTACTCGCGCTGGCCGCACACGCCGGACGTCGCGAGCAGAATTGCCGCGGTGGTCCCGGATGCAAAATTCATCTATGTGATGCGCCATCCTGCAGAGCGGGCGTATTCGCACTTCGCTTATCACATGCGTGACGGCGTTGAGATGCCCTTCATGCAGGCGCTCGACGCGCATCCTGAGTACATCGATGTCAGTCGATACATGATGCAGATCGAGCGGTATCTGCGATTCTTCGGTCGAGAGGCGTTTCACTTTGTCCTCTTCGAAGAGCTGACACGTGATCCGGCCGCGACGCTCGCACGCATCGAACAGTTCCTCGGTGTTGAGGCTCTTGATCTTGTCTCCGGCGCTCCCGTGAACAGGAATAAGTCGGGCGCCGAACGGCATCTCCGGCGGAGAACTGTGCGTCGCCTTCGTCGGGCGCCGTTGATGTCCCGGTTGATTGACGTCACACCCACGCCGATAAAGTCAGTCGCCATGGGTTTCCTGCGGAGGAGCCACGCCGCAAGGAGGATCGAGGATTCGTACGGCCTCGATCCGATGAGCCTTGAGGAACGACGCCTCGTTCTCGATCGTGTTCACGATGACACGGTTCGACTCGAAGAATTTCTGGGAGTCGATCTCTCGGCCTGGAAGTCATAGGCCGTTGGCAGTCACTTTCGTATGAGCACAGTCTCAATCCAGGAAGATGCGAGGGCGATCGAGCCGGATCAGGAGGCGACACAACCCTCTTCCGGTTCGGGCGGCTCGCTGCGACGTCGAGCGATTCGGGCGGCGGCCTGGGCGTTCGCCGGCGATGGCGCACAACAGGCGCTGAGGCTGGCGGCGAATCTCGTTGTTGCGCGCCTCCTCGTCCCGGAGCATTTCGGGCTCATGGCGATCGTCAACGTGGTCGTGCTCGGCGTGGAGATGTTCGCGGACATTGGCATTCGCGCCAGTGTGATCCGGAGTCAACGCGGCGAGGATCCGGAGTTTCTGAATACAGCATGGACCATCCAGGTCCTCCGCGGTGTTCTGTTCTACATCGTCATCTGCGCACTCGCGTGGCCGGTTGCCGCGGCGTACGGCGCGAGGGACGCCGGCGCACAGGCACTTGTCTATCTGCTTCCCGTGGCAGGGATCACCGCGCTGCTTCACGGGTTCACATCGACGAAAGTGCTCACGCTGAATCGCCGTTTGGACCTTGGGCGTGTTGTCGGTCTCAATATCAGTTGTCAGATCTTCAGCATCAGCGTGATGATCATCTGGGCGGCCGTCTCTCCCTCAGTCTGGGCGCTCGTCGCCGGACACGTGAGCTATGCGGCCATGCGGACGGCGCTGAGTTTCTTCGTTGCGCCCGGCGTATCAAACCGATTCGCCTGGCATCGAGAGAGCGTTCGGGAGCTCTTCGGCTTCGGTAAGTGGATCTTCCTATCCACGCTTCTGATGTTCCTCGCGAAGAAGGGCGATCGAGCCCTGCTCGGGGCGTTCGTTCCACTTGAGTTGCTTGGGGCCTACGCAATTGCTGCGCAGCTGGCGGAGGCGATCAGGAAGATCATCAAGCGTCAGGCCGGGCGCGTGATGCTGCCTGTCTGTTCCCGCCTGCTGGAGCGCGACGATCCAGCCCGATTGCGCCGTGCGCTCTGGAAAGTCCGAGGCAGTCTCCTCGCGGTGGCCGTCGCGCCGCTGAGTCTGCTCTCAATCTTCGGACAGCCGGTGATTGGGGTGCTCTACGGCGCCAAGTATGCGGAGGCTGGCTGGATGTTGCAGCTGCTTGCGATCGGCGCCATCGGATCCGTGATCGTGATGACATACCTGCCTGTCATGCTCGCGCACGGTGACTCGTTCTCAAACTTCGTCATGTCCGGATGGCGGTTCGCCCTGAAGGCAGGCGCAATGGTCGGGTGCTGGGTGCTTTGGACGACACTCGGTGGCTCCGGTGTCGTCGGTCTCGTCGCCGGTGTCGCAGCAGCCCCATTCCTGCTCTATGTCCCCGTCGCTCTCGCGATGCGGCGATACGGCGTCTGGATGCCGTGGTTGGATCTCATCGCCGCAGGCGCGGGTGGAAGTCTGATCTTTCTTGGGAGTATCGCCCTCTCATGAATCCGGTTGCGCATGACAACCTTGATCGGTCGAACGAGGCCAGGCGCCCGTCAAGGGAAGGTAAAGCGTCCCCGCTGCCGTCATTCCTGATCATTGGCGCTGCGAAATCGGGGACCTCGACGCTGTACCAACATCTGGCGCGACATCCAGAAATCTGCATGTCGTCGATTTCGGAGCCATCGTTCTTCAGCGACGATGACGCGTTCGCGCGAGGGATTGACTGGTATCGCTCGCTTTTCGCATCATGGCGACCGGGTCAGATCTGTGGGGAGAAGTCCACGGGCTACGCGCGCTGGCCGGAGGAGCCGGAGGCTCCGCAGCGAATCGCGAGCGCGCTTCCGGAGGTGAAGCTTCTCTACATCATGCGCCATCCGGTCGATCGCGCGTACTCGCACTACGTGCATCGCGTCGCGAAGGAGCTTCATCGGGGCGAACGAATCTCGATCGCGTTTTCCGAGCATGTTCGGGACGACACGATATGTATCAACAGCGGATTCTACATGCGACAGATCGAGCGGTACCTCGACCACTTCGATCGGTCGTCGGTGCATTTGATGCTCTTCGACGATCTCATCGCAGATCGTGAGGGCGCCATCGACGCCGCTCTCGAGTTCATCGGTCTCAAGACGCATATGGATGTCTACAAAGATGGCGACATCAAGAAGAACACCGCGGCGCGCAACAGATATCACTCTGCCCGCCAGGACATGATGCGTCCGATCCGGAAATTGCCCGGAGTTCGGTCCATGCGCGGGCTCGTGCCGCGCAGTCTGAAGGATGGCGCCTATTCACTCATCTCGCGATCTCCCTATGGTCGCCGGGTCGCCGGGGCGCATACGCCTCCACCGCTCAAATCGAGCGAGCGCAGAGAGCTTCTCGCGACGTACAGAGATGAGAACGCTCGTCTGGCCGAGTTCCTCGGACGCGACCTCTCGCACTGGAATGACTAGCGACACCGCCATGTTGAATCCGGCGAAGCGTCAGGCGCCTGAACCACTCCTTGGGCGCTCGGATCTTCATCGCATCGCGCTTGGCGTGAGCCGCGGCGATGGGACTTTCGAGATTCTGCGTCAGAAGCGGGATGATGTGCTCACCGCTCGGGCGGACGCTCCGGGCGGAAGTGTGATCGTAAAACTGTGGTCTCGATCGGGAGTGAAAGGACTCCTCCGAAGAGCGACGTTGACGGCCGCGGCTGATCGTGAGTGGCGCGCGTTGACGACTCTTGGCGCCCACGGGCTCGCCGTTCCGAGGGGATTCGGTCGCATTCGGCTCGATCGGGGCCGAGCTCGTCACACGGACGCTGTCATCATGCAGGATCTCGGGCAGTGCGAGCGCGCAAGCGAGCGCATTCAGGCAGCGGCGCGCTCGGAGGATTGGCGCGAGGTGGATCGTCTTACGGAGCATTTTCTGGATTCCACGCAGACGCTTGTCGAGGCGGGCTTCGCTGATCCGGATCACCGAGTGACGAACTTCGTGGTTGATCGGAGCGGTCAGATCTATCGGCTCGACCTTGAACTTGCGCAAAGGCCGATGATTCCGATCAGGAGCGCGCATCAGGTCGGAATCACACTCGGGGTTCTCATCGGGAGCTATGCGTTCTGTCTCAACCCGCATGTCGATCGTGTGTCCGCGTTTGCAGGCTCGGTCGTCAGTCGGACGTCACCAGGCGACAGCGCCCTCCGTGTCGCTCGAACGCAGATTGAGTGGATGCTGGATGATCAACGCACTCGATACGGCGTTGATATGAAGGTGGATCTCCCATTCTGAGATACTGATCGATGCAAGCGCTTGTTCCAATCATGTTGTTCGGGTGGATCCCGGTGTCGATCGTGCTGTTCGGGCTGCTGCCGGCGCGTCGTGCGGCGTTGGTGTCGGTCATCGGCGGCATGCTCTTTCTTCCGGTTGCGGCGTACGACGTGCCGTGGCTGCCTGAGTATTCGAAGTTCGTGGCTGTCGGCGTAGGCGCATTGCTTGGCGCGATCCTCTTTGACTCGGCGCGTGTCTTCGCGCTTCGACCGAAGTGGTTCGATGTTCCGATGATCGTGTGGTGCCTCGCGCCACTTGCGGCTTCGCTCTCCAACGGGCTGGGGGCGTACGACGGCTTCGCGGCGGCGTTCGATCAGACGATGAAGTGGGGGGCGCCTTATCTCGTCGGTCGCCTCTACTGCCGCGACGCTGAGGGGATCCGAGAACTGGCGATCGCGCTCTTCTTTGCGGGTCTCGTATACATGCCTTTCTGCTTGTGGGAAGTGCGCATGAGCCCGCGCCTGCACTTTGAGATCTACGGCATCCGTCAGCACAACTTCACGCAGACGGCGCGATACGGCGGCTGGAGACCCATGGTCTTCATGCAGCACGGTCTGGCAGTGGGGCTGCTTATGGCGTCCGCGGCGTTGAGCGGAGCCGTGCTCTGGGCGTCGGGGGCGATGAAGCGCATACGCGGCGTACCGATTGAGTGGCTTGTTGTGGCGTTGCTTGTCACGACTGTGCTCTGCAAGTCGGCTCTTGCGATTCTGTTGCTCTTCGCCGGCGCCGCTGTCTATCTCGCGACCTCCCGAGTGAAGGTCCCGGTGTTTCTGCTCGCGCTGATTGCAGCCGCTCCCACGTATATGGTCGTACGAACGGCTGGCGGATGGGACGGGCAACAACTGGTGACGCTCGCGAGCAAGCTCGGTCAGCAACGCGCAGACTCGATTCGGACGCGAGTCGAGAGCGAGAACATACTCATGGTTCGCGCATTCGACCGGAAGATGTTCGGATGGGGCGGGTACAGCCGAAACCTCGTTTTCAATGAGCGCGATCGGAAAGAAGCAATTCCGGATGGGCTCTGGATCATCGCCTTCGGCAAGACCGGACTCGTGGGGCTGGTGTCGTTGACGGTAATGCTCCTGCTTCCGGGGATTCTCCTCTGGAGGAAGTTGCCCGCGAAACTCTGGTTCACGCCGTCGATGGCGCCGGCGCTTGCGATGACGCTTCTGCTGACCTTGTGGATGCTCGACAACCTGCTGAATGCGATGCTCAACCCCATCTTCCTGCTTGCGGCAGGAGGACTGACCGCGTGGTTGGGGAGCGTCAAACGCGTCGACAGGAGATCTCTGGAGCTTCGAAGCCGCCGTATTCGTCTCGCGGCCTCGCGCAAGGCCGAGATCGTTGACGGTCAGATGCCGACACCGGAGGAGTCCTCCGCAGCGCATGGAGCCTCTGCGGCGTGACGACGGCCCAGACCAAGAGATCCGAAGTAAAGGCGTCGTCTGTGGAGCGCCCGTTTGTCTACCTCGTGGGACAGGGCTCCTCGGGAACGAAGCGGATCTTCAATCTGCTCGATCTCTCACGCCAGACGCACTGTCGTATGGGGCACCAGCGATCCGCGCGGTCGCCATTCCGCGAACTGGGCGGCGAGTGGGTTCTTACGGAGACTGACGCCGAGGCGCTCGAGCGCTCCTGGAGCGACGCGCTTGAGTGGGCAGCGTCGCACTTCAGCGATACAGATCTCATGCCGCCGCCGCCGAAAGATCATCTCTCTGAGACGGCGCGCCGACTGGGACTCTGGAGTTGGGTGCGGGGCGCACGGTCGAAACGTCTGCTTGGCCTCCTGATTCCCGAACTTCGATCCGAGGAGTGGCTACTGCCCAGGCTCTTTGGAGATCGGGACCGGATGAAGGCGGCGTTGCTCGTCCTGAAGCACAATCAGGTCCCCGGATGGGCGTCATGGGCTCTACGTGAACGACCCAGAGCTGTCGTCTTGCATGTGCTCCGACATCCGGGTGGGTACCTGAATGCGTGGCGCGGTCGGTTTCAGGAGCACCAGGACCAGGATGCGCTCGCGCTGGCGAACCGGGAGCGTCTCCACTCGATCGCCTCGGTGAGTGAATCGTGGTGCGATCGATTCGGAGAGATCGATCGGATGTGCGCAGCCGAGGCTGAGTTGTGGTTCTGGCGGTTCGCCGCGGAGTCCCTCGAAGATGGCGGCGCCGGCGAGCCGCGCTACCTTCATGTGCTGGACGAGGAGATGCTCGATCAACCGCTCGAGACCGCGGCCCGGATTTATGAGCACTGCGGCTTGCCGATGCCGGAGGGAGTCAACCACTGGATCGACCGGATGGCGCAGCCCTGGCAGGAGGCTTCCCGACCCTGGCGCGAGCTTCTGAGCGATGCTGACATCGCGCTCGTGGAGCGCATCGTCGGCCCGAGTCCGACCTGGAGCTGGTGGCGCCCCGATCAGCGCGTAAGTCTCTTCAACTACGTTGCCTTCGATCCCGGACGCGGTTAGAGCGCAGACTGAGATGCACTCCACGGTTCTTGAATCCGATATCTCAGCGTCGAAGAAGATCGCGCCGGAGTCATGCGCTGATCTCAGGGTGCTCTATGCGGCTGGCGCCGGCGACGTGCTGGGGACTTATCGCTCGTGGGAGCGCGGAGAGGATGATCCGCGCCAAGTCGTCCATACGTACTCAGGGCAGTTCTTCGATCTGATGAGGGAAATCGGCGCCGAGGCGCTGGTCGTGACGCGGTTCGGCGAGGCGCGCCGGGACGAGTTTGGGATGATCCGTATCGAGCAGCGCCCCAATCCGCGCAGCTCGAGTGGAGGGCTCTCATTTCACTTTGGGCAGATTCTCTACGGATGGAGACTCCTCAAGACGGCGCAACGCATGAGGGCGAACGCGGCTGTCATATGTGAGGGCACAACGCACTGGTTTATGTTGCCACTGTTCGCCAGGTCCGGCGTTCAGGTCATTCCGTCCTGCCACTCTCTCCTCTGGCCGACGGCAGGTGGAGACAGTGTGGTTCGCAGAATCGTCAGGCGCCTCAGCAGGCGCTGTTTCAGGAAGACCGCACTCGTGTCTCTCGTCGCTTCCGGACGCATCGAGGATCAGGTCGTGTCGACGGCAGGAGGGTCTCCCAGGCCCACGATCCCGTTCCTTCCGACATACAGGTCAGGTTTCTTCGAAGGCATTTCACCGCCACGCGATGAGCGTCCGTTCAAAGTGCTCTTCATTGGACGACTCGAAGAGGGCAAAGGCGTCTTCGATCTTCTCGAGATGGCTCGTCGACTGGACGCGGCGGGCCGGCTGGATATCGAGTTCGATCTCTGCGGCGACGGACCCGCGCGCGATGAGCTTACGCAGATGGCTGAGCAGCGCGGTCTCGCAGACCGGTTCAGGATGCATGGGCACTGTGAGCGGTCGACGATGAAGAACATGCTCTCCGCATGTCATGCCGTCATCGCGCCCTCGCGGTCGACGCTTGTCGAGGGATTCAACCAGGTCGTCGTCGAGTCGATACTCGCCGGAAGACCTGTGCTCACTTCGGAGGCATGCCCGGCGATCGATTATGTCGAGGACGCGGCGGTTCGTGTAAGGCCCGACGACGTGACGCAGTACGTCGAGGGGATCATCAAGTTGGCGGACGAGCCGGAGTTCTACGCAATGAAGTGTCGTGCCTGCAGCGATCTGCAGGGTCAATTCTATGACGAGTCGACGAGCTGGAAGTCCGCGGTCCGTCGCGCGCTCGAGATGGCAAGCGAGAAGAAGAAGTCGCAGCGTTCAACGAGACCGGGTGTGGCGGCATGAAGCTGCTGGTTGTGATCGTCAACTTCAGAACGCCTGATCTGGTCATTGAGTGTCTGGAGTCTCTTGAATCGGAGATGCGCGGTGTCGGCGGCGGCCTCGTCGAAGTCGTCGAGAATGGATCCGGCGACGACTCGGAGCGTCGTATTCGCGAGGCGATTGATCGACATCGATGGAGCGACTGGGTTTCGATTCTTGTCTCTGAGAGAAACTCTGGTTTCTCCGGTGGGAACAACATCGGCATACGCGCGCATCCCGAGGCCGAGTTCGTGCTGCTCCTGAATAGCGATACTCTTGTGCATCGTGGCTGCATCAAACACTGTCTGGAACAGATGGAGCAGGACTCCACGATCGGGGCGTTGAGCTGCAAGTTGCTCGAGTTGGACGGGAAGCCGCAGACGGCGGCACGGCGGTTTCCGACGCCGATGCGCCTTGTGCTTTCTTCGCTCGGACTGCCATGGCGGCTGCGAGGCCTCTTCGAGTGGGCGGACGTCGAAGACGCGACATGGGATCGCGAGACAGAGGTCCGAGATGTCGGCTGGCTTGGAGGGGCGTTCGTGATGCTCCGGGGTGATCTGCTCCGCGAGATTGGCGGGCTGGATGAGGATTTCTTCTTTTATGGCGAGGACATCGTGCTCTCGCATCGCGTCGCCCGCGCGGGATACCGGCGCGTGTACGACGCCCGAGCCTCGATCACGCACCTGGGCGGCGCGTCGTCTGGCGAAGAGCGGCTCGAGAGTCCGACGCGGCTGGGCTTGATGCTCAGCGCGCGCTATCGGGTGCAGCGCAAGTGTTATGGCAGACTCGCATCATGCCTGGTGCGTCTCACGGACACGGTCGTGTGGACCTGCCGGAGCATTCTGCGCGCACTTACTCATCCATCGGAGAGTCCGAAGCGTCTGAATGCGCAATTGCACAGGCAGTTGCTTTGGAGATCGCTCGGTCGCGCCGGCAGCCCTGAGACCCTCCCCTCGGACTCAAACGCTCAGCGCGATGCCAAGCCCGAGGTGATCGGATTATGAGCGAATCTCGCTCATCACGGTTGGGCGCCATTCTCGGTACGAGTCGCTGCGGCTCCACCTGGCTCGGGGCGATCGTGAATAGTCATCCCGATGTCGCGTACCGGTTCGAGCCCTTTCATCGTCTGGGACGCACCACGCTGCGTTCAATGACGGAAACGTTGAAGGCAGACCGGTTTCAGGCGACGGACGTCGATGCGTTGCATCGACTCCTGCTGCCGGCGCACCCCGGTACGGACAAGCCGCCCTTCTTCGAGAAGTCCTTCCGGTCGAGAGTCAACCGCGGTCGATCGCTGCTCTGGCCGCCGGCCCGGAAGGGCATGGGCGCCGGGTTGTACAGATTCCTCTATTCTCCGATCGGATCTCCATTCCTTGTGTT
Organism: Phycisphaerales bacterium; assembly: GCA_028279375.1. Taxonomy (GTDB): domain Bacteria; phylum Planctomycetota; class Phycisphaerae; order Phycisphaerales; family UBA1924; genus JANQNW01. The sequence goes on from JANQNW010000016.1 coordinate 185,017, forward strand.
CAAGGATGTGAACTACGAGCGAGCGATACCGGGGCTCCTTCGCGCCGGCGTGCCTGTCGTCTATCTCATGCGTCATCCCTGCGCCGTTGTGTGGTCGCATCTGAAGGGACAGGAGCGCGGCGCGATGGGCGGAGCGCGAGAGGATTTTCTCGATCGGAAGCTCGCGCGGCAGAATGGAGCGTTGGCTGCGAGATTTCTGCCGAGACTCGACGGGTTGTCGAAGGCACAGAAGCGTGCGCTCCTCTGGCGACTCTCGGTGGACGACGCATTCGAGCGGAGAGACGACGAAGGTCTTCATGTCGTCTTCTACGAGTCGCTCTGCCATGATCCGGTCGGAGAGTCAGAGAAGGCGTTCGCTCATCTCGGACTTCAACTCCCCGAGCAGACTCGAGCCTTCCTGAAAGGTGAGCCGGGCGGCCGACTCACGGCGTTCAAGCACGGTCAGATTGCGGGAGATAAGTACTTCTCGGTCTTTCGGGCGCCGCTCGGGTCGGTGGCGAAGTGGCGCGAGCAGATGCCCGAAGAAGAGCAGGCTCGGGTTCTCGAGGTTGTGTCCGATAGCCCCGCGTACGTTGAAGGGAAGGAGCGAGCGTCTTGGGATCAGCTCAGTTGACTGAACCTGCATCCACGAAGATCCCGCGATCGGAAAGCGAGCGCGAGAGCGCACGAGCGATCGCGCCCCGACGCACACTCTTCGCACTGCCGGGCCTCCACCGCGTCAATCGCGGGGCCGAAGTGGCGTTCGAGTCGATCGCGCGGAATATGGCGACGGTCTGTGAATGGCCCGTGTCGCTCATCGGATCCGGGCGGGATCGAGAAGAAGAGCCGTACTCTTATTCCGGCGCAGGATGCGTCTCGCGCGAGAGATTCGAGCGCATGCCGAGCATTCCGGTGCTTCGCGGCCCGACTTGCTACGAGGAACTGACATGGTTGCCCGGGCTGCTGCGTCGATACAATCCGTCGCATTTCGAGGCGACGTTGACGTGCAGCTTTCCGTTCACGAACTGGGTGCTGACGCGTCGCAAGATCGGCGGACGACGACCAGCGCATATCTTCGTCACCCAGAATGGAGACTGGCCGGCGATCTCGAACAAGAGTGAGTTTCGGAAGTTCGACTGTGACGGCCTGGTGTGCACCAATCCGGACTACTTCGATCGCGCCGGCGTTCTCTGGCCAAGCCGCCTGATTCCGAACGGTGTTGATCCATCGATCTTCTGCCCTGCGGAGGCCGATCGCGGCGTATTCGGGCTGCCCCAGGACCGGCCGGTCGCGCTCATGGTCAGTGCGCTGATCGAGAGCAAACGCGTCGCCGATGGTGTCCGGGCGGCGGCCAAAGTGTCCGATCTTCATCTTGTCGTCGCCGGCGACGGCCCCGAGCGAGCGACTGTTGACGCCCTCGGAACGGAGCTCATGCCCGGTCGATTCTCGCGTGTGGAGTTGCCGAGGTTGCAGATGCCGGACCTCTATCGTTGCGCGGATGTGTTCCTGCACATGAGCAAGACGGAGCCATCGGCGAACGCCTACATGGAGGCGCTCGCCACAGGTCTGCCAATCGTCACGCATGACCGTCGCGTCACGAAATGGACGCTCGAGTCATGCGGGAGTCTGCTCGATACGGAAGATCTCGAAGCCGTCGCTGGAGCAATTCGAGACGCGCTTGATTCGGATAGCTCGAGGAAGATCGAAGAGCGTCTGGGACTGATCAATCGCCGATTCGCGTGGGCACAGATTGCGCGCGAGTACTGCGAGTTCATTGACACAGTGATTCGCGAGCGGGAGGCGTCCGCATGATGCGGCCCAGTTCAATGCTGCCTGAGAAGCTGGCGTGGCGCTGCCGCAAGCTCGAGGAGCGGATCGCAGCCATTCCGGGAACGGCTCGTTGCCGAAGTCTCTGTGAGGGCTATGAACTGCCCGGCGGCGCGCGCCGGATCTACTTCTATCACATCCGGAAGACGGCCGGCATCAGTCTGAGCAGCGCGTTCATGTCGCTCGAGACGGAAGACGGCCCTGCGGCGCTGCAGCGACTTGCTGACCGCGGCGGGCGACTCATTCTCAACGACAAGGTCTTCGTGGCATGGAACTGGCACCTGATTGAACAGGGCCTCTATTACTACGCCTTCTCGCACATGCCGAATCATCGATTTCGACTTCCCGAGAATACGTATACGATTACGTGCTTGCGGGATCCGGTCGCGCGCATCATCTCTGACTACAAGATGGTGAAGGGAAATGACGACGCAGACACGAGCGGCGCCGTGCGGTCTCGTTTCGGGCGGCGTCTGGACTCACTGCGTGACTATGTGCGCGGCGCCCGAAGGGAGGACCTTCTCCGCCAAGTCTATATGTTCAGCAAACGACTGGACGTCAACGAAGCGGCGGATGGGATCCAATCCTGCGACTTCTATTTTTTCACTGAGCGATTCACCGAGGGGGTGGCTGAGCTCTCGGAGCGACTGCAGATGCCGCTTCGCGTGTGGAAGGCGAACAAAGCGCGCGTCGAAGTTGATGTGGCCGAGGATGAGATCGCAGAGCTCAGGGAGATCGTGGCGCCTGAGTACCAACTCATCGAACGACTCGAGAATGTCCCGGAGTCCGTCGCCGCCTGAATCATGAGTCAGACGGTTGTCCAAGCAGAAGTTGAGAACGGATCCACGAAGGCGCTCGTCGGCGTCGTTGTGATCGGTCGCAACGAGGGGCCTCGGCTTGAGCGCTGCCTTCGAGCCGCGCGCGAGCAGTGCGATCGGGTGATCTACGTCGATTCGAATTCCACAGACGAGAGCGTCGCCACGGCTGAGCGTTGTGGCGCCACCGTCATTCGGCTTACAGCGGGACCTTTCACTGCGGCCAGGGGACGGCAGATTGGTTTCGAATCGCTGCTACACAACGGCGACGCGCTTGAGTATGTGCAGTTCATCGACGGGGATTGCATCCTCGAGGCCGGTTGGCTCGAGCGAGCGACGCGCCATCTCGACGAGGAGAATCACCTCGGCGCCATTGTCGGGCTTCGTGTTGAGGAACACCCTGAGGCGACGCTCTTCAATCGGCTTGTCGACCTGGACTGGCGAATGCCCATCGGTGAGACGGACTCGCTTGGAAGCGGAGATGCGCTCCTCCGAGTCGCTGCCCTTCAAGAAGTCGGAGGCTGGAACGTCAGCCTGATCGCAGGCGAGGATCCGGAGCTGTCATTCCGGCTCGTCGACGCCGGCTGGCGCATCAAGCGTCTGGACATGACGATGACGACGCATGATGTCCGGATGTCGTCGTGGCGTCAGTTCTGGCGCAGGGCAGTTCGCGCCGGCCACGCATATGCTGAAGTGGGCCTGATGCGCCGGGATGGGGCCGGCCGTCGTTGGCTCAGGCGTATCGGCAACATCATTGTGCATGGCGGGGTCATCCCGGCGTTGATTCTGCTGGGTTGGATTCTCTCATTCTGGGTCAGCGTTCTCGCGGCAGCGATCTGGGGCGTGACGATCATCCGAATGACACGATGGCGTATCAAGCTGGGTGATCCGAACGGGTTTGCGATCATCTACGCTCTCGCGACGAGCGCCTGCAAGATCGCGAACTTCCTGGGTGTGATGCAGTACTTCGTGGGACGAATGCGTCGCAAGCCGGCGACGCTCATCGAGTATCAGTCATCCGATCAAGGGGAGCGATCTGTGTCGGAGGCGACGACGTGAGCGGCTGGCTCGTTCTTCGCAATCTCGACGGTGCGCCTGTGGATCTCGAGGTCTGGCGCGCGGCCCTCTCGCGAATCCGAGAGCGGCACGACTCGCTGGACCAGGTCTGCAACGGCGCATGCGCGCTGGGCGCGTGGAGGAGGCAATCCGGTGAGTTCTCGGCGAGTGGTCGAGTTCACTCTGTCTCGCCCGACAAGAACGCCCGAGTCGCGTGGATCGGCCAGTGTGTTGACGATGGTGGTGATGCGACAGACGAAGCGCTTCGCCTGACGCCGTCGATCTCGGCTGACGCCGCGAGCAAAGCGCTGGCTCTGAATGGGGCCTTCGCCGCCGCCTGTCTGGATGAACGGCAGGAACGGATCACGATCGTTTCGAGCCGATTCGCACACTACCCGGTCTATGTGTATCGATCGAGAGACCTCTGGGCGGCGTCGACGGCGATTGAGTGTCTTATTCCATTGATCGGAAGTCCCCGCATCGATCCGGCGGCTGTGAACCTGATTCTCCGATCGGGTGAGCTTGTTGATCGCATGACGCTTGTCGAGGGCGTCGAAGCGCTACCCGGCGCCATCGTCCTCCAGGTCGACGAGGACGGTGTACGCGAGGAGATCTACTGGCGTTACCGCACTGAGCATGACGCGGCGATCTCCAGGCGCACAGCAGTCAACGAGCTCGCTGACGCCTTCGTCAAGGGAGTTCGTCGGATTGAGAAGGCAACGGAGCGGAAGGTCATTCCGCTGAGTGGTGGACTCGATTCGCGCCTGATCCTGGCGAGTTGCGAGCGCCCCGAGGAGATTCCGAGTTTCACTTTTGGCCCGGACTCCTGTCGGGATGCGCGCTTTGCAGCGCGTCTTGCGGAGCGTCTCGGATCGCCGCACTCCGGCCTCGATTTCCCGGTAGACGCTTACCCTGACCTCTGGGATGACGCCGTCATGGCGAGCGCCGGTTGTTTCGGCCTTCGCGACATGTTCATTCTCCCATTCGTCGATCTCCTCGCCGAACGCGGGGATGTCGCGCTGAACGGTCTCCTCGGCGGCGGCGCTCTCGGCGGTGAGTATCAGCAGAAGTCGTGGCGCCAGGCGCCGAATCTCGAGACGCTTGCGACGGCGACATGGAGCTGGCGCTCCCGATCGAACGAACGCGAGTTGATCGACGCGCTGATGCCAGATGGCAGGTCTTCACTGGAAGCAGAGGCGATGTGGCGCAACTCTGTGACGGCGGATCGGAGCGGGCGTCCTATGGAGCGCCTCAATGACTGGATAGTCATCAGTCGAAATTCCCGATATGTCAATCACGGAAGCTCATTCCTGCGACTTCGCCTGGAGTCGCACTCGCCGTTCCTGGATTCCGACTTCGTCGATGTGCTCCTGAAGACGCCGCTTGAATGGCGCTATCTGCACCGACTGTATATCGATGTGCTAAAGCGCGTCAGTTGGTCCGCGGCGTCGGTCCCCTGGGATCGGACGTGCGTTCCGCCTGCTTGGGGCAATGCCGCGGTGCTCGGCGCGCTTGGTGTGCAGAAGATCATCCGACTCGCAATGTCACGGCTTGGCAAGCAGGCATTCAGCGGCGCACTCTACGCGGATCCAGCGATCTGGATACGCGATGAGTGGAAGGCGCCACTGCATTCGATTCTCTTCAGTGATGAATCGCGACACGCTGGCGTCTTCAATCCGGAAGGCGTCGAGGCGATCTGGCGCGACCACATGGATCGCGGAGCCGATCATTCACGCACACTCGGGATCATGGCTGCGATCGAGATTCTCCGGAAGAACGCGTTCGACGCGTCGACATCGAGACCTCGCGCTGAGACAGACGCCATCAGCTCAACGGTGGGATCATGATGCAAGTTGTCGTCATGACGTTCGCGCGCGTTCTTTCGGTCGCCATGAACGTCATTGCGCCATTTGCTCGACCATGTCAGCGGCTCTGGAGACTCGCCTCGATGACGGCGCGTATTCAGTGTGCACCGCCGGCGTCGACGCAGTTCGATGGTCCGATACACATCGTCGGAAAGACAGGCGACGGCGCCCGGAAGCGCGCGGCAATCACCCTCGGAGCGCACTGTCGATTTGGAAGAGACGTCCTGCTCGAAACCACCGGCGCCGGGTCGATTGAGCTTGGAGATCATGTGCGGGTCAACCAGGGGTGCGTCCTCGTCAGTTATTCGGGATTGCGCATCGGCGCACATACGCTCATAGGTGAATACGTCAGCATTCGAGATGCAGACCACGGCATGGCCGCGGGAATGCCGATTCAGGCCCAGGACCATACGTCGGACCCAATCACCGTTGGAGAAGACGTCTGGATTGCGAGGGGAGTCGTCATTCTCAAGGGAGTGTCGATCGGAGATGGCGCCGTCATCGGGGCCAATAGCGTTGTGACGAAGGATGTGCCGTCGATGGCGATTGCAGCGGGGGCGCCGGCTCGTGTTCTCAAAATGCGCTCAGGAGACGCGCCGGCAATAGTCGAAGCAGCCGCAGCCCTGGCATAGGGGGAATGCGGGATCTGAGCAGAGGAATCATGTCTTCGAAGACGCCATATAGATCAGCGGTGATCGGCGCGGGCAAGATCTCAGAGGAGCATCTGAGGTTCCTTACGACCAGCCCCGCGGCGACTGCGGACGCCGTTTGCGAGCTGTCACCTGCGCTCGGCGAGTATGCCGCCGAGATGTTCGGTGTGGAGCGCGCGTACACCGACTACCGAGAGATGCTGCAAGATCGGAACCCTGATGTGGTTCACATCCTCACGCCGCCGCACACACATCGGCAACTCGTGACAGACTGCATCGACAGCGGCGCCCATGTGATCGTCGAGAAGCCGATCGCCACGAGCAATGCGGAGTTCCATGATCTCTGGAGCATGGCGCAGTCGAAAGGTGTCGCTCTCATCGAGGATCACAACTATCGATTCAACGAGCCTGTTCTGGCGATCGAGAAGCTGATCGAAGCGGGTGAACTTGGCGATATCGAAGAGGTTGAAGTGCGAATGGCGCTGGGCATCCGCGGCGGCGGCCGCTATGCCGACGCGAACCTCCCGCATCCAAGCCACAAGCTGCCCGCCGGTGTGCTCCACGAGTTCATCACGCATCTTACGTACCTCACGCTGAGGTTCCTTCCTACGTTTGATCGTGTCGGCGCCGCCTGGTCCAATCACGCGGGCGGAGAGCTCTTCAAGTACGACGATCTCGATGCCCTCGTCATCGGCGGCTCGACACACGCCCGCATCAGGTTCTCCGCCCGCACGAAGCCGGATTGTTTCTGCCTAACAGTGCGTGGATCACGCGGATGGGCAGAGACCGATCTCTTCCAGCCGCACCTTCGCGTCGTGACGCCACGCCCCGGAGGTGAGCAACTTTCACCGCTCGCCAATCAACTGATCAACGGTGTGGCGCTTGCAGGCTCGAGCGTGAAGGGCTTCCTCAACAAGGTAAGGCAGAAGACGCCATATGAGGGATTGGGAACGTTCCTCGATCTGGCGTATGCGTCGCTCGACGGCGCCTCTGATCCGCCCGTGACGTTCGACGACATGGATCGCGCGACGCGGCTCATCGAGGCGCTCCTTGCAGAGGAGAATCAGGTTTGAAACTCCTCATCACAGGATCCTCAGGTTTCCTCGGAAAGCACGTTGTTGCTGAAGCGTTGCGACAGGGTCATCAAGTGCGAGCGCTTGTTCGACCGGCGACGTCGCTGGACGGTCTGCCGTGGCGAGATCACCCGCAGGTGGAGATTGCGCGGGCTGACCTACGCTCACGGTCGGGTCTTGAGGAGGTCGTTGCCGGTGTGGACTGCGTGCTGCATCTTGCGGCCGACAAGGGCGGCGACGTGTACGCACAGTACGGAGGCACCGTGATCGCGACAGAGCACCTGCTCGAAGCGATGGAGGCCGCCGGCGTACGGAGTATTGTCGGCATCAGCTCCTTCTCCATCTACGGCTACTTGCACAAGCGCTCATTCAGTCTGCTCGACGAAGAGACGCCGGTTGAGTCCGATCCGCGCGAGCGTGATGCGTACGGGCACACCAAGCTTGTTCAGGAGAATCTCATCCGAGACTTCGCTCAGAAGCATGGTTGGCGCTTCGTCATTCTCCGACCCGGCGCGATCTTCGGGAGAGACAATCTCTGGACGGCGCGCCTCGGCATGCAGCTCAGCGACACGCGATGGGTGCGGACCGGCGCCTGGGCGCGTGTTCCGCTGAGCTATGTCGAGAACTGCGCCGAGGCCATTGTCATGGCCGCCGCCTGCGATGCCGCCGATGGCGCGACGCTGAACGTGCTGGATGACAATCCGCCGACGCAGTCGCAATACATCAGCGCGCTCCGGCGCAAACTCGATCATCGGGTGCAACTCATTCGCATTCCATGGTTCGTCATGCGAATCCTCGCGAGATCTGCGTGGCTGACGAACAAGATTGTCTTCCGTGGAGGCGCGAAGACGCCGAGCATCTTCGTCCCGGCCCGCCTCCACGCGAGATGCAAGCCGCTCCGATACTCCAACCGTCGGCTGCGGGAGACGCTGGGCTGGACACCGCGCTGGAGCCTCGACGAGGCGCTCGACAGAAGTCTGGCGCCGACAGACCCAGTGGATGGTGAATTCGCAAGGGCGTCTGAGTCAGCACAAGCCCAGTCGAAGGCGGAGCTCGCCGCATGACGCGCCGCATCGCCTATCTGACAGGTGAGTATCCGCGCGCCACAGACACCTTCGTGCAACGTGAGATCGCTGCGCATCGGGACGCCGGCTGGAGTGTGGAGACTTTTGCGATTCGACGGCCCGCGGTGTCCGAGCAGGCGGGGCCGGAACTCAAAGCTGAGCGAGATGCGACGCGCTACGTCCTCGATTGCTCGAAGCTCTCGATTCTCGCTTCACAGATCAAGCACATCCTGGCGCGGCCGATGCGTTACCTGTCGGCGCTTCGACTCGCGACGAGGACATCGGCGCCCGGGCTCTCCGCCCGCCTCTACCAGCTTTTCTATCTCGCTGAAGCGGCTGTCGTGGCGGAGTGGTTGATCAGGGATCGAGTCGAGCATTTTCATAATCATTTCGCGAATTCGAGTTGTTCGGTGGCGATGCTCGCGTCACGAATCTCCGGGATTCCGTTCAGTTTCACGGTGCATGGCCCGGCCATCTTCTTTGAACCGATGGGCTGGCGACTGGATGAGAAGGTCCGGCAGGCTCGGTTCGTCTCTTGCATCAGCCACTATTGCCGCAGTCAGGTGATGATCCACGCAGAGACGAACCGGTGGGGGGATCTCCACATCGTTCATTGCGGCGTGAGACCGAAGGAATATGCGACGCGTCGGCATGAGGGCGTTGGGTCGCGCCTGCTCTTCGTCGGGCGGCTTGCGGCGGTCAAGGGCGTGCCGGTTCTTCTCGAATCAGTCGCATCGATGGCGGCGAGCGGTCGTGAGGTTCATCTCACGCTGATCGGTGATGGTCCGGATCGGGAGGCGCTCGAGCAGCGCGCGACGGAACTTGAGATCGAGTCGAACGTGACCTTCGCCGGCTACAAGAGCGCTGCGGAGGTGGCGGCCGAACTCGAGCGTACGGATGTCTTTGTGATGGCGAGCTTCGCCGAAGGTGTGCCTGTCGTGCTCATGGAGGCTTTGGCGGCAGCCGTGCCCGTCGTCGCGACACGTATCGCCGGCGTCGGAGAACTCGTCGTAGATGGAGTATGCGGATGGACGGTTCCTCCAGGAGATGCGGGCGCCTTGGCGAGCAGCGTCGAAGACCTGCTGGACAACCCGTCGCGCCGCACGGAGTTCGGCGGCGCCGGTCGGGCGATCGTGTCGTCGCAGTTCGACATCGCGAGAGAGGCAGCGTGGTTGCGAGAGCTCATGAACAACTCGCTTGAAGGAAAACGGTCGCCTGTTCGACCCGCTGGGGAGACTCGAAGCGGTCTCAACAGCGGGGCGCAATCCTCAGGACTCAGGGGAAGCGCGGCATGAGCAGGCGATACGCACTGATCACGCCCTGCCGAGATGAGGCTGAGTACGCGAGGCACACGCTCGACAGTGTGACCTCGCAGACGGAGCCACCGACGCTCTGGGTCATCGTTGACGACGGATCCACCGACGACACGCCTGCGATCCTGAAAGAGTACGCAGAACGGTTTCCATACATCCGAGTGGTCCGTCGCGACGATCGTGGTGGGCGCAGTGTCGGTCCCGGGGTCATCGATGCGTTCTACGCTGGGTATGCAACGCTCGATCCTCGAGAGTTCGACTACGTTTGCAAGCTGGATCTCGACCTTGAGATTCCGGAGGCCTATTTCGCGACGATGATGGATCGCATGGGAGCCGAGCCGCGCATCGGCACGTGCAGCGGGAAGCCCTACTTCCCGGCGGACGATGGGCGGCTCATCAGCGAGGCGTGCGGAGACGAGATGTCCGTCGGGATGATCAAGTTCTATCGCCGGTCATGTTTTGAGCAGATCGGCGGTTTCGTGCGCGAGGTCATGTGGGATGGCATCGACTGCCACCGCTGCCGCATGCTCGGCTGGATCGCTCGAAGTTGGGATGAGCCGAAGATCCGCTTCGTCCATCTGCGCGCGATGGGCTCCAGCCACAAGGGGCTCCTGACAGGGCGTATGCGGCATGGCTTTGGCCAGCGATTCATGGGCACGGGTCCTGTCTACATGACCGCCAGCGCCCTCTTCCGAATGACCCGTCCGCCGCTCCTCGTCGGCGGCCTGGCGATGTGGTGGGGTTACGTGCGGAGCATGATCTCCGGGACGCCTCGATATGACGATGCGCAGTTCAGGGGTTTTCTGCGCCGTTATCAGTGGGCGTGCCTGCTTCGCGGGAAGGCTGCCGCGACGGCAAGCGCCGACGCGCGTGGAGCTGCGATCTGGGTCAACCCGGAGGCGAACGCGGCCCCGGGCGAACGCCGGGCGCCGGAGCGGCTGGAGGACGCGTGTCATGTCTCCTGAACTTGCGACTGTCTCGAGAGCGCCGCTCCCTTCGGATCCGGGTTCGGCACTGGCGTCGAAATCGGATTCGGAGCGCGACCTCGTGGATCTCATGGGCCTCGAACTCGATCGCGTCACCGAGCGCCAGGCGGTGGAATCGGTCTTCGATGCGCTCGACACCGGTGTTGGCGGGTGGATCGTCACGCCGAATCTCGACATTCTCCGACGCCACACTCGCGACGAGGAGACGAGACAGCTGATCAGTCTGGCGACGCTTGTCGTCGCCGACGGCATGCCGCTTATCTGGGCGAGCAGGCTCAAGGGCGATCCGCTTCCGGAGCGCGTTGCAGGATCCACCATGATCTGGACGCTCTGCAGGGAGGCGGCGCATCGGGGGCGTTCAGTCTTCCTCCTTGGGGGCAACGAGGGCGCAGCCGCGGACGCATCGCGCGTGCTCGAGCGCGCGTGCCCGGGAATCAGGATTGTCGGCGCGCACTGTCCGCCGTTTGGATTCGAGAATGATGCGGACGCGATGAACGCCATTCGTGATCAGCTTGAGGCTGCGAGACCGGATCTCGTCTTCGTGGCGCTCGGGTCACCGAAGCAGGAGCGACTGATCAAAGAGATGCGAGAGTTGTTGCCATCCGCATGGTGGGCTGGTGTGGGCATCAGTCTCAGCTTCATCAGTGGTGAAGTGCGTCGGGCGCCCCGTTGGATGCAGAAGACCGGACTCGAGTGGTTTCATCGATTCATGCAGGAGCCCGGCCGTCTTGCGCGAAGGTATTTCGTGGAGGGTGTTCCGTTCGCCATCCGGTTATTCGCGGTCTCGGCGCTGTCACGATTCGGGCGCACGCGGAGCAAGAGTCTATGAGCGTTCAGGCGATTCCCACGGCCGAGATTCCGCTGACAGAGGCGTTCGACCTTGCGCGATCGGAACAGGCCCCGGTGTTCGTCCCGTCCGTCGTCTTCGCAGACGATCGGGGCTGGTCCCTCATGAATCAGATGACGGGCGTTTTGAACGCCGACGGACAGATCAACTACTCCGTGCAGTATCCGGGCGTGATCAAGGCCTGGCATCGCCACGCCAGACAAACCGACTTTTGGTTGCCTGTGCAGGGGAATCTGAAAGTCGGAGTGCACCGGGAAACCGATGGTGTCTCGTGGTCACTCGTGATCGGCGAAAAGCGCCCAGGCGTCGCAGTGATTCCGCCGTCGCTCTGGCATGGCGCAGCGACGGTCGGTCCGACGCAGGCCGGCCTGATGTACTTCGTGACGCATGCCTACGATGCGTCTCACCCGGATGAGGAGCGCCGCGCATACAACAGTGTGGCCGGTTTCGCGTGGGCAGTGGAGCACAAATAAGAAGTCGTTCTCTCTGTTTCATGAGCGCATCGCATCAATCTCGAGGTGTCAAAGCTCACATCCTGCTCGCCGGGGGGCTGCGCGCACCGCAGCTCGCCTCTGCTGCAGAGCGGTCGATTCTTGACCTGTTCATCACCTCGAACACGACAGTGCTCGATCATTGGATCGAGAAGCTCGCATCCCTCGACGCGCAGTCGGATGAACCTGCTCCGGTTCGCGTGCTCTACGGAGACGCGGGCCCAACGCCGGGCGCCGACAGAGAAGCGATTCCGAAGCACGTCTCATTCGAGAAGGAGGCGTCTGGGTATCGAGGGCCTGCCGGCGCTCTCAAGGACGCCTGCTCAGAATACTCGCCGGACGATACGCTCCTCGTCGCTGACGCCGGTCGATTCCTTGATGCGAATCTGACGCGTGTCCTTGAGACTCATGATGCTCGATCGGCGGATATCACAGTTCTGTGCGACGCCGTCGATCAGCCGCTGGGGCTCTATCTCATGAAGTGCAAGGTCCTCGAGCTCGTCCCCAAGGCAGGCTTTATGGACCTGAAGGAACAGCTTCTGAACAAGGCGATCGAATCGGGGATGGGCGTGTGGGCCCATCGAGCGAAGACCGGTCAATCACTCAGTGTTCGCACACGGATCAACTTCCTCGAAGCGGCGCGCGCCGCCGCCGGGTTGCCGCCGATCGTGCCCGGCGCGGCGCCAGTGCTCAACGGCGTGACCAAACGGGACCACCGAACGCCCATGCAGGTTATCTCTCGAAGCGCTGCAGTCGCCGGAGACGCAGTAATTCTCGATTCGGTTGTGATGCCAGGGGCCACCGTCGGGTCTGGCGCGGTTATTGCGAGATCGATCGTGAGTCCAGGGGCGCGTGTCGAGGCTGGGGCGCAGGTGGTCGATGCTGTAGTGGGCCCTCGGGGCGTAAGATTGGATGAGTTCGAGACCGCCGGAAGGCGGAGGATGGGGCGATGATCGAGCGTCGGTCATGGCGATTCAGCGATGGTCTGCTCCTTGCGGGGCTGATAGGTGTCGCTGTGTTCGCATCGCGCGCCGCGTGGGCGGACATCATCTTCAACTTCGCGTTGGCCAGCGAGGAGCAGTCGCACATTCTCCTTGCGCCTTTTATCGCCGCCTGGCTCTTCTGGGTCCGTCGGGCGCGATGGCGCTTCTGCCGCCCGAAGTGGACGATCGCCGGACCCGGTGTGATGCTCGCCGGATGGTTGATCGCGCAAACCGGATTCCAGGGAAGCCACCTGGTCCTCTGGCATCTCGGCGCTCTGCTCATCGTGTCGGGCGCAGCGCTGACGATTGTCGGACCGGACTTCGTGCGCAATTTCTTCCCGGCGATCTTCGTGCTCGTCTTCCTGCTCCCGGTGCCGAGCCTGATAAGGCAGCAGATTGCGTTGCCGCTTCAGGACATCACGGCGTCGGTCACCCAGAGTCTGCTTGAGGTCGCTGGTTTTCAGGTGACCAGCCTTGGCAACGTGCTGAGCATCAACGGTGTCGAGGTCGCTGTCGCAGAGGCCTGCAACGGTATGCGCATGGTTGCGGCACTCGTTCTCGTGGCGTACGCCTTCGTCTTTTCAGTGCCCATGCGTCAGGAGATTCGTGTCCTCATCCTCGTGCTGAGCCCGATCGTCGCGATCGTCTGCAACATTATTCGTCTCTTCCCGACAGTGCTTCTTTATGGGTATGCGTCAGTTGAGACAGCGGATCTCTTCCATGACATCAGCGGCTGGGCGATGCTCCCGGTCGCCCTGGCGATGATCTGGGGAGTCTTCTCAATCCTTCGCTGGATCGAGATTCCGATCACGCCCTACGTGGTGGCGGAGGAGTAGATCTGATGAAGAAGACACCACTTGCGCTTGCGAATAGAGCTGCCCCCATCGCTGCGGGCGTCGTGCTGTGCTGCATGCTGGCGTTCGGGCGCATTGATCCGGAGTCCCTGACCGGAATCGACGACTACCACGAGAAGGTGGCAAGCGCGATCGACGCGATTCCCTATCGCGTGGGCAACTGGATCGGCACTGATATCGAAGCGCCAAGGGAAGCGGTGAAGCTCCTGCGGCCGAATCGGCTCCTCCAGCGCGAGTATGTCGATCCTTCGACGCGTGAGCGATTCAATGTGCTGGTCGTGCACTGTGGGTCGCTCGACGACATGTTGGGCCATTACCCGCCGATCTGCTATCCCGCCCACGGATGGCGGCCGGACGAGGATCTTGGTGCGCGCAAGACGACATTCGAGTTGGATGCGGCGCGATTCCCGGCGATGAACTACCGTTTCTATCGCCTGATCAGCGGCACGCGCCAGGATATGAATGTTGTCAGTTTCTTTGTGCTTCCGGATGGACGCATCGTCTCCGACATGGACGACCTGCGTCGATTCGCTGGCAACCGCGCGCGGGCGCAGCTCGGCGCCGCACAGATTCAGATCGTCGGCGGGGAGCGACTGACGCCGGAAGCTCGGGCGCAGAAGATCGAGGAGTTCGTTCGCGCGATTGAGAAGGTCATTCGCACGGTGGGAAGTGGGGTTCGTTCATGACGCGGCAGCCGACAGAGTTGACTGATCCGTTTGCTGATCCACTGAGCCTCCCCGGCTCACAGGAGCAGCCTCAACAGAATGCGCTGGCGATGCTTCATCGTCGGCTGCGAGGGCGCTATCCGATCGCGATTGCGCTCGCAGTCATTCTGGGCGGATTCGGCGCCTACTTCGGATACAAGGCTCGCCAGACTGAGTTCACCAGTACTGGCATCGTGCAGGTGCGTCCCAAGCAGGACTCGCTGATTTATGAGAGTGACGATCTCGGGACTGGCAAGATTTTCGATGGCATCGTCAAGGCGGAGGCCACGATTCTTGGAAGTCGTCGAGTGCTCGAACTCGCGTGCGAGAATCAGGATCTGCTGAAGGTGGGCTGGCCAACGGGAATTAACGGCATCTCGCAGATGATGAAGACCATCAAGGTCAAGCATAAGCGCGGCGAGCAGTTGATCTCCGTCGAGGCCAACCATCCCGACAAACGACTTGCGAAGGCAGCGGTGAACGCCGTGCTGGACGCTTACCACGAGATCCATGGCGAGAAGATGGACATCAAGTCCACGCAGGATCTCCGCCGACTTGAGACCGTGGAGCGAGATCTGTCGAACCAGGTCGCGAGCATCCGGGATCAGATTCATCGGATTGCAGAGGATTTTGGCGTGGACGGGCTCGAGCGCCGGCATCGGTCGAAGCTCGAGGAACTCGATCGCCTTGATGTGCAGGTGGCGAGCTACGAGGCCGCCATCGACACGGCGCAGCGGCGCGAGGCGGGGCTCCAACTTCAGAATGAGGAGAGTGGTCGCGACGCCGCCGATGAAGTCGCGCTTGAGGTGCTCGCTGCCAAGAACCCGGCTGTCGCGGCGCTTCTTGATCGTGAGGCCTACATCCTCGCGGAGATCGAGGCACAGAGCGCCCGATTCGGCAAACGGCACCGTCTGATGGTCAGTCTTGAGCGCGAGTTGCAGCAGGTGCGCGCGCAGATTCGGCTCGAACTCGATCAGGCGATGGCAATGGGCGATCAGCGACCCGGTGACGCCAAGGGCGCCGCGGCCGGACTTGCCCAGATGTCGACCGCTGACCTTCAGGAACTTCTGAGGCAGATGCAGTCGCGACGCGAGGATGTGAACGGCGAGGTCATCCGCATCAGTCGGAAGTTGGTGGAGATCGAGCGTCTCTCCGAGGAACTGAAAGAGAAGAAGCAGACGCACGATGACGCATCGCAGAAACTCACACAGCGGCGCATCGAGAGCCAGAATGTCTCAGGGAGTCTCGTAAGCATCGTCCAGCGCGGTGATCTTCCGATCACTCCGAATGCCGACAAGCGTAAAGCCATGGCGGCGGCCGGCGCTCTCTTTGGCGGCGGTCTCGGTTTCGGCGTCGTGCTCCTCCTCGGAATCATGGATCGCGGGTATCGATACATCGACGACATCGAGAGCGATTCACTCTCGGCGCCGCTGCTCGGCACACTTCCGGACCTGACGAGGAAGAGCGAGGAGCAAGACGAGATGGCGGCGCTGAGCGTTCATCATCTGCGCAATACACTGCAGATGAAGTACGGCGCCGAGAATGACAAGTGCGAGGTCTTTACGATTACGAGCGCTTCCGCCGGCGACGGCAAGACCAGTCTCGCATTGGCGCTGGGAATGTCATTCGCTGTCTCGGGACGCAGGACGCTCTTGCTCGATGCTGATCTGGTGGGTCGGGGCCTTTCAGCCGAACTGGGGCATGCTCGCCAGGACGGACTGGCGCAGGCGATTCAGCACGGCGAACTGAATGGGGAGGTGCAGCCTTCCTCCGTGCCGAATCTCTGGATGCTCCCGGCAGGCCTCGTCGACGAGGTCGAGGCGAAGCATCTCTCTCAGGAGGGCGTTGCGAGCGTGCTCGATCATTTGCGCACGCAGTTCGAGACCATCCTTATTGACACCGGGCCGCTCCTGGGCAGCCTCGAGGCGAATATCGTCGCGACGCTCAGTGACGGCGTGCTGGTTACGGTGGCTCGCGGCCAGGATCATCGACTGGTCGAAGCCTGTCTCGAGCGTCTGCAACGGATCAGTGCGGAATGCGCAGGCTTGGTGTTTAACCGAGCCTCTTCGAGCGACTTCGAGCGCAGTGTTAGCGCGGCGTCGTTCTGCTCGCAGTCGCTCAAGTCGCAGGGTGAGGGTGGACGCTCTCGCACTGGTCGAAGCGCGCTGGTTCGCGCCGTGATCGGTGAGTCCGGGCAAGAGGCCGAGGTGTCGGCGCATTCGTGACGGCGACGTCAGGTGACAGAACGGGGATCCTGCAGGATCGGCAGCCGATCCACGCACGTCCTGCGCCGACACTCTGGGGCATGGATGCGCTGGGCCTGCATGACCGCCGATGGGCCTCACGCGGCGTTCAGGTCGTTCGTCCGGGTGGACAGGACGTGCAATCGTCGGGACCTCAGCTCTTCCTGCTCCTGGATGAGTCGAGCATGGCGCTCTTCAGGCTTCGCAATGTCGTCAAGCGACTGAACTGGATGAAGCCGCGCGCGCTGCGCATTCGAGTGGTCGATGAGGCAGAAGTCGGCTACATCGAGCGCGCTGTCGTCGATGACAACGATCGTCTCATGGCGATACGTCGCGAATACCGGCCAAGAACAAGGGGTTCCCGACGCGTTGTGATCACCGGCGACGCTCGCGTGGCGAGAATCTGGCGAAATTCAGCTGGAGGTCGAGACGGCTGGCGGGCCATCGTCGACGCGGTCGGTCGGCAGCGAACGACAGTCTTCAGCTGCCGTGGCAGACTCTTCGACGCCCACTCGCAGATCGAGAGTGACGAGTTCATGTCGCTCCTCCTTGATCGCTGGCCAAACCCGGGCGCTGTTCTGGAAGGCGTCTATGAGTATCAACCGCGAGTGTGCGTGCACGAGTCGGTCCGGACGCCGCCTTCGACTCGGATCATCCCACCCGTTTGGATCGGCGCGGGCGCCAGGCTTGATGACGACGCCGTGATCATTGGGCCTCGCATGATCGCGGACGCCCCGGAGATCAAGGTGGCGGCAGCCGCGATTGACTGGCAGGCGCTGAGATACCGAAGCTGGACTCCTCGTCGGTCGCTGCGCGGCAGGGGATTTCGAATCTCAAAGCGCCTCTTTGACATTGTCTTCAGCCTTGCAGTGTTGCTGGCGACGGCTCCTCTGTATCCGATCGTCGTTCTCGCGATCGCGATCTCCGATGGGTGGCCGCCCTTCTTCGCGCATAAGAGACAGACGCTTCGAGGGCGCGAGTTCCCTTGTTACAAGTTCCGGACGATGCGCAAGAATGCGGAGAATCTGAAGGCGCAACTTGTTGAGGAAAATGTCTGCGATGGCCCGCAGTTCTACATCGAGAAGGATCCGAGGATCTTCCCGGTGGGGCGGTTGCTTCGCAGGCTGAATATTGATGAGTTGCCGCAGTTCTGGAATGTGTTGCTCGGGCATATGAGCGTTGTCGGGCCTCGACCCAGTCCGGACAGCGAGAATCAATTCTGCCCGGCGTGGCGCGAATCCCGCCTCAGTGTGCGCCCCGGCGTCACCGGCCTTTGGCAGATTCGCAGAACACGGGAGCCGGAGACTGACTTCCAGGAATGGATTCGATACGACCTCGAGTACGTCCAGCGCGAGAGCTGGCGTCTTGATATCTGGATCATCTTCAAGACGATCGAGAAGATCGTAAAGGGATAAGGAATGGCCATCTCTTCACGCGCACGGAAACGAATCGCGCTCCTCGTCACCATCATCCTCGTTGGTGCTGTCGGATTCGTCGGGCTCAAGTCCATGGCGAAAGTGCAGCGCGAGCGGACCGCCCAGGAGGCCAAGGTCGTCGGGCTGAAGGCCTACGAAGAAGGCGATTACACCAAGGCGATCAATAAGTTGCATCACTATCTCCGCAATGAGCGGAAGAAGAATGATGGAGTCGCCGCAGATGGTGAGACATGGTTGACTTGGGTGGACGCGAGACGCCGCAAGCCGGAGGAGAACTCAAAGCATCTCTTCATGGCGATCGAGGGCGCACGCAATGCGCGTCAAGCGATGCCAAATGACGTTCGACCCCTCGAAGTGCTGGTGGATCTCTACGGACTGATCGGCCGACAGAGCGAACGCCTGGACGTCGCGAACGCGCTCCTCGAAATTGATCCAGCGCACTACGACGCAGGTCTGGCGAAGACGATGGCGCTGTGGAGCCTGGGACGGTCGGATGAAGCGCTCGACGCTGTTCGCACACTCGCCGAGACCAACCCCGAGAATAGAAGGGCCCACGAACTCTATATCCAGCTGCTTTTTCAGGAGGAGTCGCCGCCGATTGAGGACATCATCGAGTATGCGGACAGGATCGCCGACGCAAATCCGGATGACATCCGATTTGTCCTGATCCAGTCCCGCGTGTCCTACGCAGTTGGTGATCGAGAACGCTCCCGGGAGCTCATCGAGCGCGCGGCCGAACTCGACATCACCGACCCTGCGATGCTCTCCGAGATGCTCGCGATCATGGATAAACTCGGTCTCGCTGAACTCTCGGAGCGCACACTCGCGAAGCAGCTTCGCGACAGCGGACCTGGCAGCCGTGCGCATGTGATCGCCGCCGAGCGTGCCTGGAAGTCCGGTCGAACCGATCTCGCGCGGGATCATGTCATCGTGGATGACATGGACGCCGCGTCGGCGAGCGTTCACCTGCTTGGCTGGTGGGGCCTGCTCGACTGGTCCGAGGAGCGCGACGGAGACCACCCGGCCCTCGTCGAGTTGCAAACGCGTGTGGATCCTGAGGCGACAACATGGGCCGCGGTTCTCCGCGGGTTCGATGCGCTTCGGCGCTCGCGCTGGAGCGACTCGGTCGAGCATTTTCACGCCGCGCTGGCGATCGATCGATCCAATCCGCTTGCCCAGTACTTCATCGGCGAGGCCGAGTGGCGCCTTGGCGAGGGCCGCGCCGCGATCGATCGGTGGCGCACCCTCTCTGAGAATGAGCCGAGGTGGATCCGACTGCATGTTTCACTCGCGAATCTCCTGCTGAGGGAGGGGCGTCCGAATCTCGCCTTCGCCGTCGCGATTCGGGGGCTCACGAACAATCCGAGCAATGCGGTCCTGGCGCCGATCGCCGCACGCGCCGCGGCTTTCCTGCTCGAAAAGCCGCAGCCGGATCCTGTCCAGGCGGATCTCGCAATCAAGTTCCTGCAGCAGTACCACGAACAGGCTCCGACGCTCGGAGACGTCGCAGCGCTTCTGGCGCGCGGGTATATCGCGCTTGGAAAGGACGCGCAAGCTGAGCCGATCATCCAGCAGATCATCGCTGAGAGAATGACGCTCTCGCCGGATGTCCTCCGCGGTCTCGCCGCTGTCACGCGAGCGCAAGGCTGGGAGTATTCCGATGCGCTCTTCGCGACCGCTGGCGACGACAGCGATGACGATCCGAACATGATGTTGACCCTCGCCATCGAAGCCGCGCAGGAAGGAAGCGTCAGCGAGGGCGAGCGTCTGTTTGACAACGCAATCCGTCAGGAATCCGACGACGCGACCAAGCTCGAACTCGAGCGGAGGCGCGCTCGATTCCTCGACGTCGTCGGAAGTCCGAAGGCTCTTCAATCAATACGGGAACTGGCTGACGCGAATCCGCAGAATGCGCAGATCCAGATTGAGCTGCTCCGATCGAACGCCGCGTGGACCGATGAGGCATGCCTCTCTCGGTCCATTCAGCGACTCAAGCTCCTTGCGGGCGAGCAGAGCATTTCATGGAAGGTGTTCGAGGCGAGAAGGCTCTTGACGTTCGAGCCCTCGCAGGAGAACGCCAGTCGCGCGGTGCTCTTGCTCGCAGATGTGATTGGAACGGATGTCGGCGCCGTGGAGGCCAGGACACTGGCGGCGGAAGGCTATCTCCTTCTAGGAGACCGATCATCAGCGATCAAGAATCTGACAGAGGCGCTCGATGCGGATCGCGACCAGATCCTGGTCTACCCACGTCTGATCGCGCTTCTCCAGGAGACGGGTCAGTCCTCTGAAGCGGATCGCTATCTGCTTTATTACCGCGAACGCGACGATCTTCCGATCGCGCTGCATCGAAGGCGCGCTGAACTCCTCACATCGCAGGGCATGTGGGATGAAGCTCTCGAGGATCGGACAGAGCTCGCTGAAATCGGTGGAGTCGGCGACAAGCTGGAGCTCGCGGCTCTCTTGACGCGGCGGGGCGATCCGATCAAGGCGGAAGAGATCTACGACGAGATTCTCGCAGTGGCCGAGCCGCCGCTTCCAGCGCTCGAACAGGCAGCGCGCTTCTACGCGCTGACGGGACGTGTCGAACTGGGGCGCGCCACTCTGAGTCGAGCCGCGGACGAGCCTCGCGGCGCCCGAGCTGTCTTGGTCGCCCGATTCCTCGAATCTGCGGGCAGAACGAGCGATGCGGAGCAGATGTATCGCGAGGCGGCGGAGGAAGTGAACTCCGCGGCCGTCTGGAATGAGCTTGCGCGACACTACCTCCGCACTGCTCGCTACGACGAAGCTCGCGAGGCGATGGAGGCCGGCCGCCAGATCGCCCCGGATGACGAGGCGCTCATTGGCACTGAGAAGGCGATTCGTCTCGTCGCAAGAGGTGAGGTCGATGAGGAGCTTCTCGATGAGATGCTCGATGATCTCGGCGAGGACGAACTCGGCGGACCCCGCCGTGCGCTCATCGATGCGATGCGCGCTCGCGATCGCACGAGTGACGAGAACGCGTATGTCGAGAAGCTGCGAGATCTGACCTCGGAGTATCCGACCTACTTTCCCATCTGGCGAGCGCTCGTTACGAATCTGGTCCAGCAGGGGCGTGATGATGAGGCGATCGACGCAGCTCTCGCCGCGACGGAGTCGTTGCCTATACATCCGGAGCCGGCGCAGCTGGCGACACAACTTCTCGTGCGCGTCGGGGAGCGCGAGCGCGCCTTGAGTCTCGCTCGGGAGTGGCGAAATCGTTCATTGCAAAGCCCCCTGGCGGCGGAACTCGCGATGGCCCAGCTTGAGTACGAGCTCGGGCGTCCTCGCGATGGCCTCCGATGGCTCCGTCCACGACATGACTTGCTCGTCTCGCTCGCAGATGAGCAGCCTGCGTGGGTTGAGCTCTACGCGCGACTCCTTGCCGCTGACGGCGACCTTGAGGCGGCGGATAACGTGCTTGGAGGTCTTGCTGGCCAGTCGGAGGAGTGGGCGTTTCGTCACCTGAGGATCACGGTCGCGTTGCGCGATCGCCCAACGCTCGCGCGCCAATGGGCGAAGATGGCGGAGCCGAATGTCATTGGATATCCCACGGGCCGATTCGCGCTCGGGCAAACCTGGTACGAGATCGGACTCTCATCGGGAGAATCGACGGATTTCGAAAAAGCCGTCGCATTCCTCGATCCGCTGTTGGCGGATCCTCAGCTTGAGGGCAACGCCGCGGCGCTCATGGCGGCGACCGTCGAACAGCTCGGGCAACTGGACCGGGCCGAGAAGCTGTACCGACAGGCGCTGCGCGCGACGCCTGAGAATCCATTCGTCCTCAACAATCTGTCATATCTCCTGATCAAGCAGAACAAGGACTACGAAGAGGCTCTGGAACTCGCACAGAGGGCCAATGAGATCGCTCCGAGCGCAGCGACATTTCTGGACACACTCGCGACCGCGCAGCTGCGAATGGGATATCTCGACGATGCGGAGAGTTCGTACCGAGAGGCGCTCGAGCTCGAGGCCACGGAGATCGGCTTGATGCTTGGCCTGGCCGATGTGCTTCTCGGGCAAGGGCGACCAGAGGAGGCACGGCAGTGGCTGGACCGCGCGGAGTCGCTCTTCGATCTCCAGGTCGATGATGAAGTGCAGACGAGATTGCGCGAACTGCGTCGACGTGTCGCGACAGCCGAACAGGAATGAACCCATGAGTCGCCTGAGAGCCAGGGAAGGAGTATCAGCATGAAAGGTGTCATTCTCGCGGGTGGGCTTGGAACGAGGCTGCGCCCGCTCACGCTCGTGACCAATAAGCACCTCCTGCCCGTGTATGACCGGCCGATGATTCACTATCCGATCCAGTGCCTGCTGAACGCCGGCATCGACGAGATCATGGTTGTGACGGGGGGGGAGCACGCCGGCGACTTTCTGAAGCTCCTCAAGGACGGCAAGTCGCTTGGCATTCGAGAACTGCAGTACACCTACCAGGAGGGTGAGGGCGGCATCGCCGATGCGCTCAAACTCGCTGAGGATTTCGCGGATGGCGGGAAGGTCGTCGTGATTCTGGGCGACAACATCATCGAGTCCAATATCCGGAAGGCGGCAGGCGACTTCTTCACGCAGAAGTCAGGCGCCAAGATCCTCTTAAAGGAAGTTCATGATCCGGAGCGATTCGGCGTCGCGCGCGTCGAGGGCGAATCCGTTGTTGAGATCCTCGAGAAGCCGGCTGATCCACCAAGTCGCCTGGCTGTCACTGGGATCTACTTCTATGACAACGAGGTCTTCGAGATCGCGCGAACACTGAAACCAAGCGAACGCGGTGAACTCGAGATCACGGACGTCAATAATGCGTACATTCAACGCGGCGATCTGTCGTACGACGTTCTCGATGGCTGGTGGACTGATGCGGGGACCTTCGAGAGTCTTTATCGGGCGACGCGCCTCGTTGCGGAGGGCGGCGCCAACAAGCTGGAATCTGGCGTCGGCGCTCACGCGGAGGAGTCCACCGCGAAGTCCGCATAAGCGTCTCCCTCTATCGGGGTCACCATGTACGGCGAGAGCTTCAGAGGCTCTCGCCGTTTTCTTTTTTGGACCCTCATCGTCGTTGCTCCAGTCTTCCGATGGTCCGGAAACCAAGCAATCGTTTCGCCATCGCACCTTGACCTCGTTCTTGGACGCGCTTGAATAACACAACATTGACGCGGAGATTCTGCCGGGTCGCACTGGCCTCAATCGATCTCTGTTCTATATCTAGAGGTAGGTAATCTGGCCCGCGGTCCAAGATCGGTCGCACGCAAGGCCATGCCTCCGGAGGACATGTCCTCCACTGAATGTGTGTTGTCGGAAGTGTGAATAGCTCCCGACGTGAACGAGATGCATGACGTGGCGAACCGCCGCGTCGACAAGGTCCAGATACGCGAGAGCGCATCGATCCTCAGCGCAGGATCGAGCGGGGATGAGGAGAGAAAATGAAGATTCAGCACAGCATGGCCGCCGCCATCGCAATCGCAGCCGCTTCCGGCGCAGCGCTTGCGGGCACCGCGTCCGTCGACGTCCTCGGTGGCGAGGTCAACATGCGATCCAACAGCGTCGCCGGCGTCTTCTCGACGGCTTCGCCTGTCTTTTCGTCGTCCGATCTGGCGGCGCTGCATACCGAGCTCAACGGCGACGGCATCTCGACCGACGGCCTCGTGACATCGATGCTGCTTGACACAGCCAACGGCTCGCTCGCGTGGGTCGTGCTCGTCGATCGCGAAGACCCGATGACGCTCGGGTCCACTCCGAGCTCTCTCGAGATGAGCACCACCGCGAACGCCTCGCACATGGAGTTCATCAACGACTCCGGTTCTGACATCGGCATGGTCTTCTCGCCTGGCAGTTCTCAGACCGCCGTCGGCTTCTTCAACTGGGATGCCTCTGGCGAGGGCGACGCGTTCGCCTGGGACAAGCTCCTGACTGGCGATACGTTCTCATTCGACTTCTTTGAGGACACCGGCGACGACCCGACGAACATTGATGGCTTCCAGTTCGTCAGTTGGAACCAGGGACTTGGCGCGTGGGAGGTGGTCGACACCGGCGACTTCACGCAGACGAATCCCGGCAACCCGCCGCAGTTCTCTTACACCGTACGCGTCCTCATTCCCGCTCCGCAGGCTGCACTCCTGGGGTTCGCGGGTATCGGAGGAGTTGGCATAATCCGCCGGCGCAAGCTCGGCTGATTGTTTGTTGTAGGTCTTTATTGCACCTGGGAATTTAGGGAGAAAGAAAAATGCAGTTCAGAACGGCTCTCACAGCCGCGGCTGTGACTGTCATCGCTGCGGGCGGAGCATTTGCTGCGACCGCATCGGTGGACGGTCTCGGCGGTGAAGTGCTGATGCGCTCCGGCTCAGTCGATGGCGTCTTCAGCACCATGTCTCCAGTCTTCAGCTCATCTGATCTGGAGGCGATTCACGAGGATCTGAATGACGACGGCGTCGCGACTGACGGACTCGTCACTTCGATCCTGCTCGACACAGCTGATGGCTCGCTCGCCTGGGCGGTCCTCGTCGACTCGGAGAATCCGGACGAAGACTTCCGCGGGGCGCCGGACAGCGCGCTCGAGATGAGCACCACCGGCAACGCGACGCATATGGAGTTCATCAACGACTCCGGCTCGGATATTGACACAGTCATTGTGCCGGGAAGCTCGAAGACCGCATTCGGTTTCTTCCGCTGGGAGTCAGCGACTGAAGGCGACGCGTTCGCATGGGACAACCTGCTTACAGGTGACTCATTCTCATTCGATTTCTTCGAGGACACTGACATCACGGGCCCGTTCGGGGATCGTGGCGGCTTGCCTTCGAACATCGATGGCTTCCAGTTCGTGAGCTTCAATCGCAACACCGAGGCCTGGGAAGTCGTCGCCATGGGCGACTTCACACAGACGCAGCCCGGCAATCCGCCGCAGTTCTCCTTCAGCGTGAACATCCTTGTTCCCACGCCGCAGGCAGCGCTGATGGGCTTCGCCGGCATCGGCGGTCTGGGCGTGATCCGACGCCGCAAGCTCTCCTGATCCCCGCAGATCAGGACCGCATCTCAAACACACATTCGCGAAGGCGATCTCCTAAGGGGATCGCCTTCGTTTTTTTGCCAGCAGTGGTCGGGCGCCGGACTTGCGGTCCGAAACGCCTCCGGCCGAGTTATCCACTGGCTGTCGAGCCCGTTGGGACATGCAGGGAGGCTGATTTTGCCTCTCTGCGTCCTATAACACAGTCCCAGACGGCTTCGTGGACACTCGTGCGGGGCGTCGGGTAAAGCTCTGACTCTCTCTCCCCGGTACAGGCGATCCAAAACCTTTACAGGACGTAGTCTGCGCGGTAATTTGGCTTATCGGACAGCGTCTCGAAGTGCTTGGCTGACAGGCGGTTCGGGAGGCAGCAGCGGCCATCTCGTGGGGCGCTGCAACAGGTGAGAAAGATGCTCGAGCGACAATGTCGTTCGAATCAAAGGTCACGGAGAGACGACCGCAATGATGAGGCGAACTGCACAGATCGCGCTGGCGAGCGTTCTGGGGACCACGTGTTCGGCGGGCGCAGCGACCATCGTTATCGATGAGATCGGTGGCCCCGGGGTCCTTCGCTCCTATCGCTCCGAGGGTGTGTTCTCGACCGCGTCACCGACGTTCAGTGACGAGGACATGATCGAGCTTCACGGCGCGATTCAGAAGTCAGGAATCGACACCGATGAGCGCGTGACGTTCATCCTGATCGAGACCGACAGCGATGGCTTGGCATTCGTCGGCCTCGTCGATGAGCAGATGGGAATGTCTCGCGGCATGGGCACCCATCTCGGTGGGGCCGCTGATATGGCGTCTCTCGATGTCGCCACCAACGCCAACACCATGCGCCCTGAGTTCATCAATGATCAGGGACTCGACATCACCGAGGACGCAGTAATCGGCGGCCGGCACATTATCGGCGGTCGATTCAACTGGGATGCGACGATGAACGGCGACGCCGTCGCCTGGTCGAATCTGATGGGCGGCGACGTTCTGCAGTTCGCGTTCGAGGCGGTGCTTCCCGAGACATTCAATGGTCTGACGATGACCAATCCATTCCAGTTCCTCTCATGGAACGGCGATGAGTTCGAGTTGATCGCTGAAGCCGGCTTCACGGTCCCCTCGCCTGGCAACGACATGCAGTTCGGCTTCACCGGCCGCGTCGTCGTGATTCCGTTGCCGCTCTCGACGGCCCTCGCCGGCGCCGGGCTCTTTGGCGTGCTGTCGGTTCGTCGGCGCACGCTGGCCTGACAAGGCCGCACCAGCGAAGAATTTCATGGACGCCGCTTCCCTTCGGGAGCGGCGTCTTTCATTCCATGGGACGAGGGATCGGGCTATACTCCCGCCATCTTGGGAACGCTCCGGCGCTGTCAAGTCGTCTCAAGCGGGCGTAACTCAATTGGTAGAGTGTCAGCCTTCCAAGCTGAATGTTGAGGGTTCGAGTCCCTTCGCCCGCTTTGTTCTCCCCGCGTTATGAGCTGGGGATTCGTCAGGCCCAGCGCCGCGCATATACTCCGCGGCATGACTGATCTCGACGACCTCAATCCAGAAGCAACCGGTCTTCCCGAGGAGCTCCCAGAGAGTCCGATGCCGTTGGTGCGTCTCTGGTACAGCGAGGCGGAGCGTCTGAAGCTCCAGCCGAATCCGAATGCGATGAGCCTTGCGACGATCGATCCCGACGGCTCGCCTTCTGTTCGTATCGTCCTCTGCAAGGGAATCGACGTGGAGGGAGGCAGCTTTGTCTTCTTCACGAACTACCAGAGCCGCAAGGGAAGGGCGATCGAATCCTCCCCGAGAGCCGCCGGCTGCCTGCACTGGGACGATCTTGAACTTCAGATTCGATTTGCAGGGCCCGTCGTCAAGGTGACGCCCGAAGAGAGCGACGCCTACTTCGCATCCCGCTCATTGATCTCCAGGGTCGGAGCGGCCGCAAGCGATCAGAGCCGACCCATCGACTCGCATGAATCTCTGATCGAGCAGGTCGCGGAGCGAGCGACTGAACTCGGTGTCGGACTCGCGGATCTCTGGAGCGGGGCCCAGGACATCGAGGTGCCGCGGCCATCACACTGGGGTGGCTTCCGAGTGCATGCGTCGGAGATCGAGTTGTGGGTGGGGGGCGAGGGCCGCCTGCATGACCGGGCGGTGTGGCGACGGTCCATAGACATGGATGGCGGCGCCGTGAGCGCCGGTTCGTGGAGCGCTAGCCGTCTGCAGCCATAGAGGCGGCCTGCGTCGCAGGATCCTCGACTTCATTCGGGCCGAAGAGCTCACCGACCGGAAGGAGTCCCGACTGCCGGAGTTTCTTGCGTTGGCGCTCAATGAGGTCACAGAGTCGACCAGCGTGATAACGACTCTCGAGCGCGGTGAAGCTGGCAGCAAGCTCAGTGTCCAGGCGCATCGCGGCCTTGAGTGACTGCTTGCGATAGCCCCCCCGCTTGGCGTCCTCGATCAGCGACGCCGCGTGAGCGCAGTTCAGTACAGCTCGTACGTCGGTCAGGAACGGATCACTGGGCGGCAAGAAGGCCTCCCATCGCGCCAGGTTCTGTTCGAGCAATGGCACTGCCTCACCGGATCGACCATCCCAGATCAACCAGAACCCAAGAATGTACTCCCACCAGAGGGCCTGAATTGACGTGTCACCTCCGTTCATCCTGCTGTCATGAATGAGAGCGCGCGTCGATTCGAACTTCTCATCAGCGATCCACTGGCGAAGGTATTCATCGCCCATCAGCGGATCGTTATACACATCCTCGAATGCGATATACATCGCCATCGCCTGGGCTGCGAATCCAGTACGAACGCCCTTTCGATACTCAATCATCATGCCGCCGATGCGTCGTGCAGCCTTCATCATTCGCCGCTGCAGTTCGTCGGTCTGATCCTCCTGCAGTCTCACCTCTAGCTGTGCACGCGCCGCGCGCTCCTTCTGAAGTTCAGCACGCTCCAAAGCAAGCGCAGCCTCTTGGTCTTTCCTTTCCGCAATCAGCGCGTATCGACTCGACGCTGTGACCGCGACGGCGCCGCCGACCACGGCGAGAAATGCCACAGCGCAAGCAGAGGTCAGCGCCGGTCGCCGCCTAAAGAGCAGCCATGCGCGTCGAGGCAGTCTCGATTTCTCCGATTGAATAGGCCTCAGCGCGAGCCAGTTCTCCAGTTCTTCTGCGAGATCTGCTGCCGACACGTATCGTTCTTCTGGTCGCGACGCCAATGCCTTGCGGCAGATCAGATCGAGCGGCTTTGGAGTCTCGCTCCTGATAGCACGGGGAGACGGCCCCGGAACCGAGGATTCTCGGGCGGCGGACAGTCTCTCTCGTATCTCCTGTGCATCGGCGCCGTTCGGCCAGGCGCCCGTGAGCATCCAGTAGAGGACTCCACCAAGCGCATAGATATCCGTCGCGGGGCTAAGTGCGCCCGGCGCCATCCGATACTGTTCTGGAGACATGAAAGCGACAGTTCCGACAGGGCGCTTCAAGTCGTCCTCAGCAAGTTCACTCTGCTCACTCTGGCGCACTGCGACACCGAAGTCCGCGACGTAGGGTTCGCCCTGATCATCGAGCAGGATGTTGCCGGGTTTCAGATCGCAATGCACCAACCCTGCGAAATGAGCGGCTTGAGTAGCCCGGGCGATCTTCGAGACCAGCAAGGCGCATTCTCTACTGCTGAAACTCCGGCGACCGCTATCAAGTTCCTGTTGGAGATCGCCTCCAGGCTTGTGCTCATAGACGATATAGGGCTGGCCAGAGGGCGATAAGCCGCAGTCGAGGACGCTCACAGCGTTCGAGTGTTCGAGCCTCCTCGCCTTCG
The DNA here is from genome assembly GCA_028279375.1 of Phycisphaerales bacterium. Classification (GTDB taxonomy): domain Bacteria; phylum Planctomycetota; class Phycisphaerae; order Phycisphaerales; family UBA1924; genus JANQNW01. Next base: position 214,004 of record JANQNW010000016.1, read on the forward strand.
CGGCCTCCTCCAGGAACATCGACTTGAAGAGCCTGTTCTTGGACTGGACAGCGATGAGCTTGATCGCGACATGCGCGTCGCGCTCGTGATCAGACAATCGTCGATCTGTCGCGAGATAGACGGATGCAGTCGTGCCGCTTCCGAGTTGATTCAAGAGCAGATAGCGCGTTGTGCCGTTCTCGAGGATCGGGCCGAAATTGCACGGTGGTTCTGGTGAGACGGGATCACCAAGGCTCCCTGTGACCTCGGAGGTTGCGATCAACGCATCCGCAAGCGTCGCGGCGTCTCGAATCTCGTTCTCCAGGAATGGATAGCTATCGACGAGGAACTGCACTGCGAAATCATCTGCCTTCCCCGTGCCTGACGCGGATCGAAGCGCGATGTCAATCGCCGCATCGAGAGGCTCCAGTCGCGATCTCAAATCAGGGATCGCCGCAAGGTAGTCCGCAAGATTGATCTTCTCTCCTCGTGCAAGGCGATCTCGACCATCGACACCAATCCAGTCTGCCAGCTGTTCATCATCAAGCCTCGACGAACTGATAAGCGCGTCGAGTAACGGAGGAAATGGCACGACTTCGACTGGACGCTTCAGATCATTCTGCAGAGAGTTCTTCGCCATTTAGAACTCCTCTTCGCCGACGTAAGGTAGCGATGATCGAAGACGCGACGTGATTCTATGCCAGCGCATTCGAACTGATGACGGTGTCATGTCGAGTTCGGCCGCGATCCTCTTGTGAGGCGCTTCCATGAGCCACATCCAAAGAATGTGTCGGTCGACGTCGTCCTGTAGACGCTCGAACACGTCTTGAAGCTCAACACGCGCATCGATATCTCCGGCGACAAGTTCGAGGAACTTCTCGTCGGAAACGGGGTTGTCATCGAGCGCGGTCGGGCTGTCGATTGTCTTGAGCTTGCTCACAAGACGAGCGTTCTCGGAGATCGCATGTGACGCAACGCTCATGACAAGCGACCACAGTTGAGAGTCGTTTGCTGCTCGAATCCTGCCGGTAGTGACCATCTCATCCATTCGCCGCGACAACGTCGACAGCAGGTCCTGCGAATCGAAAACGCGTCGCATTGATACGCCGAGTTTGTCACGCATCCGCCGACGAATGCGACTTCCATACCTGTCGATGAATTCGACGACGGCCTCGCGATCCCCCGCCTGCATGCGGCGAAGGAGATCGTCAAGACGATCGGCGCCAAACGCACTGCTCATCCGAGATCCGCTCCTGGAGACTGACTGATTCCCCAACTTCACACTTGCATGAGTCCGAGCTTCCCGGTGTGAAGGTGGGCACGTCCGAGATCTAAGAATCGCCTGATTCTCTCCGCATTTCAAGAAAGTTCGTTGCGCTTCGCCTTCCTGCGTCACTTTCAGGTAGAGAGCCGGCCGAGCGTGGGCCGGCGCTGACTCAGACATCCTGAAGGCGGGAGCCACTCATGCGTTCGACAGCCAAGCGTTCTACCCCCTCTAGCGAGGGGGGGGGTATCCGTGCGCGGACAACACAGGTTTCGGAGACTGCGATCAGGCGGACAAGGCGATGTCAGGTAGCACTCGCCATCCTCCTCGTAGCAGGCTTCGGTTCGGTCGCCAATGCCATTGTCTCAGATCTCTCCGAAGCGACAGTATGCGACTGTCCGGCGGCGGTGGCGGGCTCGACAGGATTCATCGACCCGTGCTGGCCATATGACTTCGCCGGAGTCGATTGCCCATACGACGTTGACGACCCACCAGACTCAGATGACTAATCGCCTCCAGGCGACGGCGAATCGATAGGGTCAAACCAGCCGAGCCAGCCTGTCGATCAGGATGAACGCCCCGAGAATCAGCAGGAACACTGCGAAGATTCTCCGTAGCGTCGCCTGATCGATGCGGCCGGCCGCTGCTGCGCCCGCGTAGCTGCCCGCGATGCCGACGACGCCGAAGATCGCGATCAACTCCCAGTTCACCTGGAGATTCATCTCCCGCAGTTGGTGCAGGTGCTTCCCGAAGCCCGCGATGCAGTTCATGACGATGATCGCGAGGCTCGTCGCAATCGCCTGACGCATCGGCAGACCCGCGCGCAGATGAAGCGCCGGGACGATGAGAAAGCCGCCGCCGATGCCGACGACGCCGCAGATCGCGCCGACGCCGAATCCATCTGCCGGTAGACGCCAGCGTCGTGATGATCGGGGTTCAGGCTGCGCACCCAGCGATTTCTCTACGGCTGGTTTTCTCCGCAGCATCATCCCGGCGGCGATGAGCATGAGCAGCGCGAACAGCGCCAGTTGAACTGACGCCGAGATGAACGTGCTCGCGATCGCGCCGACGTATGCGCCAAACATCCCGAAAGCGCCGAAAACAAGTGCGATCCCGAACTGGATGCGCCCGTGGCGCGCGTGCATCACGGCGCCGGAGAGGGCAATGAGCCCGACGATCGCGAGCGACTCTGGAATCGCGACCTTCACGTCCTCACCGAGGAGGTACGTCAGGATCGGAACCGTCAGGATCGAACCACCGGAACCGAGCAGGCCGAGACAGGCGCCGACGATCAGTGCGCCGGCGAGTGAGATGAGCATGAAACTGCCTTCGGAGAGCTTCGGAAGCTGCCCCTCGCTCGTCGAGGCGCATCGGGGGAGCCACTATAATGGAGGGCTGCCCGCGGGGGCTGTCATGACGAGCGTCTCTGACGCTGGTGCTGGCGCAGGAGACGAGAATGCTCTTTCGAATGATCTATGACGATGTGCTCGCCCAGGCGTCCTACCTCGTGGGATGCCAACGAACAGGTGAAGCCATCGTGATCGACCCAGAGCGTGATGTCGATCGATACATCGAACTGGCGGATCGAAACGATCTCTCGATCGTCGCGGCCACGGAAACTCACATACACGCCGACTTTCTCTCGGGTGTGCGCGAACTCGCGGAGCGCACCGGGGCGCATGTCTATCTCTCAGCAGCCGGCGGGGAGGAGTGGTCTCCACGCTGGCTCGAGAGTCGAACGGACGGCGGAAGCTATCCGCACACGCTGCTTACCGACGGCGACATTATTCGGGTCGGGCATATCGAACTCAGAGCAATTCACACGCCCGGACATACGCCGGAGCACCTCTGCTTCGTCCTCACGGACATGGGAGGCGGCGCGTCGGATCCGATGGGGATATTCACCGGCGACTTTGTTTTCGTCGGCGATGTTGGCCGGCCCGACCTGCTGGAGACGGCGATGGGCGTTGAGGGCGCCATGGAGCCTTCGGCTCGCGCTCTATTCGCGTCAGTCGATCAGTTCAAGCTGCTTCCAGAGTATCTGCAGGTGTGGCCCGCCCACGGCGCAGGCAGCGCATGCGGCAAAGCGCTTGGGGCCGTCCCGCAATCGACCGTCGGGTACGAGAAGCGATTCAATCCAGCGATCCGCGCGAGCTCAGATCAGATTGCTTTCGTTGACTATGTGCTCACGGATCAGCCTGAGCCGCCACTGTACTTCTCGCGCATGAAGACTGAGAACCGGGATGGGCCTCGCGTGCTCGGTTCACTTCCGCAGCCGCAGAGAATGGACGCTCGAACGCTGGCAAGCCTGGATGGCGACCGAGTTTTGATTGTTGACACCAGGCCCTGGCCGAGCTTCCGAGAGGGGAGCCTTCCCGGGTCAATCTGGATGCCGCCGACGAGTTCCTTCTTATCATTCGCCGGATCATTCATCGAGAACGAGCTGGATGTCGTTCTGGTGACCGACGAGGAACAGGTTGAGACGCTCGTTCGCCTTCTCGTGCGGATCGGAATCGACCGAGTCACCGGATACGCGACGCCTGAAGCGTTGGCGGAACTCCGCGATGACCTCCGGCAGAGTAAGGAATGTGACCCTGGGCTCGCTGCGAAACGTATCGAGGAAGGCAAGGTTCATGTCCTCGACGTGCGGCGCGGCGAAGAGTTCGCCGCCGGCCATATCGACGGCGCGACGCACATTCCTCACACGCGCTTGAAGGCGAGAATGGCCGAGGCGCCAACGGATCTGCCGCTGATCATCAACTGCCGCAGCGGCGTGCGCTCCGCCGTCGTGGCGTCGTATATGCAGGGTCGTGGTTATGACGTGACGAACCTCGCCGGCGGTTTCCTCGCCTGGGATGCGGCGGGGCTCGAGACGGTCGCCGGCTCTCCGGCGCCGACAGGGTGAGGTCGGGCGTTGTCCTCCAAATAGAGCATTCGGTTATGGCGACTGATCCAGACCTCAACGTCATCATGGAACTCGCTCATCATGCTGCGATTGCGGCGGGTGACGCCTCTATGCCGTTCTTCCGCGGCGATCATGGCGCCACCGAGAAGGCCGACGGCTCACTCGTGACGCGCGCAGACAAGGCGGCCGAAGACGCAATCCTGGCGCACATTCGATCCGAATTCCCGGATCACGCGATACTCGCAGAGGAATCTGGCGCGCTGGTCGGCGCCGACGCGAAGAGCCGATGGATCATCGATCCGCTCGACGGCACGAATCGATTTGCCCGTGGTTTCCTGTTTTGGGGTCCGCTGATCGCATTCGAGCACCGTGGAGAGATTCTCGCGGGCGCCATGGCGCTGCCTGCAATCGGAGAGGTGTATTGGGCGGCGCGCGGTCTCGGGTGCCATTCAACACACGGTGTCTGCAGAGTCTCCCCGGAGACAAACTGGACGCGAGCCAACCTGAGTCTCGGCGCGATTCCAAGGCTGCTCGAATCGCCCGTCGCCGATGGTGTCGTCGAGTTGTGCGAGAGCGCCTCCTATGTCGCCGCGGGCGGAGATCTGAACGGATGCGCGCTCGTGCTACGAGGACAGGCGGAAGCCTGGATCGAGTACGGCGTCCAGACATGGGACATCGCGCCCTTCCGGATCATGATCGAAGAAGCCGGCGGCGTGTTCTCTGATCTTCAGGGAGGCAAGAGCGTAGAGACGGGCGCCGCGGTCGCAACGAACGCCGCACTCGCGGTGCATGTGCGGCGCGCGCTGGGTTTCTAAGCAGCGCTCTGCCGCTAGAAGAGCGCTCGCACGCGAATCGTATTCGGAGTCTGGCGCAGTCCCTTCAGAATCGCATCGTCATTCGCCGGGTCGACATCGAGGATTACGTATCCGTAACTGGCGTTCGACTGCAGATACTCTGCAGAGATGTTCACATTCAGATCCGCGATGATGCGATGCATCTCGCTCAGGACGCCCGGGACGTTCCTGTGGAAATGCAGAATCCTGTGCATCTCTGGATGAAGTTGCGGGAGTTCAACCTCGGGGAGATTGACGGCGGTCGTCGTCGAGCCGTTGTTCATGTGCTTGATGAGCTTCGTCGCGACCTCGTCGGCGATATTCCGCTGCGCTTCCAGCGTGTTGCCGCCGATGTGCGGAGTCATGATCACATTCGTCAGACCCGCGAGCGGGCTTGCGAATGCATCATCGCTCTTGCGCGGCTCAGTCGGGAATACATCGACAGCGCAGCCCGCAAGGTGCTTCGCGTCTAGCGCCTGGGCGAGTGCGTCCAGATCCACGACCTCACCTCGAGCGTTGTTGATCAGGAAGGACCCTTCGCGCATCTTTCGGAGTTGGACGGCGCCGATCATGCCGTGCGTCGTGTGCGTTGAGGGGACGTGCAATGTCACGACATCAGACGCCTTGAGCAGCGCGTCGAGTGATTCGACTGGCTGCGCGTTTCCGAGCGCGAGGACCTTCAGCGGGTCGTAGTAGATCACGCGCATGCCGAGGGATTCGGCGAGCACCGAGACCTGAGATCCGATCCTGCCATAACCGACGATCCCGAGCGTTCGACCACGAATCTCATTCGCGCCGTCGATGATCTTGAACCATCGCCCCTCGTGCATCTGGCGGGATCGATCGACCAGGCGTCGATGGAGCGCGATGATCTCGGATATCGTGAGTTCGGCGACGCTTCTCGTATTCGAGAACGGCGCATTGAAGACCGCGATCCCGCGATCTGCCGCGGCGTCGAGATCGACCTGATTCGTTCCGATGCAGAAGCATCCGACCGACCAGAGCCGATTCACCCGCTCGAAGAACTCTCGCTCGAGACGAGTCTTCGACCTGATGCCCAGGATATGCGCCTCGGACGCAGCCGCAATGAGCTCATCGCCCTCGAGAGCGTCCGAGGCGACCTCGACCGTGAATCCCTCGTTCTCGAGAAGTTCCCGCGCATGGTCGTGCACGTTCTCGAGGAGGAGGACGTTAATCTGATTGAGCGGGAAGGACGTCGGTCGCTCAGCGGCGCTCTTCGGGATGGAGCCGGTTCTACTCATGCGATGATCTCACGATCGGCCGTCTTGGGGCTCCTGCTGAGTGAAGGCGCCAGTCCCATTCGCCGAGAGACAGACATTCGAGCCCTCTTGAGGTCGGTCGGCAGGTCCGAATACATGACTCCCAGCGCCATCAGGCTTCTCATCTCGTGTCCGGACCAGCGGGGCATCGTCGCCGCTGTTGCGGGGTTCATCCACGATCATGGTGGGAACATTCTCGACGCCGATCAGCATACCGATCCGGCCCAAGGGCAGTTCTTCATGCGTGTGCTGGTCGATCCCGAGGGATTTGACCTCGACGCGGAGTCATTCGCGCCTGCCTGGAGTCCGCTTGCCCGGGAGTCGTCGCTTCGATGGATGGCGCATTGGCCAACGCGGCGGCGGCGGATGGCGATTTTCGTCTCCCGGGAGAGTCACTGCCTGCGCGATCTGCTCTGGCGATGGGAGGCTGGAGAACTTGACGCGGAGATCCCCATTGTGATCTCGAATCATGGCGACCTGCGACGCGTGATCGAGACGCGCGGCCTGCAGTTCGAGCATCTACCGGTTACAGCGGACTCCAAGCTCGAGCAGGAGGCCAGAGTTCTTGAACTGCTTGCTGAAGCCGATGTCGATCTCGTGGTGCTCGCCCGCTACATGCAGATTCTCTCGCCGGGGTTCATCGAGCAATACGCGAACGCGATCATCAACATCCACCACAGCTTCCTGCCCGCGTTCGCGGGCGCCAGGCCCTATCACCAAGCATTCGAACGTGGCGTAAAGCTGATCGGCGCCACCAGCCACTATGTGACGTCGGAACTCGACGCCGGGCCAATCATCGCGCAGCAGACCACGCATGTTGGACATCGCGATTCGATTGAGGACCTCAAGCGCAAGGGGCGCGATCTCGAACGCGTGGTGCTCGCGGAGGCCGTCCGCCACCACCTCGAAGACCGCATCATTGTCACGGCAAATCGGACCGTCGTGTTCGACTAGCTCAGCGAATGCGTCGGATGGCGTTGTCTGAGATACGCATGATGGAAAACGGCGCTCCTTCCACCGTCTGCACCCGCCCCTGAATCTCGACGGGCTCGGCGATGAACGGAAGCGAGAGATCGCGAGCTGGCGTGTCGTCCGGTCCAACCAGGAGATAGAAACTCTCATGGCTCGTCGCATGCCGGACCCAGAGCATGGGAGGAATTCCGCCTGAGATACACCGCGTGGCGCATCCCTTGTGGACCTTCCCGTATCCCGGCTTCATCACGCCGAAGAAGCACTTGGGATCGATGATCTCTCCGCGCAGCACCGAATGTTCACCGCCCGTCCATTCGGGAGTGGGCGCCGAGGGCGCCGGTGAAGGAGATGGTCTTACGGCGTCAGTTGATCCAGCGACTTCAAACAACTGCATATCGCCGTCCATAATGCGAGTCCCGCGGATCTCGACTGAAGCGCCATCAAAAGCGGAGACGACGTCGTCGGCGCCAAACTTCCACTGGCCGACAAGCAGCACGGGCGTTGCGACACCTGATTCACTCCTCGTCCACAACATGGGCGCCGGCGTGACCGCGATCGTGCCCTCGAGCGAGGATTCCCGCCCGAACTCGAAGACGCCGGTTCGCGGCGCGTTCTGGCCATGCGACAGACCGACGGCGATCAGCATGCCGACGAGGCCGAGCGCGAGACTCAGGAACGCGGCGAATCCTCTCAGAGTCTTCGGAATCGGCAGATAGCCCACGAAGAACGGCCGCAATCGCTCCGGAGATGATGACATCACCGCTCCCTCCCAACATCGAGTCGGACAGGCGTCGCCGGGGCGTCAAGCGGGCGCGCCGCCGGATCCACGAGCACCTGATTCCCACGAAGCGTGACCTGATACGTCGGCAGCACTTCGTCATACGGCGGGGGGGAGCCGCCCGATTCGGGTCTGTATTGGTAGCCGTGCCAAGGGCATGTGACGCAGCCGTCGACGATCCGCCCCTCGGCAAGCGGGCCACCTTGATGTGCGCACACGTTTGACATGGCGGCCAGCCATTCCCCATTCCCTCCATACCGGAAGACCGCGATCCCCCCATCCGGCGTGTGCGCGAGCCGTGCGCATCCGGGAGAGAACTCGCTGACTTCGCCGACCGCGATCAGATGATCACCTGTCTCATCTGACCGGCGTCTGTCGAGAATCGCGGCCTTCGCGCCCGCCAGAATGTGGATTACGGCGAGCCACGTGGCCCCAGCACTGAGTGCAATCGCCAGCGCGGGTGTCCTGCTGTCCTGCAGTGCGCCGAGCGCGACATGCATCACGACGAGGACATACGCGGGATATACGAGCATATGGATCGATTTCCAGGCGCGCGGCGAGAGATTGGCCAGCCAGAAGTCATGGCTCGTGACCGCCATCAGCGCGAGGATCAGAAGTGCGCCGATACCGAGAATCTCGAATGGGAACTGCGAGAGACTGTCGTAGCGCGTGTTGCTCACAAGCAGTGAGACAAATGGGTTCACATCTCCGCCTGCGTGAAATTGGAACAGGCTCAGTGCGGCGTGCAGCAACGCAATGCAGAACGTCAGAACTCCGAGATGCCGTCGGTTGTAGAGGAGCGGGAGGAATCGAGGGGACAGCCGAGAGAGGGGTCCGATGCTGAGTGTGATGTGGAGGAAGAGCAACGCCGCCGTGCCGAGTGTCCTGATCATGACCGTCTCGGCTGTCGATTCCGGATGGGCCAGGAGCGCAACGGCCACGAACGTCGCCGCGTAGATGACCAGTAGCGAGAGGAACGCCAGGTCATAACGCCGCTTGAAACGATTCCAGTTGACGGCGCGATAGCTCGCACTCATGGCTGATCGCTCCGGGAGGCCGGCGACTCCTCATCGACCGGCCAACTCGGGCGCGCATCGAGCGCCAGGGTGAGGCCGGCCGCGAGGGCGCCTGCCATCAGCAGCCAGATTACGAGATGAGCACGGCGCTGGGAGCGCGTCATGACTCGCCCTCTCGGCGCAGTGCGCGGATTCGCCACGCAAGTGTGACCGGCCAGAGAAGCGCGGCGCCGGGAACCACCATGATGCGGAATCCCCGATTTGATGTCGCCGCAACTGGATCGACAAAATTGACACCACGCACGCCGAAGTAGATCCCCCAGAGAAGACCAATGGCGACATAGATGCCCGCCCCCAGGACTAGCCACTCAGCCCAGTTCACTGTTGAGCCCTCCAGATGCCGTGCGCGACGCGCTCGTCTCGTCGTCCGCAGCACAGAGGCCGCGCGCCGCAGCCCGTGTCGCTGCGACCGCGATATTGCGCAGCAGGCGCTGCCGACGACGATCGTTCGTGGTCAACTGCGGCGCTGGTTTGCGGATTCGCAGAGGAAGCGCTTCTGACGGATCGAGATTCAACTGCTCCGCTCTCAGCGCGTGTTGATCGCATTCAAGGAGTCCCCACTCACACGGGATTTCACTCGGCCGGAGAAGCCCACGCGGCGCAAGCACGAAGAGATAGTCTGCCAGACGATACCGGGCGATCGTCAGGAACTTGGTCTCGCCGTACATCTTCGTCTCGATAAACGCGAGTCGCTTCAGCGAGTGTTGGTACGCAGGGAGAGACGAACGATGGAAGTCCCATGATTCTTCCCCTGGAAAGAGAGAAGTTTCCGACCGTCGAAGATGTGGCTCCTCTTCACGAATGCGCGTTTGTTCAAGGCGATCAAGGCGTCGCTCTATCTGTGCTTGCAGCGCACGGAGGCGACTGAGGTCTCGGCGATCCCGATGAAAATCGGCGCGAGATTGCTTGCACTCGATGGCGATGGTGCGCGGCTCGACCGGCCGTCTTTCGTTCGATGCGGTGGCTCCGTTCCACAGAAGGGCCTCAGCGCCCTCGGAGACGCCGCCGGTTCGCCGGGCCCTGACATCCCGATACCCTGCGGCGTCCAGGCGATACCGATGAATAGGGCAGGCAACCTCGGTCGCCGCCGCGAGGCAGCCTTCGCGAACCAGGAACGCCACACCGAGCCGCTTGAGCCTGAGATGAGTGCGGGTCTCCATACCCCCACGACCTCCTTCACGACTATACTATCAGAACCCGAACGAGCGGCCATGTCAGAGACGGGGCGCCGGGTTCGTTTGAACCCGGAGAGGACTTCGGGCGACTTGAGGTTGATGATCGCGATCGCGCGACGGCCAACCGCCTAGACTTGCCCCTTCCGCAGAAATCAGACCACTTTCGGAATACGCCGTATCGATGAAGCCGACGCGAGTCAGACAAGAGGTGCTTCTGCTCGGGGTGATCATTCGCCTCGTAGTCGGTGTCGCAGTGATCGCCGCCGGCGTCTTCATCTTCGTCGCTCTGGCGAAGAGTCGTGCAGAGGCGCCGCGTGTCGAGAATGTCGAAACACGTCTCGAGGTGACCTCGATAGAGGCTCGGTACGCGCCCGTTGCGCGAACCTGGCGTGGCTACGGAGCGGCCCGCGCCGTGAACGCCTCCAACATCGCTGCGGAGGTCGGCGGCGCCGTCGTCGAGTGGCCTGAGACCGTCCGCGCCGGCGCTCATCTTTCCGCGGGCGACCTGATCATCGCGATCGACGCCTCGGACTATGAAGATCGCCTTGCGATCTCCCGGGAGCGCCTGAAGTCGCTTTATGCGCAACTCGAGGCGCTCGACGTCGACGAGGAATCGCTGAAGCGCTCTTACGAACTTGCTCAGGATGCCACGCGCCTTCAGGAATGGGAACTCGAGCGACTCAAGATCGCCAACGAGCGGGGCGCCGGCAGTGACGCCGAAGTGCGCCGGCTGCAGAGGCAACTCACAGTGATCCAGCGCCAGGAGCAGGATCTCTCCAAAGAATGGAGTCTGATTCCGACTCGCCGGGCGGATCTCCAGGCGCAGATCAGCATGGAGCAGGCGAACATTCGGCTCAATGAGCTTGACGCCAAGCGCACTCGAATCGTGGCGCCATTCGCCGGTTCGCTTCAGCGTGTAGATGCGCGCGTGGGCGAACACCTGAGCATTGGAGAAACGGTCGCACGGATCGTCGATTTGAGTCTTCTTGAGGTCCCGCTGAAGGTCGCCGTCAGCGCCTCGGCGGTTCTTCGTGTGGGAGATCTTGTTGAACTTGAGTCAGATGGCCCTGACAGGAGAATCTGGCAGGGCGAGATCGTCAGGATCGCTCCAGAGGTCGACCCGAGGACACGGACAGTCACCGTGTTCGTCGAGGTGAAACAGGATCCATTTGCGGCTCGCACAGGACTGCTCCTGCCAGGGCAGTTCCTTGTCGCTCGTCTCCGGTCGAGTATCGAGGAAGACCTGATCGTCGTGCCGAGAGGTTCACTTGATGGCGACTGGGTCATGATCGTGAACGAGGACGGACGCGCGGCGCCGCGCGAGGTATCGCTCTCACATTTGCTCACGGCTCGATTCCCGGATATTCACCCCGAAGAGACGCAGTGGGCCGCAATCGAACGAGGACTCTCGCCCGGCGATGAGGTCATCGTGTCGAATCTCGACGATCTCAGCGCGGGCGTTCAGGTCGTCACGACGAATGCAGCGACGGCGACGCCGCGATCCAGGCCGGCGGCCGTGTCGTCGGAGCAGGGGACGGGCCCGTGAAGATCGTCGAGTTCGGAGTTCGCAAGCCGGTCGCCGCGAACCTCGTCATGTTCGCGATCATCGCGTCCGGCTTGATCTTCGGCGCTGATCTCCGCCGGGAGTTTTTTCCGGAGACGCGCCCGAATGAGGTGCTGGTCGCGGCGCCGTACCCGGGCGCCGCACCTGACGAGATCGAGGACTCGCTCGCAATCAAGATCGAAGATCAACTCGTGGACCTCGACGATGTTGAGGAAATCAACACGATCGCGAGCGAAGGATCCGCTTCGGTTCGAATCGAGTTCAAGCCCGGCATCGAGATCGAAGACGCCGTGGCGCGCGTGAAGCGCGAGATGGACGCGCTCGAGGACCTCCCCGAGAACTCCGAGCGCATCGTCGTTGAGGACTTTGAGCCGAAACTCGCCGTCGTGCTCGTGACCTTGCACGGTGATCTGGACGAGCGAACGCTGAAGTCGACGATGCAGGAGATCCGGGACGATCTCCGATCGCTCCCAGGCATGGGCGAGGTGCAGCTCATCGGCGTGCGCGGCGACGAGATCACCGTTGAGGTCGATCAGGCGGCGATGCTGAAGTATGAGATCAGCCTGCCATTCGTGTCTGAGCGTGTGCGGGCCGCGATGTCTGAACTCCCCGGCGGAGCAGTCCGGACGCCGACCGGCAACGTGGCGCTCCGCACACTCGCGGCCGACGAGCGGGCCGATGAGATTCGCGAGATCGTCATCAAGTCAGAGCCCGACGGTCGACCGATTCTCCTGGGTGAAATCGCGAAAGTGCGTGAGGGATTTGCAGATGTCGATCTGATCACGCGTTTCAACAACGAACCGGCGGCGTCGCTTCGCGTCTATGCGCAGAAGAAGCAGGACATTATCGAGATTGCGAAGAAGGTACGCGCCTACGTCGCGGGCCGAGAGCGGGAGGCGATGCCGAGGACGTTGTCAGAGGAGTTCGTCACGCTCGCCACAGGAGGTCAGCGTCTTCCGCACTGGCACGCTGGGTATGAACTTGGTCTCAGTAGAGCGCCGCTTCCTGGCGCGCTGTCGATGCACAGCGACCTCTCGCGATTTATCCAGGGTCGACTCGATCTTCTCACTCGCAATGCGTTCTGGGGGGGCGTGCTTGTCTTTCTGACGCTGATCCTGCTTCTGCGTCCGCGCGTCGCCTTCTGGGTGACCGTCGGTCTCATCATCTCGTTGCTCGGCACGCTCGTCGTTATGCGCATGGCGGATATCAGCCTGAACCTGCTGACGATGTTCGGGCTCATCGTGGTCCTTGGACTTCTGGTGGACGACGCGATCGTCGTGGCCGAGAACATCACGGCGCATCACGAACGAGGATCTCCGGCTCTCACAGCAGCGATCGACGGCGCCAACCAGGTCAAGTGGCCGGTCATCGCGACGATCATCACCACCATCTGCGCCTTCATGCCGCTTCGGCTGATTGAAGGACGCATCGGCGACATGCTCGGAGCATTGCCGATTGTGGTCCTGTGCGCGCTCGCCGTATCGCTCATCGAGTGTCTGTTCATCCTTCCGAGCCACATGGCGCATGACCTTGTGCTAGAGGAGCGCCGCGGCGGAGGGCGGCTGCGCCGAATCGAGGAGTGGATCGAGGCGCGGCGCGCTCGTGTTATCCAAGGCATGCTTGTGCCGATCTACACTCGCATGCTTCGCGCGTGCCTGATGCGCCGGTACCTGACCATGGCGTTCGCGATTGCGATTCTCATCGGGTCATTCGGTCTCGTGGCGGGAGGGCGCGTGCCCTTCACATTCATGGCGGCCTCGGATTCTGAGTTCATCGCCGTAGACCTGCGCATGCCCATTGGGACCCCGGTGCAGGCGACAGAGCGCGTAGTCCAACGCATCGAGAGCGCTGCGGTTGCGATGCCGGAGATGGACTCGGTCTTCGCTGCAGTCGGCGCGATGGAGCAGATCGACGGCAGTTCGTCCAGTGCGGCGAGTCATCTCGCCCAGGTCTGGATGGAGCTCAGGCCGGTGGAAGAGCGGGATCGCGAGAGCTCCGCCATCATCGAAGATGTCCGTCAGCGCATAGGTCCGCTCCCCGGCATCAAGAGCCTGAAGTTTCAGGAGGTTCAGGGTGGGCCAGGCGGATCTGACATTACATACACAGTCGTCGCCGACAGGCCCGGCCGGATTACGGAAGTCGTCGATCGACTGAAGTTGGAGCTGGCCAACTACGAAGGCGTCTACGGCATCACCGATGACTCGGACCGGGGCCAGCGCGAGCTTCGCATGAAGCTGCGCGAAGGCGCCAGTGAACTCGGGTATACGACCGCCAGCGCCGCAAACCAACTGCGTGGCGCTGTTTTCGGGCTCGAGCCGCACACATTCGCCGGCACGCGCGAAGATGTCGATGTGCGCGTGATGATCGATGAGCGAACGCGCCGCAGCCTTTCTGAGCTCGAGGCGATGCATCTCTTCACGCCGGATTCTGTGCCAGTGCCGCTGCGCGAAGTGATGACGTACACAGAGGAGCGCGGTTACGCGACGATCCGGCGACTCAACGGCAGGCGAGCGATCACTGTGACAGCCGATGTGAATGAGTCAATCGTGTCGCCCGAAGACGTGACGACGCAGATGCAGCCCATGCTCGCGGATCTCAGAGCTGAGTATCCGGGAATGGAGATTCTCGCGCGCGGTCGCCAGGAGGATATGGCTGATTCATTCAGGACGCTTCCGATTGGCATGCTCGCCGCGATCGGCGCGATCTACGTCATTCTTGCGTGGCTCTTCTCGAGCTATGTCCAGCCGCTCGTCGTCATCACAGCCGTCCCGTTCGCCGCCGTCGGCGCTGTCTGGGGGCATTTGATACTGGGCTACGAGATGACGATGCTCTCGCTCATCGGCTTCGTCGCGTTGACCGGGATTGTCGTCAACGACTCGCTGATTCTGATGGAGTTCTATAACGGCAAGCGACGAGACGGTCTTGAGATTCTCGACGCGCTTCTGGAGGCGGGCCGTGCGCGACTGCGGGCGATTCTGCTGACGACGCTGACGACCGTGCTCGGTCTCAGCCCGCTCATGCTCGAACAGTCCTTCCAGGCGAAGTTCCTGATTCCGATGGCGATCACGATCAGTTTCGGGCTTATCGCGGCCACGATGGTGACGCTCGTCATCCTGCCCTGTCTGCTGCTCATTCACAGGGATGTGAGCAGGATCGCACGCTTCCTCTGGACAGGACATTGGACGACACTTCCCGTTCGGCCCGTTGCGGTCGAGGCATTGCGGTCAAGTGTGGCGCCGGAAGACGGCAGCGGAGGCGGCTCAACGTGATTCGGCGCCTTCGCATCGAGACGCCGTCACAGGGGCTTCATGAGATCACGGATCTGGTTCGCGGCGTGCTGGAACAGGCGAATGTCGAAGAGGGTTTGTGCACGATCTTCGTGCGCCATACCTCAGCGAGCGTGATCATCCAGGAGAACGCCGATCCCAGTGCGCGCCAGGACCTCGAGTCGTGGATGAACAGACTCGTTCCCGAGCGCGACACCCTCTTTACGCACACCTCAGAGGGGCCCGACGACATGCCATCGCACATCAAGTCGGCGCTGACCGCGACGAGCGTCGCGATTCCGGTCGTCCGCGGGTCCCTCGATCTCGGCACGTGGCAGGGAATCTACCTCTGGGAGCATCGCACCGGCGGCAAGACGAGGACCTGCACCATTCACATCGGTTCCTGATTGATTCCTATGTCGCGCTCTCGCGCCATTCGCCGCCGACACACGTCGACTCGATTGCGCCAGCGCCGGCTCCGAAGATGAATGCGCCGAGTAGAGTCGACGGCGAAGCGCCCGCCATGCACGGAGCGTCAAGATCAACGGCGATCAGATCGGCCGCTTTGCCTGGCTTGATCTCGCCCGTGTTGAGCCCGAGTGAGCGAGCGCCGTTGATTGTGCCGATCTCCCAGAGCGCCGACGCGCAGTCGCCCTTGTCGTCTGTGATGACGCCTCGTACTTCTCCATCAAGGCGCTGGACGTACTCCAGCCAGCGAAGTTCCTCCGTCATGCAGAGGCGTGCGTTGGAGTCTGTGCCAACACAGATCACGCCATCGGCGTCTCGAATCCCGGGAACATCGGCGATTCCGTCTCCGAGATTCGCCTCCGTCAGCGGGCAGATGCACACGTTGCCGCCACACTCGAGATAGCGCTCCATCTCGGCGGGATCCGTGTGCGTGCAATGAACAGCAGTGAATCGTTCGTCAATCTGGAGACGCTCGCAGATGAACGCCATCGGCGTCATTCCGTACGCCTCGACGCAGGATTCAATCTCCTGTCGCTGCTCTTCGAGGTGCGTATGAAAGACGAGCCCGCGTCTCACGGCTTCGGCGTGCAACGACACGAGATCGTCCGCGCTGACCGCCCTGACGCTGTGAGCGACGACTCCGAGGCTCTGATTTGGACCGGATAGAAGCGCTGCCAGCGTATCGAGCTGTTTCCAGTAATCATCGACATTGTCGATTCTGAATCGACGTTGACCGCCGGCCAACTCCTTCCCGATCCCGCCCGCGCTGTACATCGTTTGGAGAAGGACAATTCTGATGCCGCTGTCGCGCGCCGCTGCGAGAATTGCCTCATCGAGACGGAACCCGCCGCGATCGTGCTCGTGATGCAGATAGTGGAACTCACCCACGCTTGTAATGCCTGCGTCGCGCATCTCACTGAACGCCATGTGTGAGAGATCGTATGCGCTGTCCGCATCCATCTCGGAGACAAGCTCGTACATCGCTTCGCGCCATGACCAGAAGCTCCCGGCCCCGGCCGGGAAGGACTCGCCCGATCCTCGCAATCCACGCTGAAAGGCATGGCTGTGCGCGTTGACCATGCCGGGCAGCAGGGCCTGATTCGGAAGCCTGCGGGTCGGTTCTCCGAGCGCCGGACCGACCTGGGCGATCTCGCCCTGCTCATCGATCTCAACTTGCGCGCGCTCCTGAAAACCCCCTCCGGTATACACGAGCGCAGCCTCGATGATCTGCCGCCTACTCATGGCTCACATGCTCCCCGGTCACACTGGCGCATCGGCGGCTGATCAACGCATCGAGGATGTTCCCCGCACGCTCGATGTCCGAGATCGCGATGTGCTCGTCCGGCTTGTGCGCGACCTCGATCGATCCCGGTCCGAAGAGAACACAGTCGAAGCCCAGTTCCGAGAGAGGCCCCGCGTCACTCGCCAGCGCGAGAGCATGTGTCTCATCCTGACCCAATTCTCGGCAGAGATCGAGATAGAGCGCCGACCCCTCACTCGAAAGAAGCGGGGGATTGCAGCCGATCAACTCGACCTGAACGCCGTCGATAGCTTTCGACAGTCGCCCACGAACCTCCGACTCGAAAGACCGCCAGTCCATCCCGGGCAAGAGACGAATGCCAAGATCCAGCGTGCACATCTCCGGTACAACGTTGATCGCCTCACCACCGCTGATGACGGCCGGATTCAGCGTCGCGTGAGGAGTCTCCGGATAGAACACGCTTGTCTCGACACGCGCTCGCGAGAGCTCTGCTGACCACGCGTCGAGCGCCGCCATGGCTCTCCCCATGTCAGAGATGGCGTTCTTCCCTCGATGTGGATACCCACTATGGGCGGCGACTCCGTGAGTGATGATCCTGACCTTCAGATGACCCATGTGCATGCGGACCGCGCGAAGTCTAGTGGGCTCGCCGACAATGACGGTGCGAGGCAGTGTCACGCCGTCAGGCCAGTTGCTGGTCAGCCGCTGAGCGCCGATCGAACCGAATTCCTCGTCGTACGTCAGGAGGAGCGCGAGTTGGGCGTCAAGGACCGCTTCACTCGCTGCTCGAAACCGATTCATCGCGAGGGCCACAAATGCCTTCATGTCCGCCGAGCCCCGACCATAAAGCAGGCCGCCGGCCTCGCGAAGCTGGAACGGCCGACCGGTCCAGCCTGGCTCTGCCGCAGGGACGACGTCCATGTGACCCGAGAGTGTGAGCCCTCGGGACGCGGAAGCCTCGGGACCAGTCCTGAGGAGCAAATTGGCCGAGGCGCCGTCTTCAGACTCGACACGGGTCAGATCAACGTCGGCCCCGTCGAGATAGTCACAGACGAAGGACGCAATCTCGCTCGTCCCTGTTCCGGAAACACTCTGGAACTCGACGAGTCGCGCGAGAAGATCGAGATCGCTGAGCGGTTTCAACACGGCCCGTCTATTCTATCGCTCTCTCTGATACGCGCTTCTGCATGAGTACACGGGAACGACGATGACAACGCACACCGCCGTCGCCGATCGATTGTCGCCCTTTGGGACGACAATCTTCTCCGAGATGACGCGTCTCGCGATCGAGCACGACGCGATCAACCTGTCTCAGGGATTTCCCGATTTCGACGGTCCGGACTTCATCAAGCAGGCCGCGATCAAGGCGATGGGCGACGGTGAGAATCAGTACGCCCGCAGCTTCGGCGTTCCTGCGCTAACCAGGGCGCTTTCAGACCACTGGTCACGAGAAACCGGCTTCGAGATCGACGATACGTTGTCTGTGACCGTCACCAGCGGTTGCACCGAAGCGATCGCGGCGACCACGCTCGGGATCCTGAATCCCGGGGACGAGGTCGTCGTCTTCCAACCTTACTACGACTCCTATCGCGCATGCCTGTCGATGGCAGGCGCCATTCCGAGATTCGTCACGCTCCATCCACCGGCGAACTCCGCCGAGACGTGCGTCGAGTCCCCTTTCAGTTTTGACGAGTCAGAACTCCGCGCTGCATTCACTAATCGCACGCGCGCGATCCTGCTCAACACGCCTCACAATCCGACAGGCAAAGTCTTCTCGCGAGAAGAACTCGAGTTGATCGCCGCGCTGTGCCTGTCGCACGATGCAATTGCGATCACCGACGAGGTCTACGAGCACCTGGTGTACGAGCCCGAGACCAGTCCGCATGTGCGCCTCGCCACGATCGACGGCATGCAGGACCGGACGGTGACGCTCTCGAGCCTGGGCAAGTCCTTCAGTCTGACAGGCTGGAAGATCGGTTGGGCGATCGCGCCGCCTCACCTGACAGCGGCTGTTCGCTCCGCGCATCAATTCCTGACGTTCGCCACTTCGACGCCATTCCAGCATGCCGCGGCCGTCGCGATTCGCCAGGGTGATGACTACATACGCTCCCTCGTTGCGGATTATCGCCGGCGACGCGATCTACTCGCCGACGGCCTCGCCGAGATCGGGTTTAAGGTGTTCAAGCCGGCGGGTTCCTATTTCATTCTCGCCGATCACACGTCGTTCGGCTCAGCGGATGATGTTGGATTCTGTCGACGCCTCATCGAGGATCAGAAGGTCGCGGGGATCCCACCGAGCGCTTTCTATGAAGATCCCTCGCTCGGATCGTCCCTCGTACGATTCGCATTCTGCAAGCGCGATGACACCTTGCGCGCGGCGCTCGAGCGTATGCGGTCGCTCCGCTCGTAGACGCTCTCAGGCGCTGGCGTTCGAGCAGTACTTCTTGCAGATGGAGTCCTGAGCGCAGAGCGCGCCGCGCGCCTTGCAGGCCTGGCGTCCGTGCCAGATGAGCAGGTGGCTCATCAGCGTCCATGACGGCCTCGGGAAGAGCGCCATGAGCCGGCGTTCGATCTGTTGAACGTTGGCGCCCTCGTCGACGAGTCCAAATCGCTTGCTGAGCCGTTGAACGTGCGTATCCACGACGAATCCGACGTTGATCTCGAACGCGTTGCCCAGAACGACATTCGCGGTCTTGCGGGCCACGCCCCTGAGGCTGAGGAGGTCGTCCATATTCGTCGGCACCTCACCGCCGAACTTCTCGCAGATGTCATTCATGGATGACCAGACCGCCAGCGCCTTGTTCCTGAAGAACCCGAGAGTCCTGACGAAGGGTTCGAGCTCCTCGGGTGAGACCTCGACGTAGTCGGCAGGCTTCGGAAATCGACCGAAGAGCTCGGGTGTCGCCTTGTTGACCGCGACATCGGTGCACTGAGCGCTGAGAATCGTCGCAATCAGCAGTTCGTGCGGGGCTGAGTAGTCAAGTTCGCAGTGTGCATCCGGGTAGCGTCGCTTCAGCGCCGCGAGAATCGACTTCGCTCGCTTGCGCTCTTCCTCGGAAACCTGCGGAAGCTCAAAGGGAACGCCAGGCATCGACGTGCCCGGAGTAGATCGAGTCGTGGCGCCGTTCTTGCGGGTCGATTTCTTCGAGACCTTCCGCCGCGGAGACTTCTTCCTGACGGCTGCCTTCTTGCGGGATCCGGTCTTTTTGCTCATCGCATTCCCCGGGCGAGCATAGGCTCCTCCGGGCGGCTGTCGCTTGGTGGCGCCGATCCGCGGGTGGGCCGACTGTCATCAGGTCCCGGATTTCGCTGGTCGCTGAGAACATTCGTGACGCCGAGCGTCATCGCCAGCAATACCAGAAGCGCGTTGATCCTCAATGCTGCCGAAGCCTTCGGGTGCAGGGCGTCGAAAGTCGCCTTATGCGTCGCGGCCTGTTCGAGATCGCCAGTCCTGGCCGCATTCCAATAGCTGTTCAGCGAATCGTTCATCGCGGGCGTGAGCGCCACCATGTAGTAGCCGAGAGAAGCCATAAGGATTGTCATGAGCAGCAGGCGCAAGCCGCGCACCGCCGCTCCGGGACCCGTGCGACGCTTTACGAATACGAGAATGAAACTCACGATCGCAAGCATCGCGCTCACGAACTGGATCACGTCGCAGATGAAGAACGCGGGGAACATCACCTTCCCGGCGGCGATCGACCAGTTGTCCTCTGGCACGGCGCTGAAGTCCGGCAGCGAAGGCTGAAGCTCCTTCATCTCCGGGAATGCGATCGCCGCGGTGGCGCCGACCATGACCAGAGCGCCGAACCAGACGCCCAGCGCGCACAAGTGGATGGCCTCCCCGAGTGCGCCCGGCGACCGATTCACGATGACTGTCTCTTCCGATCGAGCAGGGGAGTCTGCACGACCTGACCTTCCTGCCAGACCTCGCGCGCATCCTCCCAGACCTCGCGCTTCCAGATCGGCGCCAGTCCTTTCAGGCGATTCATGATGTCCTGGCACGCGCCGAATGCGCCGGGGCGATGGGGGCTCATTGCGCGAACGAGAACCGACGCTTCACCGATCCCGACACGCCCAAGGCTGTGGCGAAGGCCGATGAACTGACACTCATACCGCATACCGGCCTCGAGGGCGATCTGACCGAGCACCTTCGGCGCCATGTCCTCGTACGCCTCGTAGTGAAGGGCGACAAGACGACCGTGGGACTCGTGAGTCTCCAGGCGCGTGCGACCGATGAACAGCGCCTCGGCGCCGCATTCAGCAAGCTGCACCGGCGCTTGCGCATCATCTGGCTGAACGGGGCCTTGGACCATCGACAGGTCGATGATCGGTTGTCCTTCCATGGCCATGGGCTCATCCTACCGGCGTCCGCCGCGTCTCGCAGTCCTCGGCTAGTCTGGGGGCACGGACGCTCATGCGCATGTTCGTCCCAGGAGCTTATTCGAGTTGACAGGACATACCTCGTCGCAGTTGTCTCTCGCGCTCTCTGGGCTGGAGCCCCAGACGGATGTGCGCGCGCAACTCTCTGCGACCTCTGCGCTTGGGTTCCGCGCCGTGCAGCTGGACGTGACGCATCCGCAATGTCGTCCTCGCTCCTTGGACCGCAGTGCTCGTCGCGACGTCGCCGCCGCATTGCGGCGATATGAGCTCCTCCTGTCGGGGGTCGATCTGCTGATACCGCAGCGCCATTTCGTCGAGGTGACGCACCTTGATCGTGCGCTGGCGGCGGCGCGCAACGCGATGGAGTTCGCGCGCGAGATCGCCGACCTCGTCGGCGGGGACCCGGTCGTGACCTCTCGCCTTGATCTCGAATCGCCTCCGGGAGTTCTTCAGACTCTCAATGACGCCGCTATCAGCGAAGGGGCGACCTTCGCCGCGTTGGTCTGGCCGGTGCCTGAGTCGACACCCGAAGGTCCCGGCTTCCGGCTGGCGTTCGATCCGGCGACTGTCATTGCAAAGGGCGACGATCCGATCGATGCGCTCATGGTCGCTGGAGACGCTGTTCGCAGCTATCGACTCTCGGACTGGAGACCGGAAGGTCGGGTTTATCCCGGCGCCGGAAATCTGGACCTGGATGCCTACCGGGCGATCGCGCAAACCCGTGGTGACTCCGGGACGTTCATTCTCGATCCGGCGGGCCTGGCGGATCAAGGCGCAACCATCGCCCAGTTTGTTTCGCGATGGTGATCGATGTAGCGCTGGGGCGGCGCGCGGATTATTCGATCGGCACACTCGCGACGATCGTGTCCGGGCCGAGCCGCAGGCGGGCCTGATCCGCGTCGTTACGAGTGCGGAATGTCCCGACCTGGACGATGTAGACGCGCTGACCTGTCGAGGCGACATCCTCTGTGATGAACGGATCTCCGAGCCCGAGTCGGCGCGCGATCCGCGACGTGCTCATGACGGCGCGCTCCGCATTTGCAAGGGTTGAATAGGCGCCGAGCTGCACCGTGTACTCCGCACGTGCGAGACGCTCGTCGAGGGCCTTCCAGACTGACTCATCCGTAGCGGCGGTCCGAGCCAGGTTGTATTGGATTCTCGCGGCTTCCGGTCGCCCCAGCAGCGCGAAGCAGTCGCCCGCGTGCAGCCCCGCCCGCGCGGCCTCATTGCCTTCGAGGCGTGTCGCCGCGAGGCTCAGATGCGAAGCGGCCTTGTCGTATTGCTTTCGGTCTTTCTCGATGAGCCCCAGAGCCGCAGCCGCCCGACCGGAGATCTCAGGGTCCTGATTCTGCACCAGCGGCGTCAGCCACATTTCGGCGTCCTTGTAATGACCCATCGCGTGCGCAGAGAGCCCGGCGATCAGCGACGGCTGGTCGACGGAACGCGCGCTCTGGTCGCTCGCAGCGGCCTGGGCGGAGCGATACGCGGTCGCGTAGTGGCCTGATTCGTAGAGGCCCACATAGTCAGGGCTCTCTGACTGGAGCGCCGATGACGAGGCGCATCCACACACAGTCGCCATCGCGAGAAGTGGTATCGACAGTTGGGCGGCCATGGAACGACGGATCCGATCGCTGGTTTTCATGCTTCACTCCTCGTCAGCGGGGCGGCCCCTCCGGCGCCCTTCATGTACCTTATCGACCGCCGGAGTGCGGTGTCTGCAGCCGTGCGCCGGGTCCGGGAATCCACCGCACACGCGCACAGCGTCCAGAGATGAGAGGCGACATTGAGCGTTCACTGGCCGGTACTCAGGAAGTTGATTCGGCGTCCGCTTCGCACGGTGATCGTGGACGACCAGAGATCATGGCGCGGTGTTGAACTGCTTATCGGCGCGATGCATATCGCCGCAGAACTCGATCGCCGAGGCGTCTCGAAGCACGTGGCCTACATGCTGCCGTCAAGCGGCGCCTCGGCGATGTGCGCCCTTGGCGCCTGGATCTCCGGCCGCGTGTGCGTCCCACTGAACTTCCTCCTGAAGCCCGAGGAACTGCAGTACGTGGTTGACGACTGTGAGGCGTCGCATCTGCTCACAGATCCGCGTCTGATCGACGCCATCGGGACCTCCCCGGAGCGCATCGAGACGCTCATGGTCGCTGATCTGAACTTCAGGGGCATGCCGGAGCCGCGCTGGCCGGCCAGAGCGAGCGACGACGATCTCGCCGTGCTGCTCTACACTTCGGGAACGAGCGGACGCCCGAAGGGCGTCATGCTCACGCATGGAAACCTCAGCGCCAACGTCTCACAGATCCTCCGTTGGGTGGACCTCGGCGACGACGATGTCGTGCTCGGTGTTCTGCCGCAATTCCACTCGTTCGGATTGACCGTACTGACGCTCGTTCCCCTGACCGCGGGCTTCAAGGTCGTCTACTCGGCGCGCTTCGTGCCAAACCGGATCGTCAAGCTCTTCCACGAGCACAGGCCGACGCTCTTCCTCGCGCTTCCGACCATGTACAACGCGCTGATGAGCGTGCGGAGCGCCGAGCCCGATGACTTCGCGAGCCTGAGATACGCCGTCTCCGGCGGCGAACCCTTGCCCGACGCCGTCTATGAGAGATTTCTGGATCGGTTCGGCGTCTCCATAAGCGAGGGGTACGGACTGACGGAAACCGGGCCAGCGACGAACTGGTGCCGCCCGCAGGAGTTCAAGCGCCATTGCGTGGGACGTCCGTTGCCCGAGGTCGAGCAGGTGATCGTCGATGTCGAGAGCGGGAGACATCTCGGACGGCGTCAGGAAGGCGAGATCAGAATGAAGGGGCCCAATGTCATGCCGGGCTACTTCAAACTCCCGGACGAGAGCGCGAGGGCCTTCGACGAGAACGGCTACTTCCGTTCCGGCGACATCGGCATGCATGACGAGGACGGTCAGCTTTCGATCACCGGACGCATCAAGGAGATGATGATCATCGGTGGTGAGAACGTCTTCCCGCGCGAGATCGAGGAAGTCCTAAATCGTCACCCGTCGGTGAAAGCGAGTGGCGTCGTCGGAGTGACAGACCACATGCGCGGTGAAATTCCCGTGGCGTTTGTCGAGCTCACTGAGGACGCAAGCTTCGACGAGAAGGAACTGAAGTCCTGGTGCCGTCAGAATCTCGCCGGATACAAGACGCCGAAGAGCATCGTCTGTCTGGACGAACTGCCGAGGAATCCCACAGGCAAGATCCTCCGGAGAGAACTCTCGGAGAGGGCGAAGAGCGCGGCGGTCACGGAATCCCGATCCGGCGTCGACGCTTCGAGCGCATGAAAAAGCCGCTCGCGATCGCGAGCGGCTCGGCAGTTCCTGAATGCCCAGGAGAGGGCTCGAACCTCCACCCCGTTTCCGGGACTACCACCTCAAGGTAGCGCGTCTGCCAATTCCGCCACCTGGGCCAGTGAGGTCGGGAGTATATCTGGTCAGGCGCCGATGTCGAGTTGTCGGAACCGCTGGTCGCTCAGGCGAGCCATCGACCCCCGTCGAGGCGCACGATCTCGCCGGTGATATAGCCTGCAGAGGTCGCCAGCCAATGAACCGTCTCCGCGGCTTCCTGCGGTGTGCCGCTTCGTCGGAGCGGAACGCGCGAGATGTAGGCGGCCTGCATCTCCGGGTCGCTCTCAAATCCGGATTCGGGGAACGCAACGACTCCAGGAGCGACGCCGTTGACGCGAATGTCCGGCGCGAGATCCCGCGCGAGTGAACGCACCATCTCGATCAGCGCCGCCTTCGACATCGAGTACGCGCTGAAATCCCTGCGCGGCCGACCCATCGCATGGATGTCGCACATGCAGACGACGGAACCGCCCGAAGGCAAGCTGGATCTTGCGAGCGCAGGCGCCAGGCGCCGGGTGAGCAGGAGTGGCGAGAGAGCATTGACGGTGTACTGATGAAGCGCCCGCTCCGCGTTGAGAGAGCCCAGCGGCGAAGACTCATAGGTCGAAGCGCAATGCACCAGTGCGTCGACGTATTCACACCACTGAGCCAATTGCGCTCCGAGCCTCTCGACGTCATTCAGATCGCCGAGATCGCATGCGATCGCTCGTGCGGCCGAGCCTGCAGCGCTGAGTTCAGAGGCGAGCGCTTCCGCGTCGTCTTTGCTCGAGCGATACGTGAAGAGCACGTCGAATCCGGCGTCGTGGAAACGGCGGCAGATGGCCCTGCCGACACGCCTGGCGCCGCCGGTGACGATTGCGATCGGCCGCGCCTTGGTCATTGCCATCCCATGGATGGGCCGTCACCCGGGTCCAGATCGACGGTGTCATCTCCCGGGTCAGCGTCGCCGGGGTCTGATTCCCGCTGGGCCCTCGCCCCGGCCATCGCCCACGCATCGACGAATCGGTGGTGGTCCGATACGCCTCGAGACGCCGACCGCCCGGCCCTCATACGACGGGCGGCCGTCAAGGCCAGCACGCCGAGAAGGAAGAGCAGCAGCAGCGCCACGGCCCCCGTCATGAGCCCGAATGCGTCATTCAGAGGCACGGACCGATCTGGCGCGTCTGAAACTGCGAGGAGGCGAACCATTACCAGAGGATAGTCCGTAGGACACGGAGTCGGGTTCCCGGAACTCCCAGGTCTAGAATGCCGACGGTTGTGACGCTTTCGCGAAACCGGCCGTTTGAACAGGCCGGATGGGTTGAGTGTGTCGCGCCCATGTGCAGGGACCCTCGATCCCGGGATCTCTTCACCCGCAGAGCCCGGAGGGCCGATTCGGAAGAGGATGGACCTGGAGGTCCGTCATTGGAATACGTGGCGACGCCCAGGGCGTCGCAGGCGCGAGGCTGGAGAAGTCATGCCGCGATCGAAGTTCATCGGTCTGATGTCCCACGCAACCCTTTCGGCGGCCGTGCTGGGAGGGGCGGTTCTTTGCGGACCCGTCGTCGCGGCGACAGAATCGCTCACACTCGAAGGATGGTCCCGCGAGGTCTGGGACAGCGCCAAGAAGGGCGAGACCGAGCGCGTCTTCGAGTTGATCGATCGCCTGCAGGCCGAGAGCGACGTTGAGGAACTCCAGTCCCTCAATCGGCAGAGCAAGCTGCGCCGGGAGCACCAGGCGAAGGCTGAACAGGACCGCGACGAGCGGCTTGCGGAGATCCGGACCGAACTTCAGGAGCACATTGACGGGAACGAACTCTCGATGGCGCTTCGTTCGGCCGTCGAGCTTCACGCGCTCTCTCGTCCCGAGGATCAGGAGCGGGTGCTCGCGAGCGCGAAAGTCCTGAGTCTCGTGGAAGAGGCCGAGGCGGATGCGAAGAACGCCGAGGCCAATGGCGAGTGGCTCGAAGCGCACGAGCTCTTCCTTCGACTGCATTTGCTCTACGAAACCGACGCCCGCTACAAGACCGATATCGAACGCGTCAGCGCTCGCCTCGCGATGCTCAGGTTCTACGCGCCGAAGAAGCTGCATGAGATGCGCGATGAGCAGCGCGCGGAGCTCGGTGAGGATCCGCTCCCGCCTTTCAACTCGCTCGGCGAATCATGGAACGGGAAGGTCTCGGACATCAATCGCATGATGGTTGTCCGGGCGCTCAATACGGCGCACAACTCACATGTTGACGATGCGAGCATGTCTGAGATGCTCGTCAAGGGCCTTCGCTCGGTGCAGACGCTGGCGACGATCACTGATCTCGACAGTGTGTTCCCTGGCATCGGCGACACAACGCGCCGGACGCGCTTCGTTGCGCTCCTCGACGCTGAGGTCGCACAGGCGAGGGCCGTCGGGCCGCGCGCCGGCTATCTGGATCTCCGCCAAACCGTCGATCGCATGCTCAAGGCGAACGCTTCGACCGTGAAACTGCCGAATCGCGTGATTCTGCACGAGTTCGGCAACGGCGCCATGAGTTCGCTCGACGACTTCAGTTCGATCATCTGGCCTGACGAGCTTCGACGCTTCGAGCGCAGCACGCAGGGCCGATTCACCGGCGTCGGCATCCAGATCTCACTGGACGAAGCCAATCGACTCAAGGTCGTCACGCCGCTCGAGGGCACACCGGCGCAGCGCGCAGGCATCCGACGCGACGACATCATCGCCGCGGTTGATGGCGAGTCCACACTCGGCATTACGCTCTCGCAGGCCGTCGACCTCATCACGGGCGATCCCGGCACCTTCGTGACGCTCTCAGTGGAGCGCGAGAACGAGGACGGTCTCATCGAGGTCCGCATCGCGCGCGATGTCATCCCGATCTACAGCGTCAAGGGCTGGAAGCGCCAGGGCGCACGTGAAGATGACTGGGACTGGTTCATCGACCGAGACAACGGCATCGGCTATGTCCGCGTCACGCAGTTCAGTGAGGACACGTCCAAGGAGATGACGCGCGCCATCAGGCAGATGAAGGGCCGCTCAGGGGGACTCAACGGGCTCATTCTCGATCTGAGATTCAATCCCGGCGGACTGCTCGACCAGGCCGTCAACGTCGCCAATCTCTTTGTCGATCAGGGCATGATCGTCAGCCAGCATGACGGCAACCAGATCATGCGCGGTAGTCAGCACGCCCGCCCGGGTTTCGCGCAGCTCGATGACATTCCGGTTGTCGTCCTCATCAACGAGGGCTCGGCGTCAGCGAGCGAGATCGTCGCCGGCTGCCTGCAGGACTACGACAAGGCGATCCTCGTCGGCGCACGCAGCTTCGGCAAAGGCAGCGTGCAGAACGTCTATCCTCTCGACGCCGGCTCTGCGGCGCTCAAACTCACCACGCAGTACTACCGCCTCCCGCTGGGCCGCCTTATTCACCGCAGGACTGGTCAGGGCGAGTGGGGCGTCGAGCCGGATGTCACGGTCGAAATGCTGCCCGGTCAGATTTCAGAGGCGCTCCTGCTTCGCCAGGATGCGGATCTCTCGCCCGAACTTGCCCAGGCCGAGGAGGACGATGAGCCCGCACCCGATCCGGAGCGTTTGCTCTCTGAGGGCATCGATCCGCAACTCGAGGCGGGTCTCCTGATTCTGCAGACGCAGACGATGCCCCGCATCTCGACGACCGTCATGCTGGACGGGCCTGTCGAGACCGGTTCCTGACTTCGGGAGGGATAGGGCAAAGCTGCAGCCTCATCAGGAGCCGCGTCGATAGAAACGACGCGGACCTGCGGCGCTGCGCCGGGAGATCAGGCCGCACTGGAGGCTGAGTGACTGAGCAGACCCGTCCCGCGTTGCTCCTGGACGACGGATCCATCGCGTCGTTGGTCGCATGCCTGCTTCAGACGGATGCAGGCGAAGTAACCGTGCTCTTTCCTGAGGATGCGGCGCCGGCCGCTCGGAGCCGCCTCCGCGCCCTTGAGCGCCGGGTCGACCTGCTGGGCCTCGCGGAGATCCTCAGGACACCCGTCGCCTCACTTGACTCAGAGTGTCTAGAGACAGCGGTGCAGCAGGGCTCGACGCAACTGCTTCTTGAGGCCGCCACACAGGCCATCCGAAGGGGCGCCAGCCGCCTCATATGGCCCTGTTGCTTCGACGCCGACCTGGATCGAATCAGCCGCGCCAGCGACAAGGCGATGCTCCTGGGGCGTCTCCTCGAGATGGACCTTCCCTCGACAGGACCCGGATCCTCCTTCGAGATCGAAACGCCTCTGATCGATCTCTCCGACGCTCAGATCGCCGATCTGGCGCGCGACCTCGATGCCCCCCTTGGCGGCGCGTGGTGGTGCCAGCGGGACGGCGAACACGCCTGTGGCGAGTGTCCTGCGTGCCGTCGCTGGATCCCGCTTCTTTCGCCTGTCCGGACGCCGATCGCAGAGAAATCGGCCTCCATGGGGTCGGCAAGCCTCTGATCCGGTTGCTTTGAGCCGACCGCTCGCTACACTCTTCCTCCTCCCCCAAGACCCCTAGACGAAGCAGGAGCGGTGCGCGATGTACGCGATCATTGAGGACAGTGGCAGCCAGATGAAAGTCGAAGAGGGTGACACCCTGCAGATCGATCTTCGCGAGCTGCCTGACAACGCCTCGAGCGTCACATTCGACCGTGTCCTCCTCGTGGGCGGCGACGGCGCTCCGACGATCGGCCATCCCTATGTCGATGGCGCCAGCGTCAGCGCGGAGATCGTCGATCGGGAGTTCAAGGGCGAGAAGATCGATGTGATCAAGTTCAAGCGGCGTAAGGGCTACCGCCGCAAGCAGGGTCACCGCCAGCGCTACATGCGCGTGAAGGTCTCATCCATCAAGGGCGCCTGAGCCCGAGACACAAGGCTTGTGAGTCAATGACGAGGCGGATCATCGAATGTCCGGCGGCGGTCGTGTGCGCTATCTCCGCCAGAACAGCGAATCGTCGTCGGGCTCATTGCCCAGGACATCCTCTTCCTGCGTGAAGATGCGCGGGCGATCCTCGCCCCCGACACCCACTGGCCTGAACTGCACTGAGACGCTTGTGTCACTCCGGATGTCGTCATAGACGACGCCCAGTTCGAGCGTCCATTGCGGCATGCGCCGGATGAGCGTCCCGGAGATGCGCTGCAGGTCTGACTCGTCCACGTCATACGCCATCGCGCCTTCAAGCGAGTACTTCCGCGAGAGTTCGTACGAGGCGCCGGCGTTGAGGAACGTCGAATCGAGGGCGTCGATATTCCGTGCTTCCGTGAAGCTCGAGAACCCATATCCGTGATCGATAAGCACGCCTCCCGCGATCTGGCTCAGATCGTTGTCCTCGACGTCGTAGGAAGCGCTCGACGAGATCGAGACGGCGTTCGTCAGTCGCCAGACCGCGTCATTCGTCACGTACTCTCCGAGGTTCGATTCCTCGGGTCTTGACGTGAAGTACCGTCCGATGGGTGAATCGCGATCGGCGTCATTCGATGAATGCACATATGCCGTGTCGAGCACGATCCAGTCAACGCTCTCCGGCCCATTCGGACCACGCCTCTTCGTCTGCCACGTGTTGTTGAGCGCGACGCGTATCGTGGCGCCGTCACTAATGCCTTCGACGCCATCGTCGTAGATCGGCAGATCGTCCTTGTCGAGATTCGAGGCCGAAGCCCAGGCGCTGAACGTCGGCGTGACGATATGACGCAGTCGGTCGACGTTCAGAAATTCGTTTCGTGCGTTGTTGTTGATGCGCACGAAGGACGTCGAGAGATCGATGCCGGCGGCGCCCCACAGGCGCGACTTGTCATCCTCATCCGAGCCATTTGCTTCGCGGAAGCTCCCGAATTCGTTGTCATAGACCGTGCCGCGTCCGACGAGATAGGGGCGGAATCGGAATCCCGCCCAGTCCAGCGCCATGGACAACTCCTGCCTCGAGTCGAGCCTGACGACGGTGTCGTCGGTGTATCCCTGGGCCTCGAGGCTGTCTCTGAGCGACTGATTCGGATCAAGTCCGAAGGCGGCCTGTGAGCGTCGCTGCGTGTTGAATCCCAACTCCGCCGATGTCGGCTCGGAGAATTGCAGACTCATCGCGCCGAGTCGGATGTCGGACAACAGGTTCAGATCGGAGCCGAAGAGCTTCGTCGAATTCGCCCAGAAGTGCGCCTCGGGCAGGCGCTCGACCTGGTAGCCCTGACTCTGCACGAGGTACTCGTTGGGGAGGAAATCGTTGAATGTGCCTCGTGTCTCGAATCGGAATAGGCCGCTATCGCCGTCCCACTTCAGGTGCAGCGAGTTGGCGAACTCCCGGCGCGTCTCAGCCATCGACTCAAAGAAGCTGTCGATGAAGTTCTCGTCTGAGATGTACGTGCCCTCAGCCGAGAGCGACCAACTCTCGTTGAGCGCCATCTGATGCTCGCTCAGGAGGAGACCACGATTCCTCTGCGGCGGATCGAGCTTGGCGCCGCTGGTGAGGCGATCCTCGCCTTCATCGTGGATGTAGTAGCTGAAGAGCGAGCCCTTCGCGGCGTTCTTCTCCCACTCGAAGTCGAGGCCGACCGCGGGCCCTCGGTCGAAGTATCCATCTGCGAGCAGTTCAGCCGTCAGCCACTCATTCGTCTCCTCGTCGAAGGCGCTGTCGAGGCTGAAACGCGTCTTGATGAACGGGTCTCCGTTCTCCGAGCCGACAGTGACGCGCCGCAGCGCGCCCGGCTTTCCTTCGCCGCGGTATCGCTTGATGCCCACGAGCGGCTTCTCGCCGACCTTCAGGCCGACGTTCTCCGCGTCGATGATGGTGCGCGTCTCGCCGTCCGCATCAACATTCTGGGTAATCGTGACAGTGTCGGCGCCGATCGCAAAGAGTGGATCGAAGAAGGCAGTGTTCGTGATCGTCGCGTTGCCGGCGGACCATTGATTGGCTGATTCCTGCCTGATGACGCTCGCGCGCAGGTAGAGCGGCAGGCCGTGCTTCGCGTCGAAGGTTGAGAAGACGGCGTCGAGCACGACGCCACGATTGAGCTGAATGTCGTAGAAGACACGCGGCCCGCGCAGTGAGTACTGGCCATCCGTGACTGAGACGTCGCCCTCAAGATAGATGCCCCGAATCTCGCCGGGGCCGAAGCTGAAGATGTCTGTGATCGCGCCTGGATCAAGGAAGACGACCAGGTTCTCAGCTGAGAGTTGCAGGGATTGACCATCCCCCAGATCCGTCGCCTGCGCAACCACGCCGCCGGTGATGACCAGCGCATTCTCTTCTTCACCGGTCACGAATGTTCGATCGGGTCCGTAGAACGAAACGAGCGCGGTATCAGGGAAAATCGGCACATTTGGTCGCGCCGCGGCGAGGTTCTCGTTGTCAACGACGCCGACACCGCTCGAACGGATGATGGGGCGTCGCTCGAACGCCAACTGGTCGCGATAGATCAACTCCTTGCGCACCGGATCCGAAGCGGCCTGCTGCGTGAGAAATCGAGCGAAACGTCCTTCGCCTTCGGTGATGAAGGGGTCCGTCGGACGTCGAGCGATGAATCGATCGGATCGCAAGACGATCTCGCCTTCCGCGATCGCAGTGACGAGAAGCTGGGGGGCAGTTTGCGCGATGCGCGAGTCCGCGCCGGGATCCTGAACGTTTTCAAACCAGACGGCGATTTGTTCGAGCGGCCTGCCGTCGAGCTGCACCGGTTCAATCCACACGAGCGCCCTGTCCGCGGAGAACTCGTATGTCCCGATCCTGACCTGGACCTGATTCTGCATGAGCAGGCGCCGGGTGCTTCCTTCGCTCCAGGCGAACGTGCGCACGCTCGCGAATAGAACGTCAGCGCGCTGCGGTTGCGCAGGGAGATCCACGCCTCCGAAACTCCTCCCATCGAATTGGGGAGCGTCGTCGTCGGTCTTGAGGCCCGGGATCGACTGCGCCGGCGCCGCCTGGCAGGTCAGCATGCCCAGAAGAACAACGAGCAAAATTCGGGCTGGGACGCTCAAGCAGTCACCCATCCATGAGTCCGTGACATTCCGGACACGATGCTACGAGTGCGAACCTCTCGTCACAACTCGTCTTGCCCGGTGGAGGGGTGTTCAGAGCGAGCGACTTCCCATTCGGAGGTGTCAGGCGCGCTTCCCCGGGCGTTTACCTCCCTGACGGATGTCACCAGTCCGACCAGCAACTGCAGTATGCCCACCCCGGTGAACACCCAGAGAACAACGCCAACGACATCGGGCCCGGTCGCGCCTGCCGGTTCGACGAGCACGCGAATCGCGAGGCCGACGCCGAGAAGCGCAAGCAGCGCCTTAAACTCCGTTGGCCCGAACGCCCGGAGTGTGAACTCGCCGAGCATCTTCGCTTTGATGCTCGTGAGCACGGCTGTCGCATAGATGAGAATCACCGTCGCGAGCGCGAGATCAAGACGGCCGGCGGCAATGCCCAGACCAATCATCCAATAGGAGAATGAGAGCGGATCGGTGAAGTGGTCGAGGAGTTCGCCGCCATTGCGGCATTGGTCCGTCTGTCTCGCGTGCGTTCCGTCCACCATGTCGGCGATGTGGTTCCCGAGAACGCCGGCGGCGCCGATTGCTCCGCCCCACGCTCGATCATCAGAGAACGCGAATCCCACAGCGCCTCCGATCGCAAGAAGATGTCCGATCCCGACGATCCCCTCGGGAGGAAACCGGCGCGGGATATGCAGCGCTCTGTAAAGCGGCAGCACCAGCGGCGCCACGAGCGGATCAATGATGCTGTGTGAGATTCGCCTGGACATCGATCCCCATGATTGATCACACGACGGCGCGCAACGAAAAGGACCGCTCGGGCGGGCGCCTGAGCGGTCCTGAGGATATCGATGTGCAGTCGGTCAGGTGGCCCAGACGTTCGTCGTGCGCACGCCGTTGATCGTCTCGACGGAGGGTACGGCCTGTCCATTCTGGCCGGCAGGGGCGGGAACGCCGATCCAACTCTCGGGGTATTCCCTGTCGTCGATGCCGAGCGCCGCCTTTGTCGGATGCAGCGGCCGGAAGGTGTCACACATCACAGCGAGCTCATCCGTATACGTGGCGCCCAGCGACTTCTCGACGGTGCCGGGATGCGGTCCGTGCGGAATGCCCTGCGGATGGAGCGTAAGCGATCCGACCTCGATGCCCTTGCGCGCCTTGTAGTTGCCCTCGACGTAGTAGAGCACTTCGTCGGAGTCGATGTTCGAGTGGTTGTACGGCACCGGTATGGCGCCCTCGTGCCAGTCGAGCATGCGCGGGCAGAAGCTGCAGATCACGAAGTTGTGCGCCTCGAACGTCTGATGGATCGGAGGCGGCATGTGCAGCTTGCCGGTGATCGGCGCGAAATCGTCGATGTTGAAGATATAGGGGTAGTAGCAGCCATCCCATCCGACGATGTCGAGCGGGTGATAGTCGTAGGTATACGAGTGAACGCAGTCGCGCGCCTTGATACGAACTTCGAACTCGCCCGTCTCGTCCCACGTCAGCGGTTCTTCCGGCAGTCGAAGATCGCGCTCGCAGTAAGGCGAGTGCTCGAGGAACTGCGCGGTCTTCTTGGAGATGTACCCGGGCGGCGGCAGGATGTGGGAGGCGTTGCACGTCTCGATGGTCAGGAACTTCCCGTAAGGCATGTCCTCCTTCGAGGCGCCCTCCGGTCGGTCATCGTCTGAGAGTTCATCGAAGTGCATGATGTAGATCGTGCCCTTCGGGACGATGATGTAGTCCTTGGGGCCGAACTTCAGGGTGCCGAACATCGTGTGCATCGTCCCTGAGCCGAAGTGGATGAAGAGGCACTCATCGCCCTGGCCGTTCTTGAAGTGGTAGTCCATTTTCTCGAGCGGATTGCAGACGCTCATCTCGCAGTCGGCGTTGCCGAAGAGCACGATGCGGCCGGTGACGGGATCTCCGGCCGGCTTCATCTGCGCAGACTTGAGGTGACGCATGCGCATCGTGTCCACCTCGACGTACTCGGGCTTCGTCGAGTACATCGTCTTCCATCCATGCACCTGGGTCGGCGGATGAATGTGATACATAGTCGAGGTCGGGCCCACAAATCCCTCGGTGCCGAAGAGCTCTTCCGAATACAGCGCGCCGTCAGGGCGACGGAACTGCACGTGGCGCTTCTTGGGCAGATGCCCCATTCTCGTGTAGTACGGCATGCCGAACTCCTTCTCAGATCCGGGGCGCGCTGCTCGTCATGGCGGAGCGCTTCTCCGGGTGTCTTATTCTTGCAGGCTCATTGCTTCCGATAGCGGAAGGCGACGGGACCAGTCGGGTCGATGCCCCACACCCGAATGACGTCTGTCGGAGCATAGGGAGACAGTTCGATAGTCACCGGCTGGGTCACGGGCCAGGCGGGCTCGAATGGAATGACCATCGTCTCACCGCCGCGCACGACGACCGGGAATTCCTCGTCACCGATATGAATGATCGCGGCGTACGAAGCCTCCTTCTTCCCACCGTAGGTGGCGATGACGAACGCGGAATATGTCCCCGGTGGAACATCCGCGTAGCGCACCAACTCAAACTGTCGAGGCTGCGCCGTGGCGATCGACGGCGTGACAAAGAAGGCCACCGCCATCAGCGCGATCACCGAAACAGCGATCCATGCCACCGGACGACCCGCGCCAAGCTGACGACCTGTCAACGCCATTGAGGTTCTCAGCGTCATGAAACGTCTCCGTCGCGTGGATTAGAGGTTGCCGCGCCGATCCTGCTCGAGTTCAAGCGACTCAAAGAGCGCCTTGAAGTTGCCCTTGCCGAAACTCTGGCTGCCGCGACGGCAGATGATCTCGAAGAACAGTGTCGGGCGATCCTGCAGCGGCATCGTGAAGAGCTGCAGCAGATAGCCTTCGTCGTCGGCGTCAACGAGGATGCCGAGGTCCTTGATCCGCTCGCGATTCTCCTGGACCGTCTCGTGGCCGTGCGCCTCGAGCATCTCATCCACACGATCCCAGACGCCTTCGTAGTAGGTGTCCGGAATGCGGAGGAAGTTGACGCCGCGCTTGCGGAGCTCTGCGACAGAGGCGAGTTCGTCGTTTGTGCGGAGCGCCAGGTGCTGGATGCCAGGCGTCATGTTGTGCCACTCCAGGTACTCCTGGATCTGGCTCTTCTTCTTGCCCTCGGCAGGCTCGTTGATCGGCATCTTGATGACGCCGAATCCAGAGTCCATGACCTTCGACATCAGCGCTGAGTACTCGGTCGAGATGTCGTTGTCATCGAAGTGCTTGAACAGCTTGAACTCGAGGACGTTCTCATACCACTCGACCCACTTGTTCATGCCGCCGAGTTCGACGTTGCCCACGCAGTGATCGACGTACTCGAGTCCGCAGGGATTGGCCTTGTTGTAGTCGTTGAGCGGGAAGAAGGGGACGCTCTGGAAGGTCGGCATGAACCGACCGCCGTCGCGCACCTTCTCGAGTCCGTATCCGCCCGTCCGGCTGATGAAGGAATGCACAGCGCGGCCGTAGCACTTGATGCCGGCGCGGACGACCGTGCCGTAGTCATCGGTGTGCTCGATCGGCTCGTATGCGGACTCGGCGCCATTGGCGATGGCGCGCTCGTAAGCGGCGGCGGCGTCCTGAACGTTGAATGCGACGTCCTTCACGCCATCGCCGTAGAGCTTGACTTCATCGGAAGCCGGATGGTCCTTGCTCAGGCCCGTGGTCAGCACGATGCGGATGTTGCCCTGCGTGAGAAGGTACGAGGCCTGCTCGCGCTGGCCCGTGGTCAGGTCGGAGAACTGATCGACCTGAAAGCCGAAGCATGAGGCGTAGAAGAACGCGGCCTGCTTGGCGTTGCCGACGTAGAAGCGAACGTGATCGACGTCGATCAGTCTGAGCGGATCCGTCGTCGCGCCTGTGGAGACGGCTGGCTTGGTGGTGACAGTGGTCATGTCGATGCTCCTGTGGAGTGGCAGGATTCGATTGAGTTGATTGCTCGCGACCCGCACGAGGTCGATGGGGGACGGCCCCATTCTGCGGAGCGGGTCGGGTTGCGTCATTCTAGGGCCTTGGAGGTCCGGGACAAGAGAATGTTCTGAGCAATGGCATGAAATCCGAATAATCTCCTTGATCTACACTTCAATCGCGATGATTATTCCGTGATGGCAGGCGTGAGCACGCATAACGGCGAAACGAACGGCCTGGGAGCGGGCAAAGGTGCTGTCGCGTCCCGAGTGAAATTCGACGCTGTCGATCTGGCGATGCTCGAGCAGCTCCAGACTGACTCGAAGATCACGAACGCCAGCCTCGCGAAGCTCGCAGGCATCAGCCCGGCCGGAGCGCTCGAGCGGGTCAGGAAGCTCGAACAGGCCGGCGTGATCCGGGGATACGCGGCCAAAGTGGATCCGGCGAGAGTGGGTAAGGCCATCACGGCCCTGATCCATGTCTCGCTGCGTTCCCACGGCAAGCAGGCCATCGAGGATTTCAAGGCCGAACTGCAGGAGCTTCCGGAGATCCGCTCTGCCTGGCACACCACGGGCGAGGAGGACTTCGTCCTGCACGTCCTGGTCAACGACATGGATCACTACGAGCAGTTCGTCGTGCATCGCCTCAGCGCGATTCCGAACCTCGGGCGCGTGCGAACGAGTTTCTGCCTGAGCACGGTGAAGGACGACCAGCGCGTGCCGCTTGACGCCGTCGGCGAGGCCCGGGAATAGCGCTGCTGCCCGTCGGACTCATCCCTCGAAATCGAGCCTTCTCCCTTGGCGCGGCGTCCAGTGCGTGTCATATTCAGACAAAGAGATCCTGAATAACTGCCCGGCGGACCCCGGGTCGGAGGAGCGTGGATGATCAATCCGAGGCGTTCTGGTTCATCAGCCGCTTGGTGGCTTCTTGGCTGCGGCGTCCTCTGCGCGCTCGCGGCGGGCGGCGTGCATGTGCACGCGCAACTCCGAGGACCGATGGGGCCGCTCGTCGACACGAAGCTCAAGGACTTCTTCCTGCCCGGCACGCAGCCCGACCTGACCGGCGACGTCCTCGATCCGATCTTCGCTCCATCGAACTGCACAGGCTGTCATGGGGGCTTTGGCGATTTCGGGATCGATCTCGACGCCGAACCCGCGCGCAACTGGCGCGGCAGCATGATGGCGCAGTCGATGCGCGACCCCGTCTTCCAGGCGGCGATGACCATCGCCAATCAGGACGCTGGATTCGCCGGCGACCTCTGCATTCGATGCCACACGCCGGCAGGCTGGCTCGAAGGACGCTCAGTCCCGACGGACGGTTCGCTTCTTGAAGGCGCCGATTTTGACGGCGTGAGTTGCAACTTCTGCCATCGCCTCGTTGATCCGATCCCGGCGCCGGGCAATCCGACAGAAGACGCCATGGTCCTGGCGGATCTCGCCACCGCTGGCCATCTCCCGACGGAATACGGAAACGCCGGCTACGTCCTCGATCCAACGGACTCGCGACGCGGGCCATTCGACGACGTTCCCTTCAATCCGCACGGGGCCGAGATCATCCCGAGCCCATTTCACAGTTCGTCCAATCTCTGCGCATCCTGCCATGACGTGAGCAATCCCGTCTTCGAACGACAGCCCGATGGAACGTATGCGCTCGGCGATCTCGACAAGAAGCACATGACGCTCAACAAGGCCGACATGTTCCCGGTGGAGCGCACATTCAGCGAATGGGCGCAGAGCGCGTTCGCGGCAGGCGGCGTGCAGATGAACGGTCGGTTCGGCGGAAATCACCCGACTGGCGTCATGGAGTCGTGCCAGGACTGCCACATGCCTGACGTGCAGGGCAAGGGCTGCATCCTCAACGGCTTCCCCGAGCGACCGAACATCCCGCAGCACGCATTCAACGGCGGCAACACCTGGGTGCTCAGTGCGGTGCACAGCCTCTATCCGGACACCGAGACAAAGCTGACGGACAGCATCGTCGCGGACGCAAATGCCCGCGTTGCAGAGCTGCTCGCGAGCGCTTCCGACATGGAGCTCTCGAGAGTCGGGAGCGATCTTCGAGTGCGCATCATCAACTACTCAGGTCACAAGTTGCCGACCGGCTATCCCGAAGGCCGTCGCATGTGGCTCAATGTCAAGTTCTTCGATCTCATGGACCTCATGATCGGCGAACACGGCGCCTACGACTTCGGCACGGCGGCGTTGACCACCGGCGACACGAAGGTCTACGAGGCGAAACTGGGTGTGGACGCAGCGGTGTCGATGGCGACCGGCGTTCCGGAAGGGGAGTCCTTCCACTTCGCGATCAACAATGTGATCCTGAAAGACAATCGAATCCCGCCGATGGGTTTCACCAACGCCGGGTTCGAGAGCGTCCAGGCGGCGCCTGTGGCAGCGACATATGTGGATGGCCAGTTCTGGGATGACACCGACTATCCGATTCCGGCGGGGGCACGTCGCGCCGAGGTCACGCTCTACTACCAGACGACGTCGCGCGAATACATTGAGTTCCTGCGCGATGCGAACACCACCGACTCCACCGGCATGATCGCGTACAACGCGTGGGTCGCTCAGGGCAAGAGCGCGCCGGCCGTCATGGATCAGGGCGACTTCCAGATCAACCCGGCGGACTTCAACGGCGATGGTGTTGTTGGTTCGATCGACCTCGCCACCTTGATCGGAAGCTGGGGCCCGTGTCCCCCGGCGCCGGCTCCCTGCCCGGCCGATCTTGACGGCGATGGCGCCGTCGGCGCCGCCGACCTGGCGACACTCATCGGGCTCTGGGGCTGAGTCGGTCGGGAACCCGACGCTCCGGTCCTGCTACCTTGTGGCCATGGTGAACAAGGTCTTCGATTCCCCGAAGGCCGTCATGGATGATCTCGCCTCGAACGGCGTCATTCGCGACGGCATGACGATCATGGCCGGCGGCTTCGGGCTGTGCGGCATCCCCGAGCAGCTCATCATCGCGCTCCGCGACACCGGTGTGACCGGGATCACGGCGATCAGCAACAACGCCGGCGTCGATGACTGGGGGCTGGGCCTGCTTCTGGAGACGCGCCAGATCCGGAAGATGGTGAGCAGCTACGTCGGCGAGAACGCCGAGTTCGAACGGCAGTTTCTCTCGGGTGAGCTCGAAGTGGAGTTCAACCCCCAGGGCACACTCGCCGAGCGCATTCGCGCCGGCGGCGCGGGCATCCCGGCCTTCTACACGGCGACGGCCGTCGGCACGCCCGTCGCTGAGGGCAAGGAGACGCGGGAGTTCGATGGATCGACCTTCCTGATGGAGACGTGGCTCCGAGCCGACCTGTCGCTCGTCAAGGCGCACACCGTCGATCGCTTCGGCAACATGGTGTTTCGCGAGACCGCTCGGAACTTCAATCCCATGATGGCGCAGGCTGGGAAGGTCACCATCGTCGAAGCCGAGAGGCTTGTCGAGACAGGCGAGCTTCAACCCGATCACATTCACCTCTCCGGCGCCTATGTGGATGCGATCGTGATAACGGAGTCGGAGAAGCGCATCGAGCAGAGAACAACGCGCCCGCGCGCCTGATCAGGGAGATTCATGGGAGACCTGGAGACACGAGCTCGACGCAAGCGCGGCGCCCATCTGGTCAAGATCGGCGTCCTTGTCCTTGCGACGGCTGTGCTCCTGACCGCTGTGCTCCCGCACGACCTCGTCGCCGGGGCCATTCTCTGGCTCTGGCCGTTCGTCGCCATCGTCGCTGGGGGTTTCATCATCTTCGGCTTGCGAATGACGACGGCTGATTTCGGGAGCACGCGCCGCGACGAGGAAAATGAAGATTCATCGCGATGAGATAACCGCGGGCGAGATCGCCTGCTGGCACGAGTGAGACACAAAAGACCATGGCATTGACCCGAGAAGAGATCACGCAACGAGCAGCCAGGGAACTGAGAGATGGGTTCGTCGTCAATCTGGGTATTGGCATGCCGACGCTGGTCGCCAACTACATCCCCGACGGCATGGAGGTCTGGCTTCAGTCTGAGAACGGCCTGCTCGGCATCGGACCGTTTCCCTACGAGGGCGACGAGGACGCGGATCTGATCAATGCAGGGAAGCAGACGATCACGACGGTGCCTGGCGCAGCGTTCTTCTCATCGTCGGAGAGCTTCGAGATGATTCGCGGCGGTCATGTGCAGCTCGCCATCCTCGGCGCCATGCAGATCAGCCAGGAGGGGGACATCGCGAACTGGATGATCCCCGGCAAGATGGTCAAGGGCATGGGCGGCGCGATGGATCTCGTCGCGGGCGTCGAGAAGGTCGTCGTCACGATGGAGCACGTAGCCCGCAATGGCTCGGCGAAGATCATCCCGGAGTGCACGCTCCCGCTGACCGGCAAGCGGTGCATCGACATGATCATCACAGATCTCTGCGTGCTCGAGATGGACCGCGAGCAGCGGCGATTCCGCCTGACGGAGCTCGCGCCGGGCGTGCCGAAGGATGAGGTGCTCGAGAAGACGGAGGCCCAGATCCTGACAGACGTCGAGCCGGTCGCGATGGCGACCGCCTGACCTGGCGCTCACATGGAGGCGGCGGCTTTGGCCTACGCGTCGGTGCGGTCGATGACGTCGTACATCTCCCGCTCGCCGCGTCCGGTCACGGGATAGTCCTTCCGAAGCGGATGCGCGGGGAAGTCACGCCACGTCAGAATTCGGCGCAGGTCCGGGTGATTCCTGAAGCGGATGCCGAACATGTCGAAGACTTCGCGCTCCGTCCACTCAGCGCCCGGCCAGAGATCGCAGACGCTCTCGACATACAGCGCCGGATCCTCCTCGATGCCCTCCGTCGGGAGACTCGGATCCAGAAAGACCTTGACGAAGAACCGCAGGTCGTGCTCGTGGCTGCAGAGGTTGTAGATCACCGCGAAGCGGCCTTCTGTCTCCGCCGGGTAATCGAGATAGTCGACGCCGATCACATCCGAGAGGAAGTTGTAGAGGCAACGCGCGTCGTCGCGTAGGAACGCGAGCACGCGATGAGCGTCCCCGGCGTCGACGATCAACGTGGAGTCGCCCTTGTGCTCGGTGGCGCGCAGGCGCAGTTTCGGGAATGCTTCCTTCACGACCGCGAAGGTCGGATGATCCACCGTCAGTGGGGTGCTCTCGGCCATGGCAGGAGTGTATACGCTGGCTGGTTCGAGGGCTGAGGCGTGCTGGTCCCCCGATCAACCCTCTCGGAAGGCATGCCTGAGGGCCGCAGCCCCTTCGGTTGGCGCGTACACCGGCGTCGATCGCGGCACGTGGCCTTCCACCAGATCTGCCCAGGTCTCGATCGGGATCTCACCCGCATTGAGCTCGCAGTGCATGAGGCCGTGACTGCCCGCACGGCTGGGGTCCGCTCCGCAGATCAGAACGCCGGTTGCGACGCCGCCGAGTGTCTCGAACATGCGGCGCAGGTGATCGCGACTCTCGGCCAGCATCTCGGGTTCGAGAAGGGCGACCGGGTCGAGCAGGACGCCCACCTGATGTCCTTCGTGTTCTCGCAGAAAGCTCAGGCAGGTCTGCGCGTCGCCGATGACATGCCGAGCGCAGGGCCGGATGTCCAGCGCTCCGCCCCGGCTCTTCACGATCTCGAGCGCTGCGGCGCAGCGGGCTCCGAAGTCGTCACGACGGCGCGGCATCCAGCCTGCAAGGTCGCGATCGAAGAGCCCGCCCTCCGGCCCTCCGGACCAGACAACGGTGCGTGCCGCCTCCGATGGCGCGGCCAGCGCGCGTTCGACGCCATCATCGACGACGGAGACCCCGAGGAAGCAGTGGGGCCCGGCGCCGCTGCCTGCAAGCGGTCTTACGGATTCGCCCGGTGTGGCGCCATGCGTCTCGATCGGGAACTCGAAGATGTCGTGCAATGCATTGACTCCGCGGTTGGGTGTGGTTCTCAATCCGTTATTGCGCGACGCCTCTGAGGCTGCGCACGAATCTCGCACCCTTCGCGCAGAGAAGCCCGGTCCGGACGCCTTACCCGCTCACGCGCAAGAAGCGGGCCGCCCGATTCTTGATTCCCGCAGCGAAGAACGGATTCTCGCTCGCGTAGGCCTCTTGCAATCAACGGAGTCGCTCATGGTCGCACCGGTCACTGCGTCAACTCAGCTCTCGAGGATGTCCCGCGAACAGATCATCGATCGTATTCGATCATTCAACCCGACGGCCAGCCTTGGCTACCTGGGCGGCTTCGACAACGGGGCGCTTGCGCAGTATCTCGACCACCTGATGACGGCCTCGACACCGCGCAGTGAGCGAACCGCTTGGCAGCGCCCTGCCGGCCTCCGCGCGATCACCATGGTCGACGCGCGCGACTAGGGCCCTGATCGAGAGCCCGCCAGTCGACGCACCGTCATGTCGAAGGTCCGAACCATCGTCGCCTGCATGCCGTAGACGATCGCGCTGTACGCGAGCAGTGCGACGACAGCGCCGGTGAGCAATGATCGACTGAGCTGAGCAGCGCCGTATGAGATCGTGTTGTTGGCGGCGATCTCAGGGTAGAACGCCGCGTGCACGGCGGTCATCGGAAGCAGGCTGGCGACGCCGGCGGCATAGGGAATGTCCTGCGCGGCCTTCCATGCGCAGGAGCCCACGATCAGGCTTGACACCAGCACGACGCCGACGGTCGCGATCACAGAGCTGATCGCCCCACGGCTCTTGATCGACCATTGCAAGCCGACCATCACGCACAGCGCTATGAATGGAATCAGCGTCAGCGGCATGACGAGAGCGATCATGGGCGACATCATCGGAACGGTCGTGACAGCCGTGCCGAGGCGCACCGTCACATCAACAGGGCTTGCTCCGGTGAATCCATTCGCCATGACGTAGATCGCCGTGAGAATCAACGTGACGATCGGGACCGCGAGCAGAGGAGCGAGGAAGCTGATAAGTCCGCGCAGCTTGCCCCAGATGTAGGCGCCAGCCGTCACTGGCGTGATCAGCAGCAGATCCAGTGTTCCGTCTTCTCGCTCACGAGAGACGGCGCTCCCTGACATATTCATTGCAACAAGGGCGATGACGGCGACCTGCGTCCAGATCGTGGCGGTCATCGCATACCGGAACTCATCAGCGGTTATTGATCCTCGATGATGAGCGACGATCAGGCCCAGGCCCCAGAGGATCCCGATGCCGACGAAGCTCCAGCGCGCCACCATGCGGTGAAGAGCGCCGCCTCGCGCCGCGGCTTCGCGCCAGGCAATCGGGTTGTGCCAGACATGCCGAGGCGCGCGCGTGCGTTGGCCTTCCGGGCCCGTGCGTCCGAAGCGCGCCGCCAGCGGTGAGCGGCCAAGAGCGGCGACCCGCCGGACACCAAAGCCACTGAGGGCGGCAAGCAGGACGCTCACTCCGGCGCTCACGAGGCACCACGTTAGCGCCGGGGATCCGAACCAGAGGCGTCCCAGCGCGCTCATTTCGGCGAGTTCGATCTCGGGCGGACGCGTGTAGTTCGCAGGGCTGATCATGGCCTGCAGCGCAAGAAACGGATTCAGCGGCGTCAGCGCGGTGACCCGAGCAGGCGCTCCGCGAAGAAGGAGATCGATCGCCAGCGTCGCAGCGAGATAGGTGACCACGCAGACATAGAACGAGAAGACCGCTCTTCGCCCGGCGAGGCGCGAGACGCTGAGCGTGACGGCAATGGCGCCGACCAACAATGCCGCGCAACCGGCGATTGCGTAGCTGGCGAAGATCGCCGAGCTCGGCGCCCCGCCGAAGTACTGCGTGATCGCGAAGAGCGGCAGCGATGACATCAGGAGCGCCAGCACGAAGAAGAGGCGCCCTGAGAGATGGCCAAGCACGATCTGAGCTGCGGAGAGCGGCGTCGTCAGCAGGATGTCCCAGGTCTTCGGATTGGCCTCCTGCGCGATGGCGCCGGCCATGAAGA
This sequence comes from Phycisphaerales bacterium, assembly GCA_028279375.1. Classification (GTDB taxonomy): domain Bacteria; phylum Planctomycetota; class Phycisphaerae; order Phycisphaerales; family UBA1924; genus JANQNW01. The sequence goes on from JANQNW010000016.1 coordinate 258,282, forward strand.
TCGGCGCCACAAGGCAGATCATCGCGACCTGCAAATAGGCGGTCCATTTGAAACTCGTAGCGCCGGCCTTCGCCAACTCGGCGTAGCTCAACTCGTTGCCGCTGGCGCCCACCAGGAGGACCCAGAGGAGGACGAGAATGAGCGCGAGCAGATAGCCCATCCGGATGAAGAGATGCCGCTGGCGTCGGGAGCCGCTCTGGACAAGCCGGACGCAGATCGGATTCGTGGGAATGAGCCTGAGGAGCCATGAGAGGGCGGCGGGCATGTCCCAATCCTAGTCCTGAATGGGCTATGGCGCACCGTGAGCGGCGATTCGACCTCGACGAGACCGATATTCGGGACCAGCGCGATAGCTGATTCGATACACTGACGCGGTCCGCGCTCGGGATGCCGGGGGCGGGTTTTCCAAGTTTCGGTCATGCCCTCCAATGACACGGGGCGACCGGTTATCGCTGGCCAGGCGAGTGAATCGCCGGGGCCGGCGCGCGTCTTCCAGACTGGGTGACGCGGATAGATTGATCCTTGCAATTCGATCGCCCTGGTGGCGGTCGTCCTTCCGTCAGATGGCGGGTCAACAACTCGGTGGCGATGCGCAGATCATTGCGCCCGCCGTCACCCGCAAGCCCTTGAGGCTTGGGGACCGGATTCTGGATCGGCCTCTTGCGAGGCCTGAAGTCCCGTGTCAATCGAGAGCGTGGTCTGTACGCAGGCGCACTGAGGCGCAGACGCGTTGTCTCTCGAAGGGCACGAGCCATGCAGAGCATTTCATTTCACCTGGCGCAGGACGCTGTCTCGACCTCGAGCGCGCTCTGGCTTGTCGCGGGCCTCGTGGCCGGCGTCGTCGGTTCGATTGTCGTGCTCAAGCTCATGGGCGGCCAGACGCTTGCACGGGCCAAGGCCTCCTCGGAACGAATCGTCGCCGACGCCGAGTCCGAGTCGAAGACGATTCTCCAGAAGGCCGAACTCGACGCTGAGCGGGAGATCATCGAGCGGACTCGGAAGTTCGAGGAGGAAGCGAGCAAGTCCCGAGACGAACTCCGGGAGCAGGAAAAGCGACTGACGAAGCGTGAGGACCTGCTGGATCGGAAACTCGACACGCTCGCCGTCAAGGAGGACTCTCTCGCGAAGGCCTCTGACGCCATCCAGGCCAGAGAGGAGAAGGTCACGAAGAGGATGGCGGAGGCCGAAGATCTCGTCGAGCAGCAGAAGAATCAGCTTCTGCGTGTGGCCGACATGACGATGGACGAGGCCCGGGATGAGCTTCTCCGCAAGTTGGAAGATGACGTCCGCCACGACGCGGCTGTGCTCAGCCGGAAGATCATCGACGACGCCGAGTCGCAGGCGCGGGAAAAGGCATGCGAGATCACGCTCATGGCGATCCAGCGCTACGCCGCCGAGCACACGTCGGAATCGACAGTGCGCGTCGTGCCGATCCCGTCTGAGGAGATGAAGGGCCGGATCATCGGTCGTGAGGGCCGCAATATCCGAGCGATCGAGAAGGCGACGGGCGCCGACATCATCGTCGATGACACGCCGGGCGTGATCGTCGTCTCATGCTTCGACAAGGTGCGTCAGGCGATCGCCGCCGAGTCGCTGCAGAAGCTCATCGCAGACGGGCGCGTGCATCCGACGCGCGTCGAGGAGGTCGTCACCCAGGTCCAGAAGGAAATCGGCGACCGGATCATCAAGGCCGGCAAGGAGGCCGTGCTCGAGACCAAGCTCAGAGGCCTCCATCCGAAGATCGTCGAGGCCATGGGCAAGCTGCATTTCCGCGTCAGCTTCGGACAGAACGTGCTTCGCCACTCTGTCGAGGTCGCGTTCCTCAGCCAGATGATCGCCGAGCAACTCGGCCTCGACGGCACGCTCGCTCGCCGCGCGGGATTCCTTCACGACATCGGCAAAGCGATGGATCACGAGATGGAGGGTGGCCATCCCAAGATCGGCATGGACTTCGCCAAGCAGTACGGCGAGAAGGACATTGTGCTCAACGTCATCGGCGGCCATCACGGCGACATCCCGTCGACGAGCTTCTACACGCCGATCATCATGGCCGCGGACGCGGTGTCGAGTTCGAGACCGGGCGCTCGGCGCGAATCACTGGAGAAGTACATCCAGCGTCTCGAACAGCTTCAGGGCATCGCGCTTGATCAGAAGGGCGTCAACGAGGCGCACGCGATTCAGGCCGGGCGCGAGGTTCGCGTTATGGTGGACGCCCAGGAGATTGGTGACGACGAGGCCTATCTCGTGGCCAAGCACATCGCCGACAAGGTGAGCGAAGAAATGACGTTCCCCGGAGAGATCAAGGTGACGGTGCTGCGCGAGACACGGGCAGTTGAGTACGCGAGGTAGCGCTCTGACCGACGCTCTGGCTCTCAGCTGTTCCCGTCACGCGGCGTCAGTGTGGCCATCAGGGGCGGATTCGTCGTTCGCCTGACCAGCCAGAGGACTCCGATGAGTCCAACGATACCGCCAACGATCATGCCACCGGTTGGTCCAAGGACATCAAGCACCCATACGAAGAGTCGCTTGATCCACACATGCCGGCCGCTCACATCCGGCTCGCCGCCAGATTCAAGGTCTCGGGCGGCCGCCGTGACCAGCCACGTTGCCAACCCCGTGATCGCAAGCATCACGAACGGCGCCACAGCTGCTCGGAGTGGTGAGAACTGCACCTCGCTACGTTCGAGACGTCCCTGACAGAGCGCCTCGAGCTCCTGCAGCACCTGGTCTCGCATGGTCTGCGAGTCCATTGTGATCTCCTTCGAGTGGGCCTTGTCAGAGCGCGCCTGCTTGTACTTCACAGTCAGGTCTCTGCCCTTCAGGTTTGACTTGATCCTCCTGATCTCGTCCGCTTCGAGCAGGATCGTCTTGCCTACAACCTGACTGAGCGCGGAGATGTCACGACGACGGAGCATCTCGGCCGCTTCCTCGAGCTTCTCCGGTTGTGGATTCGCGACAAGCAGCCGTCCGTCAATAACCGCCACAAGCCGATCGAAGACTCCCCCAGTGTTCATCCAGATTCGAGCGCCTCCGGATTGCTGACCTGGATCGACCATGTTGATGCCTCTCGTCATGATGAGATCGATGGATGGGACGACGATGCAGAATAAGGCCCCAGGATTACTCTGCATCCCCCTGGTCGGGGGCGGCATCATTGAATCTGGTTAAGGGGCGTTCAAACTGTGTGTTCGATCCAGCCCCCGCCCAGGACACGATCACCGTCGTAGCAGACGATGGCCTGCCCCGGCGCCACTGACTCTGCAGGCTCATCGAATCGCACGTGGAGCATGTCAGCCTCGATGTCCAGACGAGCATGGCCCGGTCTTGGCGGGCCGTTGTATCGGTACTTGACGAGCACATGCCGTTCGCTCGTGAAGTGCGCCGGGTCGGCGAGCCAGTTGACCTCGCGCGCCGTCGCCTCCGAGCACAGCAGCTCCTCCTTTGCGCCGATGGTCACGGTGTTCGCGCCCGGGTCCTTCTCGACGACATAGATGGGATGTCCCAGCGCGACGCCGACGCCGCGGCGCTGGCCGATCGTGAATCGATGCTGGCCTCCGTGGGTTCCCACCACGTTGCCCTCGGTGTCGAGGATCTCGCCCTCCTCCGCCAGATCCGGGCGGCGCTGCTCGACGAGCCTCGCATAGTCGTTGTCGGGGACGAAACAGATCTCCTGCGAATCCGGCTTATCGAAGACCGGTAGTCCGAGCTCCTGTGCGAGCGCTCGAACCTCTGCCTTCTCGTACTCGCCGATCGGGAGCGCCATCTCGCCAAGTCGCTCGCGCGGCGCCCCGAAGAGCACATACGACTGGTCCTTTGAGGGATCGACTCCTCGATGAAGCTGCGCTTCACCCTCTTCGCCTAGAACAATGCGGGCGTAGTGACCGCTGGCGACGACGCCCGCGCCAATCTGCCTGGCGTACTGGTGCAGCTTGCCGAACTTCAGCCAGTCATTGCACCGGACGCATGGGTTCGGTGTCCGACCCGAGGCGTACTCGTCGACGAAATAGTCGATGATGCGTCCGAAGTCCTTCTTGAAGTTGCAGACGTAGAACGGGATTCCGAGTTGCGCGGCGACGAGCCGGGCGTCCGCGGCGTCGTTGATCGAGCAGCAGCCCTGGTGGCCGATGCGGATCTTCTCCGGATCGCAGGTCGCCTCGTATGGGAGGAGTTCGTCGAGGACCTCGCCAGGCGAGCCGAGGCGCATGAAGCACCCGACCACCTCGTAGCCCTCGCGCAGGAGCAGCGCTGCGGCGACCGAGGAATCGACGCCGCCGGACATCGCTACCAGTGCTTTGCCGCGGGCAGATGACATGGTCTGACTATAGGCGAGAGTGGGTTGTCGGCCCCACAGATCGACGGGCGGTCGCCTCTGTCGCCGCTACTATGTGCGCCCCCGCCGCCATCGGCGCGGGACAGGTCTATCGACGAAGGATCGCCCATGGCTCTGTTCTCGAAGCGCGCCCCGAAGGCGCGTCAGGTCGTCTCTCCGGATCCTGCGCCCGTCATTCGCGACGCGGACGCTGAAGCGCGCATCCACGAATTGGGCGAGGAGATGCTCGGAATCGCCCGCGGGCATCGAAGCGGACTCCTCTCCAGACAATTCTGGTCCGACAAGCTCATGGACTGGGCGATGAAGGACCACGAGTTCAAAGTCCAGCTCTTCCGATTCGTTGACGCCTTTCCCACGCTGACAACGCCCGAGATGGTGCACGATCATCTCGTTGACTATCTGTCGCAACCCGGCGTGACGCCGCCCCCGGGTATGGATCTGGGCATGAAGGCCGGCGGCGTCGCCAAGAAGATGTTCGCTGGCACGATCTCGTCGCAGATCAAGTCGATGGCGGGCAAGTTCATCGCAGGCACGGACGCGCAGTCCGCGCTTCCCGGACTCGAGAAGCTCTGGAACAACGGCATCGCCTTCAGCGTCGATCTCCTCGGCGAGGCCTGTGTCTCCGACGCCGAGGCCGACATGTACCGTGACAAGTACCTCGATCTCGTCGGCAACCTGCCGGCGGCCGTGGCGGCATGGAAGAGCGATGAGCGCCTCGAGCGCGATCACCTGGGCGCCTGCCCGCGCGTGAATGTCTCCGTGAAGATCAGCGCGTTGAGCGCCAAGTGCGATCCGATCGACACCGACGGCGCGATCGGCGACGTGCAGACGCGTCTCATTCCAATCCTCGAGCTCGCGCGCGAGAAGGGCGTCTTCATCAACTTCGATATGGAGTCCTTTTCACACAAGGACCTTACGATCGAGCTCTTTCAGCGCTGTTGCGAGCAGGTTGATTTCGAGGCGGGCATCGCAATCCAGGCGTACCTTCGCAGCGGAGACGACGACGCGCGTCGCATCGCCGAATGGGCGAAGCGGGCAGGGCGCGTGGTCACCGTGCGACTCGTCAAGGGCGCGTACTGGGACTACGAGACGATTCACGCCGAGCAGGAAGGGTGGCCCTGCCCGGTTTGGCCGGAGAAGCATCAGACCGACGCGTGCTTCGAGCGGATGAGCGAGATCTTTCTCGATGCGACGCCGCGACGGGAGGGAGAAGGCGGCGTGATACTCGCGCTCGGCTCGCACAACGTGCGCTCGATTGGCGCCACGCTCGCCGGTCTCGACAAGCGTGGTCTGCCTCGCAACGCGATCGAACTGCAGATGCTCCATGGCATGGCGGATGAGCTCAAGGGCGCGGCGGCGGAGATGGGACTGCGCGTGCGTGAGTATGTGCCTGTCGGGGAGATGATCCCGGGCATGGCGTATCTCGTGCGACGCCTGCTCGAGAACACGAGCAACGAGAGCTGGCTCCGAGCCGGTTTCCTTGACGATGCGCCCCTTGAGGAGCTGCTTGCGTCGCCGCATGACGGCTCGCGCGACGTGAAGGACGAGCGACTGCTGTCAGCGCCGGAACGTCATGAACTTGCGCCGGCGGCGCCGGGAGTTGGTGACGACCGGCCATTCTTCACGGAACCAATGCGCGACTTCTCCGTGACCGCGAATCGCGACCGATTTGCCGCAGCCATTGACATGGCGGAAGTGCCGAGCGTCGCGAATGACCGGACGCCGGAGGACGCCCGGAGGGCGATCGATGAGGCGTCGGCGTACTTTAGCACATGGCGCGACACTGACGTGCGCGCGAGGGCTGCGGTGTTGACTCGAGCGGCGGCCCTGATGAGATCGCGCCGAGATGAACTCTCCGGCGTCATCATCAAGGAGTCCGGCAAGACCTGGCGCGAGGCGGACGCCGATGTCTGTGAGGCGATCGACTTTTGCGAGTACTACGCCCGCCTCGCCGTGCCGCTCTTCGAGCCGAAGCGCCTCGGTCGATTCATCGGGGAACTCGATGAGGTCTGGCACCAGTCGCGCGGCGTTTCCGTCGTAATCTCGCCGTGGAATTTCCCTCTGGCGATCGCCTGCGGCATGACGGTTGCGGCGCTCGTGACTGGCAACACGGTCATCCTGAAACCGGCGGAGCAGACACCCGGGATCGCGTCGCTCCTCGCGAAGATCCTCTGGGAGGCAGGATGTCCTCCGGAGGCTTTGCATTTCCTGCCGGGTGAGGGCGAGACAACAGGCGCGGCGCTCGTCCGCGATCCGCGCGTAGCCTTGATCGCGTTCACCGGATCGAAGGCCGTCGGTCTTGACATCATCGAAGCGGCGGGCGTCACCGGAGAGGCGCAGGCCGGCGTCAAGAAAGTCGTCTGCGAAATGGGCGGCAAGAACGCGATCATTGTGGACTCCTCCGCGGACCTCGATGAGGCCGTGCTCGGCGTCAGGCAGTCGGCATTCGGTTTCCAGGGCCAGAAGTGCTCGGCGTGCAGCCGTGCGATCGTTCTGGACAGTGCGCATGACCTCTTCCTGGAACGCCTGATCGAATCCACGAAGTCACTCGTGATCGGTGATCCTCGGGCGCGCGGCACGGACGTGGGGCCCGTCATCGATCAGGACTCGAAACGCAAGATCGAGAAGTACATTCAACTCGGGAGGGAGCAGTCCCGCTGCGTCGTCAGCCTTGAGGCGCCATCGGGTCTCGAGGAGCGCGTGGGCATGCCTTATGTGGGCCCGCATGTCTTCGCCGACGTCATGCCGGACCATGCGATCGCACGAGATGAGATCTTCGGCCCTGTCCTGGCTGTGATGAGGGTTTCGAGTTTCGATGAAGCGCTTGCGCTTGCGAACAACTCCGCCTACAAGCTCACGGGCGGCCTCTTCAGCCGGAAGCCGGTGAATCTTGAGCGTGCGCGGCGTGAGTTCCGCGTGGGCAATCTCTATCTCAATCGAGGTTGCACGGGCGCGCTCGTAGGCAGGCAGCCCTTCGGCGGCTTCGGCATGTCAGGCGTCGGGTCGAAGGCCGGCGGCGCAGAGTATCTGTTGCAATTTGTTGAGCCGAGAGCCTGCAGCGAGAACACGATGCGTCGCGGTTTCGCGCCGGAACACTAGAGCACCCACGACGATCGACTCACTGGATCCCGGCGTCGTGCTCTTCCTTCGAGATCTCCTCGATCTGAGGATTCTCGATCACATACTGACGCCCTGTCTTCGAACTGCGAATCTTGATCGCATTGGCGCCGGAGTACGTGTTCGAACCCCATTTCGTCGTGTAGAAGACACGGCCGGTGTTCGGATCCGTCACTCGATAGTGCTGCGTCTCACATCCTGTGAGCAGAATCGCCGCGCCGACAACTGCGACCAGTGCGAACTTCGGGGTCAGATTGCGAATTCTCATGGGCGGTGTCCTTTCGCATGCGGCGCCACGAAGACCTCAGTGTACCGAGCATTCTCAGGCGAATCCGGAATCCGCACGCAATGTCAAGCGGCTGATCGCGATCTCATCGACACTCCCTGCCATCGAGACGCATATTCAAGCCGCGTCCATGGAGATCTTCGCATGACGACAGGCTCACCCCTGAACGCCAGGACGTTCGCAGTGATTCAGACGTCGCCGGGAAGTGTGGTCAATACGCGGACCCGATTTCGATTCCGCGAAGAGAGCGGTGTCGTGAGCGCTTCCTACAAAGGCGGTCGAATTCGGGAAGGAGCGCTCGTGGGCATTCGCAGAGGCGAGCGCCTGGAGTTTCGCTACGCCCAGGTCGATGATGCCGGGCGGCTTGATGGCGGGTGTTCCTCATGCGTCATCGAAGAAGAACCAGGTTCGCCCATTCGCTGCGTCGAACGATACGAATGGGACTCGCGTGAAGGTCACGGCGTCAATATCCTCGAAGAGATCGCGCCATGAGCACTTTCATCATGTCCGCACGTGAGAGCACACAACTCGACTACGCCGAACGAATGCGTGAGGTCCTGCTGCATATCCAGCGCGAACTCGATCATCCGATGGCGCCGGCGGATCTGGCTGAAGTCGCGTGTTTCGCGCCACATCACTTTCACCGCATCTTCAAGGGCATGGTCGGTGAGACGATCATGGAGCATGTGCGGCGACTGCGTCTCGAGCGCGCCGCGTGGCGTCTGAAATTCACCGATCAGTCGGTGACGGACATCGCGTTTGACGCGCAGTATGAGAATCTCGAGTCCTTGACGCGCGCCTTCGGGAAGATGTTCGGCGTGAGCCCGAGCGCCTATCGCAGGGCGCAGCGCTCGATCAGCTATCCGACGGTCGCCTCGAGCATTCACTACGCGCCGGACGACAACCACGGAGACTTCGCATTCGGCTGCGACGCTGACAGTGGTCCGAACCCTCCGCGCATCGAGCGACAGCCGGATCGGCCGGTCGTCTATGTCCGCCACGTCGGTCCGTACCAGGAATGCAAGGGCGCCTGGGATACGCTCATGGAATACGCTGCTCGCGAAGGGCTCATCGGGCCCGGCGCTGAGATGCTCGGACTCTGCCACGACGATCCGGATGTGACTCCTCCGGAGAAGATCAGATACGACGCGTGCATCACGACAACCGCGAAGGTGCAACCGGTCGGCGAAATCGGCACGCAGATCATTCCGGGCGGCGAATACGCGATCCAGCGTCATCGTGGTCCTTACGAGTCGCTCGAGGGGGCGTATCGGCAACTGTTCGGTTCCGTCCTGCCGGCGCTCGGACGCGAGCCTGCGCCCGGCGCATGCGTGGAGAAATACTGGAATGATCCGGAGAGCACGGATCCTGAGGACCTCGAGACTGATGTGAGCGTGCTGATCAACTGAGTCCGGCTACAGACGAGAGGGGCAACAATGTCGACACCCGCCGCGAGCAAAGTGGACCTCTTCAAAGAGCACAAGTCCGAGTATGCGCAGAAGAAGACGCCGACTTTCGTCGAGGTCGGCAAGGCGCAATACCTCGCGATTGACGGAGAGGGAGCGCCGGGCGGTGAGGCGTTCCAGGCGGCCATCGGGGCGATGTATGCGATGGCATACACCATCAAGATGACGAGCAAGAAGAACGGACGCGACTACGTCGTCTGCAAACTCGAGGGGATCTGGGGCGCCGACGGCGACTTCGACTCCAGCGCGCCCGAGTCATGTCGATGGACGCTCATGATCCGAACGCCCGAGTTTATTCGCTCGGAAGAGTTGAAGGGGGCGGCGGAGAAGATCGCGGCGAAGAACGACTGCCCCGAGGCCGCGCACGTCGAACTTCGTTCACTGCGTGAGGGCAAGTGCGTGCAGATTCTTCATGTCGGACCGTACGAGGAGGAAGGACCTTCGATCAACGCAATGCGCGCATTCTGCGAACGGGAAGGCGTCGCCTTCGCCGGCGCGCATCACGAGATCTATCTCTCGGATCCACGCCGTGTCGAACCGGCGAAGCTCAAGACGATTCTCCGCTACCCCGTCTACTGAGCCATGCGTTCAGAAACAGGGTCCCCAGAATCCAATCAACGTCGCGAGGTCTGCGGCTCCGACGACGCCGTCGCCATCCAGGTCCGCGCTGGGTTCGGCACTCCCCCAGAATCCGATGAGTTGCGCAAGATCCGCCGCGCCGACATCTCCGCTGCCGTCGAGATCGGCGACACACACCGGCGTAATGTCCACATTGCCCTGCATGCCGACGCCAACAATTGGCACCGTCTGCACGCCCAGCGGGAAACCAAGATCGACGGTCACCGTGCCGAGCGTGATGTCCGTCGCGGCGACCTGGCCGAATCCTGATGCGTCGATCGTCACGGCGAGTTGCATCGAAACGGCAGGGGGCTCCGGCGGCTCCGGGGCGACGATGGGCCCTTCATCGATGACCGTCGGCGCGGGGCCATCGGCGGACCCTGATGTAATCAGCAGTTCCGGCGGCACCTGATCGGTCACGTCGAGCGGGCCGATTTCGATGCCGAAGAAGACGGTGGCCTCTACCCGAGTGATCTCAACCGTCCAGTCGAATCGGTCAGCCGCAGGCTTCACGGCCGTCATCGATGACCAGAAGGTGTCGTCGCCGGTCGTGCTAACGTCGAAGCTCCACACCTCCGTCGTTGATGCCAGGGCAGTCTGATTGAGTCCAATCAGCGTCAGAGACGCTGCCGCCACCGCTACGAAACCGATTCGCATACTCTTCTCTCCTTCGACCGAGGCGTCGCCAAGGTCATCTCCGTCCGACCCACATCAGTCCCCGTCTTCGGGGGATGGGGAGGCGAGCCCATGGTGCTGTACATCATCCGCCACGGCAAGGCGAAAAGGGAATCTCCGTCAGGCTACGACGGCGATCGCGAACTTCGGGATCGCGGCGTCAACCAGGCCATGTGGCTCGGTGAGCAACTCGCCGAATCGGACGCGGCGCCCACGCTTGTCGTCACGAGCCCGCTGGTCCGCGCGCATCACACCGCTCGGTTGATCGCCGACGCGATCGACTGCCCCCTCGAAATCGACGATGCGCTCTCCGGCGGGGTGGACACGGCCGGCCCCACGGCGCTCATCGAGGAACACCTCGGATCCACGCCCGTTCTCGCGCTCGTCGGTCATAACCCGCAGCTTGAGCTGTTGACGTGGTCGCTGCTCGAGGATGACGAGGAGGTTGATCGCTTGCGAACTGGGGAAGGCGTGGAGATCGAGATCCCGGGCGGCAAGCTCGAATGCGCTCGCCTGGTCGCGCTGCATCGGCTTGATGACTAGGCTGGCGGGCGCGAACCCGGTCGCTATACTCGATCGCCCTGCCCGGAGCGGTCCGCTCTTGTGGCAGGAATCGGGAGCCGTTGGCGCAGTTGGCTAGCGCGCCTCGTTGACATCGAGGAGGTCACTGGTTCAAGTCCAGTACGGCTCATTGATGGCCCTCTTCAATCGAAGGGGGCCTCTTCTTTTCTTGGAGCGTCAGGCGCCGGCGCGGGCAGCAGGTCGTCCTGTGTCACGGGCGACTCGATCTCCTCCAGTGATCGCGCACGGTCGATCGTGTATTCACCGATCGCCGTTCTTTCCAGGGCCGCGAGGCAGCCACCGGTTCCGAGCGCTTTGCCCAGGTCGCGCGCGAGGCTGCGGATGTAGACGCCTTTTCCGCACTGCACGTCAATCTCCAGCTTCGGCCACTCGTAGCTGAGGACGTCAACCGCGTGGATCTCGACTTCGCGTTCGGGAAGTTCATCGAGCTCACCCTTGCGTGCGAGGCGATGGGCGCGCTTGCCGTCGACGTTGATCGCCGAGAAGACCGGCGGGCGCTGCAGGATCCGCCCCTGGAATTGCGCGCATGCTCCTTCCACCTCGTCGAGTGTGGGGGGGAGCCCGACATCCACCGGCGTCGGCTCCACCTCAAGATCATCCGTCGGTGAGACACAACTCAGATCAACGACAGCTCGATAGCGCTTGGGCATGAGCATGATCTGCGGCACCGACTTGCAGCCGCGCCCGAGGCAGATCACGAGCACGCCGGTGGCGAGCGGATCGAGTGTGCCAGCGTGGCCCACTCGGGCGCCCTTGGTGCGGGCGCGAAGGACCGTGCAGACCGTCGCCGACGTCAGGCCGTGCGGCTTGTCGATGACGAGGACGCCGTTGAGATCGGGTCTATGGTTCTTCCTGCGGGCCATGGTCTCGTGCGCTCGGGCTCCATTCGCGACCCGGTGAACCCGGGTTCGAATTGAATGACAGGGGGGGAGGGAGACGATACCCTGTCCGGCCTTCCCCGCCGGGGAGGGCATTCCGGAGAGGTGTCCGAGTGGCTGAAGGAGCGGCACTGGAAATGCCGTATACGGCTTGTCCGTATCGGGGGTTCGAATCCCCCCCTCTCCGCTTCAAACAAGCGGTCCAGGTCGTAGCGGCGAGTTCGCTGCGTCGGATCCTGCATTCGTGAATTCTTCCTCTGCACCGTGTCGGAGGCGCTTGAGAGCGCATAATTCGAGCGGCTTAGCCGAGACAATCGCTCGACTGAGCACGGCCGTGCAGGCCGCTTCTTAAGCGCCCAGAGGGAGAGACCCGATGTCGATCACGTTATGCACTCGCGCATCACTTCTGAGCGGCTTAATGGCGATCGCGACGGCGCCCGCCGCGTCCGCGGGATCGCCGTTGGGTTCTGCGATCTTCATCCATCCCGACGGCGCCTCCGCCGCGACATGGGCGGTCGGGCGCGCCGCGATCGTCGGTCCTGATGCAGATCTGGAGTGGGATCAGCTCCCGTACATAGCGGTGTATCGCGGCCACATGGCTGATTCGCTCACAGCGACCTCCAACGGCGGCGCCACAACGCATGCCTACGGCGTGAAGGTTGGCTCCAGAGCGTTCGGACTCACCGCCAGCGGCGACGAAGGGGGAGAGCCGATCGTTGACGGGCAAGGTCGCTCGACCTCCGTCGCCCATCAGGCCCTCCGCGCCGGCTTGCGTGTCGGGCTCGTCCAGAGCGGGACCTCGACGGAGCCTGGAACCGCGTGCTTCGTCGCATCCGTGCCGACTCGAACGATGCACAACGCCATTGCGGCGCAGCTCGTCGAATCGGGCGTCGATGTGATTCTCGGTGGGGGAGAGCAGTACTTCGTGCCGATCGGTTCGCATGGCCGTTATGGTCCGGGCGTGCGCAAAGACGGGCGCAACCTCCTCGACGAGGCGCGCGACGCGGGATACACGATTGTGCGGAGCCGCGAAGAACTTCGGTCGTTGCCTGCCGATGCGACGAGGGTGCTCGGCCTCTTCGCCGCGAAACACACGTTCAACGCGATGAGCGAAGAAGACCGCCGCAGACGCGGTCTGCCGCTGTATTGGCCTGAGGCGCCCACGATTGGAGAGATGACCGCGGTCGCTCTCGAAATCCTCGGGCGGGACGACACACGTTTTCTTCTTGTCGTGGAAGAGGAAGGCACAGACAACTTCGGCAACGCCAATAACGCCGCCGGTGTGATCGAGGCGATGCGCCGCGCGGACGAGTCGATCGCCGTCGCACGCCGCTTCGTGCGCGACAATCCGGACACGTTGCTGATTTCCGCTGCGGACTCGGACGCCGGCGGCATGCGCATGATCGGTGTCCCCTCGGGAAACGGGCGCACCCAGGTCCCCGATCTCGCGCCGGGCATTCTGAACGGAGCGCCGCTCGACGGCCGAGATGGGACAGGAACGCCGCCGTTCATCGCCGCGCCCGATCGCTTCGGGCAGCGGCACCCGTTCTGGGTCGTCTGGGCGGCGTGGGGCGATGTCACAGGGGGAATGCTCGTGCGCGCCGAGGGGCTGAATGCCCACTATGTTCGAGGCTCGATGGACAACACACAGATCGCCGACCTGATCCGGCTGACGCTCTTAGGGCCGGGAGATTCCGACGACCTCGGGAACTGAACGGGCGTCAGGGTTGAACTCGGGTGTTGAGACTGAACGTCTTCGGAATCGAAACTGGCCTTCGGGTCAGCTAATCGCGTTTGAGACGGCGTCGGAGCACTTGTCCACATTGCTGAATCTCGGAGATTTGTGTGTGCGTAGAGATTCTCGGTGGCCGCTCAGGTCCACTCCAACTCGAGGTTCCTGTCATGCGCCAACGAAACAGACTGATTGCAAACGTAGCCGTCATGCTCCTGACCGCGACAGCCGCGGGCGTCGCCACCGGGGAGACGCGAGAGGCCGTTCTCGAAGAGCTCTCTCAGTTCGAGCAGCCTGCTCTGTGGTTCGGCGACAAGGCCCCACCGCTCACGATCGATTCGTGGGTGAAGGGGCAGCCCGTGCGAGATTTCGAATCCGGACGCGTGTACGTCGTTGAGTTCTGGGCGACGTGGTGCAGTCCGTGCATCAAGGCGTTCCCGCACCTTTCGGAGCTGCAGGAGAGGTACGCCGACAATCTCACCGTCATCGGCGTCAATACGTGGGAGCGACTGGAGACGCAGGAACTCATCCGCGAGCGGATTGCCGCATTCGTCGATCGTCAGGGCAAGCGAATGCGTTACACGGTCGCGATCGACACCGGAGAGCAGACGTCGGATGACTGGTTGGCGGCGGCGAATCAGACCGGCATTCCGTGCACGTTCATCATTGATCAGCAGGGGCGACTCGCGTGGATTGGCCTTCCAGACAACATGGACGCGCCTCTGCAACAGATTCTCGAGGGCACGTACTCCATTCAGGATTACGCCGACGGTGTCGCGGCCGCCACCGTCGGGGAGATGGCGCTCGCTCGCACCCTCCGAGAACTCGAATCCGGCGACCGAGAAACCGGATTCCTCATGGCGGATGTCCTGTTGAATGATTTGCCGCAGGCCGGACTGTGGACTCGCCATCGCCTTGTCCAGACGCTCGCGCGTTCAGAGAAGATCGACGTCGATGAGGAATGGCTGATTGATGCGGCGACGTCGCTTTGTGAGGAGACCAAGGGTCAGTTCAGCATCATGTTTGACACGCTCGCCGCGGCGTACTTTGCCTCCGGCGATGTGGATTCGGCGATTGAAGCGCAGAATCGTGCGCTCCGCGATGAGACGGACCAGCGGGCGATTGGGTGGTATCAGATGCACCTCGCGGAGTACGAGGCGGCAAGCGCTCGCGATGAAGCCGAGTGAGACTGCGATCTCCGAAGCGGCCGACGCAATCGTGGGCTTGAATCCACGGCTCTGACACCGGGGGCGTACGGCTGGCGGCAACGAGATCAAACCAGAGAATCCAATGTCCGAGCGCGGTCCAGCCGATAGACGGTTGGAACGCCCGCGTCCGGCCACTGGGGCCTTGGAGCTTTGCGGGTCCATGGAGGTCGACTCCCTTTCATGACTCTCGCAGCGCCAGAGACCCGTCGTCGCCGGACCGGCGGCAAGCCCGTCTTCCTGACGATCGAAGGTCGCCGCTCCGAGGCGCAGCAGGAGTTCTACGAGCGGACAGCCCAGCATTACGAGGCGGGACTCGATGATCTGAAGAACAGTCGGTATGTCGATTTCCCGCGCATGGTCGGCATCGAGTCCATGGCGGTCTGCAATGCAAGCTGCGGATTCTGCCCCTATCCGACGATGGAGCGCAAGGGCGATCGGATGTCGGATGAACTCATCGCGCGGCTCGTTGATGAGCTGGATTACGAGTTCCCCAAGGACCTTCCCATTTCGGTGTGCTTGTCGCGTCTCAATGAGCCTTTCCTCGACAAGCGGACGTTCCCACTCGTCGAGGCGCTGAACACGCGCGTGCCGCAGGCTGGAATCTGGATGTACACGAATGCGTCACCGCTGACGGAGGCGAATGCCCAGCGGCTCACCGAGTGGCGCAACGTGGAGCTTTTCAATATCAGCTTCAATGACCATCGCGAGTCAGCGTATGAGGCGACGATGGGCATTCCATTTCGCAAGACCGTGGAGAGCGTCGATCGCCTGCACGCACTGCGCGAAGCAGGTGATCTAAATTTCGAGATCACGATCTCGCGAGTCGGCGACGCGACTTCGGCGGATGACGACTTCAAGGAGTGGGTCGGTCGACGCTGGCCCGTGTTCCAGACCCTCGTCTGGGAAGAGTATGAGTTCGTCTCATCGGACGCGGCGTTCAATCCGGCGCTTGTTCCGGACGTCGGCTGCCATCAGTGGTATCACCTTTCAATACTCGCTTCCGGGAAAGTGATCTTCTGTTGCGCCGATGCGCTCGGAAGCGCACCGATCGCGGACGTCAACGACGAGTCGATGCTCGCGATATACAACCACCCGGATCGTCGGGCGCTACGGGCTGACCTCCCGAGCAGGAAGTTCGTGGATCCCTGCTTCGCCTGCGTACGGCATTAGTTGATCGGGGCGCCCTCCGGCACGGATGGCGAGACCCCGGATCACGCACGCCGTTCGCTTCCCATCTCAACAGCAGGTTTCTCCGATCAGCCTGCTGACCGCAGCAACCTCGAGTTGAAGGGTCCATACAAATCTGCGCACGCGCGAGGTGGCAGATTATGAAGGAAGTCGAAGGTGTCGGTTCGGACCCTCGGGGCCCGCTCTCAGAGTCTCAGATCACGGATGTCGAGGCATTCCGGATCCTCTCCGATCCCACACGCTTCGCCATCTACAGCGCACTGGCCTGGGGCGGTGGCGAGATGACGATCAGGGAGGTTGCTGGGCGCATTGGGCGTCGGGCCGGGTCGCTCTATCGTCATTTCGAGGCGTTGGTGGACGCCGGCCTCCTCCGGGTTGTCGGCGAGATTCCAACTGCAAGGAGACCGGCGAAGGTCTTCAGGGCAGCCGCCAATCCGAGATTCGTCTATCAGCGGGACCGGCCGGAAGCGATTGAGGCGCTGAACAGGATGGTGCAGAGCGCGGCGAGGCATGCCGCGGACGGATTCGCGCGCTCGACACGCTGTGGCAAAGCGACGACGCGCGGTCCCGCACGAGACACGCATGCCGGCGTTCAGAATGGCTGGCTCAACCCGTTGGAGCTACAGAAGCTCAACGAACTGCTCACTCAGGCTCGTGATCTCCTGATCGGCGGCGAACCCGGACCAGGGAAGCAACTGATTGAACTGACATTCCTGATGTCGCCACCCGGCGTGCCGGATACGCGTGTGGCTGGGACAGGCGGCGCCGCTCGGAATACGCCGCGCCCTGCCGAAAGTTAAGCGGGATCCGTGGAGCGAGAGGATGGGCTCGTCATGAGCAGCGCTTTCAGAGCGTCTCGTGTTCTCGCGGCGGCAGTCGCCGCACTCACGTTCGGTATAGGAGTCTCGATGGCAGATCACCTCTACGTGCTGAATAAGTCTGAGGCCTCTGTTTCGATCCTCGACGTTGATTCCGGCGATGAACTCGCGCGTGTTGACGTCGGCGTTGGGCCGCACGAAGCGGCGGCGTCGCCGGATGGGTCCGTCGTCGTCGTTTGCAACTACGGCATACAGACTCCGGGCGGCACGTTGAGCGTCATTGACACGAAGACACACAAGGTGATCCGGACAATTGACCTCGACGGGCATCACCGCCCGCACGGCATCCTGTTCCTGCCCAATGGCGATGACGTTGTGGTGACGGCCGAACACGAGCGGCGCCTGATCGTCGTCGATGTTCGAAAGGGCAAGGTGAAGGCGTCGATTGACACTGGACAGGAAATCTCACACATGGTGGCGTTGACGCCGGATGCGAAAAGGGCGTTCGTTGCGAACATCCGGTCAGGATCGGTCTCGGTCATCGATCTTGAGTCGGAGAAGCTCGTCAAGATCCTGGAGACTGGCGACGTCGCCGAAGGCGTCGTCGCACATCCGACCCGCTCGGAGATCTGGGTCACGAATCGCAGCGATGACACCGTTTCGATCGTCGACTCGGAGTCTCTGGAGATCGTCGACACCCTTGAGTGCGCCTCGTTCCCGATTCGGGCCCAGATCACGCCTGATGGGCGGCACGCCTTGATCTCCTGCGCGAAGTCTGGTGACGTCGCTGTCTTCGAGACGAGATCGCGCCGTGCGATCGCGCGGATCAGCATGACGGTGGACGCAGTGGACGAGGATGAGAAATCGCGTCGTCTCTTTGCGGATCGCTTTGGTGAGAGCCCCGTGCCGATCGGCATCCTGATTTGTCCGGACGGATGCGTCGCCTACGTCGCGAATACGAACGCCGATGTGATCACTGTGCTCGATCTCGAGAACTGGCGCGTCTCCGGTCGCCTGGTCGCGGGCAAGGAGCCGGATGGCCTCGCGTGGGTCGAGAACTAACTCCCGGACTCGATAAGAGAGGCGATTTCGGCAGCGAGCGCTGCGCCCTTCTCGTGGTTGAAGTCCCTCGGGCTCCACACGATCCCGAGACCAGCGCCCTCGGCGGCGCCCTTCTCGAATACCGGGATGATGTGAAAATGCACGTGGAGAACCTCCTGGTGAGCGTCCTCGCCGTTGTTCTGCAGGATGTTGTAGGCCGCCGCACCCGTGGCCTTCAGCACGGCCCGGCTGATGCGCGGAAGCACGCGTCCGATCGCCGCGGCGGATTCATCGGAGAGCGCGTCGATCGTCTCCGCCGCCTCCTTCGGGATCACGAGCGTGTGACCACGTGAGAGCGGGCCGATGTCCAGGAACGCATAAACGAGGTCGTCCTCATAAACACGATGTGAGGGAATCTCGCCGCTGATGATCTTCGTGAAGATGGTGTCTGCCATGGCCGAGCGAGGATAGCAGACGGCGCTCATCCCACTCCCGCGCCGACCGCAGCGCTGGCTGGGGGATGAGGGCCGTGCGTGGGCGGAGGAAGTCTGAGGTAGCGCGAGAGCCAATGCGCGCCGGCGTAAAAGGGGACCGTATCGATCGCGGCGGCGAGGATCTTGAAGATGTAACCGGTCGCGATGAACGCGAGAAGCTGCGGCCAGACGAAGGCGTCATCTTCGATCGGCAACGCTTGGGCGTAGAAGTGCGTGATCAGGATGACGGCCACCGTGTCAACGAGTTGGCTGACGAGTGTCGAGCCGTTATTTCGCAGCCAGAGGTGTTTGCCGTTGGTCAGCTTCTTCCAGAAATGGAAGACCTGCACATCGATAAACTGCGCCGCGAGGTAGGCGATCATCGAGGCGCCCACGGCGCCGAAGGCGAGCGCACGCACGTCGAAGAACACACCGGTCTTCTCGGCGCCGGCGGGCTCGAAACCGGGCCAGACGCCGCCGATCCAGAGCACGCCGACCACCCAGAGATTGATCAGAAAGCCCACGAAGACAACAAAGTTCGCGCGTCGCCGGCCGTAGAGCTCGGATATGAAGTCGGTGCAGAGGAATGTGATCGGATAGGGGAGCACGCCGACGGCGATGCCGATCTTGTACTTCCAGTCCTCGGAACCCTCGATGAAGAACGCGAGATTCAGGAACCTCGTGATCCCGAGAATGTTGAGCATGGCGAGCGAGCCCAGGAAGAGTCCGGCGAAGACGAGAAACACGCGCTCGCGGCGCTCGGCGAGCTTCGCTTCCGAGAGCTCTTCCTGCCCTTCGTAGAGGTACTGGGCGCCCTTTTCATGTGCCTCAGTGGTCGTCATCGACCGGAGGATAGGCGAAGCGCAGAAGGCGGGTCGGCGGATGCTCGCGGCCAGACTTACAATGCAGGCGATGGCGACGGAGACGCAATCGAACGCACGCGAAGGAACGCGAGGGAGCATTCAGCAGCTTCCGCCACTGGTGGTGAATCAGATCGCGGCAGGCGAGGTGGTCGAGCGACCGGCCTCCGTCGTCAAGGAACTCGTCGAGAACTCGATCGACGCTGGCGCAACCCGGATCCGTGTGGAACTGGAGCAGGGCGGCGTTGAGCTGATTCGAATCGCAGACAATGGCTGCGGTATTCCGCACGAGGAGCTCCGCCTCGCACTGACTGCGCACGCGACGAGCAAACTCCGCACACCGGACGAACTTGACCGGATCGGCACGATGGGATTCCGCGGCGAGGCGCTGGCGTCCGTCGCGTCGGTGTCCCGCATGCGATTGTCTTCGCGCACCGAGGACGTCGAGGGCGCGTCGCAGATTGACGTCGAGGGCGACGACGTCAGTGACGTGATGCCCGCATCCGGTCCGGTCGGCACGACGATCACGGTGAGGAATCTCTTCTTCAATACGCCCGCGCGTCGCCGGTTCCTGCGCACGACTGGGACAGAGCAGGGTCACTGCGTTGAGGCTGTACGTTCGCTGGCGATGTCGCATCCGGCGATCGGCTTCGAGGTCGTCTGCGATGGCGTGACGAAGCTCGACGTGGCGCCCGGGCAGGCGCCTCGCGATCGGGCGATGTCGATCCTCGGCGAGGAGTTGGCGCCGAAGCTCATTGAAGTGAGCGCCGACGAGTTTGACGACACGCGCGGCGTCGCCATCTGGGGCGTCGTCGGCCTGCCGGAACTCGCCCGCCCGACAGCCAAGGCGCAGAAGATCTTTATCAACGGACGTCTGATCCAGGATCGATCTCTGCAGCACGCCTTGCGGGAGGCGTATCGGGGCCTGATCGATCCATCGCGCAAGCCGACGGCCGTGATCATGATCGAAATGGACCCGGCCGCGGTGGATGTAAACGTCCATCCGGCAAAGGCCGAGGTGCGATTCAGAGATCCGGGCATTGTGTACTCGACGCTTCTCCGCGCCGTGCGCAGCGCCCTGCAGGCGCAGGATCTCACGCCGAGCGTCCGTCCGACAGTCTCGGGGCATTCAGGAGAATTTGGATCGGGTCGCTCTGGGAGCGCACATCAGGCGAGCGGTTTCGTCGAGGCGTTGCGCACGCAGCCTGTCGTGGCGCCGCGTATCGACTTCATGCAGCCAGCTCACCCGCCGCAGGCCGCGCGTGCTTCGGATGAGCGACCGGCGGACTCGCGCTCCATCACGGCAGGTCCGAGTACGGATCACGAGCTCGCGGCGCCGCGACCGGCGGACCGGTACATCCAGATCCACAACAGTTATCTCGTGACACAGGATGAGTCCGGTGTGGTGATCATCGACCAGCACGCGCTGCACGAGCGCGTCATGTTTGAGCAGATCATGAGCCGGCTGCAGAAGGGGGATCTCGAGAGTCAACGCCTGCTGACTCCGGCGACGCTCAGCGCCGCTGCCCGCGAGATCGACCGGCTGGAAGAGCTTCGCCCGCTGCTGGAGCGGCTCGGGATCGAGGTCAGTCAGCTTGGGCCGGAGTCGATCGGGGTGCAGGCCTTTCCGAGCTTTCTCTTCTCTCGCGGCGTGGAGGCTGGCGAGTTCGTGAGTCAACTCCTCGAGCGCGTGGGCGAGCGCGGGCTGGGGGCGACCGAGGAGGAAGCGCTCCACGAGGTCGTCGACATGATGAGCTGCAAGGCGGCGGTGAAGGCCGGCGACCGGCTGACGGAGACAGAGCTGGCTGAACTCGTGCGGCTCCGCGCTGAGGTCGAGCGATCCAGCAATTGCCCGCATGGTCGGCCGACGACGGTTCGCCTGTCGATCCAGGACCTCGAGCGCTTCTTCGGCCGCTCGTAAGGGCCCGGACGTGCAACGCGCCGGACCATGCCGACCGGGGTCCGGGCCACGTGTCATCAGTTGACCGAGAATGGCTCAGACCGGCGTCTCAGGCGTCCGACTTAGACACTACTATTCGATTAAGTCTCGGTCCGAGAACGCCCCGGCACGGGCGCGGCCGGGGCATCCTCGCACGTTCTCTTCAGGCACAGGACGAAGCATGACTGCTGCAGTGAAGTCCGTCGCTCCCTCAGTCAACGGCTGGAACGCTGACTATCTCGACGCCGAGTACACGCGTTGGAAGCAGGATCCGTCGCAGGTCTCTCCGGATCTGCGGCAGTTCTTCGAGGGGTTCGATCTCGGGCGCGTTAACGGAGCGTCGACGAGCGTCTCCGCCGGTTCATCAGCGCCGCCAGCGACCGGCGCCGAACTCAATCACGCACTCCTCCATCTCGTTAATTCCTATCGCGAACTTGGACATCTCTGCGCCGCGGTCGATCCCTTTGGGCGCGAACGCCCTTGTCCCGACGCGTTGCTGCCCCAGTATCACCGCCTCACGGAATCGAATCTCGACGACAATTTCACACCGGCGGACATCCCTGTCGAGGGCCAGCTTCCGCTCCGCGAGATTATTGAACTGCTCGACGAGACCTACTGCCGCTCGATCGGCGTCGAGTACATGCACATCCAGGATTCCGAACAGCGTAAGTGGTTCATTGACAAGCTCGAGGGAACGCGCAACAGACCCAATCTGTCGGCCGGGCATCGAGTCCACATCCTCTGGCAACTTCACAAGGCGGAGCTCTTCGAGACCTTTCTGCACAAGCGCTACGTGGGTCAGAAGCGATTCAGCCTCGAAGGCGGTGAGTCGCTCATTCCGCTGCTCGATCGCATCGCCGAGCGCGCTGCTGATCTTGGCGTTGACGAGATCGTCCTCGGCATGCCTCACCGCGGTCGTCTCAACGTCCTCAACAACATTCTCGGGAAGACCTACGAGCAGATCTTCACCGAGTTCGAATCAGCGTGGGACGAGGACTTCGTCGAGGGCGGAGGCGACGTCAAGTATCACCTCGGCTATTCCGGCGACCGACAGCTTCGTGACGGGCGCGAGATTCGCATTGTGCTCTCGAGCAATCCCAGTCACCTGGAGTCCGTCAACGGCGTGGTCGAGGGCCGATGCCGCGCCAAGCAGCGTCTGCGTGGTGATGTCGATCGCACGCGTGTGATTCCAGTGCTGCTGCACGGAGACGCCGCCTTCATCGGGCAGGGCGCTGTTCAGGAGTGTCTGAACTTCAGCCAGCTCGAGGGCTATCGCACGGGCGGCACGATTCACGTCATCGTCAACAATCTCATCGGATTCACGACGGGTCCTGAGGATGGACGAAGCAGCGCGTATTGCAGCGACGTGGCGAAGATGATCGATGCGCCGATCTTCCATGTGAATGGCGAGGATCCGGAAGCCGTCGTGCATGTCGCGAGTCTTGCCGCCGAATACCGAACTCGATTCGGTCGCGACGTCGTGATCGATCTCTGGTGCTATCGCAAGTGGGGTCACAATGAGGGCGACGATCCGTCATTCACCCAGCCACTGATGGCGAAGCTCATCAAGAAGAAGCCGAGTGTTCTGAAGACGTACGCTGAGCGCCTTCTCGCCGAGAACGTCATTACCGAGAAGGATGTCCAGGAGATTCGCCGCAGTCTCGAAGAGCAAATGGACAAGGCGCAGTCGCAGGCGACGAAGCAGCCATCTGATCCGTCGATCGACCCCGGCAGTTGGCGCTGGCAGGGATTCGGCCCCGAGTACTCGTTCGACCTCGCCGAGACCGGCGTGTCGATGGACGTGCTCAAGGAAGTCGCCGCGGCTCACGGGAACTACCCCGAGGGCTTCAACCTGCACCGCAATCTCAAGAAGATTCTCGATAAGCGCGCCGAGAGCGTGGAGGAGGATCACCCCATCGACTGGGGCACCGGTGAGGCGTTCGCGTTCGGGAGCATGCTGCTCGAGAGTGTGGCGCTGCGACTCTCCGGGCAGGACAGTCGACGAGGCACATTCAGCCAGCGCCATGCGTGCGTGAAGGACCAAGACACGGCCGAGGCGTACATCCCGCTCAATCACATGCGAGAGTGCGGTGAGTATGGCGTCGAAGAGAAAGCGCCTGGGACGAACGCCGCCGACGGCAGGCCCCGACAGGCGCGACTGTGTGTGTACGACAGTCCATTGAGCGAGGAGGCAGTGCTCGGGTTTGAGTACGGGTATTCCCTCGCGGATCCGAACATGCTCGTCATGTGGGAGGCGCAGTTTGGTGACTTTGCCAACAGCGCCCAGGTGCTGATTGATCAGTTCATCGCGTCGGCGGAGGTCAAGTGGCAGCGCTGGTGTGGACTGACTCTGCTGCTGCCGCACGGATACGAGGGACAGGGGCCGGAACACTCCTCGGCGCGTATGGAGCGATTCCTGCAGTTGTGCGCAGATGACAACATGCAGGTCGCATATCCGTCGACGCCGTCCCAGTATTTCCATCTGCTCCGCCGCCAGGTCGCGCGGTCCTTCCGAAAGCCGCTGATCGTGATGACGCCCAAGAGCCTGCTTCGTCTCCCAGAGGCGACAAGCGCCGTCCGTGAGTTCACCGAGGGCGGATTCCGGGAGATTCTCGATGACCCGGCGTTCGAGGTCGGCGGGGCCGATCGATCAGGCGTCAAGCGCCTGATTCTCTGTTGCGGAAAGGTCTACTACGACCTTGATCGCCGCAGGCGCGAACTCGGGACTGAAGAGGTCGCGATCGTGCGCGTCGAGCAGTTGTATCCGCTGCACACGGACCTGCTCGAGGAAACGCTGGCGAAGTATCCGAAGTCGGCGGAACTCATATGGGCTCAGGAGGAGCCGAAGAACGCCGGTGGCTACGGACACTTCTCGCTTGTCACACACGAATTGCTCGGCTGGAGCGGTCTTCCCTATGTCGGACGTGATCGCTCGGCGACGCCGGCGACGGGTTCGAAGAAGCAGCACGATCTTGAGCAGAAGCGCCTCGTCGAGGAGGCGATCAACGCCGCGGTGACGTCACCGGTCGGCGCAGGTTGAGTCACGGAGTCAGAATCACGTCACCTGTTTGCATAGAGCGACGACCATGAGCACGAACATCGTCATTCCGACACTCGGCGAATCGATCACAGAGGGCGTCATTGCGACCTGGCTCAAGGGCGAGGGTGACTTCGTCGATCGCGATGAGCCGATCCTCGAACTCGAGACCGACAAGATCACGATGGAAGTTCCGGCTCCCGTGGCCGGGGTCGTGCATCCGAGTGTGAGCGAGGGTGAAACGGTCACGGTGGGAGCCGTCGTCGGGAGCGTTGACGAGAGCGACACCTCAGGCGCCTCCAACGGCGCTGCGGGTGCTTCCGCTCCAGCGACCGAGGCGCCCCCCGCGGAGTCGCACGCCGCGGCGCCGGAGGCGCCTGGAGACCAGGCTGTTCGATCGACGCCCCTGGCGAAGAAGGTCGCGGAGGAGCATGGCGTGCCCCTCGACAAGATCAAGGGCACTGGCGCAGGCGGACGCATCCGAGAGCAGGATGTGCTCGACTTTGTCGGCGGCGGCGCGGCGGCGCCAACGGCGGAGGCCTCGGCGCCAACTGCGGCGCCGGCCGTGTCCGGAGGACGCGGCGTCACCCGCGAGAAGATGACTCCATTGCGTCAGCGCGTTGCTGCTCGCCTCGTCGAGGCGCAGCAGACCGCGGCGATGCTCACGACCTTCAATGAATGCGACATGACGAATGTCATGCAGCTGCGCGCTCGGCACAAGGAGTCCTTCGAGAAGAAGCATGGCGTGAAGCTCGGATTCATGTCCTTCTTCGTCAAGGCAGCTGTCAATGCGCTCCAGAGCTTCCCGCGCGTCAACGCCTACATCGTCGATGGCGCCGAGGGGCCGGAGATCGAGCATCACGAGTATTGCGACATCGCGGTGGCCGTTGGCACGCCGAAGGGGCTCGTCGTGCCCGTAGTCCGGAACAGCGAGTCGCTCTCATTCGCAGGCGTCGAGAAGGGAATCAATGAACTCGCCGCCCGAGCGCGCGACGGCAAACTGGGGCTCGAGGACATGCAGGGCGGGACCTTCACCATTTCGAATGGCGGGGTCTACGGCTCGATGATGAGCACCCCTATTCTGAATCCGCCCCAATCGGGCATCCTCGGAATGCACAACATCGTGCGCAGGCCTGTTGAGAGCCCAGATGCGCCGGGCTCCGGCGAGATGGAAGTGCGCCCGATGATGTATCTCGCGCTCAGCTACGACCATCGGATGGTTGATGGCGCCGAGGCGGTGGGATTCCTCAAGACGATCAAGGAGTGCATCGAGGATCCGGAGCGTCTGCTGCTGGATCTCTAGCTTGCGCCCGCGCTAGTCTTCAAGGAACTCGTCGAGCATGGCGGCGCATGCGGCGTCGATCATCTCGTACACGTTTCTGAATCCACGCTGTCCGCCGTAGTACGGGTCGGGGACCTGCTGATCCTCTCGCTGCAGCGCGCGCATTTCTGGATGGAATGAAAGCAGCAGTCGGACTCGTTCCGGTTGAGCGCCCTCGGCGAGAATGTCTTCGGCGTTCGCGACATCCATCGGGATGATCCAATCGAAGCGTGCGAAGTCCGTTACGGGATTGAGCTGGCGGCCAACGCTCGGCAGGGTCACGCCGTGCGCGGCGGCGACCGCGACGGATCGCTCGTCCGGCGGACTGCCAATGTGCCAGTGAGCGGTGCCGCAGGAGTCAATATCGAACTCCGTGTGGACGCCTCGGGCACGCGCGTGATGCAGGAAAACGCCCTCGGCCAGTGGGGACCGGCAGATATTGCCGAGGCATACGAAGAGGACACCGGTTATCGGGAGATCAGTCACGCCGCCATTGTGAAATCTTGCGCCAAGCCTGCAAGCCTGGGATTCTGGACGCCCGCACTACGGTGGAGTGGCGTAGAATGTGGGCGAGCCGGGCAAAGGGGCTCGGTGATCCGAAAAGGCGCACGGATCGCGCCAGGGCAACGCATACTCCGACGCCCGAAGGATGCGCGGCGAGCGGTCAGAAAGCATCGTCGGGATGAAAAGCCTCCGCCTCGACCTGCATACGCATCTCAAGCCTGCCAAGCGAATACCGTTCGACCTTGGCTTCGTGGACGCATACGCTGCGACCATGCGGGAGCGCAGGCTCGGTGGCGTATTCGTCTGCGAGCATGTGCACGCGCCTGACTTCTGGTGGATGTATAACCAGATACGAGCCGTGCACCAGTATGACGAGGGCCGATTCGAGGTCGAGGACATGCTCTTCTTCCCCGGATTCGAGCTTACGCTGGCTGAGCGTGTCGATGTGCTCGTCGTTGCGCCGCTCGACGAACTCGAGCGTATCGACAACCTCTTCCTGAGGCCGCTGTCGTCGGGATTTCATCCGACCGCTGATGAGTTCCTCGTTGCGCTCGAGGCGTCGCCGACAAGCGCACTCAGGATCGCAGCTCATCCTTCCCGCCGTGACAAGACGATCGAGCACCTCGCGAATGAGCAGGTGAAGCGGATCTTCGAGGCGGTCGAGATCAATGCCCGCTACACGCCGACCGACAAGCCGATTGCCGAGAGATACGCTGAACTCTACGAGTGGCCTATCACAGGTGGAAGTGATGCGCACACACCGCCGCAACTTGGCGCCGTCTACACGGAGGTGCACGCGCTCGAGAGCACCGGATTCGATGATCTCGCCCGGGCGATCCGTGAAGGGCGCACGAGCGTGCACGTCGATCCATGTGCACGCCAGTTCGTCGATCTGGGCCAGGCCGAGAAGGTCAGTCGGAAGAACAACTGGCCGGAGGAGCGGAAGCTCCAGAAACGCCCGACACTGCTGACCGAAGAGGGCGCACGGCTTCGTTTCCAGGTGGCGCCGGAGTTGCCGGACGAGCACGAGGTGATCAGTGGGGCGGCGGTTGGCTGAGACCCCCCGATTCCTTCAGGACCTTGACGAAGACCAGGCGCGGGCAGTGCAATATGACGGCGGCCCGCTTGCAGTGCTGGCGGGACCGGGATCGGGGAAGACTCGAGTCATTGTCCACCGCGTGGCGCGTTTGATTGCGCCGCGTGAGGAGGGGGGCGCCGGCGCTGATCCGCGGACCGTGCTCGCGTTGGCGTTCACGATCAAGTCTGCTGATGAGATGCGCGAACGCCTCGAGCGCCTCTGCGGATCGCAGGCGGAATCTCTCGCGGCAAGCACGTGTCATTCATTTGGCAACGCGCTTCTCCGGAAGTACGGCGATCGCATCGGACTCCCGGCTCGATGGGAGATGATGGACGCGGCGCTGCAACGACGGCTGCTGAGATCGGTCATTATCGAGCAGGATGTCTACAAGCCGGACCTCGCCGGGGGCTACGACCGCGTCGTCGCTCGCGCGCTCTCGTTTATCTCGCGCGCTCATACGGAGTCGCTGTCGCCTGGTGCGATCCGGGACTGGGCAGCCAGAAAGACGGCCGCGCTCGAGAGCGCGGACCTGGACCTCGAGGAGATTGAACGCGATGCAGCGATCCTCGAAACTGGAGAGTATGCGGCGCTGGCCGGGCTCCTCGAAGAGTTCGATCGGCGACGGCTTCGCCAGGGCTTCCTTCTCTATGACGATTTCATCAACTTGCCGATTCAGTTGCTGGAGGAGAGTCAGGAGACGCGCACGCAGGTGCGCGGCGAGTTCCGGCACATCGTGGTCGATGAGTTCCAGGACTGGAATCCCGCGCAAATCCGACTTCTCCGCACTCTGGCGCCCGAGGACTCAGACCCGGATGTCTGTGTCGTCGGCGACGACGACCAGTCGATCTACGCATTCCGCGGAGCTGACGATCGGGCATTCGAACGATTCAGTTCATTCTGGGAAGACCGGAAGGTCATCGCGCTCTCGACAAACTACCGCAGCGCCCCGGAGATTATCGCGGCCGCCAATCACATCATCGAAGGCGCCGACGATCGCTTTGATCCGGAGAAGACGGTCAGTCCGCCGAAGGGACGGAAGAGCCGCGATGGCGAGGGTGTCGTCGCGCTGGTCGCGAAGAAGGAAGCCAATGCGGGCGTCGCCATTGGAGAGATGCTCCTGCGCGAGCGCGCGAGATTCGAGACGCCCTGGCATGAGATCGCGGTGATCGGGCGCACCTGGAAGGACCTCGTCGTCGTTGCGGAAGAGTTCGAGCTTCTCGGGATTCCAATTTGTCACTCTGATCTCAAGGCGCCCGAGGAGGGCCTCGGCGTCGCCACGCTCCTCCGATGGCTTCGCCTGCTCGCAGATCCGTCGCAACTGGAACTCTCGATTGGTCTCCTGCTGGGTCCGCCGGCGTCGCTCTCGCCTGAGACTGCTCACACGCTGAGCGCCAGGTATCGACGGCGCCTCCAGGACGGCGATGAACGGAATTGGCTCGATTGGTTGGGCGATGAGGCCACGGAACTTCCTGGCGTGCGGCGTTTTCTTGAGCTCTTCGATCGCTTCCATGCGGTGAACTCAACGGAGTCGGTCGACGCGCTCATTCTCGTGATCATTGAAGAGGCAAGCCTCCTGCACCTGGATGCAGTCGGAGGTCGGCCCGGGCAACGAATCGTGGCGGGTTTGGCCGCATTCGTCGACTTCGCGCGCGGACGCCTGCATCACCTCCAGCCCACGCCAGACGCCCGGGCGTTCGTCGCCTATTACGACGACCTCGGAATCGACGGGAGAGCGCCCGCAGAGCCCTCATTCGATCGACTCGCTGGCGCCCCCGACCCGGCGGCGGACGAGGCTGTTGGCGTCCGGTTCCTGACAGCTCACGGGAGCAAGGGGCTGGAGTTTGACACTGTCGCGCTCCCACATGTGCAGGGGCCGCACGGGTATCCGAAGAGACCCTCGGCCGATGAGGGCGAGCGCCTGCCAGAAGATCTGATCGAACGCCAGTACGGGGTCCACTACGAGGAGGAACGACGGCTCTTCTATGTCGCATGCACGCGCGCTGAGCGAAAACTGCTCCTGGTTGGGAAGAAGAAGAAGTCGGTAAGCAAGGATCGGAAGCACTATTTCGATTCGCTCACGCACTCCTCGGGACTCCAGATCCCGATCGAGGATGAGGCGGAAATCCTCGCCGAAGCGACCCATCTGGTCGGCGACGCACTCGATGAGCTGAGCCCTGACGAGGGGATGACGAGAGCGCTGACGCGCGTCGCCGCCGCCGCGAAGAACGAGCTCTTCTCGCTTGTCCATGACGTAGCGCGCGTTGGCGTGACGACCGAAGAGCTCGCCTCGATTCAACGACAGATTGAGGATTGCGCTCGCAGGCTGGCGATCGTGGCGCATGTGCGCGATGGTCGCAGACCGCCGCAGGCGCTGGTGACAGACGCCGTTGATGATTCAACACGGTCGCTTGTGGAGCGGCTCGATGCGCTGAACGATCAACAGGCGCCGATGCGAAAGCTGACCGCACCTCTTTCCTTGAGTTTCTCGTTCATTGACAGATACAGACGCTGCCCGGCGTGCTTCTACTTCAGTGACGTCTTGAATCTGAAGATGACTGGCGCCCTGGGCATGTTCATCGGCGCGATCGTGCATCGGACCCTGGAGCGCTTCTTCAAAGAGTCTCGAAGCCACGACGCAGAGGGCGGGCCGCCACTGGCCCTCGACAGGCTTCTGGAGATCGGCGCTGCGGAGCTTCAACGCGAGACCGGCCCCGCCAAGCCTGTCGAAGTTGAGCTCGAACATCAGCTCGACTCACAACTTCGGAACTTCTGGGAGACACTCCACGAGCCAGATGCCGACATCCTGGAAATCGAGTTGCCTCACCGGTTCGACTACACCTGTGATGGAGTCCGGCATCGCATGACGGCGAAGATCGACCGAATCGACCGAGCGCCGGATGGGACCCTGCGCATCATCGACTACAAGACGGGCTACGCGAAGAAAGACCTCATTGAGGTCAAGGCCAACGATCTTCAACTGGGGATCTACCTGCTGGCTCTGCAGGATCTCTATGGTGAGGCCGAACTGCAGGGGCAGGCCGAATACTGGTTGACGCAGCCCGGAGCGCGGTCATCGATCCGGTTCGAGGACATCGATCTCGACGCCATTCGCACGGAACTGGACGCGAGCATTCGGGGAATTCTGAATGGAGACTATTCGCGCGGGAAGAAGTGCCGAGGCGACTGCCGAATGCTCGGCGATCTTCAGCTCTGATCAGGCGACGCTCCAAGAATCGCCCGGCTGCATCACACGCACACTGACCCCCTCCGGCTGAAATGCCGAGGCATCCTGCTCGATGGGCGGCCATGTATTGAAGTGAATCGGTATTGCGGTCGCGGCGCCGATGAGTTCGGCTGCCTTCGTTGCGTGCTGGGGACCCATCGTGAATCGATCGCCAATCGGAATGCACGCGACATCCGGTCTGTGGAGTTCGCCGATGAGCTTCATATCACTGAAGAGCGCGGTGTCCCCACAGTGATACACCGTGGCTCCGCCCATCGACACGACGAGCCCGCACGGCATGCCCATGTAGCGTCCTTCGTACGAGGACGAATGGAACGCCTGAGTGAACGCCACGGAGCCGAACGGAAGGTCGATACGGCCGCCGGGGTTGCCCGGCTCGAGTTTCGAGAGACCCTGCTCGCCCAGATACTCAGTGATCTCAAAGGCGCCGATCACCGTGGCGTCGTTGGCCTTGGCGATTGCCACAGTGTCGCCGAAGTGATCCGCATGGCCATGCGTCAGCGCGATATGCGTGCACTTGATGTCGCCGGCGCTCATGGTCGCGACTGGATTGCCCGTCAGGAACGGATCGATCGCGAGGACCGATTCGCCGTCATCCAGAAGGAACCCGGCGTGTCCAAGGAACGTGATCTTCAGCGGCATTGGGGTTCCTTCGATCAGGCCGCGGCGGAGGAGCCGCCTGCAAGCAGATGTCCCGCGAACTCATTCATCGAATCACGCAACTGCTGGAACGAGTCGAGCACATAGAGGATGGGCTGATAGTGGTCGATCTCGAAGCTGGTGTTCGCCACGCGCTCGATGTCGAACGGACGTCTGTCCACTTCGGGTGACTCCAGCGCATGGTGGCCCTCGCCCTCGCTCGAGATCAACCCGGAGCCGTAGAGCTTCAGGCGGCCATCCTCCTGGATCAGTCCAAACTCAACGGTGAACCAGAAGATCCGGGCAAGTTGCTCAGTCACAACCGGGTCATCGGTGTTGAGCGCAGCGCGGCCGTACGTCTGTAGGAACTCAGCGAAAATCGGATCCGCGTGCAGCGGCACGTGCCCGAACACATCGTGGATGATGTCGGGCTCCGGGAGATAGTCCATCGAGGTCTTCGGACGTACCGCGATCGTCGTCGGGAACTGCCGCTGGGCGAGGAATGCGAAAAAGGACTTCGCCGGGAGATACCCGGGAACGCCATGGCTGGACCAGCCGGTGAGCGGCGCCAGGAGCTCGTTCACTTCGGACAAGCGTGGGACCTGGTCGGGACGGATATTGATCGCGCGCATGCCGTCGAGGTAGACATTGGAAGCGCTCTCCTCGAGCTGCTCCATGCGCTTGTTGATGATGATTGACCACACCTCGTGATCCTCATCCGAGTACTTCTCCCAGCGCTGCGTCACCTTCATCGAGTCGATGTCGATCTCGGATGCGGATTTGCCTTCGCTGTCAGCGGCGGCCTTCAGCGCCGCCTGGGCTTCGGAAGAGTCGATAACGGGATGGTCGATGCTCGACATGCAGCTGGCTCCGGTGCAAGAGTTGGTGCGTCGTGGACGGCCTGGCGAGCGCCGATGGGCGCGAGGCCGCCAGCCGGGTCATTGTAGATCACCGGGTCCTGATGGGCTATCCGGGCGACTGCTAGATCGATCGCCAGCGGTGCCGTGGATCGTTCGTGTGGAAGCTGAAGAGCGGGGATGACCACATCAGCAGGGGGCCGACGACGGCGGAAAGCCCGGCCGTGTATGCCGCGGAGGCCAGCCCTCGGCCCAGCGCCGCGGCTGGAGCGAACGCCAGATTCGGGTCATAGAGCAGTCGGATCGAGAAGAGCGCGGTCGTGACGATTCCGAGCAGAGCGGCCGCGATAAAACTGAGAAACACCATCGTCAGCACGCTGCGGCGCATGACAAGCGCGCGCATGGTCACGACCGTGTAGCCGGCGAGAAGGCAGCCCAGAGCGTGCGGCCCAATCGAGATGTGCGCGATGTCTGATGCAGGATCAACGACGAGATTCGTGAGGTCGAGAAGAAGTCCGGCGATGAAGGACGCCCACAGCGCCGTCATGACCGGCGCCTGCAATGCGACGACGACAAGAAGCACGACGACGAAGCTCGGCGCGATGCCGCTCGACCCGATCTCGAGTCCGTCCCGCAGGCCGAGTTCGAGTCCGAACGCCAGCCATGCTGTGACCGCGTACGCAATCCAGTTCATGGCGATCCTCCGGATACCGAGGTTTCGTCCGGCATTCGGAGCACAATGTGCCGCAAGCGCTCAAGCTCGAGCTCAGGGCGCACCGTGATCAACTCGCGCCCTGGCGCTCCCTCTTTCGGCCGGATTGACTCGATGCGTCCGACGATGAGCATCTGCGCCCACTCGGGCCATTGCGGATCGTTGAGTCGGACGACCTGTCCGACCTCGACTCCGGTGGCGTCGCTTGCCAGGTCGCCCTCGAGCCGATCGTCTCCAATCGCTTGGAGCTGGCACGCGAATGCGGGCCCTTCCGGGCCGACGAAGACGAGGCCGTCGATCCACTCCTGCGTGCGCCCCCGATGCATCGCCGTGATCGTCTGGGCGCTGGATGTTCGTCGTCCGACACGCACCACGCGGCCCACGAGATGCACGCCCCGAGCCACAGCGATCGTGTCTCGGACGACGACGCCATCGGCGGACCCTGCGCGAATTGTCAGGATCCCGTCCTGCAGCGCCGGCGTCGCGCCGATCACAGGGGCTGACAAGTCGGTGAACTCAACGGCCGGGGCCAGTGCACGGCCCTCCTGAAGATCCCGTAGTTGAGCTCGCAACTCGGCGATCTGGCCCTGCGACTGCAGCCACCGCTGCTGGTACGTGTTGCGCTCGTCGATCAGCCTGTCGAGGTCCTGGGGATCGAGCCCGAGATCAGGCTGGCGGCTGGGACGGAGCGTCCTCGAGACCTCAGACGCCGGGAAGGAGATCGGGGCGAAGAGCAACTGCACCGGATCCGCCAGACCAGTCAGCGGCCGAGTGAATCGCGAAGGAAGGAGTGCGCTGATCACGCAGGCAAGCACAGCGAGTGCCAGAAGTCGCTTTGGCGTGACGGATCCTCGGGGCATGACGCCTCGGACGACGGAAGAACGCCCCGCCGCCGATCAGCGGACGTGTGTCAGACGTCCTGGTCGCTGTCAATCGCGCTGGAGTGCTTCCAGCGCTCGATGTTCTCAAGGAAGATGCTCGTGCCGCGGGCGACACACGTGAGCGGATCCTCAGCGACCCGCACCTCGAGACCGGTCGCGTTGCTCATCATG
Source organism: Phycisphaerales bacterium (assembly GCA_028279375.1). GTDB lineage: Bacteria > Planctomycetota > Phycisphaerae > Phycisphaerales > UBA1924 > JANQNW01. Next base: position 291,937 of record JANQNW010000016.1, read on the forward strand.
ACGTCGAGGCCTCTGAGCAGCGCTCCGCCCCCGGCAAGCGCGATGCCGTTCTCGACGAGGTCGGCGGCCAGTTCCGGCTCGGCGCGTTCGAGTGTGCGGGTGACGGTGTCGATGATCGCTGAGATCGGCTCGTGCAGCGCTTCTCGTACTTCCTCGGAAGTGATGACGATCTTGCGCGGGAGGCCGGAGACCATGTCGCGTCCGCGCACCTCCATGGTTGTTTCCTCGATGACCGGCGCGGCCGAACCGATCTCGATCTTGATGCGCTCGGAGCTCTGCTCGCCGATCATCATGTTGTAAGTGCGCTTCATGTGGTTGATGATCGCCTCGTCCATGTCGTCGCCTGCGACGCGAACGGATTCGCAGACGGCGATATCGCCGAGCGACATGATGGCGACTTCGGTCGTGCCGCCGCCAATGTCCACGATCATCGATGCCGTGGGCTCGATGAACGGCAGTCCAGCGCCGATGGCAGCTGCGAGCGGCTCCTCGACAAGGAGCGTCTTTCGAGCGCCGGCGCGCTGGGCCGAATCGGTGACAGCGCGCCGCTCCACGGCGGTGATGCCGGATGGAATCGAGATGATCACGCGCGGTCCGAAGAGCTTGCTCCTGCCGTTCACCTTGCGAATGAAATAGCTGAGCATGGCCTCCGTGATCTCGAAGTCGCTGATTACGCCGTCCTTGAGGGGCCGGACAGCGGTGATGGAACCGGGCGTCTTGCCAAGCATCTCCTTCGCCATCCATCCGACGGCGTTGCCTTTCTCGAGCACCTGGTTCGTGCCCTTGCGGACTGCGACCACGCTGGGCTCATTCAGCACGATGCCCTCGCCGCGCACGGCGACGAGCGTGTTGCACGTCCCGAGGTCGATTCCCATGTCGACGCTGAACCAGCCGAGTACTCGATCGAGGAGCAAAGTGATCAGGTCTCCTGAGGTCCGCAGCGGGCGCGCTCGTCGCGCCGGCAGGTCGCGCCGCGTGCCGGATGAATCGGCCGTAGGCGCCTCCAGGCTGGAAACTTATCGGATTTCAGACCCCGGCGCAGGGCAGGCGTCGAGGGCGCGCACTGACAGGTTGCTCGCCAGAGCGCGGGGTCGTCGGGAGCGATGAGATGGAAGATTGATCAAGCCTGAATGCGGTTAGTCCGCGAGCTTGACATTGCCCTCTTGCTGGAGCTTGATGGGCGCCATCGGGCCCTGATCAGAGGGGCCGAGTTTCGTGCCCGCCTGCCACATGATCGCCACAGCCGCAAGGAGGCTTGCGAACGCGAAGAGCGCCAGCCCCGTGTACACATTCAGGGTTGACTTCCTCGCTCCCGCAGCGGCGGGCATCTGCATTCCAAGCTGACTCATCGATCGTGGCTCCGGAAGGGCGTCGAGGGAGGCGTGCGGTCAGGCGAGTGGACGTATTCGATCAACGATTCGGTGAGACGACGCGATCACCGGCCTGGATCGGGAGATTCTGATTGAAGCTGTCGATCGTGCCGACGGCTTCATTGAGACTGGCGTTCGTAATCGTCAGGCTGCCGGCGAAACGACCCTCGTGAACGATCGTCAGCTTCATGCCCTCGCGAACTGAGTCCGCGGTTCCCGCGTCGATCTCAGCCAGCAGGGAGTTGCTCGCTGGATCGCGCCGGACATTCGTGATGCGAGCGGTCAGGGCCGACCGGTTGCTGGATGCACGGTCGAATCCGCCAGCGCCGGCGGTCGCCGTGCGCGTCGTCTGGAACTCGACGAGCTGCTCCTGCAACGCGCGATTGGTCTCGACGGCGACCTCGAGCTGCACGGTGAGATCATTGATCGCATCCGTCAGCTGGATTTCCTTCTGGGCGTAGCGGAGTTCATTGTCACGCAGTGAGGCGACCTCGTCGTACATCGCGCGAATGAGGCTCGCTTGCGTCTCCGCCATGGCGGCGATCTGGTCGATTCGCGCTGCGACCTTTTGAGCGGTGGCGCGTTCGAGCTGGATCTCATTCACAAGCGACTCGTTGTCGGCCTCGACGAGCCTGAGCGTCTCGTTGATCGAGTTCATCTCGAGCTCGAGTCGGGTCGTCTCTGAGAGGGCGTTGTCGAGTTGTGCCTGCGTCTCGAGCGAGGACGTCTCGGCCGCGCGAATCCGCGACTCGGACTCCTGCACCACACGCTGATACTCGTTGCGGATTCGGTCGGCATTGGTGCTGAATGCGATCGACAACGCTGCGAGAGCGACGCTCAAGAGCGTGGAACCGACCACCAGAAGCTTCGTTACAGCATGCACTTGCGGGTTCTCCTCGGACAGCCCATCGGAGCCGCGACCCCCACAGGGTCACGCCAATCGGAGATTCATCAATACGCAGAAACGAGAGATCGGATCCGGTCGGACCCGTGAACAGCGTGTCCCGGCAAAACACCCGGACAGCCACACCTCTTGTTACCTCAGATTACGCCCTTCTGTCAACTTTCACGGCCCCTGAAAGAGCCATCGGAGGGCGTTATCGGATGGAGTCCTGAGCAGGCACAGAAGCCGAACTCCTGCCGGCGTCGCCCGCAGTCCGCTCGAGAATCCTGAGAGCCGCTGCTCCGGCGGCCACCTGAACGAGGCCGGAGTCGTCACTCATGAGCGTCGCCAGTTTCCCAAGGTTGGCCGGCGACCCCACCTGGCCGTAGACATAGGCGACCTGCGCCCGGATTGCGGGGACCTGACTCGCGAGGTACTCGTCGGCGATGAACGCGCCATTCGGCTGGCCCAGCCTCGCGAGAGACGCCGCGGCGGCGAGACGAACCTCCGCCGGCAGCTTCGATTCACCATCCTGCGCCGTCAGGAAGATCAACTGGCTGACTGATCGCCGGTCATTGACCTCCCCGATGATCTGAACGGCAAGCGCCGCGGCTTCGAGATCCTCGGGCCTGCTCGGGAAAAGCGCCGCGCGAATGGTCTCGATGGCTTGCGGGTCGCCGAGTTTGGTCAAAGCTTCGGCGATCTGAAGTCGGAGGATTCGGACCTCTGCGGTGGGCGCTCGCGGGAGATCGTCTCGCGCAGCCTCTCGGAGCATCGGCACTGCAGAAGACTGCCCGAGTTCACCGAGAATGAACGCCGCCTGCGATCGGATGCGCGGATCCTGGCTCTTCAGGAGCGACGCGAGAGGCGAGAGATCAACGGGTTCACCGAGCCGAGAGAGCGCGTACTTCGCCGCCGCTCGCACGACTGGTTCGCTGTCGTATATGAGGCCCTGCACCTGAGGCTCGAGCTCGCGCAGCTTGAGTTGGCCGACGCTCATCGCTGATACGAAGCGCACGCCCTGGTTCGTGTCGAAGAGTCCGCGCCGAATGAGCGGTGTCGCACGAGCGGGGGCTTCCTGCAGAGCTTCGATCGCGTTCGCACGAAGGAGCGGGTCGGCGCTCTCGCCGGCGCGTTCGAGCAGCGCGATCACTTCCTCTCGATTCGCAGACTGCTCAATGGGCGTCGCTGGCGGCGGCGCGGCGACCTCAGCCGTCTGACGCGGAGCGGATTGGCACCCGCTGACCAGAGGGAGACCGGCGCCGGTCGTGACGAGCAATGCCAGCGAGATGCGTGCGTGTCTATTCACCAACGTTCTTCTCCTCACCGGCATCCTGATTCGCCGCAGTCGCAATCTTGATCTTCATCCGATCGACACAGATCCAGATCGCCAGGAATCCGGATGTCACCATCGCGAACCAGCCCGCCAGGTCTCCGACTCGACCATAAACCGTGACCTCGTCGAAGGACGGAAGCGGGACACTTGTCGTGATCCAGCCAGACTTCGCCTGACTGGGATATCGGCCAGTTTCTCGGGGCTCAATGAGCGAACCGTCCGAAGCGATGAAAGTCGAGATTCCGGTGTTTGCGGCTCGAGCGATCGGCGTGCCGAGTTCAATCGCCCTCCAGCGCGCAAGCGCCAGGTGCCGCTCTCTCAGGCCCGGGCTCGCCCCGAACCAGGCGTCGTTCGTGACTGCCCCGATGAGGTTGGCCCGGCGGCGTCCATGCTCGAAGACCAGCCTGCGGCACAGCGCCGGCATCGTCGCCTCAAAGCACACCGGGGTCGCGATGAACACCGAGTCGCCCTCTGCGCGAGAGAGTTCGAGCAGCGCTCGTGACTGCCCGGCGTCAAGATCGAACGTCATGCCGCCGGCGCCGATGATCAGGAGAGCGCGCTCGAGCCATTCGATCGCCGAGATGTACGGCATCACCTCGCCGAATGGTGTGAGATGCAGCTTGTCATATCGCTGCACCGAGTCGCCTCCATCTTCGATGAGGAAGACGCTGTTGTAGAAGCCGTCGGATTCGAGAGCCAGCGCGCCGTCATCAAGGAGTACGAGTCGCGGGTTGTCTCGTGCGAGGGCGCCGATGATCAGCGGGATGCCGAGTCGCTCCTGCTCGGCGAAGAGGATGTCTGAGAAGTGCGTCGCCGGCACACCGTCGATCGTCAGGCCGTCGGCCCGTGCGTACTCGAGCGCCTCTTGATTGAGCGCATAGCCGGGGAACATCGTCTCGGGCCAGAGGATGACGTCGGGGACGGGTGTTGACGCGGCGACTTCACGCGTCAGCAACAGGAACTCCTCAAAATCCCGGAGCTTCTCCTCGCGCGACCACGTGATCTTGCGCCCGAGTTCGACCGTTGTCTGAACGACGCCGATCTCAAGCGACTGATCTCCCGATGGGGAAGCGGACCTGCCGAACGCGCCGCCGGCGATGAGCAAGATCAGCGCTGTGACCCCAACCACCAGCGAGGCCAAGGAGCGTGAAGGCCATCGCCGAAGACCGACGACGAATCCTGCCTGGCTAACCGCGAGCAACAGACTGATTCCGGAAGCGCCCCAGATCGATGCAGACTGTGGAACAATTGGCAGGTCGATCAGCGAATGCGCGATGAAATACCAGGGATAGCCGTGGAACAACACGGATCCGCGCAGAGTCTCCAGGCCGACCCAGAGAACACCGAGTCCCAGTGCGTGCGCGATTGCGGGGCTGCGACGTCGAAGGAACAACGCAGCCACGATGACGAACGCGCTTTGATAGAGGGCAAGGTAGATCGCCAGGAACGGCAGGCCGACAGGCGACACGTTCATGAGCCAGAGGTGCAGATATAGCCACGCGGGCAGGGACCCAATCGCCACGAAAACGCCGCTTCGAAGCAGATTCGACGTGCGTTGCGAGACGACGAAGAGTGGAATCAGGCAGACAGCCGACGCGATGGAAGCGCCGATGGGCGGAAAGCTGATCGCGAGGAGGGTCCCGTGAAGGAACGAGAGCAGGAACGCCGCGATCGACGGATGACTCCGGGCGTCAAGGAAATGGAGGAGTCCTCGTTGGGCGTTTCCAGCGGCGTCCTGCGCATCACGCACGGTGATCGTTACTTCCCGGCGTAGTCAATGAGGCGCCCGATCTCGGTGCGGAGGTCTTTGCGATGCACGATTCGGTCGATCATGCCTCCGGTGAGGAGGCTCTCTGATCTCTGGAAGCCCTCAGGCAACTCCTGGCGAATCGTGTTCTGAATCACGCGCGGTCCTGCGAATCCGACGAGCGCGCCTGGCTCGGCAAAGATGACATCGCCGAGCATCGCGAAGCTCGCCGTGACACCACCGGTTGTCGGATCCGTGAGAACTGAGATGAAGAGCCCTCCGGCGTCATCGAATCGGGCGAGCGCCGCGCTTGTCTTCGCCATCTGCATGAGCGACAGGCCGGCTTCCTGCATTCGGGCGCCGCCGGAGCAACTCGTCACAATCAACGGCAGGTCCCGATCCGTCGCCAGTTCGATGGATCGAGTGATCGTCTCTCCGACGACACTGCCCATGGAGCCCATCATGAACGTGAGGTCGAGACAGCAAAGCACGACCGGACGTCCTTTGATAAACGCCGTGCCGGCGTAGACGCCCTCCATCCTGCCAGTCCTGGCTTGCTCACTGGAGATGCGATCCGGATAGGTCTTCCGATCGGTGAACTCGAGCGGATCTCCACATCGAAGTCGGTCGAACTTCACCTCGAAGGAGTTTTCATCCGCGAGCTGCCGCACGCGCTCGACGGCGTCGATGCGGAAGTGATGGCCGCAGTGGGGGCAGACATGCAGGTTCGCCGCGACCTGCTTGCGGAACAGCAGCTTCTCGCAGCTCGGGCAGCGCATCCACAGGCCTTCAGGGATGGCCGAACGGCGCGTCGCCACTTTCAGGTCAGAACTGAGTTGTGGGGCTGCTCGCGTCATGTGGATCCTGCTTGCTTGGCAGTCGATGGACGGATCAGGAGGTCGCCCGCGCGACTGTCGCCGGACGATCAAGATCGCCCGGAGTGAGCGTATGCTCCTCCACGAGTTCCGAGTCTTCAAGCAGCGATCGGAATTCGCTGAGAGGACGCCCCTGCAGGCGACAACGCATGAGGGCGTTGCAGTGCGGTCTCAGCACGACTGCCACTGGTCGGCGGGGGCCTTTCTCGATGGCCCGTCGAATTGACCGGAAGAGCCTCGCTTCGAGATGTTCGATCGACTCCCCGTCCGGCGGCGTCACCGATCCCGGGTCGTCCTGCCACTGCTTGTAGGACTTCGCGTACCGCTCCAGGAGTGTGTCTTCAGGCAGGCCTTCCCAAAGTCCGAAGTCGATCTCGCGGAGGTCATCAAGAGCCTTGACCTTCGCGCCGGTCCGCCTCGCGAGGATCTCGCCTGTCGCCACGCTGGCCTCGTCGGGCGCTGTAAGAACCACCGCCACCGCGTCCTCAGGAAGACTCTCGGCGAGGGAGGAAATCGCCTCACGACCGGAATCGCTGAGAGGAAGATCAGTCGCGCCCTGCAGGCGGCCAACGTCATTCCACTCCGTCGCGCCGGAGCGGATGATCAGCGAGGATGTCTCATCTGTTCGTGACATGGGGTTCGAAAATCGAAGCCGGGAACAATACCAACTAATCGGCGTTCCTCAAAGAAGAAGGCCCATCATTGGGCCGGCTGAAGTTCACCCCGGATCAGGGCGATCGCCCCCGGCCTTTCCGGCGGCTCGAGGCCGAATATTGCCGATCCCGCGACGAGGACGTCACAGCCGGCGTCTCGAGTCCGCTGGGCCGTTTCGGGCGCCACACCGCCATCCATTTGCAGGCGTTGGTCGGGTCGAAGGCGCTTCGAAATCAGACGTGTCTTCTCAAGCGTCGGTTCGATGAACTTCTGGCCCCCGAATCCGGGATTGACGCTCATGACGAGGATCATCTCGAAGGGATCGAGATGATCGAGCACGGCTTCGACCGGCGTCGGCGGGTTGATAGCGAGGCCCGCGCTCATGCCAGCGTCGTGAACCTGATCGGCCACTTCGAGCACGTTGTATCCCTCGCCGAGCGGGCCACCGCCGCCGCCTGCATGGTCGCGATAGTCGGAGAGCGCAGGCTCAATATGGAAGGTGAGATGGTCGGCGCCCGCATCTCGGAACGGCGCGATATAGCGCGTGGGGTCAGTGACCATCACGTGGACGTCGAGGGTTGCGTCGGGAAGTTCGCGTCGCAGCCAACGACAGAGATCGGGACCGAGTGTCAGGTTCGGGACGAAATGACCGTCCATGACGTCCAGGTGGAGTAGGTCAGCGGCCTGCCCCGACTCAGGAGCGAGGACGCTCACACAGTCTTCCGCCATGCGCGCGAAGCTCGCCGCGAGAATCGACGGCGCAATGAGCGGCAGGTGAGGGGGGTGTGTCAGGACGTTCCGCATCGACGCGCGCGAGGATACAACCTCAGTCGCCGTCCCGCGCTCTCGTCACCAGTTCTCGGAAGAGCGCTTTGCCATTCCTCTCGTCCTCGGTTCGTTCCGGATGCCATTGGACCCCGAGGAAGAACGGCCGAGTGGGATCGTCAATCGCCTCGATCAGGCCGTCACTCGAACGAGCGAGAACTCGCATGCGTCCGGCGTCTGACACAGCCTGCCGGTGATGAGAGCAGACCTGGCCTTCAGAAAGCGCGGAGGTGACCTCCTCGAGCTCAATAGCGTGGACGGCGTCGCCGTAGTGATCAGCATGCGTCGGTGTCGATTCGGGCAGATGCTGGTCAAGTGCGCCACCGGCGGCAAGCGCCATGTATTGCATTCCAAGGCAGACCCCGAGGACGGGCTTGGCTTGATAACGAGCGCCGAGTTCTTCGAGGAGCGCCAACTCGAACGATTGGCGCTCAGGCGCAACTCTTGTCGCCGCCGCGTGCGTCGGGACACCGAAGTTCTCCATAATGGGATCATCGCCGCCCGTCAGGATGAAGGCGTCGCAAAGGCGAGCGTAGTGCGGGGCCGCCCGCGGGATCGGTGGGAGCAGGAGTGGTGTTCCCCCCGCCTCAATGACAGATGCCGCATAGCCGGGGCGCACGCGCACTCTGCCATCCTGAAGATCACATGTGATTCCGATCAGCGGCGAGTTGGTCGTCGGTGCGGCCATTAATTCCATTCAGGACTTCAAGAACGGCGCGGGCGTGGGTGTCGTTGACGGATTCGGGCAGTCCTGATACTTTCGGACATGGCACCCCCACCGGAAACAAGAATCATCGGCGACGGCATCACTTTTGACGATGTCCTGCTGTGTCCGCGTCGAAGCGAGGTCCTGCCCGCTGACGCCGACACCTCCACACGCCTCACCAACGACATCCAACTGAACATCCCGCTGATCTCAGCGCCCATGGACACCGTGACAGAATCAGGTCTCGCGGTGGCCCTCGCGCAGGAGGGCGGCGTAGGCGTCATTCATAAGAACCTCTCGACGGAGAGTCAGGCGCGCGAAGTCGACAAGGTGAAGCGGTCGGCCAGCGGCGTGATCACTGATCCGGTGACGCTCGGCCCCCTCGACACCGTCGGCGATGCTCGGCGAGCGATGGCGCGCTTCAACGTCTCGGGATTCCCGGTCGTCGAGGATGGCAGCGCCGGACTTCGCACCAAGGGGAAGGTCCTGGGCATCCTGACGCGTCGCGATCTCAAATTCACCGAGAACGATCAGACCTCCGTCAAGGACGTGATGACCGGCGCCAACCTCGTCACTGCTCCGCCAGAGTGCACGCTCGAAGAAGCGAATCTCATTCTCAATCGAAACAAGGTCGAGAAGCTGCTGCTCGCCGATGGCGCCGGGAATCTCGCGGGGCTCATCACGCGACGCGACATCGATCGTCTGAGTCAGTTTCCACGCGCATGCACGGACGAGCGAGGCAGGCTGCGCTGCGGCGCGGCCGTCGGTGTGCGACAGTTCGAGCGCGTCGAAGCGCTTCTCGCGGCGGACGTTGACTTCGTGGTGGTCGACACCGCCCACGGCCACACGCTGAACGTGATCGAGACGGTCCGGCAGATCAAAGCCCAATGGAGCATTCCCGTCATCGCGGGCAACATCGCAACTGGTGAGGCGGCGCGTGATCTCATCGAAGCCGGTGCGGATGCAGTGAAAGTCGGAATCGGGCCGGGGTCGATCTGCACAACGCGCGTCGTGACAGGCGTCGGCGTGCCGCAGGTGTCTGCGATTCAGAACGCCGTCGCTGTCGCGGATCAGCATGATATTCCGGTGATCGCCGACGGCGGCGTGCGAACTTCAGGCGACATCGCGAAGGCGATCGCCGCCGGCGCCTCCAGCGTCATGATGGGATCGCTGTTTGCGGGGCTCGATGAGTCGCCCGGTGAACTCGTGATCAGCAAGGGACGGCGCTACAAGAGCTATCGAGGCATGGGAAGCGAGGGCGCGATGGGCGCCGGGTCTGCGGATCGCTACGGCCAGGCGGAGAAGCTTGAGTCCTCGAGCAACGGGCGCGGCGATGTCAAGTTCGTGCCGGAGGGCGTTGAAGGTCTCGTTCCCTATCGCGGACCCCTGGCGGATTTTGTTTACCAAATGGTCGGCGGGGTGCGGGCGGCAATGGGGTACTGCGGCGCCGACACGATCGAGGTGCTTCGGCGAGAGGCGGTCTTCACGCGAATCTCCGCCGCCAGCATGGTCGAGAGTCATCCGCACGACATTCGGATCACGAAGGAGTCTCCGAACTACACGGTGGAGATGCAGCACGCCTGAGTCCTCCCCGAGATGGCAGGGATTGCCGCATTTAACGTCCGGAAGTCCTGATCGCCTCGGGCGCAGGTGGCCCCTACAGTCCGGTGCGCCATACTTCCCTGGGCCTCACCGGAGAGAGAGATGAGATCAGTCGGCATTGCAATCGCGGCATGTGTGTGCGCGCTGGGTCTGGGGATTCCGGACGCGGTCTCCGGTCCTTTGGACCCGCCTCCCGGTCCGCCGACGCCAACGAATCGGGTGGTGCTGTCGGCTCAGCTGATCTCGCTGCCGTATGTCATCGACGCGCCCGGGTCCTACGTTCTGCACAGCAATCTGACGGCGCCTGCGGATACCCCCGCGGTCGTCATTGCGTCTGACGATGTCACGCTCGATCTCAATGGGTTCCTTATCGAGGGGGGAGGCGGAAAAGCGCTGACCAACGGCGTCGAGGTTCTCTTCGATGACAAGAACGTCGTGCCTTTCATCAACGTGACGATCCGCAACGGTTCAATTCGCGGATTCAGCGGTGACGGCATCCTCTCCAACGGAGAGCAGGTGCTCGTTGAGGACATTCATGTCTCGGACAACATGGGATATGGCGTACGCGTCGCGAACGCGAGTGTGATCTCACGCTGCACGGCGCGAAACAACAGCGAGGTGGGTCTCTTCGGGCACCTTACGACAATCGTGGAGTGCATCGCGATCAGCAATGGTGTCTCGGGCATCAAGACCGTGGGTGGGACAATCCAGGACTGTTCCGCATCGCTGAATCTAGGGGACGGCTTCCGGGCGTTCGACGGCTCGACGATCTCGAACTGCTCGGCCTTCAGCAATGCGGTTGGAATTAATGCGGTTGATGGCTCAGCCGTCATCGACTGCGCGGCATTCACGAATACACAGACTGGAATCGTGGCGTATGGCGGAAGTTCTGTGATTGACTGCTCGCTCCGGAACAACTCGGTGTGCGGCGTTGACGCTGACTTCGGCGGCACGATCCGGGGCAACACCTTCTCGGCGAACCCGATCTCGATCCGGGTTAACGAGGGGAATGTGGTCACTGAGAACAACGTTCAGACGAGCCAGGGCGACGCGGGTGTCCTGGCGATCGGGAGCGGCAACCGGATCGACGCGAACACATTCGCCAACAACGACACGGCGATCGAGACCACAACCGGCGGGAATCTGATCACGCGCAATACGTTCTGGCTGAACGTGACGAACTTCGATCTTGCCGCGGGCAACTCGCTCGGGCCGATCGTGGATGTCACGGGGGCGGGAGACGTGACGATGATTTTCAACGCCAATCATCCGCTGGCGAATCTGATCCACTGAAGCCGTCGCTGGCGTGATCAGACGTTGAAGAGGAAGTGAACGACGTCGGCGTCCTGCATGACGTATTCCTTGCCCTCGACGCGCAATCGGCCGGCCGTGCGAATCGCCTGCTCGCTCTTGTGCTCATCGAGGTCGCCGACGGAGTAAATCTCTGCACGGATAAAGCCGCGTTCAATATCGCTATGAATGGCGCCGGCCGCCTCGCGCGCCGATGAGCCATTTCGAACAGTCCAGGCGCGCACTTCTTTTTCGCCGGCGGTGTAGAACGACTGCAGGCCCAGGAGTCGATAGAGAGCCGCGGCGAGCGTCGGGAGCGCGGGAGACTCGAGGCCGAGTCCTTCGAGCATCTCCATTCGATCTTCGGGATCCAGATCATTCAGTTCCGCTTCAAGCCGCGCGCAGACGGCGACGAACTCCATGCCCTGGCTCTCGGCGGCCGCGCGAACCTGTGCTGCGGCCTCCGACTCGCCGCCGACGTCTTCATCTCCGACATTCGCGACATAGAGCACCTTCTTGGCGCTGACCATGCCGAACTCCTTGAGCGCCAGAAGTTCGCTGTCCTCTTTGATTTCACCCGCCGCGAGCATCGCGCGGATGGGTCGGCCCTCCTCGAGCGCCGGACCGATCTTCTCGAGGAGCGCGACGCGCGCCATGGCCTTCGCGTCTCGGCTTCGAGCGCTGCGCTGCGCCTTCGGAAGAGCGCTTTCAACGACCGCCAGATCCGCCAGGATGATCTCCGTGTCGATGTTCTCGATGTCCGTCGATGGCGATCGCACTGGCATGCCGTCTCCGGAGAAGCAAGGCACAACATGACAGATCGCATCGACCTTCCGAATGTGGTCCAGCGCTTTGACGGCGCTGCCATCGCCCGGATTCAGTCCGGGGATGTCCACGACCTGCAACGTGGCCGGCGTGATCTTTTTCGGAGGGATGTAGCTGGCGATGAGATCGAGGCGGGTGTCCGGCACATTCGCCACGCCGACTGTGGGCTTCATCGCGCCGGTCGGGGGTGTGGGGGCGCCGGTTAGCGCGCTGAAGAGCGTCGATTTGCCGCAATAGGGGAGGCCGACAAGTCCGACTTCCATCAGTCACATCCTCCGGGGTCCTCTGGTGATCGCCGCTGGCGGGGCGGCAGGATACTCAGGGTCGGAGATCAGCGACAGGCGCTTGCTCGGATATCCTCCGGACGCCACTCGAATGGACGCCAGAACAGCTCCAGCCCGGCGGCCTCGTCGAGCCTCCGCATGTACTCGCGATGACGCATTTCGACACAGCCGAGCGATTCGATATGCGGGTTAGTGAATTGCGTGTCGAAGAGCGTGAAGCCCCGGTTGCGGAGATGTTGGAAGAGCGCCAGGAGGGCGATCTTGCTCGCGTCTGTCCCGTCCAGCGGATCGCGACTTCCATCAGCACGCCTTGGACGAGGGATGCTGAACATGGACTCGCCGAAGAACGCGCCGCCGAGCGTGACCCCGAAGATCCCGCCGCTGAGGGCGCGCTGCCCTGTCTCCGGATCTGCCCGCCAGACCTCGACACTATGTGCGTGGCCGCACGCGTGTAGCGCGGCGTACCAGCCCTTGAGGCATTGATCGATCCATGTGTCGGGCTCCCGTGGTCGTGGCCGAGCGCATGCGTCCACGACGCCGGTGAAATCGGCGTCGCTTGTCACCTCGAACCCGCCCGCACGGATGCGCCTTGCAAGTGATCGCGAGACATGAATGCCATCCGGATCATCAAGCCGGAAGACTCCGCGCACGTCGGTCGTATAGAAGTTGACCTCGCCGGTTTCAGGGTCCGCCATGGGAAACGCGCCCTGTCGATACGCGTCGAGGAGGACCTGGACGACCATCTTGGTGTCGGCGCCGCGGAGCATCGCTCTCGATGGTAGGTCGAGGCCGGAACTCAAAGAGCGCCTGATTTCATGCGATTTTCTGACAGTTCAGGCAGCGTCGCGCGTCGGGTCGCGGGAGGCCCCCAGACGGCGATGAGACGCAACTGGGCGGAGGTGCTCTGGTACCATCAGGCCGCCACTGGAGGCCGGTTCAGAGCGATCCGGCGCGTCGCACAGGCCGCCTGCTTCGGGGGACTTCGGCGAGGTGAGTCATCGTCTCGTCCGCTGGACGCTGGTTGAATACGGAGAGCAACTGACTTGGTCGTTGATATTCAGAAGGTCGAGCAGGAAGTCGAGTCGTGCAGTCCGGCAATCCGGGCTCTTGTGTCGCGCGTTGAGGAGACGATCGTCGGCCAGCGATACATGATCGAGCGCCTGCTCGTCGGCATGCTCTGCAACGGGCACGTGCTCCTCGAGGGCGTTCCGGGGCTCGCGAAGACACTCACCGTGAGCACGCTCGCCGGCGCGATCGACGCCAAGTTCAATCGGCTCCAGTTCACACCGGACCTGCTCCCGGCTGATCTGATCGGCACGCTGATCTACAACCCGGGAACCTCGGAGTTCACACCTCGAAAGGGCCCTGTCTTTGCGAATATTGTCCTCGCCGACGAGATCAATCGCGCTCCGGCGAAGGTCCAGAGCGCGCTGCTCGAGGCGATGCAAGAGCGCCAGGTGACGATTGGCGACGAAACGTATCCGCTGGATGATCCGTTCCTTGTGCTGGCGACGCAGAATCCGATCGAGCAGGAAGGCACCTACCCGCTCCCTGAAGCGCAGGTTGATCGATTCATGCTGAAGCTCAAGGTCGGCTATCCGACGAAGGTCGAGGAGCGACAGATTCTGGACCGTATGGCCTCGACGAGCGTCAAGAGCGCGTCAAAGCCCGTCGTGAGCCCTGATGACATCGTGCGCGCTCGTGACGTCGTCAACCGGATTTATATGGATGACAAGGTCAAGGACTACATCGTCGAGGTCGTGCACATGACGCGCGACGCCTCGGCGGCCGACAGAGAGTTGGGGCAGTTCATCGAGTTTGGCGCTTCGCCACGGGCGACCTTGGCGCTGACGCTTGCTTCCAAGGCCCTCGCATTTCTCGACGGCAGGGGATATGTGTCGCCCAACGATGTGAAGTCGGTCGGAATGGACGTGCTCCGACATCGTGTCATTCCCAGCTATGAAGCCGAGGCTGAGGAGAAGACAAGCGAGGACCTCGTGCGCAGGATCTTCGATCTGGTCGAGGTTCCCTGACGCGCATGCTGTCGGAAGACCTGGTCAAGCAGATCCGTCGACTGCAGATCTATACGAATCGGGCGGTCGATGAACTCTTTGCAGGCGAGTATCACAGCGCCTTCAAGGGGCAGGGCATGGAGTTCGCCGAGGTGCGCGAATACCAGCCTGGCGACGATGTGCGGACGATCGACTGGAACGTGACGGCGCGGACCGGCAAGCCATACATCAAACGCTTCGAGGAGGAACGCGAACTCACGGTCATGCTCTGCGTCGATCTGAGCGCATCGGGCGATTTCGGCAGCAAACGGCGAAGCAAGAGCCAACTCGCTGCGGAACTCTGCGCCGTTCTCGCCTACACGGCCGTGCGCAACAACGACAAGGTCGGATTGCTGGTCTTCACGGATCAGGTTGAGCTGTTTATCTCACCGAAGAAGGGTGGGAAACACGTCGTTCGCGTCATCCGCGAGGTGCTCTCATTCAAGCCGACGCATCGAGGCACTGACATTGCCTCCGCGCTTGAATACCTCTCGAAGGTGCTCGACAAGAAGGCGATCGTGTTCCTGATCTCCGACTTCTTCGACCATGGGTATCAGACGAGCCTGAAGCTGCTGAATCGGCGGCATGATGTGATCTCATTGGCGCTCGTGGATCCTCGCGAGAAGGAGATGCCGCCGCTCGGGTTGATCGAACTCGAGGATGCGGAGACCGGGGAGCGCCGGATCGTCGACACGAGCAGCCGCCGAGTGCGCCGTGAGCATGCGCGCCAGGCCCGCGAGCGACACAATGCGTTGACGACGGATCACCGTCGAATGGGCATCGATCTTGTGGAGGTCGAGAACGGCGTCTCTTACGTCAACTCGCTGATGACGTTCTTTCGTATGCGGGAGCGCCGGCGATGACCGTCAACCGCACGTTCGTTGCTGCGGCGACAGCAATCGCGCTGTTGCCACTCGTGGCAGGATGCACAGGCGAAGACGACGCGGGCGCACAGCCCTCAGTCGGGAGCATCGTGAGCGCCGGCTCAAGTGGTTTTACCGCGGAAGCCAGAGCCAACTCGGTAGAGATCGGCACTGCTGATCGCCTGGAGTTCATCGTCCGTCAGGTCGTGCCGCAGGGGTTTACGCCGGCGCCGCTCGAGATCGAGACGCTCGTCGGCGAGTTTGAAGTGATTGAGGAACGGGCACTTGAGCCCGTCGCGGAAGCCGACGGCAGCACACGATTCGAGACGATCTACCTCCTCGAACCGTTCCTTCCGGGTGCGTACACGATTGGCCCGACGCCTCTCATCGCGAAGGAGATCGACGGCGGTAGAACGCTCGAGTTGACGCTCGAGCCGTCGACGATCAACGTCACCTCGGAGTTCGATCCGGACAGCGCTCTTCAACTCGGCGCGATGAAGGAGACGCTGTCGATTCCTCCGTCACGGACTCCGATCGTCATCGGCGTCGTCGGGGGTGGCCTGCTGCTTGGCGGTGCGATCGCGCTCGGGATCTGGAGGCTTTCTCGTCCGACCGTGATCCCTCCGCCTCCTGCTGACGAGACGGCGCTGTCGCGCCTTCGTCATCTGCTGGACCGGCAACTCGTTGAATCAGGCGAGTTTGATCTCTTCTACACCGAGCTCTCTTCGATTCTGCGTCATTACATCGAGGATCAGTTCGACGCCCGGGCGCCGGAGCAGACAACAGAGGAATTCCTCGCGGAGATTCATGGCTCCACACTCTTCACTGGCGACGACCAGACGCTGCTTCGACAGTTCCTCCTCCACTGCGATCTCGTGAAGTTCGCCCGGCTTGAGCCAAGCGTCGCGCAGGCTGAGGACTCGATGGTGTCGGCGCGGTCGTTCATTGAGCGCACCGCCATGCCCTTCCGGATCGCCGCGGTGGAGGGCGGCGCCTCATGAGATTCGCGTGGCCGCTCGCATTTCTGCTCTTGATGGCGCCGGTGATCGTGCTCGCGGTGTCGATGCTGAAGCGACGAAGCGCTGCGGTTGTCTTCTCATCACTCGATGATCTGATCGCGGTGCGACCGACGCTTCGTTCGATGGCGCGCCCACTGGTGACGGCGCTGCGCGTCGTCGCGATGGTCGCGATCGTGGTCGCGCTCGCGAGGCCGCAGCAGGGCGTGAGCGAGACGCGCGTGACGACGGAGGGGGTCGCGATCGGGCTTGTCGTCGATCGCTCGAGCAGTATGAACGAAGGAATCGACTACGGGGGCGAGCGCATGACGCGCCTCGACGTCGTCAAGGAAATCGTGCGCGATTTCATCGCTGGTGACGACGGGGATCTGCCCGGTCGTCCGAATGATGTGCTCGGTCTTGTCGCGTTCGCCGGTATCGCGGAGACGATCTGTCCGCTCGTTCGTTCGACGGATGCGATGGTCGCCCTGACGGGCCAGCTGGAGACGGCGCAGAAGTTCGAAGATGGAACGGCGATCGGCGATGCAGTGGCTCTCGCGGCGGCGCGCTTACGCAAGGCCGAGGAGGAGATCGGCGTCGCAGGGGTCTCCGAACGCGACGATGACTTCAGGATCAAGAGCAAGGTCCTGGTTCTTCTCACGGATGGTCGGGACAATCGCAGCACGATCAATCCCGAGGTCGCCGTGCGCCTCGCTGCTGACTGGGGCATCAAGACATACGTCATCGGCATCGGATCGTCACGCAGGCTCGGTGGCGTCGGCCGAGAGTTCCTGCGACGTCTGGCAGAGATCGGTGGCGGCAGGCACTGGATCGCTACGAGCGGCGAGGAGTTGAAGGAGATCTACGCCGCAATCGATGAATTGGAACGCACGCGCATCGAGTCGATCGAGTACACGGAGTACAGCGAGGCATTCATGCCCTGGGCGCAGGCGGCGTTCGCCAGCCTGGCGCTCTCGATTCTCCTCGGCTCAACCCTGCTTCGGAGGGTCCCCTGATGCGCATTGAGAGCGTCGAATGGCTGCATGCGCTCTGGTTGATTCCCGCGCTGGGGCTCCTCACTGGCTTTGCTCTGTCGCGCAAGCTTCAGGTCGTGCGGCGATTCGCTGATGACGCGCTCGTTCAGAAGCTCGCGGCTTCGATGAGCGTGCGGAGGCAGGTTCTCCGGAGCGCTCTCGCGATCGTGGCGCTTGGGCTCGTCGTTGTGTCATTGGCGCGTCCTGCGTGGGACCCGAGGCCACGCGAGCTTCAACGACGCGGACGAGATGTCGTCTTCGTGGTCGATGTCTCTCGGAGCATGCTCGCAGAAGATTTGCAGCCGAATCGCCTTGAACGCGCGAAGCTCGCCATCGCCGATGTGATTGAGCGATTGCAGGGAGATCGCGTGGCGCTTGTCGCGTTCGCGGGAACTGCCGTCATGAAATCGCCGCTGACGCTCGACTACGGCTTCATGCGCTCGGCGCTGGATGACCTCTCGCCGGAGAGCGTCTCACGCGGAGGGACGCTCATCGGAGATGCGCTTCGACTGACCGTTAACGAGGTCTTCGATGAAGCGAGCGTCGGCTATCGCGATGTCATCCTGATCACGGATGGCGAAGATCATGAGAGCTTTCCCGCCGAGGCTGCTGCGCTCGCTGGAGAAGCGGGCGTGCGCATCATCGCGATCGGGATCGGCGACGAGACGACCGGGCGCAGGATTCCCATTACGGATGAGGATGGACGCCAGCGTTTCCTGCAGCACGAAGGACAGGAGGTCTGGAGCCGGCTCGACGGCGACATGCTCAGGCAGGTCGCGCGCGGGTCGAAGGACGGCGTGTATTTCAATGTCGCGACCGGCAACATCAACCTGGATGAGGTGTACACAGGACTGATTCGATCAGAGGAACAACGAGACCTCGAGGCGCGTACAGCCATTGAGTACGACGAGAAGTTCCAGATCTTCCTCGGCGCCGCGCTGGCGCTCCTGCTTCTGGAGGGGTTGATTCGTGAGCGTCGGTGATCATCTGCGAGCGAGCGTGATTTTCACGGCCATCTTCGGTCTGGCTGGTGTCGCCTCGGCAGCCGAGAGCGCGCGTGAACTCATCGAGTCCGGGCGCGACGCGTTTGCGGCGGAGGACTTCGACGGCGCCGCCGAGTTCTTCGAGGAGGCGCGTGAGGCGGACGAGGACGACGCAATCGCCACCTATAACCTGGCATGTGCCAGGCACGCGCTCGGGGAACTGGAGGAGGCCGAGCGCCTCTTCCGCGAGGCCGACGAGTCGGCGCCAGGCTATGAGATCAGCGGCGCCGCGCGTTTCAACGCCGGCAACCTGGTCTTCGAGCAAGCTCTGCAGCAGGCGCAAAGCGATCCACCCGGCGCCATCGAGCGACTGCGCGAGGCAATCGGCCTTTATCGCGGCTCGCTCGATCTGAATCCCTCGGATGTCGACGCGCGCCGAAACATCGAGCTCTCGAAGCTGGCGATCCATGAGTTGCAGAAGCTCATGGAGCAGATGGCTGAGCAGCAGCAGAAGCAGCAGCAGCTTTCGGACGATCTCAAGGAGCTCGCGGAGGACCAGCAGGAAGAGGCTCAGCAGACTGAGGATCTGCGGAACCAGGGCGAGCAGGAGCGTCAGGAACAGCAGCAGCGTCAGGAGCAACTGAACGAGCAGACGCAGCAGGCGCAGGAGCAACTGGAGCAACAGGCAGAGGATCGACCGGAATCACAAGATCTCTCCGAGGCGCAAATGGCTGTTGAGCAGGCGCAGGAAGCGCAGGAGCGCGCGTCGGAGGCGCTGCAGCAGGGGAATTCTCAGGAGGCAGCGTCGCAGCAGCGGCAGGCGGCCGAGCAGTTGCAGCGTGCAGCGGAGGCGCTTGATCAGACGCAGGAGGATCAGCAGGGGGAGCCGTCAGACGATCAGAGTGGTGAGCAGGATCCCGAAGAAGATCAGCAGCAGGAGGAGAGTGAAGGTCAGGAGCAGCCGTCGAACAGCGAGGCGCAATCCGAGGAGGATCAGCTCTCGCAATCCACGATCGAAGCGATTCTCGCAAAGGAAGAGCGAGAGCGCAAGGCTCGCGAGGAGTTTCTGAAGGCGCTTCGCGCTCGTAAGGCGCCTGTGGAGAAGGACTGGTGATTAAGAATTTCAGAGCGTTCCTGGTCTTCGTTCTGATCGCTTCATTCGCATCGGACGCGATCGCGCAGTCGTCTCCGGTGCGCGCTGGGATCTCGAGCGGAGAGAAGTACCTGGGACAGCCATTCTTGCTTGAGATCGTGATATCAGGCGAAGGCCAGCTGCTTGAGCCGGAGCTTCCCGAGCTGCCACAGTTCGACGTTGCGAAACTCCAAACGAACACAACCTCGCGCGGCATCAATGGTCGATTCAGGCAGACCATTACGTTCCAGTATCAACTTATTGCGCGCGAATTGGGCAGCCTTGAGATTCCGCCTGCGACGGTCACCGTGGATGGACGCCAATACCAGACGCAGACATTCTCCGTTGAGATTCTCGCGCCGGAGCCATCACCCAGTTTCGAGTTGCAGGTCTCATTCGAGCAGGACGAAATCTATGTCGGCCAGCCTGTCCGGTTACGTCTCACGATTTTGTATACGAACAGTGCAGACGAGATTTCGATCTCGATTCCCGGCCTACGGGACGCATTCGAAGTACAGAATCGTCCGGCGTTCGAGTTGGACGCCTACACCCGGCGCGGCGAGAACCTGATCGAATTTCGCGTTGAGGGAATGACCGCGGCAGGTGTCTCAGGACGCGGATCGATGCGCGGCGAGCGGGTGGGCGCATATACCATCGAGTTGCTCTTGATTCCGAAGCAAGCAGGGCGAGTTGTGCTGGGCCCACCGACGCTGGCTGGCGTCGAGGTCCTCCAGCGCGGAGGTCAGATCGACCGGATCTTCCGGCGGCGAGCACAGACCAAACCCTTCGCGAATACAGCCGAGGAAATGGGCATCACGATTCGTTCGCTTCCCTCAGACGATGTTCCCACCGGATTCGATGGCCTCGTCGGATCATTCGATCTCCGAGCGACGGCGTCTCCTCGCGAGGTCAACGTCGGCGACCCCATCACGCTCACCGTGTATGTCATCGGCGATGAGCCGCTCGACAGGATCGGTTCGCTCGATCTCGAGGAGAACGCGCAACTCATGAACGGCTTCCGTCTTCCCGCGGAGTCATCGCCGTCGCAGCGAGAAGGAAACGCGCTCGTCTTCACCCAGACTATCCGCGCCGCGCGCAGCGACGTCTCTGAGATTCCACCGGTCGGGATCTGGCACTACGACGTCGAGCAGGAGGACTACGTCTTCTCGGCGACACCGCCGATTCCGATCAGCGTCAACTCGACCCGCCAGCTGACGCTCGCCGACGCCGAGGGCGGTGCGACCGGGGAGATCGGCAGCGCGCTTGAATCGAGAGCCGGTGGGATCATGCACAACTTCACGACGAGCGCCGCGCTCGTGAATCAGTCGTTCAGCCTAGGTCAGGCGTTGCGATCACCAGTGACGATCGCTGCGCTTGCGACGCCTGTGGGGGCGTATTCGATCTGCGGTGTCGCTGCATTTGTCCGACGGCGCTCGCGTGATGAGTCAGCGGACGCACGAAGACGCCGGGCGCTGTCGCGGGCTATCACGTCGCTCAACGCGAATCCAGTTGGCGGCGACGCTCTCGGCCATATTGAACGCGCCATGCTCGGCTACGTCGCCGACATCTATGGCCGGTCCGCGGTCGGACTGACGCCGAACGAGTGCGAGGCCCTCATGGACGGCGTTGATGAAGTCGCACGTGCCGAATTCATCGCACTTCTGCGGAGATGTGATCAGTTGCGATTCGCCGGCGGCGGAGTCGATGCAGGCGCATCATTGCGCGACGACGCCATTCGCGTCCTTCAGGCGACCGATCCGGAGATTCGCCGATCATGATGCTTGCGCTGCGACACATGCTGATTGCGATCCTGGTGATCGTCGTCTCGAGCACGTCCGCGGCGATCGCGCAGGTCAATCCTGTGGCGCCATCGACCATCTCGAATGAAGAGTTGCTCGAGCGTGCGGCGACGCGATTCCAGATGGCTCGCGAATCCCTCGCCAGTGATCCTGAGCGAGCGCGATCGCTCTTTCTCGAGAGCATTGCGGATCACCAGGCGATCATCGATCGGGGCGTCGTCAACGGGCGGCTGTATTACAACATCGCCAATGCCTACCTTCTCTCGGATGATGTCGGTCGTGCGCTTCTGAACTACAGGCGGGCCGAGAGACTCATGCCGACGAGTCGGGAGTTGCAGACGAATATCGCTGTCGCGAAGTCCCGCGTCCCCGATCGGATCGAGGCCAAGGCCGAAACGCGTGTCGTGCGGACGCTGCTCTTCTGGCATTTCAACACGCAGACTTCACATCGCTGGATCGTTCTCGTTTCTTCGTTTGGGGCGCTCTGGATTGTGCTGTCGATGCGATTGCTGGGCCTCCGCCGCATCGCTCCAAGGTGGCTCGCGGCGACGGCGTTCCTTGGATGCCTCGTTTTCGGCGCATCGGTCGCCGTCGACGTTACAGCCGCCGGCGTCTCGGACCATGGTGTGATCGTGCAACAGGAGGTCGTCGGGAGAACCGGCCCCGGCGTTGTCGGCTACGAACCATCTTTCGAACGCCCGCTGCATGCCGGCGTTGAGTTCACGCTCATTGAGCGTCGCGACACTTGGGCGCGAGTCGAGCTTGCCGACGGTCGGTCCACGTGGCTGCCGCGGGCGGCGATCGAGTTGCTGTAACGGCGCTCAGAGCGCTCAAACGCCCATCCGTCTTGACGGGCTTGACACGTTTCGAGCGCGTGGTACTGTGCGCGAGCAATCGGTGCCGTTCGTCATGATGACGCACGGTGAAAAGGGAAGTGTGGTGAGACTCCACCGCGGACGCGCCGCCGTAACGGGCAAGTAAGCGCGGGCCACAAGAAAGCCACTGTCGTGTGGCGACGCATGGGGATGCGTCGTTCCGATGGGAAGGCTGGCCCGGGCGCCCCAAGCCGGAAGACCTGCCGAATGCAATGTCTGTTTCGCCCTCGCGAGATTTGGGGCGAATGGCGCGGCGCCTCCGGCAGCTCCCATCGGAACTGTGACGTCGCCTTTCGCACTCGCGTGGCGGTGTGATTGTGTGATCGGGAGCCGTCTCGCGCGAATCGAGGCGAAACGAAGGAGAGAGGGAAGGACATGAGGAGTTCCTGCGCTGTCAGCGCGCTCGGTCTGAGCGCGCTCGGAGTGTTCACATTGGTCGCACCGGTCGCGCAAGCTTCGGCGTTCGAGACATACGGAGGGTCGTACCGCGCGATCTCCATGCCTCCCATCGGGCCAGGCTCATTCGACGTCGTCGGCGACGCCCTTCCTGATGGACGTCTGGTCGCCGTGACGGGCAACGAGTTCTTCGTCGAATCAGGAGTAAAGACGGGCGTCTTCTCGCTTGCGGGCTCGATCGACCCAGGTGCGATCGGAGGAGCGACGGATCCGTCGTTCCTGCGAGTGAGCCCCGATGGCTCGCGTATCGCCCTTGGCGCCGGATTCGGCAAGCCGGTGGTCGTATTCGACGCCGCTGATCTGAGTGTCAGCGCGCCGCCGCTGCTGGACGCGTCGAGCGCCGACATCTTCAACGTCAATCACTTCGACGCCGCATGGCAGGACAATGCGAATCTCGCCATCACCTTCGGCGACTTCGGAAGCCCCTCGAGCGTGTCTCTTCTCGACACATCGAGCGATCCTCTTGCGCCGATCAACAACGTGGTGATCTCGAATATCGGAGGAGGGTCGGCCGGCGTCGCGTTCGACGGCGCCGGTCGCCTTTTTACAGGCAACGGCTTCGACACAGAACCGGGTGGGAGTGAGACCGGGTCGATCCGTGCTTTCGATCCGGCCGAGTGGATGACTGGCGCAGTCGACTTTGAAGTCGGTGGAATCGAGATCGCAGAGATCC
Organism: Phycisphaerales bacterium; assembly: GCA_028279375.1. Classification (GTDB taxonomy): domain Bacteria; phylum Planctomycetota; class Phycisphaerae; order Phycisphaerales; family UBA1924; genus JANQNW01. The sequence continues at coordinate 315,195 of JANQNW010000016.1, forward strand.
TCTCGTCGGCGTCGCTCTCGTTCGATCTCGATGGCAACCTCTTTGTAGGGGGCGGCGACTTCGGTGGTGGCGACCTCGGCACGCTCGCGGTCGTCAACACCGATGCGATCGACCTTGCGCTCGGCGGTATGGGCGTGATCGACATACTGGATCCGACGCAGGTCCGGCGCCTTGACCCGCGCGGAGACGGCTTCGGGTTCTTCGGATCAGTGTTCAATGACGTCACGAGCGAACTCTATATCCGTGACGGCGCAACGTGGTATGCGACTGTTCCTGCGCCGGCGCCCTTGGCGGCGCTCGCGGTGTTTGGGATCAGTCGGAGGAGATGCCGCAGTGGGGCATAAGCGCGGAGGAGATGTCCTGAGGAGGAGACGCCTCGCGCCGCTGCTCCTGACGTTGGCGACGGGCCCTGCATTCGCGGGCCCGTTTGCCAGCGTCGTCCATGAGTACCGGCCTGCGCCCGGGCAGTTCGTGAACAACCCTGCGTTCAACGATCCGGAGAGAGCGCTCGGCGCGCCGCTCGGTGGAGGCACTGCGGCGCCGGACAACTCAAAAGTCGTCTCTCTCGGAGGCTTCGGTGGGTCCATCACCCTCGGCTTCGATCAGACAGTGCTTGATGACTCGCGCAATGAGCGTGGTCTCGATGCGATTGTCTTCTCGAACGCCATCTGGATCGCCGGAGATCCGAATCTGAAGTTCGCTGAACTCGCTGTTATCGAGATCAGTCGCGACGAGAACGGCAATGGGATCGCGGATGACCCCTGGTATGTGATCCCCGGAACAAGCATCGCGCAGGCGCCGGAGGAGACGCCTGCCGATGCGCTCCGGGAGCAGGGATGGGACGACGACTCCGGCACGCCGACGCCGCCGGCGAATCTCTCGTGGTACCCCAACTCCGGCGACTTCCCCGAGCTGGCAGGCGACTATGCGACGAGCGCTTTCGAGCTTCCAATGCAGTTCGCGACGGATCGTCTCGCGAATCCGAATGGCGGCGGATCGATGATCGAGGCGGATTGGGGGTACGCCGAGCACACGCCGACGCTACTGCTTGGCGATTTCTCCGGCGCCGATGGCTCGCTCGGCGACAACAACCTCGCGGACGAAGTCGATCAGCCAGGCATTGCGCCGGCGGTCTTCTACACGTGGCCTGACGATCCCGAGCAAGTCGGAGTGTCGTCGGGGAGCGGCGGTGGCGATGCGTTCGACATCGCATGGGCGCTCGATCCGGTCACAGGCGAGCCGGCGGATCTTGACGGCTTCGATTTCATTCGAGTTCGAACGTCTGTTGATGGTCTGCTCGGCCCGGGGGGAATCCTCGGCGAACTGTCGAGCGAGATCAGCGCCGTGGCGGATGTCAGGCCTGTCGGCGATCTCACGGGAGATGGAGTCGTTTCTGCCGCCGACATTGCGGAGCTCATCTCCAGATGGGGTGACGCCAGCCCGCTCGCGGATCTCTCCGGCGACGGCCAGGTGAACGCGGTCGACCTCGCGACGTTAATCGGGAATTGGGACCAGTGACGAAGCGCGGGATGAAGTGGATTGGTCCAGCGCGAGCCTTCACGCTCGTGGAGTTGCTCATCGTGCTCTCAATTCTCGCGCTGCTCCTGGGGCTGTTGCTCCCAGCGCTCTCAAGCGCGCGAGGAACTGCTCGAGGCGCCGTGTGTCTCTCCGGTGTGCGCCAACTTCAGGTCGCCAACGATCTGTACGCGGATGACCACAACGGCTCATTCGTTCCCGGGGCAGCGGAGTTCTTGGCAAATCGACATCGTTGGCACGGCGCGCGCGACGGCGCGACCGGCGCCTTCGATCCGGCGCGGGGACCACTGGTGGACTACCTCGATGGCGCCGGCGCTTCGGTGCGCATCCGGGCGTGCCCCGAATTCGAGCCGGTGCTCAACGCGCTCACTGACAGAGGTGTCGGTTTCGAGGCCGGAGGAGGCGGCTACGGCTACAACAACGCATTCGTCGGCGTGGAGCGCGAATTGAACTCAGTTGGCGCCTGGATCATCGCGCATGATGGCGAGGGCCAGGCGCGCGATCACGTCGGCGCTCCGCGCGCGAAATTCGCGTCTCCCGCGAGAACGATTGCATTCGCTGACGCCGCGTTCGCAGATGATCGCGCCGGTGGATTGATCGAATACAGCTTCCTCGAACCGCGCCATTGGCCGGAGTATCCCGGCGCCCGACCTGATCCCTCAGTGCATTTCAGGCACAAGGGCCGAGCGTCTATCGCTTGGCTTGATGGTCACGCGACAATCGAATTGCGGAGATTCGAGGTCAACCAGGGTTACCTCAGTCGCGACCCCGGCGCCCACGGCCTCGGTTGGATGGGCGACCACGACGACAATCGACTCTATGACTATGAGTGACATTCACGCGCCGGATCGACCGGTCGATCGCTGCCTTTGTCTCGGGCTTGTCTTCAGCGAACTCAAGGACCTTGCTGAGAAGCGCCGGCTGCATTTCGAAGAACTGCAGCGCGCCACCCGATGCTCGACGGGGTGCGGGATGTGCGAGCCCTATATCCGCCTCATGCTGCAGACGGGGGAGACGCGCTTCCCGGTTCTCTCGCCCACTGATCTTGCCGCGGCATGCGCCGACGAGAACACCAGCGACGAACCCTAGTTCCGGTCCTGCACCCACTTCTCGATCTGATGCTCGCCGATCCAGGCCTTCTCGTTGCTCTCAATGTCGATGAGCTCGAGGTTGATCTGGTAATACTGCGTGCGGCGCTTCTTATTGCGAGAGACGGCGGCTGTCTCCCCGACACGGCCGATCATCATGTAGTCCGCGCCGAGTTCATACGCCATGCGCTTCACCGTTTCCTCGCGATTGAATTCCTGCCCTTCACGCCGCTCGTCGCGGACCTCAACCCGCTCGGTCGGCGCAGCGACCACGCGGATTCTGCCGGAGTCTACGAATGCGCGTTCGATCTGCTTGATGAACAGACCGGTGTCTATGTAGTCACTCGTCTGATTCCGGACAGTTCCGACGATGATCACCGGTCGGCGTTCATTCGCTGTGTCAAAGGCCGCAAGCCAGACGCCGTCAAGGCAGCTTGTGATCATGGTGTCGGCGACCATGCGAGCGTCGTCATCGTCAAATCGATAGTCGAGGTCTCGCACGCGTGTCGGATCGACGCGTGAGACTTCCCGTGTCTTGTTGCAGCCTCCGAGCAGGAGCATCGAGAAGATGAGCGCGACGGCGCTGAGAAGTCGCCGTCCAGGATGTCGCAGGATCGGTGAATGCATGAGGTCTCTCTCCTTCACGATGATTCGAGAGGCACGCGGAGGGCCTCGTCGAGAAATGGTCGGATCTGACGGCGAAGCTCGCGCCGCGCCGCCGCCGCCGCATCAGACTCAGCGGCGAGACGATTCCTCGCGGCGACATTGCCGGAGAGGCGCCGTGTCGCGACCGACCGGTTGTCACTGAGGTCAACGGCCTTCAGTGATAGCTGCCAGCGCGACACCTGCGACGTCGGATTGAAACTCGCATTGTGCGTCACATCGAAACGGACCACGATTTCGACGATCGCAGTCTTCTTCGAAGTCACGCTCAGATTCTGGTCCTCGACGGCTCGCAGCAACGCTTGCATCATCGGTTCGGATTCGCCGCCGACGATGCGGATCGCAACGCCGAATGAGCTCCGCAACGCCTCGAGCTTCTGCGAGATTTCGCCGGCGCTCGGAGTCGATGAACGAGCGAGATCCGGACCGACGCCCGGATCGATCGTCGAAAGCGTGCCTCCAAGGGCGTCGATCCGACGCCTGGCGTCACGCGCTTCGTGCAGGGCGCGAATCCGAGCAAGCGGTGTGGCGTCGGAGTCTTCAAGACGCACGGCGTCGACCACCTGCGTCTCGAGCCGCGCGATCTCCTGTTGGTACGCGACCGAAGCGACTGCCCTGTTCATGGTCGCCCGCGCGAAATACGTCCTCGAAGGCTCGTCGTACCAGTAGTCGCGGATCTCGACACCGAGCAGCTCGCGATTCGTCTCGAGGAGGAGTTCGTGTTCCGCGGTGACTCGTTCGCCGTAGCCGAGCGTGTGATTCGCAGAGGTTGCCTCGCGCGCCACACGATGGATCGACTCGGTGGACTGCACGCGCGTTTCGATCTCACGTGCGAGATTGACGTATGCCGCATCCTCTGCATCGGATCGAGTGCGGCCAACGCCCACCGCTGTGAGGAAGCTACTCCCGGCGAGTCCTGCGTCAGGCTGCGAAACCCAGGAGGGACTCTCCGCGCGTCGATTGCCGATGTCGCTCGCACAGCCGGCCAGCAGCATGACGCTCAGGGTGACAAGAGCCCGAACAGGTTCAGACGCGCAGTTCTTCATGCTCCGGTCTTATCTCCAGGCAGCGCCGACACAGGTCGTGAATGAGGATTCCCCGAACTCGAGTCGCTGCGGCGGCGATCTCCAGATCACGGAGCCGTGCGCATCCAGATACTCGATCGACAGATCGTAGGTTCCGGGCGCCAGATTCAGGAGTCCGACATGCGCCTGACCGGGCAGGAAGAGCCAGCCACGCAGGTCCGCCGGTTCGGTGTGCGCAAGAAGAACGAGGCCCGCGATCGCCGCCGCGGCGCGAATCCACGGGCTGTCCGTCGCGTTGTAGACGGCGATATTCGCGGTCGTCAGGGCTGCGCTTTTTGCGGCGGCGCGCAGCAATGTCCTCGTGTAGATGATCGGCAACTCGCGCTCGTAGTTCGCTTGTGCGACGCGCGACATGTTCTCGATCAGGTCGAGTCGGGCTACGACTTCGGGTCGGTCGGAGTTGATCGGCGTGACCACAACCTGCGCATCGACGATCGGCGTGCGCGTCGGGTGAATCAGCGGAAGTTCGAAATACACGGGTGCCTTGTAGACGAAGATCGGGCCGAGTCTGAATGGACGAAGCGTCGGGCTCTTGCCGCTGAGTGCGATGACCAGCCCATTGACATCCGCTCGATCCATCGAGGCCAGCGACTGGAAGACAGTTTCATCGACGGGCCCGATCAGCGAACTCTGGAGGCTCAGCGCCTGTTGCAGTCGACGAGAGGCGACCTCCTGGTTGCCTCGGTCGCCAGCCACCATGAACGCCGTCGCAGACAGATAGATGCCCAGAGGTGACTCGATGAAGTCTCCGTTCGTGTTGTCGAACTCGAGGTGTCCGTTGCCTTCCGCCGACATGTCCTCTTGATCGTCGTTCTGCTCGTCCCGAATCCCGATCTCGCGCAGGTCGACTTCATCGATCTGACCAAGGAGTTCCAGTCGCTCATCGCGAAGGAGATTCGCCTTCATCGCCATGCGACGCGCTTCGACCGTCGCGCCTCCGTCGACTCGACCCATGGCGAACTGGTTCACCATCTTCAGGACGTTGATGTACATGGACTCATGTGCGGGCGGGCGATACTTCGTGGTGTTCTCACCGAAGAAGAAACCGCTCAGCGCTTCGCCAAGTTCAGCCTCTCGCAGGGCGCGGTC
>JANQNW010000020.1 GCA_028279375.1 Phycisphaerales bacterium
CGACGACTTCGGCGGCGGCGGTCTCGCCCAGCGTGCGGATATGTCCGGCGACGGTTTCGTCGACGCGGTCGATCTCGCCATGCTGCTCAGCTTCTGGGGCCCGGTGCAGTAAGAACTGCGCTGATCCTGCAGAAGGACAGTTGAATGATCCCGATGGCGTCGGCGGAAGTCGGCGCCATCGCTTCACATTCGGGGACGTCTCAGTTGCGTGTGCACTGAGATGCAATATGGGACGAGCTAGTGGGAGGAACTCCGATGAGTTCGAACGCTCGGACGTTGCGTGTGTGTTTCGCCGGTCTGGGTATGGCCGTTGCTTCGGCGGCGCTTGCCGTGGACCTGCCGGATCCGGTCTATACCTACTGCGAGATCGAGGTCGCGGAGTTCCGTCAGCTGCCGAACTCGAACGACGTCTTCGGCGACAGCGAGATCGTCTCGGCGCCGTCGGAGTTCGCCGACTGCTTCTACATCACCGGCAAGCTGCAGAAGGACTGCATCTGGGATCGTCAGCCGAAGTGCTGCCTGATCTCGTACAGCAAGCCTCTGACGGCGTTCGATGAGACGGGTCGCAACATCGGCCTCGTCGAGGAAGTTCTGAGCATCGAAGATCTCTTCAGCGGCTCCAACAGTTTCGCGGTTCCTGTTCTCGACGACGGCACGATCCGCATCGGCGTGACCTCTGTCTTCGATTGCTTCGACGGCACGCTCAACGGTCTCTTCTCGAACGGTCTGCACGGCACGACCGGCGAAGTCGAGGTCTCCGTGTCATTCTCCATACGCGGCGCAGATCCCTACACCTTCCGATTCGAGGAAGGACGTGAGGCGCTCCGGCTCGCCTATGTCGCAGATGAAGGCTCCGATGTCGCTCTCATCACATGTGTTGACGATCGCGGCACGAAGGAAATCTGCTACGACGTGGATTACTACTGGGTCACTGGGCTGACGTCGCGCGAGCTCTACTGCATCACGCAGGTCGGCGGCAAGACCTATGACTGCGAAGCCACGGACACCGTGTTGGGCTGGTTCGACAAGAACGGCAATCAGCAGGGCGGCCCGCTCGGCATCGGCGACAGCGGCACCAGCAACGTGTCTGCATATGCGGAGCTTTGCGTGATCGCGGATGACTTGGGCGAGATTCGTTTCGCGATCTCAGGCTTCGGCGATGAGAACTTCAACGGCCTGCGCGACGACGCTGAAGAGACGTATTTCGAGTTCCTCGAGGACGAGGAGTACATCGAAGACACGAACAATGTGGTCAAGGGCGAGGGCTGGCGACCCGGCTCGAGCACGAAGACGAATCCAGATGACGTCGTGCGCCTCTCGCGCGAGGACTTCGACGAGTATCCGGGCTTCGCCTGCCCGCCGGATCACGGCGTGTGCGGCTGCTACACGCTCAAGGTTCGACTGAATGAGCACACCGATGAGGGTGACGACGATGACGACTTCGGCGGCGGCGGCCTGGCGGCTCGCGCAGACATGTCCGGCGACGGGCTTGTCGATGCGGTCGACCTGGCGATGCTGCTGAGCTTCTGGGGACCGGTTCAGTAAGAGCTGAATTCTCAGGAACGAGATACACGGCGGCGCGGATGAGATTTCGCGCCGTCGATTCAGGATTGAGAATTTGCATTCTCTTAGAGGCAGAAGCATGAGAAATGCCGCACATGGACTGCTGGTTGGAATCGGCGCGAGCGCGCTGTGCGCGTCGGCCGCATCCGGTGTGGACCTGCCTGAGCCGGTCTTCACGTATTGCGAACTGGAGCGCAGCGAAGCTCAGATGAGCGGGTTCCCCGGTCGGGGGATCGAGGCGCCATCGAATGATCAGTTCTCCGAGATCGAGTCGATTGTCGCTCCGACAGAGTTTGCGGACTGCTTCTATATCACCGGCAAGCTCCACAAGGATTGCGTCTGGGATCGTCAGCCGAAGTGCTGCCTCGTGGAGTACAGCAAGCCGCTCCAGGCGTTCGACAGTGAGGGTCGAAGCCTCGGACTGGTCGAAGAGGTCCTCCAGGTCGCAGACGTCTTCAGCGGCGAGGCTGTGATGAACCTCTCGTCACTTATTGACCGGACGATCCGCATCGGCGTGACGTCCGTCTTCGATTGCTTCGACGGCACGCTCAATGGCCTGTTCTCAAATGGACTCCACGGCGACCTCGGCGAGGTGAGGCTTATCGTTGACGGCGGCGGGGTCATTGAGACGTACGACTTCCGATTCGAGGAGGGACGAGAGGCGCTGCGCCTGGCGTATGTGATCCCGAGCGCCCCCGGTGAGCTCGTCACGGTGACCTGCTTCGACTCGACCGGAACGAAGGAAGTCTGCTACGACGTGGATTTCTACTGGGTCCAGGGACTGACGCCGCGTGAGCTCTACTGCATCACGCAGGTCGGCGGCAAGAACTACGACTGCGAGGCGACGGACACGAGCCTCGGGTGGTTCGACAAGAACGGCAATCTGCAGGGCGGCGATCTCGGGTTCGCCGAGTCGAGCGAAGGCAACAACGTCTCCGTCTATCCGGAGATGTGCGTCATCGCCGACGATCTGGGCGACATTCGGTTTGCGATCACCGGCGTCACCGACGACAACTTCAACGGCCTCGTCGATGAGTTCGAGGAGCCGTTCTTCGAGTTGCTCGAGGAACTCGAGTACATCGAGGACACGAACAACGTCACGAAGGGCGAGGGGTGGACCCCCGGCGCCAGCGCGAAGACGAATCCGAATGATCTCGTGCGCTTGTCGCGCGAGGACTTCGATGAGCATCCGCTGCTGGCGAATCCTCCGGATCACACCGTGTGCGGCTGCTACACGCTCAAGGTTCGACTGAATGAGCACACCGATGAGGGTGGCGATGATGATGATGACTTCGGCGGCGGGGGCCTGGCGGCGCGTGCTGACATGTCCGGCGACGGACTTGTCGATGCGGTCGACCTGGCCATGCTGCTGAGCTTCTGGGGTCCGGTGCAGTGATCGTTGCGCCGTGACGCTTTGAGACTCCCGGTGTTCATGGGCGAAAGCCCCTGGCGCCGGATTTGGATGGGGCGCGGCTCCGTCACGTGGTTGGAGTCGGCGATGGCCGGCTCGTGGGAGGATTATTGATGGACATTGTCTCTAAGACGGCGTTTGCCGGATTCGCAGGGATCGCGCTGTGCGGCGCCTCGGCCGTGATCGCCGTTGATCTTCCCGATCCGGTCTATACGTACTGCGAACTCGAGCAGACTGGCATTCGGACGTTCGACAATCAGAACGACGCGTTCGATTATCTCGAGATAGTCGATGCGCCGTCTGAGTTCTCCGAGTGCTTCTACATCACCGGCAAGCTTCAGAAGGACTACGTCTGGGATCGCCAGCCGAAGTGCTGCCTCGTGATCTACAGCAAGCCGCTGACGGCGTTCGACGCGAGCGGTCGCAATCTGGGTCTCGTCGAGGAGGTTCTGGCAGTCTCGAATCCCTTCGATGAAGGCGAGTATGCGCAGCTCGTCACTCCAGTCCTGGATGACGGAACAGTCCGCGTTGGCGTCACCTCCGTGTTCGATTGCTTCGACGGGACGCTGAACGGCCTGTTCTCGAATGACATCCATGGCGACACGGGCAAGGTCCTGCTCGATCTCGATTTCTTCATCGACGAGCCGATCATTCCGGATCTTCGCGAAGGCTACGACGAGGAGTACGAGTTCGAGTTCAAGGAGGGTCGTGAGGCTCTTCGCGCCTCGTATATCGCCCCTGCTGGAATGAACTTCGCCATCGTGCGTTGCCACGACTCCTTCGGCGATCGAGAAATCTGCTGGGACATCGATTTCTACTGGGTCCGCGGCCTGACGCCGCGTGAGCTCTACTGCATCACGCAGGTCGGCGGCAAGGACTACGACTGCGAGGCCACAGACACCGTGCTCGGCTGGTTCGACAAGAACGGCAACCTGCAGGGCGGCGCGCTGGGCATCGCGAAGACCAGCGAAGGCAACAATGTCCCCGAGTATCCGGAGCTCTGTGTGATCGCCGACGATATGGGCGACATTCGCTTCGCGATCTCCGGCTGCTCGGATATTAACTTCAATGGTCTCGATGACATTGTCGAGGGTCCGTTCCTCGAGTTCCTCGAGGAAGAGGGTTACATCGAGAATCTGGTCGACGCCGTGATCGGTGAAGGGTGGATTCCCGGCACTGATGTGCGCGACCCCGCAGGGCCGTGCATTCGTCTCACCCGTGAGGATTTCGACGAGTTCCCGAACTTCGCATTCCCGCCGGCTCATGGCGTCTGCGGCTGCTACACGCTCAAAGTGCGACTGAACGAGCACACGGATGAGGGTGATGACGACGACGACTTCACCGGCGGCGGGCTTGCAGCTCGCGCGGATATGTCCGGCGACGGCCTAGTGGACGCCGTTGATCTGGCGATGCTTCTAAGTTTCTGGGGGCCCGTCCAGTAAAGGTCTCGTTAGGACGACTCCAGAGTCAAAATTGGGTTTTTGGCCTTGTTGGGGGGGAATAGCCCCCGGCAAGGCCTTGAGACAAGGTACTTTGGTGTCCGGTAGCGGGCGATGGGAGTCCGCTCCGGACAGTGTGTGATGTGTGCCTGGCGTCCACTCCTTAATAAGGGAAGGGCGGGCGCCGGAGGAGTAGAGCAATGAGTTTTCGCGGTCGCTCCGTCCTGGTTATCCCCGCTGGTCTTGCGCTGTGCGGCGCCTCAGCCGTATACGCTGTCGATCTGCCGGATCCTGTCTACACCTATTGCGAGATCGACAATGGGGACATGATCGCGACGGATCGCCTTCCGGTCAGCTTGCACGGCAACGATACGTTTGGCTACATCGAGACGGTGTCTGCGCCGAGCGAGTTCGCCGACTGCTTCTACATCACCGGCAAGCTCCAGGAGGATTGCATCTGGGCGCGCCAGCCGAAGTGCTGCATCGTCGCGTACAGCAAGCCAATCCAGGCGTTCGACTCGGACGGACGGGACATCGGTCTCGTTGAGGAAGTGATCGCCGTCGCCGATCCGTTCGAAGGCATGGCGCACTTTCAGATCCCGCTTCTCGAGGACGGCACGGTGCGTCTCGGTGTGAGTTCCGTCTTCGACTGCTTCGACGGCACCTTGAATGGCCTCTTCTCGAACGGCATCCATGGCGAGGTCGGGCAGGTTCTGATCGCAGGCATCTTCTCTGAGAAGGGACTGCCTGGGGAACGCCTCGATATCCATGACTTCGAATACAAGTATCGCTTCGGCGGCCCGTACTCGGAGGTCAAGCGCGGGCCGTCGCCCTTTACGGGCAACGCCGGCGACGCGCTGCGTCTTGCGTACATCGGAGACGAGGGCGACAACGTCGTTGACGTCTGGTGCATCGATGACACCGGCACGAAGGAGATCTGCTGGGACGTGGATTTCTATTCGGTCGAAGGTCTCGAGCCGCGCGAGCTCTACTGCATCACGCAGGTGGGCGGCAAGAACTACGAGTGCGAGGCGACGGACACAGTCCTCGGATGGTTCGACAAGAACGGGAATCTGCAGGGTGGCGAGCTCGGGATCAACGACGGCGAGGGAAGCAGCAATGTGATCGAGTACGCCGAGATCTGCGTGATCGCGGACGATCTCGGGATCATCCGATTCGCGATTTCCGGCGTCGGCGACTCGAACTTCAACGGTCTTCGAGACGCCGCTGAGGAGAACTACCTCATGTTCCTCGAGGACGAGGGATACATCCTCGACGACAACAACGTCGTCAAGGGCGAGAACTGGGTTCCCGGCGCCAGCGTCAAGACGAACCCCGACGACGTCGTGCGACTGAGCCGTGAGGATTTCGATGACTCCGGTTACGCATACCCGCCGGCGCACAACGAGTGCGGCTGCTACACGCTCAAGGTGCGTCTGAATCCGCATGAGGATGAGGGCGACGACGATGACGACTTCGGCGGCGGCGGTCTCGCGCAGCGCGCCGACATGTCGGGCGATGGATTCGTCGACGCGGTGGACCTCGCGATGCTTCTGAGTTTCTGGGGGCCGGTGCAGTAAGAGAGTGATCTGAATGTTCGGCAAGAGAGAGAATGTAAAGATCGTCGCAGCCGGGCTGGCGTTGTCCGGCGCGATGACGGCGATGGCCGTCGATCTGCCCGATCCGACGTACACCTACTGCGAGCAACAGGATGACGTTGGGTTCAGGAGCGGCTCGGGCGCTTCCAATGACGCCTTCATGTACATCGAGCAGTTCACGGCGCCGTCTGAGTTCGCCGACTGCTTCTACATCTCCGGCAAACTTCAGAAGGACTGCGTCTGGGATCGTCAGCCCAAGTGCTGCATCGTGGCGTACTCCAAGCCAGTGACGGCATTCGACTCTGACGGCCGTCCGATCGGTCTCGTCGAGGAAGTGCTGCTCGTGCAGGATGTGCTCGGCGACGGGCCCTTCCAGATCGGTCTTCTCAGCGACCGGACAGTCCGCCTCGGCATCGGGTCCGTCTTCGACTGTTTCGACGGCACGCTGAATGGGCTCTTCTCGAACGGTCTGCAGGGCGAGACCGGCGAGGTGACCATCCGGATTACCTATGCGTCAGAGGTGTTCGAAGATTTCACGTTCACATTCGAGCAGGGGCGCGAGGCGGCTCGCGTCGCCTTCGAGGCGCCGGACGTCAGCAGCGTTGGGGTCGAGTGCTTCGACGATCGCGGCACGAAGGAAGTCTGCTACGACGTGGACTACTACTGGGTCCAGGGCCTGACGCCGCGTGAGCTCTATTGCATCACGCAGGTCGGCGGCAAGGACTACGACTGCCTGGCGACGGACACTGTCCTCGGTTGGTTCGACAAGAATGGCAACCAGCAGGGCGGTGATTTCGGCATCTCGAAGACGAGCGCCGGCAACAACGTGCCTGAGTACGCAGAACTCTGCGTGATCGCGGACGACATGGGCGATATTCGATTCGCCATCTCCGGCTGCCTCGATGAGAACTTCAACGGTCTCGCCGACGCCAAGGAGGTCGATTACTTCAGTTTCCTCGAGGACGAGGAGTACATCGAGGACACGAACAACGTGGTCAAGGGCGAGGGCTGGGTCCCCGGCTCCTCGACGAAGACGAATCCGGATGACGTGATTCGCCTGACTCGTGAGGACTTCGACGAGTATCCGGGGTTCGCGTGCCCGCCCGGGCACGGCGTCTGCGGGTGCTACACACTGAAGATTCGACTGAACCTTCATGAAGAAAATGAAGGTGATGATGACGATTTTGGCGGCGGCGGGCTCGCCGTTCGCGCTGATATGTCTGGAGACGGCCTCGTCGACGCTGTCGATCTGGCCATGCTTCTGAGTTTCTGGGGGCCTGTGCAATAGCAGGGGGTTCGGGATGTTTGATCTGAAGAAGATTCTGATGGTTGGCGCGGCGCTCTCGACGGCGTCTGTCGCGACGGCGGTCGATCTGCCGGATCCGACGTACACCTATTGCGAGCTCGAGGGGCTCAACTGGACGTCGCGCGTCGATCTCATGGACCGCGGGAACGACGGATTCGACTACATCGAGATCGTCACAGCCCCCACGGAGTTCGCCGACTGCTTCTACATCACAGGCAAGCTTCAGAAGGACTGCATCTGGGATCGTCAGCCCAAGTGCTGCCTGATCGCCTACTCGAAGCCGCTGGCGGCGTTCGATGAGTCCGGCAGGAGCATCGGCCTCGTTGAAGAGGTCCTGCAGGTTGCCGACCCGTTCGAGGGCATGGCTCATCTGGAGTTGCTGCCGCTCAATGATGGCACGGTCCGCATCGGTGTGGCGTCCGTCTTCGATTGCTTCGACGGCACGCTCAATGGCCTCTTCTCGAATGGTCTGCATGGCGAGACGGGCGAGGTGACGATTGGCGTCAACTTCTCCGACCTCCCGCCGGCGCCGCGCAATGAAGTCATGCATGACGAGGAGTACACGTTCAACTTCGGCGAGGGCCGTTGGATCAACGACGGCTTTCGCGGCGACACAGACGGCCGTCCAGTCCTTCTGAGGCCTCCAGGCAATGACGCGCTGCGTCTCGCGTATGTCGTGCCCGAGGGCACCAATCTCGTCGAGATCTGGTGCGACGACTCGACCGGCACGACTGAGGTCTGCTGGGATGTCGATTTCTACTGGGTCGAGGGCCTGGAAGAGCGCGAGCTCTACTGCATCACGCAGGTTGGCGGCAAGGATTACGACTGCAACGCGACGGACACCGCCATCGGCTGGTTCGACAAGAACGGCAATCAGCAGGGCGGCGACTTCGGCATCAATATCGGTAAGGCAAGCAGCAACGTCGCGCAGTATTCCGAGATCTGCGTCATCGCGGACGATCTTGGCTCGATCCGCTTTGCCGTGTCGGGCGCGGCCGACAGGAACTTCAACGGCCTCGACGACTGGGGTGAGCTGATGTATCTCGAGTTCCTCGAGGAAGAGGGCTACATCGAGGACGACAACAACGTCGTCAAGGGCGAGAACTGGATCCCCGGCGCCAGCACGAAGACGAACGTGAGCGACGTCGTGCGTCTGAGCCGCGAGGACTTTGATGAGTATCCGATGTTCGCCCAGCCGCCCGCGCACGGCGTCTGCGGCTGCTACACGTACAAGGTGCGCCTGAATCCGCACACGGATGAGGGTGATGATGATGACGACTTCGGCGGCGGCGGTCTCGCACAGCGTGCGGACATGTCGGGCGACGGCTTCGTCGACGCCGTGGACCTCGCGATGCTCCTGAGCTTCTGGGGCCCGGTGCAGTAAGGACACACACGCGTCCAGGACCTGACGCGATCAGAGATATTCGACGGCATGCGTGAGAGCGTCTGGCGTCGATTCGAGAAATGTGAGCGGGGTGAACGCTCGGCGTGCGATGGACGCATGCTGCACACCCGCTCGTCTGATTCGTCTGGCTCGCTCCCACGACAAGAAAGGGCGGGCTCAGAGGAGGACAGTGATGAGTCTCAAGACGCGTGGTTTGACAATGTTCGCCGGCGTCGCGCTCGTAGGCGCGTCGGCAAGTCTGGCGGTTGATCTGCCAGATCCTGTGTACACCTATTGTGAGGTCGAGAGGTCCGATTCCCCGGGCGACAACGACTCGTTCTCATCCATCGAAACCGTCAGCGCTCCGACGGAGTTCGCTGACTGCTTCTACATCACCGGCAAGCTGCACAAGGACTGCATCTGGGATCGTCAGCCCAAGTGCTGTCTCGTCGTGTTCAGCAAGCCGCTGACGGCCTTCGACACCGACGGTCGCAATCTCGGCCTCGTCGAGGAGGTTCTCGAGGTCGATGATCCGTTCGGTGGCGGCCCCGCGTCGCTGGTCGCGGATGTTCTCTCCGACGGCACGCTTCGCATTGGCGTTACGTCCGTGTTCGACTGCTTCGACGGCACGCTCAACGGCCTGTTCTCGAATGGTCTGCATGATGACACCGGCGAGGTCACGATCACTGTGGATCCGGACAACGCCAGCGCGGAGACGTATGTCTTCCGCTTCGAGGAGGGCCGCGAGGCGCTGCGTCTTGCGTATGTCTTCCCGGGCGCCTCGACCGCCTTGATCGAGTGCTTCGACGACACCGGCGAGAAGGAAGTCTGCTACGACGTTGACTTCTACTGGGTCCAGGGCCTGACGCCTCGCGAGCTGTACTGCATCACGCAGGTCGGCGGCAAGGACTATGACTGCAACGCGACGGACACCGTGCTCGGCTGGTACGACAAGAACGGCAACCAGCAGGGCGGCGCGTTCGGCATCGCCAAGGGCAGCGCTGCGAACAATGTTCCCGAGTATCCCGAGCTTTGCGTCATCGCTGACGATCTCGGCACGATCCAATTCGCGATCTCCGGCTGCCTCGACCAGAACTTCAATGGTCTGGACGACATGCTCGAAGAGGAGTATCTCACATGGCTCGAGGATGAGGAGTACATCGTTGACGACAACAACGTCATCAAGGGTGAGAACTACGTCACCGGCGCCAGCACGAAGACGAATCCGTCAGACGATCTTATTCGCCTGAGCCGTTCGGACTTCGATGAGTTTCCGGAGTACGCCTGCCCGCCAGAGCACGGCACCTGCGGCTGCTACACGCTCAAGGTTCGTCTGAATGAGCATGTTGACGGCGATGACGACGACGACGATTTCGGCGGCGGCGGTCTCGCCCAGCGCGCTGACATGTCGGGCGACGGCTTCGTCGATGCGGTCGATCTCGCGATGCTCATCGGCTACTGGGGCCCGGTTCAGTAAACCACTGAATCGACTCCAGTGAGAGTTGTGAATCCACGGTGGCGAGTGTGAGAGCGCTCGTCACCGCTTTGAGAGAGACAAGCGGTGTTCGCAAGGTGAGAGCGGGTTGTGTGTGTTCCCGCTGCGACAGCCGCGACCTTTTATGTGCCGGCCCGTGGGAAGGAAGCCAATCGGGTCGTGTGGAGGTTTGTGATGGGTTCCAATCTGAAGAATCTGACGACTTGTTTCACCGGCTTTGCGCTGGCGGGAGCATCGGTGGCGCTCGCTGTCGATCTTCCGGATCCGGTCTACACCTACTGTGAGACCGAGCAGGAGCGGCTAACCGTTCCCCGTACGGGCGAAGGCAACAACGACGCTTTCATGTACAGCGAGATCGTGACGGCGCCGACCGAGTTCGCCGAGTGCTTCTACATCACCGGCAAGCTGCAGAAGGACTGCATCTGGGATCGTCAGCCGAAGTGCTGCCTGATTCGCTACAGCAAGCCGCTGACGGCCTTCGACGAGACCGGTCGCAACATTGGCCTGGTCGAGGAAGTTCTCGATATCGAGGATGTCTTCAACCTTGGCACGACGATCTGGCCCGTGCTCGACGACCAGACGCTGCGCATCGGCGTGACGTCCGTCTTCGACTGCTTCGACGGCACGCTCAACGGTCTGTTCTCGAACGGGCTGCATGACGACACCGGTGAGGTCACGCTCAGCCTCGACCCGAATGACGGGGACTCCGAGGTCTATACGTTCCGCTTCGAAGAGGGCCGTGAGGCTCTGCGTCTTGCCTTTATCTTCCCGATCGCGGCGACTGTCGAGATCGAGTGCGACGATTTCCTCGGCACGAAGGAAGTCTGCTACGACGTCGACTTCTACTGGGTAGAGGGCCTTGAGCCGCGCGAGCTGTACTGCATCTCACAGGTCGGCGGTAAGGACTATGACTGCGAGGCGACGGACACCGTCCTCGGCTGGTTCGACAAGAACGGCAATCGTCAGGGAGGCGATCTCGGCCTCGCCGACGGCCCGCTCGCCGGCAATGTTCTCGAGTACCCGGAGCTGTGCGTGATCGCGGATGACATGGGTCATGTCCGTTTCGCGATCTCCGGCACGGGCGATGAGGACTTCAACGGTCTTCTTGACGGCGAGCAGGAAGACTTCTTCGAGTTCCTCGAGGACGAGGGCTACATCCCGGATGACAACAACGTCATCAAGGGAGAGAACTGGGTTCCCGGCGCCAGCACGAAGACGAATCCCTCGGAGGATCTGATTCGCCTGTCGCGCGAGGACTTCGACGACTATCCGGATGTGGCATGCCCGCCTGAGCACGGCATCTGCGGCTGCTACACCCTGAAGGTGTACCTGAATGAGCATGACGACGCTGAAGGTGATGACGACGATGACTTCGGCGGCGGCGGCCTTGCCGCTCGCGCTGACATGTCAGGCGACGGCTTCGTCGACGCGGTGGATCTCGCGATGCTCCTCAGCTTCTGGGGCCCGGTGCAGTAAGGCCAGCCTCATGGCGATCAGTTGATCGCGTGATATGAGACTTACGGTGCGCCGGATGAGAGTTCGGCGCATCGATTTCCGAAATCCGGGGGATGAGATCGCGGGCAGGCATTGGAGCCACCGCCGGGCGCAGCAGCGCATCGGCCCCGCAAGCTCAAGGGATAGTGTGCGATTGATCTGTTCATTCTCCGGCGCCCGGAGTGCGCGCTGCGTCGACGACGCGCGCAGCGCTTCAGGGCGATGTCGGTGCGCGGCGGGTGCGAGAGCTCGCGTCGCGGGTTGTGAGTGGTTGCGGTCCGGCGCGTGGCGCGGAACGGATTTCCGGCGCATCGGGCTGACGGGGCAATGTGTTTTCTTGCAAGCGGCGGCATGTGCCGTCGACCACGTGGTGAGGAGGACCCTATGTCTAAGGTTCGTATGGCGGCGACCTGCTTCGCCGCACTCGGAGTTGTGGGCGCCAGCGCAGCGCTGGCGGTCGATCTGCCGGATCCCGTCTACACGTACTGTGAAGTCGAGGATCGTTACGGCTCAAGCAATGATGTCTTCGACTCGATCGAGACGTTCACTGCGCCGACGGAGTTTTCTGAGTGCTTTTATATCACTGGCAAACTTCAGAAGGACTGCATCTGGGATCGTGAGCCCAAGTGCTGCATCGCCTGGTACGACAAGCCGACGGAAGCGACCGACGCGCTCGGCCGTCCGCTCGGCGTCGTCGAGGAGTTGCTCGGTGTCTCAGATCCATTCGGCCCGGAGACGCGATCCGAGATCGCGATTCCAGTCCTCGAGGATGGGACGATTCGCATCGCCGTGACGTCGATCTTCGACTGCTTTGACGGCACGGTGAACGGCCTCTTCTCGAACGGGATTCACGAAGACACCGGTTACGTGAAGCTCTTCGTCGGATTTGACGACGTGGAGCGCGGTAGCGATGACTACTCGGGCGAGAACATCGAGGAGTACAAGTTCGAGTTCCAGGGCAACGACGCGCTGCGACTCGCGTACATCGCTCCGCCTGGAGCGTCGACGGCGATCATTCAGTGCATCGAGGATCACGGCGAGCAGGAGATCTGCTACGACGTGGACTACTACTGGGTGGACGGCCTCGAGCCGCGTGAGCTGTACTGCATCACGCAGGTCGGCGGCAAGACGTATGACTGTGAAGCCACTGACACCGTGCTCGGCTGGTTCGACAAGCTCGGTTTCATCCAGGGTGGCCTCAACGGCATCGGAGACACTGGCTCGAGCAATGTCTTTGAATATGCGGAGATCTGCGTTCTCGCAGATGATCTCGGATCGATTCGATTCGCGATCTCGGGGACGGGCGATGAGAACTTCAACGGCCTTGACGATATGCAGGAGGAGACCTTCTTCCTGTTCCTCGAGGACGAGGAGTACATCCCGAACGACAACGATGCGGTCAAGGGCGAGGGCTGGGTTCCCGGCGCAAGCACCAAGGACAACATCGACGACGTCGTTCGCCTGAGCCGCGAGGACTTCGATGCGTCGAAGTGGTCGACGCCCCCGGCGCATGAGGTGTGTGGCTGCTACACGCTCAAGGTGCGTCTGAATCCCCACGTTGATGAGGACGACAGCGACAGCGACGGCGGCACGGGCGGCACGTCGCTCCACCAGCGAGCCGATCTCACCGGCGACGGCCAGGTCGACGCGGCGGATCTCGCCACGCTCCTGAGCTTCTGGGGTCTGGTGCAGTAATCCGAATCGACTGAGTCCCGGTCTCGACCGGGACACGCAAACCCCACGCGGCGGGCCCCGGCCCGCCGCTTTTTCATGCGCCGAGACATGTCAGTATTCACAAACGGTTCTTCACCCCACACGAAAGCGCGATCTGAGTCCAAGTAGGGTATTATAGGACGAACTTGTCCACGATAGGACAAGATGAACAACTTGGGCAGGAGGCGCAATATGGGCACCCAGCATTTGGTAGGGGTCGGTTTGCTTGCTTGCAGCATGGTCGCGAATCAAGAGGCACGCGCTATTGATGAGCCACTGCCGCCGGTCACGTTCGTCGAGGAGGAAGACCTCGTCACGGACAACGATTCGTTCGCCAACAGCAACATCATCCAGGCGCCGACGGAGCTCGGTGAAGACTGTTTCTTCATCACCGGCAAGCTTCAGGAGGATTGTGTCTGGGATCGTGAGTTCAAGTGCTATATCGCTCTGTATAGCAAGGCGTTCGATGCAGTTCCGACGGATCCGGCGAATGGTGCGCTCGTGAGTGTCGAACAGATCGTCAAGACGAGCAGCATCGGCGTCATGGTGGTCAACAACTTCGAGGGCGACGCGATTCGCCTCGCATTCGGCAGCATCTATGACGGCTTCGACGGGACGATCAATGGTCTGTTCTCCAACGCGCCGCACGGCGAGACCGGGCAGATCCGCGTCGAGATCGTCTTCATTGACAACGCGACACCGCTTGAGATCAAGGAGTTCACGTTTGACTTCAAGACAGGCGGTGAGGCGCTCCGGCTGGGATGCGACGTGCCCCCCGGAACGGACTCGGCGCTCATCACATGTTTTGAGGATGAGAACCAGAAGCCGGTCTGTTACGACGTCGATCATTACATGATCACAGGTTTGACGCCGCGCGAGTTGTATTGCATTACAGTCATCGGCGGTCTCGATGATGCGTGCGAACCGACTGACACGCTGTTGGGTTGGTTCGACAAGCAAGGGAACCGCAATGGCGGCCCCTTCGGGCTCAACGATGACGCCGGGAGTCCGTATTCGCAGCTCTGTGTCTTCGCCGACGATGTCGGAAACCTGCCTTTCGCAGTGACGGCGTCGGGCGACGAAGACTTCAACGGTCTCGATGACGCGCAGCAGGAGGACTACTTCGTCTACCTCGAGGACGAGGACTATCTCGAAGAGGGCTTCCTTCCCGGAGAGAACTGGGTCACTGGCGCGAGTCTCAAGGACCACACGGCGGAGTCAGTCTTCCGTCTCAGCAGGTCCGACTTCGATGAACAAGCAGGCGACGGCGGCGACGGGTATCACTGTCCGCCGGGGCACGGCGTCTGCGGCGGCTATTGCATCAAGATCCAGGTTCAACTGCACGTCGAGGGCGATGATGATGACGACGACATGGGCGGACAGAAGCCCTTCCTCGATCCGAGAATCGAAGGATCGCCGGATCTGAATGTCGACGGCTTCGTCGATGCGCTGGATCTCGCCATGCTGCTCAGCCAGTGGGGGCCGATGCAGTAAGGTCGAGTCGTGATCAGGACTCCTCCGCGTCGCGCTGGACGATGATGGTCACCGGGCCGTCATTCACCAGCGCGACGCGCATTTTTGCGCCGAACGCTCCGGTCTGCACCATCAATCCATGCTCTGCGCGCAGTCTCGCCACGAATCGATCGATGAGCGGTGACGCCAGCTCGGGAATCTCGGCGCCGACGAAGCTCGGGCGCGTGCCCTTTCGGATGTCGCCTGCGAGCGTGAATTGACTGACGACCAGGACTTCGCCGCCGCTTTCGAGGACGCTTCGATTCATGCGTCCATCGTCATCCTGAAAGATGCGGAGGCGAGCGATCTTGTCTGCCGCCCAGAGGACAACGCGCTCGTCGTCGCCACGCTCAACCCCGGCCAGCACCACGAGCCCCGGACCGATGGATCGGCGCTCGATGTTGTTATCGTCGTTGATGATCTCGACAGACGCTTCATTTGCGCGCTGCACCACGCAGATCAACGGTCAGCCTCCGTGTCATCGGAAACAGTGTGATCTCGCGCCATGATCGCATCGGCGACCAGTGAGAGCACGACGACCGCAAGGGCGACGGCGCATGCGACCGGCACCGGCGCCGCGAGCAGTCCGAGGTTCAACTCCGCATTCAGCAGGTGATAACCCACGCCCAGCAGTGCGAGCCCTGACATCATGAGCGTTGTCCGCGAGAGTCGGCCGATTCCGGCGAGTTGCGCGACGCCCACGGTCCGGTCGAACCGAATCGAGACCACGAGCGCGAGTCCCGCGAGCGCGAAGATGACTCCGACGGCCGTCAGCACGATCCGTACCGCGTGATGCGGGTCAGACCATCACGGCGGCGCACGACGTCACCATGGCGAGTCCCTGCGGATCGACCGATGCGGTGTACTGGAGGATGCGAACCTCGTTGGGTTCGACGACCTTCTTGGCGGCGACCATATTGCCCACACTGCACCAGCGCGTCGGGTTCTGCTGCCAGGCCATTGACGAGACAAGCTCCTCACCCGGAGACGAGGCGAACATCTCAAGCATCTCATGGTCGTGCTTGAGCACCTTGTCCCGCATCGCGCCGACTTCAGGATCATCACCGGCCATTGGTTTCTGATCTCCGAACTGCGGTCCGACGTGGCTGAGATCGGCGGAGCTGACGACGAGCGTCTTCCCTGGAGTCTCGTCAAGCGCTTTCTTGAGCGCTTCGACGAAGGCCGTGAAATCGACGCCCTCACCGTCGTAGCTGTCGCCGTTGTTGCGCGCCGGATCGTGGATCAGCGCTGCGTACACGGGAATATGCGCGCCGCTCTCGGTCGGTCCGAAGACGTGCTGAATCCACATTGTCTGGAGCTCGATCGAGTGCTCATTCTCGTGGTCGTAGCGATGACCATAGAGACGCGAGCGCTGCTCGTCATCGAGGTTCCTGTCAAGGGCGTGCATGAAGTCGGCGTCGAGGGGCGAGAGGCCGAGCGGCGTCTCGAAGCCCTTGTCGCACCCGACGACGCCGGAGCCTCGGCCGAAGTGATTCGTGCCGAGGATGATGATTCGGTCGGGTCGATCAACAACGCGCATGCGCCCGTAGACGTTGGCGTAGTTCATCCAGCCGCGCGCGTAATCGAGGTGCGGCGCAACGATCGCCTTCGGGAGCTCATCGAAGCTCGGATCCGGCGCATCCTTGAGCGCGTCGTTCATCCAAGTGTCGAGTTGCTTGCGGATGAGATCCGGCGCAAAGTTCTTCTTCTGCTCGTCCGTCGCCTCCTTGCCGTGCTCCTGCATGACGAGCTGATCGCCGAAGACAGCCGTCGATCCGGGCGGAAGGTGCGGTGATGAATCGAACTCCTTTTGCGTGTCCTCCAGCAGCTTGTCGAAGTTCGGACCCTCAATAAGCGCGGCGTCATCGAGCTGGGCGACGAGTTGCTCGAGCATCTCACGCGTGAGTCCGCGCCCGACGCTTGACACGATTGAGTCGATGTCGTTCTCACCGTTGAGGTGCTGCAGAATGACCTGCGTCGCCGGCACGGTGAAGACGACGCGCTTGGAGAGCTGCTGCGCATCCGCGAGGCCCAGCAGGACCTGGCCGCCCTGCTTGGCGGCGAACCCGCGGACGGGCCGGAGTCGCGGGCGCTGCTGATTCGGGGCGTCGGGGTTGAAGACGGGCCGATTCTGACCCTCGGCGGGCCCCTGGTCGGCGGGATTCTGGCTGCTGTCTGTATCGTTGCTGTTCATGCGGTTTCCTTCGGGCCGGTATCCTAGCCGCTGGAGAGAAACGGTCGATTCGGCCCGGCTCTTTTCACGCGAAATGGACATGCTCGGGGGGGCCCGGTAGACTGCTCGGCCGCTCTGCGAGGCCCGTCGGCCCGTCCGAGCGTTCCGCCCCGAACGAGAAACAGCAGGAAGAGGCCCACCTGGCCTCGACGAGGATTCTGACGCCATGGTCGACAACCTCAAGGCCGGACAGAACATCGAAGTCACGATCACGGACGCGCCGCGCCGCGAGGCCGATCGAAAGACGATCGCGCGCCTCATGCGTCTTGATCCGGACATCAAGAGGGCGTTGACCAAGGCGCAGCACCATCGCATGAAGACGCTTGTCGTTCGGAGTCGCGGCAAGCGGCCATGGGCCGTTCGCCAGAAGTCCGCCCGGATCGCGCGCGTCGAGAACGGCGCCTCCTGGAAGATGACCTACTTCCCGCATGTGGCCAATGACTTCCGCAGCGTTGAGAAGTTCCTGTCCATCAAGGGCTGATTCTCCGGGGGGGAATCCGTGAGCATGACGATCAGGCTGCAACGCCTTCGCGCGGCAGGCGCCCTCGTGAGCGTGGCTGCTCTTCTCCTCGTGGCATCGTGCTCGGAGCCGGCTCCGTCGCAGGAAGACATCGCGGTCGAGCGCGTCGTGTACAGCGTGCGCGGGCAGATTACGCAGCTCCCCAGCGATGACAGTCCGGCCTCCGAGTTTCGCGTGTATCACGAGCCGATCCCCGAGTTCCTCGCGACCTGGCCCGATGGGCCGGCGGGGATGAACTCGATGGATATGCCCTTCGCGATCGGTGATGGCGTCTCCATCGCCGGATACGAGCGCGGCCAGATCGTGCGTCTCGAGTTCGAGGTCGAATACGACGCGACGAGCGGCGCCATTCGGGACTACGCGGTGACCAATCTCGAGCTTCTCGACCCGTCTACGGAGTTGGTCTTCGGCAAGGTCGAAGAGCGTTCGAAGGCAGACGACGCCGCATCACCCTGAGCCAAAAAAAAGCCAGGCGCTCGGGTGAGCGAGCGCCGGGCCTCGTGGGGGACTGTCGCCTCTCTCAGGGAAGAGACGCCAGGCCTTGTGGGGTCTGGGTGTGTCCAATGTGAACAGGGGGCAAACCGAGCAGTTGGAACGGGTATTCCGGATCTCACTGAATTGCCTGAGAAAAGACGGGGAGCGGGCTGGTCGCAATCAGGCGTCTGGGGCGGTAGCCCCGAGTGACAGCAGAGCCGCGTCGTGGGCCTCGTGATAGCGCCCCGCAAGTTCGCGCCAGTCGAAGGCGCCTGACTGTCGTTCAGTCATCGTTCTCAACGCGATTCGCTCGCGCTGATCGAGTCTGCAGAACTCGAACAGGCGCCACGCCAGATCGGCCGCAGCGTCGTGAAAGTGACGACCACGCCTTGGAAGCACCTGCACGCCCATCTCGTGGTGGCCGATCAGGTTCTCCTGCACGTAACGCCCGAACCCGGCAAGGTCACTGCTGATTGACGCAACGCCGACGGAAGCGCACTCCAGTGGTGTGTACCCCCAAGGCTCATAGGCGCTGGGGAAGACGCCGAGGTGGCAGCCTCGCACGAATTGGTCGTAGTCGATGCCCCAGAGCGGGTTGTCCGGCGAGATGAACTTGGGGTGATAGACGATCTTGGCCGGATCGTCTGGGCGGTTGAACATCCAGAGCGAGCGAATGTGATTGAGGACTGGATCCGAGGCGTCGTCGGAGAGTTGGTGCGTAATGACAGACGGCCACTCTGAGGATCGGAATCCC